>JBBINR010000042.1:0-27848 GCA_037443785.1 Ignavibacteriales bacterium | reverse complement strand
GCTACCGGTGCAACGACTGGAACAACGAGACGATATTTTTCAAAGGCAAAATACGACAGTGACAGAATTCCGTAGATCAATCCTGCCATAATAATGACCGCAGCAATTTCGTAAATGAATGCGTAGCGGCTTTTTATGACTTTCAACCATGTAACAAAAAAGAATGTGAACAGTGAAAGAAAAATGACAAACACTGATTGCTGGACATCTGACAGCCGTGAAATATAATTTTGACGCAGCAAAGTTTGGAGGGCATTGGCGTGAAGCTCTACCCCGTACATTTGGTTACGGTCTTCAAATCCTTCTTGTGAAACCGGAGTGTTAAAAAGATCCTTTGATTCGGCGAAATATGGTCCGATCAAAATGATTTTATTTTTAAAAATCCCGCTTTGCAGATAGCCGATATCCGGATCGTCAAACATATTGATTGGGGTGTGGAAATTTTTTTCTTCTATCGTTTCAAAGTCTTTATCGTCCAGGATGTTGACAATATCGATGGTCTGAAAAACTTTCCCTGCCGGCCCGTAATAATTGATCAGCATCGATACGTCATCATATTTCGGAATGTGATGATCGCCAACGATGAAATCATTTTTTTCTTCCATCGCATAATATGTTGAAGGAAGATGGAGTGCTTTGTTAAGAAGAGCGAATGCAAAGGTGGGAATATATCGTTCTTGCCCTGGCATTTTTGTAAAGGGCATGTAGCGCCGATAAATCCCGTCAGCATCATTTGGAACGAAGACGCTTCCTACGGAACTATCCGCAGTATAAAAGATTGAGTGGAAATTTTCTTCTTCGCGTGCGACTGTTGCTTCGTTACTCCGTATTTCAGTTTTTCCTGCAACGACAACATTGCGATACTGCCGGATTGCATCAAAGAGTTCTTCATCATGCGGTAATCCATGTGCGTCCGGTTGCTCGAATGTAAGATCAATTCCAATTGCCTTCGCGCCTGCACGATTCAAATTCTTGATGGCACGCGCATAGTAACTTCGAGGAAAAGGATAACGATCTTTCAGCGATGTTTCCGATTTGTCTGAAATGGGAATGATGATGATATCAAGCGAGTCTTTGGAAACATTTAAGGGGCCGCGTTGTGCAAACGACCGATCAATAAAGGATAACTGCAGACGGTCGAAAAATCCGAAATGAAATACGATATCCTGAACGAAAATTAACACGGCAACGGCAATTGAAAAACTGAGAAGGAATCGATTCAACCACAAACGCAGGTTGTCTTTAGAAGGAGCGAGGTTCATCCTAAAAATCTATTCGATAAATAAAACTTATATACGAATCATTTTTGCTTGTTTGTAACGCAGAGAGTGTCGATGAAGAATTTTTGATAAATTGGAATTGTAATGATGCTGATTGTTTTTCGGTGATGGAGTACACAAGTCCGGACTCGAAAAGAAATCTCGCAAAGTCGCCGAACGTTGGCGCGACCGTCGCAGTTAATCGTAAAACATCGCCGTACAATTTATATCTGCCCGTTGCACTGATGGTTTGATAGCCTAATGTTGTTTGCGAAAGAATTCCAAGCGAGTCAGCCTGTGGAAATTCAAGACTGCTTAACGAAAGACCAATAGCGCTTTCCAATCGCTCGTCGTGCACGGTCGTGATCAAAAGAACACCGTTAAAGGTGGAGATATCCTGCTGTTTCGGGGTTTGATCATCTTTTTCCGAAACGTCAATATTCAATGAAAGTGTATGTTTGCCGATATAAGAAAAATCATACGAACTCTGCAGAAAGTATCGATTCGTACGATCATCAATTGCCTTTAAAGCTATCTGTTGTTTGATATGTCTTTCGCTCTCGCTTGCCGAAGCAGTATCCAAAGGGTTAATTGGATTTAAATTTTTATTGATACCATACCCGATTGTAATGTTTGGAAATTCGCGCGGTGGAAAATAGGAAATCGATGTATTGATTGTTGTATATGTTGTTGTTGCAATTTCATATCCGGAAGTGTTGTTGCGCAATTGTTCATAGCTTCCGGCAAGGAACAAGCGATTGTCGAACAACCGTAATCGATCTGTCACGTTATAACCGCGAATATCTTTTCGTATCGTTGTAGCACCGGAAGAGGTATAGTCTCTTCCATGCGAAAGGAAAGTTCCTTTAAGGTAATTGCCGAAATAATTTAACGAGAGTGCCGTTTCATAGACAAGTGATGTTCCGCCGACAGGGTTGATCGGGATTAAATTTTCGTTGGGTGTGATAATCTTTCGCAAGATCGGAAGATATTTCTTCAATTGATCGCCGTCGCTTTGCGAGAAATTGCCTTTGGCAATGGCAGAGTCAATTCCGGCATCGGTAAATTCCTTTGCCGAAATATCCACATTGTTCAAACTAAATGCCGCCTGTCCTGTCAGTTCAATGCGATGATTGTCAAAAGCAATCAAGAGGTCAGAACCGAATACGGCATTTTCCTGAGGCTTGACACTGTATGCAATGTGATTTGAATCGAATGCATCTTTCGATTTCATATAGGTAAATCCCCACTGGAATTTTTCACCCTTCCCAAAACTTGGACGCACGACAATCATATTTCGTTTGAAAGTTTGAACACTCGTGTCGTTTCCAACTCTTCGTTGAACTTCACCGGAAGCAGCATTGATGTTAAATGTACCCAGCAACAAATCTGCAGTAAAACCTCGAACTCTTCTTCCGTCCATAATTAAATTTGGAAAGCGTGGATATGCATCTCCTAATCCGAGTTTTACATATCGTGCGTCGATTCCAAGATAGTATCTGTTCTGCGGTTGATTTTCGGGTTTTTCTTCCGATGTTAAAGTGAGATTTGCATTGGCTTTCAAAAATTCTTTGTACGATCCGTATGCGCGAGTATCCAACCTGTTATATGTTTTTGAAATTCCTTTAATACTTTCTTTCCTTGATTCGAGCTGTGCATTCCCATATCCGGTGAATGATTGTTCCAATTCTTCAGCTTGTGCCTGTGTCAGCACAGAAAATTTTCTGCTGAGCGTTGCCAGTTCTTTTCCTGTGGTATCGAAAGTCTGAATTTCAAGATTTGTTCCGCCCCGCGCAATTTCCGGAGTGATTGCTTCGGGAGGCACAATCAATAAATCATCAAATACCACGGCACTGCTTGTGAGATCAACTCCATTTAAAACTATTTTTGTTTTTCCGCGATCAACAAGATTATCTGCATACACGAACGAAACAGAAATATATGTTTCGCCTTCTTTTACTTGTTCGCCTTCTTCGGGGCTGAGAATGATGATTTCCGATGCTTCCTTTGGAATAGTGGTAACGCTGATTCGAGTCGGAGTCATTGAAGGAGTTTCGAGTGGAAATGTTTCGACAGTTCCGCTCATCGTTTGCGCAGAAACATACACTTCAAGGAACGGGGGATGAATATCGCTTGCCGGAATTTCGACGGTAGCCGAATCCCGCGCAAGCTGCATTTCAACTGATTTGAATTCACTCTCTCCGAATTGGCGGTAGAAGAGTGTAACTCTCTCTATTTCTGAAGTTGATGAAAGATGAGCAGAAACGGACGCTGGCTGTTGCTCAACGACATTGAGCGGGCTTACAGATTTTATATATGTGTTGATTTGTGCAAACAGTAATGGCGAGCAAATAGCCGAGAGAAGAACAAAAAGGATATTTCGGTATCGTAATAAGGGCATTTGCCGAATAGAATTAAAAAAAGAAATCGCCTGCAATCTATTAAATGCCACGTAGATTTGCAAGCGATTTTCAACGATGACTAAAAAGAATAATGATTTATTTATACTCTATAATCATTGTTTTTTTCTTTCCGTTCGGATCGGTAAAATCGATCTTCAATTCATTCTTATTGCCTGCCTGCACTGCAAATGAATGCGGATTTGATTCAGGCGAAGCGGAGGGAGAACTGAACTCTGAACCATCCTTTAATTTTAAAGTTGCATAAGCATTGATTGATGGAGCAAATACATCGGCTGCCGGAACGGTGAATTTCGTCGATCGATCGGATAATTGGGCTGTTAACGTTTTGAAACCCTGACCAGCTTTTGGCTGATAGAACAGAGACACGTTTCCGCCAATCATTTTGAGAGAATCAAGCGAAAGCGATGATTCGGTTATTTCCACCGTGATAATCATATTCTGATTTTCTTTTGAAACAGGAGCGTTGAGTGTTAAGCCAACTTTAATTCCCGTTGCAGATGTTTTGGCGCTGTCTTGTCCGCCTTTAAGATTGGAACCTTCAGTTTTTCCGCTGTCATTTGTACCGTGGTCAAGCAATCGTTTTTCTTCAGGAGTAGATTCGTTAACAACGATAGTTCCGTTTGAGAACGAATATGCCGTCTGTCCGCCGGTAACCGTTGTGACAAATTTCGACAGCAAATTTTTGAACTCAACGATACCGCTTCCCAAAATCAACACATCGTTGCTGTCCAAGCCGCTGATCAACAATCCGCCGGTTCCTCTGATAGAAGCGACAGACGTCGGCGTGGAGAATTCAAATTTTTCATTCGGGCGCTTCTTGACGTCGAATCCAAGTTCACCGCGCTGCAAATAGACATTTTTTGAAAACTCGCGATTCGATGTTATCTCGCCGCTAATCGTTACTTCAGATTTTTCCTGCACGCGCAGAACGGAGTTCTCTAAAAATTTTATGATTGCAAAAGAATTTTCATCAGTTCTGACAAGATCGCCGGAGATGAGAGGTGTTGCCGGTTTTGCCGCCAGCCAATCTTTGGTTTCGGTTTTAAATGTTACCGCTCCAACAGGTTTGAAAATTGTCGCAACCGGTTTTTTCTTTTGTGCAGAAACGATTGTTGTCGATAAAACCAAAGAGAGTAATGCCAGAAATATTATAATGTTCTTCATGGAAGTTACTCCTCGATTCGAACCGAAACAATTCGGTCTTTATTTTCTGTTAATAACTTCTGTAAATCTTGTGGTGTCAAACGAACTCCGTTCAATGTAATTCCGTTTGAGTTGATCGTTAAACCTTGATCTTCGAGCATATTCAAAATTCCCTGGAACTCTCCTTGATTGAGAATTGTCTGCAAGACATTGACAATCACTTGGCCCTGCGGATCGGCAATAACAAAAGATCTAATGGTACGAATCGGTTCAACTTCGAAACCAAACGCGGTGGTCATTCCGTCCAGCACAGCAACATACATTCTCCCTCGTTCCAGTTGTCGTGGGCCTTTAATAAATTCGACTCCGGGTCTACTCGCTGCAGTTTGAGGATATGTGAATGATGTCATATTGCCGGAAAGTTTCCTGTCGATTTTTATCTTAAGGTAAGGATCGGACGCGCTGATCGCATCTTCTAACGATTGGTGTTCAGACCTTTTTTCATAAACGGAAAGTTCCACAAACCTAGTATCATATGTCCATTGAAATTGAGGGAATGGAGTAGGATAAACATACCCGTTATTGAATGGAACATCCAACACTGCTGTCGTTGGATTGGTGACATTGAAAGTATATTCAATATTCAAAGCTGGTGCCGATGGACTTGGAACTTTTCCGTTAACGGAATCTACGGTGACCGTTATACTGACATAATAAGATCCGGAAGGGACTTTTCCGCCGGATGCCGGATCGGTAATTTTATCTTTAAGTTTTTTCTTAAATGGTTCATTGATGTCGTTGTTCCAATCAATATCATTTGTCGCACCCGCTTGTGCGTCTCTGCTAGTGAATAATCTCACGCCGTCAACGAGGAACGGAAAATTGGTTTTTGATTTTACCAGGGTTACTTCCTGTCGATCTTCTTCTAAAGTAACTTTTGCTATTACTTCCATTGTTACTTTAAGTTTTGCTTTGTTTGTAGCAAGCATGTTTAAAGAAAATGTCGAAGGGGCAAATTCCTTTACCTTTTCTTCAAGCGGATCAACCAGTGATGCGGCGTTAATAACATCGGCATCCGTAATAATAGCAGAAATTGACAAGTAGTTGTTCGAATCGTGTAATTTCTGTCCATTAAGTTGTAGAGATATAACAAGCATCGAAAAAACAAGGAAATATTTTTTCATTTCTCCTCCTATGTGAAAAATCGTTCGCTTCTATCTGCATCAAAGATATACAATCTCTCAACACTTTCCGTGCGGAATATCACGCTCAGCCAAATATATCATTATAAAGGACAAAAACCATAAATGAGAGTAGAATCACCATCCCGACTTGTTGAATTCGAATTAAAACAATGTGTGGCAGCGGTTTTCGGGTGATCGCTTCATACGCAAGCAACATTAAATGTCCGCCGTCCAATGCGGGAAAGGGGAGAATATTCATAACGGCAAGGCTGATGCTGAGCAGCGCCATAAACGCAAGAAAACTCAAAATTCCAATCTCAGCGCTTCGTGTTGCCATCTGTGCAATGCGTACGGGACCGCCGACAGATTTTGAGAAATCAGCTTTTCCGACAATCAATTGCCAAATCGACCGTCCGAATAATACCGTTGCATTGATCGTTTGCTGAATTCCCTTTGGAAATGATTCCCAAAGAGAATAATGCACATCGATTACTGGTCCATGATAACGCACACCAACACCAATACCAATTAATCCTTCTGGTGATGGAGTGATGCTGATTATTTTAATGGCGTTATCTCGTTTTATCTCAATCGAAATTTCTTTTGACGCGTTTGCTTTTACAATCTTGATAACATTTTCTTGATTGAAAACTTTTATTCCGTTAATTGAAACGATAACATCATTCGCAAGCAGTCCGGCTTTTTCTGCCGGCCTTCCGTGGATCACTTCACTGACAAGGGCTTCAGTGTTGGAAGGAATAATACCAAAAGAAGATTCTGAAATATCCGGAATGTTAGATCGGGGAACATTAATTGTATGGATACTTCCCGCTCGTTCAATCTCTATATTCAAATCATTTCCGATCTCATCAAAATAAATTGTTGTCTGAATGGCTTCCCAATGCTCAATCTTTTTATTGTTGATGGATAAAATTTTATCACCGATGGCCAAGCCGGCTTTTTCGGCCGGAGAATCTTTTACGACCATTCCGATTTCGGTCGTTTTCATAAATGAATCACCCTGCACATAGTTGATTCCCCAGAAAATTCCGACGGCGAGAAAAATATTCATGATGACGCCCGCGGAAATGACAATCATGCGTTGCCAGATCGGTTTTGCCCGGTACTCCCACGGCTTCGGTTCAGTATTTTGAAATTCCGTGTCGAGACTTTCGTCGATCATTCCAGAAATCTTCACGTATCCGCCGATCGGAAATGCGGCCAGCCGATAATCGGTGTTTCCTTCAAGGTCAAGATCTTCTGGAAGTTTGCCGAAAGAAAATTTCGTTTTTCTATTCCAGCCTAACACACGATTTCCCATGCCCAGTGCAAACACATCTGCACGCATTCCGCACGAGATTGCAGCCAGAAAATGCCCGAGTTCGTGAACAAATACAAGAACGCCAATAGTGATTCCGAAATAGAGGATGTTATTTAATATATCCATTATAAATTCTCGCGTGATTAATTTTTCAGAGCAAATTCTCTGGCCCAGCTATCTGCTTCAACAATTTCTTCGAGAGATGGGTTCGCAGCTGCAGAATGTTTTTCCATAACTTTACGAATCAAATGCGGAATGTCTAAAAATTTTATCGATCCGTCTAAAAATTTTGCAACAGCGATTTCGTTAGCAGCATTCATTACTGCAGGAACCGTTCCACCGGCGCGCAATGCATCGAACGCCAGCCGCAGACAAGGAAATTTTTCCGTATCCGGTTCAAAGAATGTCATCTCCTTCAATTGCGGGAAATTGATTCGCTGCCACTTTGAAAGAGACCGTGATGGATGCGTAAGTGCGTATTGAATTGGAATTTTCATATCCGGAACGCCGAGCTGCGCTTTTATCGATCCGTCAACAAATTCCACCATCGAATGAATAATCGATTGCGGATGGACAACAACTTCAATTTTCTCTGCAGGCATGCCGAAGAGCCAATGTGCTTCGATTACTTCCAATCCTTTATTCATTAACGTCGCAGAATCGATCGTGATCTTGTTTCCCATTCTCCAATTCGGATGATTCAATGCTTCATCAACGGTAACGTCGGCAAGATCTTCAAGCGGTGTATTGCGGAATGGTCCGCCGGATGCTGTGAGAATTATTTTTTCAATTTTATTCGGCAGCTCGCCCGTGAGGCATTGGAAAATTGCCGAATGTTCGCTGTCAATCGGGAGGATGTCGACCTTGTTCGCTTCTGCCAGCGGCATAATGATTGCACCGGCAACAACCAATGTTTCCTTGTTGGCAAGGGCAATTTTCTTTTTTGCTTCAATTGCTTTTATTGTCGGTTGTAATCCCGCAAAACCAACGACGGCACTGACGACAATATCGACATCTTTTCGTTGAACCACGTCAAGCAATCCATTCTCGCCAAACAACACTTCGGTAGTCCCGGCAAGCCGCGATTTTGCTTTTGTATACGCTTTCTCGTCGAGGACAACGACGCCTTTCGGTTTATACTGCGCTACTTGATCGAAAAGTAATTCTATATTACCGTTTGTGGTGAGATAAGATACTTTAAATTCACGCGGAAACTGTGAAATCACTTCAAGTGTTTGTTTGCCTATCGATCCGGTTGAACCAAGAATTGCAATCTGTTTTTTCAAAATTTCTGTTCTTTTAGTAATTGTTTTCAATAAAATAGCTAAATATGGTTTGGTATGCAATGCAATGAATCTTTATATTAGAATATTATGAAGATCATATTCTTTTCTCTCATTTGTGCCGGATATATTTTTTCGCAGACGCCTGACGATCAAAATACATTCAGACTTGCGCAAGCGTTTGAACAATCCGGAGAATTTGAGAGGGCTGTCCAGTTGTACGAGATGCTTATTCGCAAAGATTCTCTGAATTATCCGTACTTCGATGGACTTCGAAGGATATATATACAATTAAAAAGATATGACGATGCCATTACACTAAGTTCGAATCGATTGAAGAAAACTCCTGCAGATTTTGCGCTTCAAGCGAATATTGGAAGTCTGTTTTCAATGGAAGGAAGGGGAACGCAGGCGGATTCTGTTTGGGATATCGTTCTATTTTCTTCCGGCAATAATCAATTGGCATGTCGGACTGTCGCTAATGAACAGGTGAACCAGCGATTGTTTGATAAGGGGATTACAACTTATCTGCGAGGAAGAAAGATTTCCGGCGATCCAAACCTGTTTGCCAACGAGCTTGCTTATCTTTACTCATTCATGATGGATTATGAAAATGCCACGCGCGAATATGTTCGAATGCTTCGCCAGAATGACCTGCAGTTTGATTTTATTAAATCAAGGCTTGTACCGATCGTTGCAAAGAATGATGGATTGATTGCGGCCATAAAAATTATTGCCGAAGAACTACACTTGCACGAATCAATTCCGTTGTTGAGAATCCAAATGTGGTTATCCATGGAAGATAACCGTTATGGTGATGCATTTACAGTTGCAAAAAAAATCGAACAGTTAATCAATTCGAGCGGTGCGGAAATGTTTCAATTTGCTGAACAAGCATTTCATGAAAAGGCGTACACGATCGCTGCTCAAGCCTATCAGCTTTCTGTTCAACAGAGTGCGCAAATACAATTTACGGTAGCCGCTAAATTTGGGTATGCTCGTTGCATCGAAGAACTTAGTGCGTTGGGAGACACCGCTTTCTCATCGACGATTGCAGCATCACAGTCCATGCTGGAAACGAGGCCATCCTTTTCCGGTGCCATTTCGTTGTATGAAAAAATTGCATCGGATTTTCCATTTTCAAATCTTGGGGCAAATTCCTTATATCGGATCGGTTGGATTCGGTACAAACAATTGTTCGATCTTGATGGAGCGTTAGCAATATTCGATTCCGTTTCAAAAATAACGCCTGCCGGTCCGATGATTCCATCTGTTCTTTCAACGATCGGAGATATTAATATTTCCCGGGGAAAACTTGAGGAAGCACAGAAGAAATTTCTGGCGGTGAATGCCTCGCCGTATGCTAATCAAGACCAAAAGAATACGGCTCAACTTCGGCTTGCGGAAATTAGGTTTTTCAATAATAATTTTGACAGCACTCTCTTGTTACTACAGCCGTTGACGGAAAATCTCCGTGCTGACGAATCAAATGATGCATTGATGCTGCAATATTTTATTACGGAAAACAAATTCCAATTTGTTGATGCGCTGAAGTTGTATGCTCATGCGGAATTTTTAGCACGGCAGTTCAAAACAGCTGAAGCGATTCGGCAGTTTTCCGAAATTGTCGACCTCTATCCCGTTGCCCCTCTTGCAGATGATGCTCTGTTGAGGAAAGCAGAATATTCAATTCAACTTCATCGCTATGATGATGCGCTTTCTGCGTATCAAAAATTGCTCGAAAATTACAAAGGAAGCATTGAACGCGATAAAACCCAGTTCAAGATAGGGGAGGTATACCAGTTCTTTTTGAATAATAAAGAGAAGGCTATTAAAGCGTACGAAGTAATTCTTGAACAATTTCCATTTTCCCTCTTTACGGAAGAAGCACGGAAAAAAATCAGGCAGCTGCGTGGAGATTCCATTTGATCGATCTCGAAACAATCCGCACTCATTGTTTTGCGAAGAAGGGGAAGATCACCGAAGACTTTCCGTTTGATGACGAAACTCTGGTGATCCGTCTTTTTCAAAAGATGTTCGTCCTTGTTAATAGTGATAGCATTCCGCTGCGAGTAAATTTGAAATGCGATCCCGAAAAAGCGATAGAATTACGCGAACGGTACGATGCCGTTAAGCCGGGATATCATATGAATAAAAAAATGTGGAATACGGTTGTTATCGACGGAAGACTTCCCGATACATTAATTCTTGAAATGATTGGCCATTCCTACGACGAAGTAGCAAAGAAGCTTCCAAAAAATCTTCAGAAGAAATTGCAGTAATGAAAAAAATCTTCGTTGTGCTATTTTTTTGTTCTTTAGGGTATGGACAGGATTTTAATAGATTCATCCCAAAAAATTTTGTAGTAAAAAAAGCCCCGCGGCATGCTTCCATTGCTCCGACCACTGTTTTACACGGTTCTCTTCAACAGAAAAAAATTGCTTTAACTTTCGATGCATGCGCAACGGCTTATAAAAGTAAATTCGATAAAAAGATCGAAGAAATATTGATCCAGGAAAAAATCCCCGCAACAATTTTTATCGGCGGTAAATGGGCGCTTGAACATCAGGCCGAACTGTTGCGAATTTCCAAGATTCCCTATGTGGAAATTGGCAACCACTCATTTTTGCATCCGCATTGCACAGAGATTCCGTTGAAAAAGTTTGAACAGGAAGTTGAGCTCACGCAAAACATCATTTTTACAATAACGGGAAAGACACCAAATCTTTTCCGCCCTCCGTATGGAGAATTTAATGATACGTTAGTGACCCTGCTTGCGAAATGGGGAATGAAATTGGTTGAATATAATTTGCCGTCCGGTGACCCTGATACGAATGCAACAAAACAAAAACTTGTTGATTATGTTTCCGTGAAGGCAAAAAATGGTTCAATCATCGTTATGCATATCAATGGACGAGGGTGGCACACAGCGGAAGCACTGCCTGAAATTATTTTACGTCTTCGAAAAAAAAATTTTGAATTTGTAACGGTCAGTGAATTGTTTGAAGAAAAAAAGAAGTAAAGAGATTTCAAAATTTTCTAGTTGACAAATTCCCATGCCACGCCGAAACGGATGTTGCGATCATACATCGGATACACCGGAGCTGACAGATACTGGCTTCCGGTAAGATTTTCCCAGATGAAGTGAATGTATGCATCGCCGATTCTTCCGACAGCAAAGAAATCCATGGTCGCCGCCGGCCCAAAATCTACAATTGATGCAGGAATCCAAACGCCGAATTCATCAAACGGTCTCATTCCGGTTTGATGCGATGTATACCGTCCGCGAAGTCCAATTCGAAGATCCAAATTTCCCTTGGCCAATAAACCGTGATAGTATGCTGAGCCATCCAGAGTAATTTCCGGGTAGAGAAGAATGGAGGTATTGTTTCTGATGAGCTTCGGTTGCTGCAATGTGTTGGCAATTCCTTCAAGGTGAAAATCATTCCATTGTAAATGCGCCGATGCGGTAATTCCATCAAAGATATATTGATTTGGCTTTAAATAATTTACGGAACCTGTCGTATCGATCATGATCGGGTTTTTGATGATTTGATGGAAAAATGAAATTCTTGAATCAAAAACATGTTGCATAGAGATCTGTACGCCGGTTTCAAATTTTGTTATTGCTTCGTTTCGACTGTAACTACTGGGAAGGGTTGATGCCCTCGTTTCCCCGTTTATCGTGATTCCTCCAAAAATTGTGATATGGTCTGAAAGTGTAATGTTCTCTTCTGTTCCGTACGAAAGGGAATTTTCTCTTACCGAAGCAAATCCGGAAAGCGAGAGAAAGGAGCCAACATTCAAAACATCCATGGCTCCGACGGTTCTATTTGGCGATGAAATTTTTCGATTGACATCTTCGGCTAGGAGATAAATAGAGAATCGATTAATCGGAGTGTTGAAGACATAATGAGCTTTAATTCCTTTGGTGATGGAACTGTAATCTACTTTTTTGAAGATCCCATTGCTGCCAAAACGGTTTTCTTCATCACGGTATTCGCGCAGTTTATCAAAATAATACCCCGTTAACGTAATGAGTTGAGTCGAATCGTTGGCGGGCACAAAAGCAACTGTGACGGTTGAAAAATCATTGAACGTTTTTTCGTACGAATCGCTGTTGTCGACATTCGCGTCCAAACCATTATAAATGGTTGGGGTTGAATAATAGTTGACACCGCCATTCAATCCTGTCCACGTGTGATGATAAAGATACGAATACGAGATATTGAAATAATCGGAAATGTTGTACCGCAATTTTGCACGAATATTCCATGCATCATTATTGGAGTTATCGAATCTTCCGATATAATTTTGACTTCCTTTATTCGATCCGAATCCATAATGTGTTATGCCAAACGAAAAATTTAGGTCGCGGGCAACATTCTGTGCAAACATTGCATCCGTTTGCACATATCCGTCGACGCCCTGGCTGTAGCGAAGCCGTGTATAGGCTTTATTATTGAAATAATTTTTTGTCACAATATTAATTGTTCCACCCGCAGATATTCCGTCGTAAAATGTCGACTGGGGACCGGTAACGATTTCGATTTTCTCAATCATATCTGCCGGCAGATTCCAAAGATTGAACGTTCCGGTGTAGAGATCATTCATTGGAATTCCATCGATCATAATAGAAACATTTTTGTCATCAATTCCGTTGATGACAATTTGATTCGCATGGCCGACGCTTGCAAGATCACGAATGTACATGCCGAGAATTGAGGAAAGAAGGTCATAGCAGGAACGATAGTCCTTCCAGGTAATATCATCGCTGGATATTGTTGTCACAGAATTTGAATACGGCTCAATTCTCCCAAGGTCAAAAATAGGAATGACCTTCTTCAGTGAATCTTTCGAAGTTTGTGTCGTAGAATCTTTTACAGTTTGTCCGAAAACGTCACCGCAAATGACAGCAATAAAAATCAGAGTGATGATAGAAGGTTTCATTTATATGGCAGAAAAATCAGGTTTGGTAACATGGACAAAAAAGTCTTTCTCAAATTCTTTTAATGCGCCGACTGCGTCCAATTCTTTTTCAAAAAAACCAAAGACAGACGAGCCGCTTCCCGACATCAAGGAATACACAGCTCCATGCTGAAGTAATGATTTTTTTATGTGGGCAATACTTGGATAGTGATCAAAGACGACATCTTCAAAATCATTCCCGAGAGAAAGTATTTTTTTTAGCGGCGGATTCGGAAATATTTTTTTTATTGAATCACGAACCGGAAACGAACCGTTCCGTTTTTCGGACAGCGCTTTATACGCCCATGGAGTTGACACATGGATATTGGGATAGACAAGAACTATCCACCAGGGAAGCTTCAATTGAAAAGCGTTCAATTCTTCGCCTCGCCCTTCAGCATACGCGGAAGAAGTGTTGAGAAAAAATGGAACATCCGATCCAATCTGAAGTGATAATTTTTCCAATTGCGCCTGATGGATTTCTTTTCCCCACAAAACCGGTGCATGCATGACAACAGTCGCTGCATCGCTGCTTCCGCCGCCAAGTCCTGCTCCAATAGGGATATTTTTTTCGATGTGAATCTTTATCCCATCGGTAATTTTTAATTCGCGATGCAATAATTCGACCGCTTTTCCGCACAAATTGTCTTTATTGACAGGAAGAGATGAATTTGATGACGACACTTCAATAATATTACTTCGTTCAAGCGTTATGACATCGTGAAGATCGATACGGTAAAATATAGTTTCAATATTGTGAAAGCCGTCGTTCCGTTTACCGACGACATGCAATCCGAGATTGATTTTTGCGTTTGCGTTGAGTTTCATTGAAAAATAAGATACAAGAAGATTGCAGAATGAGCAAGATAATGTGTGTGTTCTGTAATTAAATTACGCAATTGTAAATTTTATGTTGATTTTTTACGCCTCTTTGGCTATTATTCAACGCAAACAAAAATTCTCATGTACACTTAGCGCGAGGATGTTCTATGGCGCAGCCGTTCAATATCTTGGTTGTTGATGATGAAGATGCACTTCGCAACGTTTTAAGCAGCGAATTACAGAGTGAAGGGTATTCTGTCGTTTCAGCTGCCGATGGCGATGAAGCCATAACAATATTGCAGCAAAAGTCATTTGATCTTGTTTTACTCGATATCAAAATGCCGCGAGTGGACGGGTTTGAAGTGTTGCGATTTATCAAAGAGCGGTACGAAAAAACAAAAGTGATTATGCTGACAGGTTTTGCGGATCTAAAGAATGCAATTGAATCCAAGAAACTTGGGGCTGAAGATTTTGTCAGCAAGCCGTATGACCTTGTTGATTTGTTGACAACCATCGAGCGAGTACTTTCCTCGGAATAGCTCCTTCCATCATTCATGTACTTTTCTCTCAGGCAGCAACTCTATGGTGCGTAACCATCCTATTTTAATTGTTGATGATGAACCCAGCGTCTGCTTCCTTCTTCAAGAAGAACTTTCCGAACTTAAAAAATTTTCTATTCGTACAGCAAACGACGGGGCCGAAGCAATCAACGCATTGCAGCAGCAGCCGTTCGATATTGTTTTGCTCGATGTGAAGATGCCCCGTGTTTCGGGAATGGAAGTGTTGAAATTTATCCGCGAAAACCACCCTACGACACTTGTCATTATGCTGACGAATTTTGCTGACGTCAAAACAGCGATTGAAGCAACGAAACTCGGTGCGTACGATTTTGTCGGAAAGCCTTACAATAGAGATGAATTGCTTGCAACAATTAATCGTGCTCTTGAACATCGTCGCCTTGCGATAGCAAATGAATTGATGAAGTACGAGCTATCGCGCAAAGGCGGAGGAAAAGAGATTATCGCCAAAAGCGAAGCGATGAAGGCAATTTTGACAACAGTAAAGAAAGTTGCCTCAAGCGATACCATTGTACACATTCACGGTCCGAGCGGTTCAGGAAAAGAATTAATTGCGCACTTGATTCATTCGCAAAGTTTACGGAAAGACCGTCCGTTTGTCATCGTCAATTGCGCTTCGCTGCCCGATACGTTGCTGGAAAGTGAATTGTTCGGTCACGAAAAAGGAGCGTTTACCAATGCCTATCAGATGAAACAAGGGCTTGTCGAGGTTGCGAATGGAGGTTCGCTGTTTCTTGATGAGGTTGGAGATATCAGTCCCTTAGTACAGCCGAAGCTTCTTCGATTTTTAGAAACGGGTGAATTCAGAAGAGTCGGCGGAACGACATCAATGCGCGTTGATGTGAGAATTATTTCTGCGACAAATAAAGATATTGGTGCCGAAGTTCAAGCGGGAAAATTTCGTGAAGATCTTCTCTATAGATTAAATGTTGTAACGTTAAAAATTCCTGCGTTGAAAGATCGAAAAGAAGACATTCCGTTGCTGGTAGAACATTTTCTTTCGGAAAAACAAAAGACAAAAAACCCAAAAAAAATTACGGGAGATGCGCTGCAAGCACTTCTTCGGTATGATTGGCCCGGAAATATTCGCGAGCTTCAACACGCCATTGAAGGGGCAATCTTAATGTCTCACTCTGACGAGATTATAGCAAATGATTTTATTTTAGCGCAAACGAATGTTGTCGGTGAAGCACTTCCGCCGTTAAAGGGATCTTCAATTTTAACAATGGAAGAGCTGGAAAAAATCCATATTGAACATGCGTTGAAAAAGTTCAAATACAACCGTGGAAAAACAGCGGATGCCCTTGGTATTACGGTAAAAACACTCTATCTGAAAATTAAACGGTATAAGATCATCACGCCAAACGGTGATTAAATAATAATTTCTCAGTGTAGTTTATCATCCCTCCTGCAACTTTTTTCACTCCCTTACGAATACTAACCTAAATGAAATTCATCATTAGGGTATAGGAGGAAGAGAGATGAAAACGAATCTACAATTACTTATCACGATTATGTTGGTCGCGTCGGTTTCTGCCTTTGCATCAACACCACGAGAAAAAAAATATTCGACTGTTAATTGGGATAAAGCGGAACAAAACTATGTTGTTGCATTAAATTCAGATAATATTGGGTTGAGACACAGTGCTGCGTCGTTTCTTGCGGAATATCGATTATCCGGGGCAGTAAAAGATCTTATCAATGTTTTGCAGACCGATAAAGTTGAACGTGTTCGGATGGCTGCCGCATTAGCATTGATCCAAATTGGAAACAGTGAAGGCCGAAATGCGGTGGAAGATGCTGCAGTGTACGACGGCAGTGAAAAGGTTGCAAAATTTTGCGAACAATTGCTTAATGCGACATCACAAGATATAAGTTTACGATAATCTAAGGGAGACGAAATCTCTCGACGATAAGCCGCGATGTAACGTTCGGTGGGGTCCGTTACATCCGGCTTTTTTATTTTAAATACAGTCCGGCCATATTTCCCTTCTTGAAAGTCCTTCTAATTTTTGGTATTTTTACTATCATTTTTTCCTTTCCTCATTCATGTGGTTTATTGATTTTGAAGGTTTCCAATGGCAAAATTTCAAGGCGTAGACTATTATAATGTCGATTCCCTCTTATCAGAAGATGAAATCCTTGTTCGCAATACCGTTCGTGAATTTGTTGATGATCATGTTCTTCCCATCATTGAAAAAAATAACCGTGAAGGCACATTTCCGTTTGAGCTCGTTCCGCAAATGGGCGAACTCGGATTGTATGGCCCGACATTACCGGCAAAATACGGCTGTGCTGAAATGAACAGCGTTTCATACGGATTAATCATGCAAGAGCTTGAACGTGGAGACAGCGGCGTGCGAAGCTTTGCTTCCGTGCAAAGCGGATTAGTGATGTATCCTATTTTTACTTTTGGAAGCGAAGAACAAAAAGATTATTGGCTGCCGAAACTTGCGAAAGGTGAAAAGATCGGCTGCTTCGGTCTGACAGAACCGGACTTTGGTTCGAATCCCGGCGGAATGATTACCCGCGCAGAAAAAAAAGATGGCGGCTATGTTTTAAATGGAGCAAAGATGTGGATTACTAACGGAACAATTGCTGATGTTGCCGTTGTGTGGGCGAAATTGAATGGCGAGGTGAAAGGATTTCTCGTCGAGAAGGGAACAAAAGGCTTTACCGCACCTGAAATGCACGGAAAGCATTCTCTCCGCGCTTCCGTAACTTCGGAACTTGTCTTCCAAGATTGTTTTATTCCTGAAAAAAATATTCTGCCGAAATCAGGCGGATTGAAATCTCCGTTGATGTGTTTAAGTCAGGCACGGTACGGTATTGCCTGGGGAGCAATTGGTTCTGCAATGGCCTGCTATGACAGCGCTTTGAATTATGCAAAATCGCGCGTGCAATTTTCCAGACCGATTGCGGGTTACCAGATGACGCAGGAAAAACTTGTGCACATGCTTACCGAAATCACGAAAGCACAATTCCTTGTTCTGCAGTTGGGAAGATTGAAAGACCAAGGCAAGGCAAAGTTTACACAAATCTCAATGGCGAAACGAAATAATGTCTATCACGCATTAGAGATTGCAAGGATTGCGCGAGAAATTCTCGGTGCTAACGGAATTCTTGATGAATATCCCGTGATGCGACATGCGGCAAATCTTGAGTCGGTAAAGACGTACGAAGGAACGCATGAGATGCACACACTCATCATCGGTGAAGACATAACCGGTATTGCCGCGTTTGAATAAGCTGATATTGTAACGTGAAAAAGATATGTCAACGAGATTAGAAAATATACAATCATTGATTTACGATCTTTCCAAAGAGGAACGTGTTCGTTTGCGTGAATGGTTCGATGAATTCGACGGCGATACCTGGGACGCGCAGCTCGACGCCGATGTCAAAGATAAAAAATTGGATGGATTGACAGAACAGGCAAAAAAGAATTTGAACGACGGAAAAATTAAAGACGTATGAAACACGTTGCCGTCGATGAATTTTGGAATCGCTATAATCAATTGCCGTTGGCAATTCGAAAATCCACCGATAATAATTTTGAAATCATCAGGCAGCATCCGAATCATCCGTTGCTGCGTTTGGTGAGAGTAGAGAAAATCATCTCTATGCGTGTTGGAAGCCGCTGCAGGGCAATCGGGATTGAAGAAAACGATACGACAATTTGGTTTTGGATTGGCACTTATAAACAATATACATCACTCTTTCAATGAAAATTTTTCTGGCAGACATTGGAATTACTCGAAGGATGCACGCCGCATCCTTCGCTTGTTTTGAAACGAAAGGAACTACATGAAACACAAAAAGATAATTGGCGAAGCGATCACCTATGACGATGTCCTTCTTATTCCGGGAAAATCAAATGTGCTACCGAGAGATGTCGATGTCTCGACACGACTGACGAACAATATTCGATTGAATATTCCTCTTCTTTCGGCTGCGATGGACACCGTAACGGAATCCGAGATGGCGATTGCACTGGCGCGCGAAGGCGGAATTGGAATTGTTCATAAAAATCTGAAAATCGATCGTCAGGCTGAAGAAGTGGATAAAGTAAAGCGGTCAGAGAGCGGCATGATCATGAATCCGGTGACGCTTACTGCCGATAAAACGGTTGGCGATGTCCTCGATCTGATGGCGAAATTCAGCGTGTCAGGAATTCCGATTGTTGAACACGGAAAGCTCGTCGGCATTCTTACCAACCGCGATCTTCGATTTCAGCCGAACAGGAATTTGACGGTGGCATCGGTGATGACGAAAGAAAATCTCGTGACCGCACCGGTGGGAACAACGCTGGAAGAAGCAGAAACGATTCTTCAAAAGCACAAAATTGAAAAACTTCCTGTCGTTGATAAATCCGGAAAGTTGAAAGGTCTTATCACATTTAAAGATATCCAAAAGAAGAAACGTTTTCCGAATGCATGCAAAGATAAACACGGGCGACTTCGTGTTGGTGCTGCCGTTGGTGTTACGGCCGATACAATTGAGCGAGTTCACGCGTTAGTTGCTGCCGGCGTTGATGTTGTCGTTGTCGATACAGCGCATGGACATTCAAAAGGTGTGATTGAAATGGTGAAACGGGTAAAATCGAAATTTTCTATCGATGTTATTGCGGGAAATGTCGGCACCGCTGAAGCGACGATTGAATTGATCAAAGCCGGAGCTGATTGCATTAAGATCGGAATTGGCCCAGGTTCAATTTGCACAACACGAGTTGTTGCCGGTGTTGGTGTTCCTCAGATCACGGCGGTTTTAAATTGTGCCGATGCTGCACGGAAATATAAAATTCCTATTATTGCCGACGGCGGCATAAAACAAACCGGTGATGTTGCAAAAGCGATTGCGGCCGGAGCTGACTCAGTGATGATCGGCGGATTGTTTGCCGGATTGCAGGAAAGTCCGGGAGAGAAAATCTTGTATGAAGGACGGACGTACAAAATTTATCGCGGGATGGGGTCTCTAGAGGCAATGAAGGAAGGAAGCAAAGATCGGTATTTTCAAGATGTCGAAGATGACATTCAGAAATTGGTGCCGGAAGGAATCGAAGGCCGAGTTCCGTTCAAAGGTGAATTAAGTACAACTGTCTATCAAATGGTCGGCGGATTGCGTGCGGCGATGGGATATTGCGGTGCAGAAAATATTCCGGCGATGCAGACAAAAGCACGATTTGTCCGAATGAGCGATGCCGGGTTGCGTGAAAGTCATCCGCACGATGTGAAGATTACCAAAGAAGCGCCGAATTATCACGGTTAAAAATGGATTACGAAAAGAGAATAACAGCGCTTCGTTCAAAATTACAAGAGAAGAAATTGGGTGCTCTGATTTCTTCACACCTTCCGACGATCCGTTATCTCTGCGGATTTTCCGGATCGCATTCGGTCATCGTCGTTACGACCGCTGGATCATTTTTTCTCACCGATTTTCGATATAAAGAACAGATTCAAACGGAAGTTACCGCCGACAAAAAATTCATCTGTAAGGGGAATCTTTTTGAAAGCAAAGAGCTTCGATCGATTCTTTTGCCGTTACAACATGTCGGGTTTGAAAAAGATCATCTTTCTGTCGCAGGACTCTTGGATTTACAAAAAAAATCTTCCGGCAAAAAATTTGTTCCGACGGAAGGAATGGTTGAAGATCTTTGTGGAATAAAAGATGATGATGAACTTACGCTGATAAAAAAGGCGGTCGATATTTCGGATATTGTTTTTCAAAAAATTCTTGGAATGATTAAACCGGGCATTTCCGAATTAGAGCTTTCAGCTGAAATTTCATATTATCATAAAAAGTTCGGTGCAGAAAACGATGCTTTCGATACGATTCTTGCGACTGGAATCCGCGGCGCACTGCCGCATGGAAGAGCCTCCGATAAAAAAATCCGAGAGGGAGAATTTGTTACGTTGGATTTTGGATGTATTTATCAAGGATATCATTCCGATATGACACGAACGGTATGTGTTGGCAGACCGAGCGCTGAAATGAAATCGGTGTATAGTATTGTATTAACCGCTCAGACACAAGCAATAAGTGCGATGCGAAAATCTGTTGCGGCAAAAAAAATAGACTCGATTGCACGTCATCATATAGCATCAAAAGGATATGGGAAATTTTTTGGACATTCGTTAGGCCATGGAGTTGGACTAGAGATTCATGAACATTTACGACTGAGCCAGGCCAGCAAGGACAGATTGTTCAGTGGAAATGTTGTTACTGTTGAACCGGGAATTTATCTCCCCGGAAAATTCGGCGTCAGGATTGAGGACATGGTAGTGGTTCGAAATACAGGGTGCGAAATTCTGACAAGTTCTCCTAAAGAATTAATCATACTGTAAATGAAAAAAGTTTTAATCATTGCCTATTATTTCCCTCCATTGGGAGGAAGCGGCGTTCAGCGCGTACTAAAGTTTGTTAAATACCTTCCGCAATTCGGCTGGCAGCCAACGGTATTAACGGTCGGTCCGACGGCATATTATGCTAAAGACGACTCATTGCTCAAAGAGTTGGAATCGCTGAATATCAAGATCATTCGGACGAATTCAATTGATGCCAATGCCGTATTGAAGAAAAAATACGACGTCGTAAAGATGCCGAAAGAGCGGACACGGAAGATTTTGAATTTTATCAGCGATGCCATCTTTATCCCCGATAACAAAATTGGATGGCGGCGGAAGGCGATGCGATCTGTCGGTGATTTAGTGAAGAAGGAAAAATTTGATGTCGTTTTTGCCACCTCGCCGCCAACAACCGATTTTTTGATCGGCAGGGATATAAAAAAGAAATACAAAATTCCTTTAGTCATAGATTATCGTGATTCATGGTTAAATTTTCCTTTTAAATATTTTCCGACTCCGTTGCATCGTTATATTCATTATCGAATGGAGAGGTCTGTTCTTCGAGCGGCCGATATGACTGTAACGACAAGCCGCCGTACGAAGGAAGAGCTCCTGCGACGATATCGGTTTCTTACCCACAACGATGTAACAATTCTTCCGCATGGCTACGATCCTGATGACTTTAGAATTCCGTCGGTCGATGTTCTCCCTCGCGTTGAGAAAATGCGAATTACCTATTCGGGGATGTTTTATGGAACCATTACGCCCGTGTATTTTTTGCGCGCTCTTGCTCACGTATTCAAAAACAATCCGAAGTTGAGAGGAAGAATAGAAGCCTGTTTCGTGGGATTATTTAAAACGGAATTCATTAATTATATTAATCAACTTGAGCTCCAAAATTCCGTTAACCTTGTTGGATATCTCGAACACCGTGAAGCAGTAAAATACTTGCTGGCGTCCGATGTCTTATGGTCGATGAATCAGGATGATTTAATGACTCCTGGAAAAATTTTCGAGTATATCGGAACACGAAAGAAAATTCTCGGGTGTGTTCCGCCCGGGTACATTCAATCAACGATTGATGAGTGCGGCGGAATGACGGTCGACCCGACGGATGTTCAACAAATAGCCGATGCGATTGTTGAATTGTACGGTCAGTATGAGCGAAAAGAACTTCGCGGTGCCCGTCCGGAAATTATCGATAAATATAATCGCGTTACCATTACCGGCGACTTGGCGAAGATTTTCACACGATTTATTGAGGTGTAAATGAATGTTTTGGTGGTCGGCTCCGGAGGAAGAGAGCATGCGATCGTTTGGGCCTTGAAGAAAAGTCCCAACGTGGAAGAAATATTTTGTGCACCGGGCAATGCCGGTATTGGCGAGATCGCACAAAATATTCCGATTAAAGCCGAAGATATCTACGGTCTGGAAAAATTTGCGTCGACAAATACGATTGATCTGACGATCGTTGGGAGTGAAGCTCCGCTTGTCAAGGGAATCGTTGATCTTTTTGAAGAACGAGGATTGAAAATTTTCGGCCCTTCCAAAGCCGCAGCGCAGCTGGAAGGAAGCAAAATGTTTCTCAAACATTTTTTGCACAGACACGGCATTCCTACGGCGAACTATCAAACGTTCAATCAATCAGAATTTGAAACGGCAAAAAAATACATTGAAGACAATCCGCCGCCGTTCGTTATTAAAACTGACGGATTGGCGGCAGGAAAAGGTGTTACGATCTGCCACACGAAAGATGAAGCCCAGCACACCATCCGGGAGTATTTTCAAGAAAAAGTTTTCGGCGATGCCGGAACAAATATTGTGATTGAAGAATTCATGGAAGGCGAAGAAGCCTCCGTCTTTGCAATGTGCGACGGTGAAAATTACGCCGTTCTTTCTTCTGCTCAGGATCACAAGCGTATTGGCGACAATGATACCGGAAAAAATACCGGCGGCATGGGAGCGTATGCGCCTGCACCGGTTGTGACGAAAGAACTGCTCGCCAAAGTTGAACAGCAAATTATTACCCCCACACTGCGCGGAATGAAATCCGAAGGACATCCGTACGCTGGATGTTTATATGTAGGGCTTATGATTAAGAACGGAAACCCAAAAGTGGTGGAATTCAATGTCCGGCTTGGGGATCCCGAAACCCAAGTTGTGCTTCCATTGATAGAAAGCGACGTGCTCGATCTTTTCTATGCGTGTGCGGCGAAAAAAGTATCGACGTATCAGTTGAAGTTAAAAAAATCTTCAGCGATTGTCGTTGTCTTAGCGTCAAAGGGATATCCCGATGACTATCAATCAGGGAAAGAAATCTGCGGTTTGAAGGATATTTCACCTGAGACGATTGTTTTTCATGCCGGAACTAAAAAGGAAAATGGGAAAATACTTTCCTCAGGCGGAAGAGTGCTCGGAGTAACATCGCTCGGAAATACTCTGGAAGATTCAATTCAAAAAGTGTATGCAGATGTTCCGCATGTTTCTTTTGAAAATAAATACTACAGAACAGATATCGGAAAGAAAGGTTTGAAAAAAATTTCATGAAAATACTCGTTACCGGCGGCGCCGGATTTATTGCTTCGAATGTCGCGGATGCGTTTATTGCCGAAGGGCATGATGTCGTTATTGTCGACAATCTTTCCAGCGGAAGGATGGAAAACGTAAATCCTAAGGCGAAGTTTTATAAAATGGATATCCAGGATGCGCAGGCGGAAAATATTTTTCGTGATGAAAAAATTGAAGTGATGTGCCATCACGCGGCGCAGATGGATGTCCGCAAATCGGTTGCCGATCCGAAATTCGATGCGTCGGTGAATGTTCTTGGATTTTTAAATCTTATGGAGGCAGGCAGAAAATACGGGTTGAAAAAAGTTCTGTTTGCTTCGACGGGAGGAGCGATTTACGGTGAGCAGGATTATTTCCCGGCGGATGAACAGCATCCGATGCGGCCGCTTTCACCGTACGGCATTACAAAATTAGTGACGGAAAAATATCTTTTCTTCTACAAAGAAATTTACGGAATCGATCACGTTATTCTTCGTTATGCCAATATCTTTGGACCGCGGCAAAGTCCCCATGGTGAAGCAGGAGTCGTCGCAATTTTCACGTCAAAAATGCTGGACGGCGAACAACCGGTCATTAACGGCGACGGGAAACAAACCCGCGATTATGTTTTTGTCGGCGATGTTGTGAAGGCAAATCTTCTTGCGCTCAAATACAGCGGATCGAATATTTTCAATATCGGTACAGGAATTGAAACCGACGTGAACCAGCTGTTTCGTCATTTGCGTAAACTTACCAGTTCATCGTGTGTTGAAACCCATGCACCGGCAAAAGCAGGCGAACAAATGCGAAGCGTCATTTCATCCAAAAAAATTCACGAAATGCTCGGATGGCAGCCGTCAATAACTCTTGAAGAGGGATTGGGAAAAACGGTCGAGTTTTTCCGATCGAAAAACGAAAATACAAAAAAATATCAAACCGCCCATTAACATAGCTCAGCTTCTTTCCGGCGACCGCAGAACGATTGCGCGTGCAGTTTCATTTGTTGAAAATGAATCCGAGGGTTCCGATCAATTTCTTTCAGAAATTTTCAAACACACGGGAAAAGCATACCGCGTCGGAATTACCGGACCTCCGGGCGCGGGAAAAAGTACGCTGACGAATAAACTTGCCGTTCATTATCGAAAACAAAATCTTCGCGTGGCAATTATTGCTGTCGATCCGACAAGCCCGTTTACCGGCGGCGCGCTGCTGGGGGACAGGGTGCGAATGAGCGAGGCGGAGACTGATGACGGAATTTTTATCCGGAGCATGGCATCACGCGGCAGTTTGGGCGGATTGAGCAAAAAAACCGGCGAAGCGGCCGATGTTTTCGATGCGGCAGGTTTCGACATTATTCTTTTTGAAACCGTCGGCGTCGGACAATCGGAGCTTGATATTGCCGGAGCGGCCGATACGACCGTTGTCGTGCTCGTTCCCGAATCCGGCGATGGCATTCAAGCGATGAAAGCGGGATTGATGGAGATTGCCGATTTTTTTGTGATGAATAAATCCGATCGCCCCGGTGCCGATCAAGCGGTGATGTCGATAAAGATGATATTGGGGTTTCGCCCGCATGACGAACATTCGTGGATGGCTGATGTTTTGAAAACAACGGCAAGCGAAGGGAAGGGCGTCGACGATGTTGCCTCACTGATTGAACGTCACAAACTGTTCTTAGAACGGAACGGCGAATTTGAAAGGCGCAGACGGGGACGAATGAAAACGCGCATTGAGGAAATTATTCACAACAGGTTCCACTCCGATTTTTGGAATGATGAACAGAAGCAAAAACTTTTTCGCGGAATCGATGAAGTGTTGAAACGACATCAAACTCCGTACGATGTTGCCGATGAACTTCTAAAAAAATAAATCTCTTCCGCAGCGAAAACTTCTTTTTCATATTTCTTCATTTCAATCCGACTATGTTTTTAACAGAATCCTTTACCCGGGCTTATGTGATTTACACCACGGCTATTCTCCTGTACTTTTTGTAGATATTCTATGAACGACGCGGTATTATTTCATCACCCAGGGGTAAGGAGTAGTTTTATGTTTAAACAACTGATCATCATGCTTGTTGTCATTGTCGGCACCGAAAGTTTGTTCATTTCGTGCAAAAACGATAATCCCGCTTCCAATGTTACACAGGGCAGGTTATCGTTAAAATCGGAATACTCTACGGTTGTCTTGGCAAAGACATCGGGGATTTCCGCCGTAGATTCGATCAAGATCACACGTGCGCGGTTCAGTTTGCGGGATGTTCGATTCAAAAATGCGGTGGAAGACAGTCTCAATTTTAAATCGGCGCCGTTTATTTTGGAATTGGATCTTACCGGCTCAGTGCAAACTGTCGGTGTTGCCGATGTTCCGTTCGGAACATACAAACGAATCGAATTCGACGTGCATCGACTCGAAAATGCATCAATCGCGGGACGAACCGATACACTGCAATTTTCCGATTTTCTGAAAGATGAAAAGTACAGCGTTATCATTAATGGAAAAATGTACATCAACGGAAAAGACAGTGCATTTACCTATCGGTCCAAAATCGATGCCAAACAGACACTCGACATTCTCCCGAATCTTGCGGTCACCGAACAATCGGCAAGTGCGGCCACCACGCTTCAAATCAGCTCGGCAAATTGGTTCTTGTGGAACGGTCAATTGATCGATCCGGCCGACAAGAACAATGAGGGGAAGATCGATGAGAATATTAAAGCGTCTATTAAATTGAAAAAATAACTGAACAGTATCTTGCAGTAAAAAAGCCGCCACTAAAGGCGGCTTTTTTATTTCTCCGTGCCACTTCAAACGTTCACAGCGTCTCCCGGCATTGTCCTGCTTTTTAGAAATTGCAAAAATCCATTCAATTCATCATATTCAACAAAAGAATTTTCACAATAATTCGGGATGATGCTTATGATGGTGATGATGCGGCGATCGGCGTTTCTTATCTCTTCTTTTGCGGTTGTGTGCAGTGCGTTTGCTCGAAGCGGTGCGGGTGAAAATCCTGCCGAGCAATATAACTTTTATTTTCACAAGGCGGATAATGAGATGGGGAAATTCCAGTTCGAGGAATCGATCAAGAGCTGTGAAGAGGCGCTGAAATATAAGCCGAACGATTTTCTCGTGCGCGCCATGGAATGCCTGGATTACTATGAGATTGCCGAAAAGCTTGACATAAAAAAATCCGACGAGAAGCAGTGGAAGATCGACGCATACAACAAAATGATCGCGATTGCCAATGATGGAATCAAATGCGCGCCGGAGAAAGGGGAATGCTACTTTATGCGGGGACTGGCGAACGCACGTATGTCTACGACAAAAGGAATTCTCTCTCAGCTATTTACTGCCAAACAGATTGAAGAGGATTGGCTTGTTGCGGTGAGCCGCACATCGGATTACGTGACACAGCACGGAGAAAATCTGCAGGCGTCGGCGAACATTGCGCTCGGCGTGTATTACCGACTCTGTCCGTCATTCTTTCTCTTGAAATGGACATTCGGCATCAGCGGGGATCTTGACAAAGCGGCGGCGTATTGCAAACGAGCGTATGAGCTTGACTCGACGCGAATCGAGATTGTGAAGGAGTACGGCGTTGCATTAATTACGCGGGGACTCGATAAAGAGAATAATGATGATATTGCCGCGGGAAAAGCTCTGCTTCAAAAAGTTTCTGCACTTCCCATCCGTTTAAATACGGATACAATCGACATTCAGCACAGCAAAATGCTTTTGAATGATATTTCTCTTTGTCCAGGTTACTCTCGTGATGAACAACAGGAGATTTCGGAAGAGGCGTATAAGAAAGAGCAGAAGTAATTTGGTATTACTTTCTTTCCGAGAAAGAAAGTAACAAAGAAATCTTTGCGAAATTTAACGCGCACGATGGACGCTGAATCGCGCAGTCTGAATCACGCCGAGGGCGTGATAAACGCTTCGTCCATCGTTTTGCCGATTCGCGCATCCTCCGAAA
>JBBINR010000041.1:0-28182 GCA_037443785.1 Ignavibacteriales bacterium | reverse complement strand
GGTTAGCATTGGCAAATTGCCATGTGGTTCCCTGATTGGTAGAATATTCTACCCAGATTTTTCCTGCCGATTCGTACGTTAAAAAATAATCTCCCGTGTTGCCCCGTGCTATTTTTTTCTGCGAGGGTTGGCTCATGGCGGTGGCAACAGTGCTGGCAAGCGAGCCGTGATAGGTGGCAGTAACAGCCGCACCAGAATTTGTAAACACAACCGCTTTCTGATCGTACCCACTTGGGTTGTTGCCAACTTGCTGCAACGTTGCATAGCTATTTGTTGACCAGCCGGTAAAAACAGTTGGCACGGTTTGCCCACTAATTGTAAGATTTTTTATTAACGGTGCGCGGACGGAGTAATAAACAGGTGACGTTGTTGGGTCAAAACCCAAGAAAACTCCACCCGTTGTTTGGCTGTATTTACCCGTTGGCGTATAACTGCTCGCGCTAGTTACGGGAAAAAATGTATTGGGCTGTGTGTTGTTTGTATCCGAAACATACCATGGATCGCGGAGTTCAACTTCTCCAATCGTCCCGCCTTCTATCAATTGCGCTTTTACGGTGGCGGGGGAAAGAGAAGTGAAATTTGCGAATTGATCTTTGTTATTATCTGTCAGATATACTGTTCTCTTGAGAGAATCATCAATCGGAACATTTCGCCAGTTGTTATGCTTATATGTTACACCTGAACCTTGATAATTTGCAAAGCGTTCGTTGTTCGTCTCAATTGCATGGTTCGCATTGTACGCTGCTAACGCCGTGTCACCGGAATTATAGTTCATTGAATTTAGCCGCAATGTTCCACCTGCATTAGCGCTGTTAATTCTGTTCTGTAAAAAGACGGGGGGAAGAAAATTTTCCTTATAAGGAGTGTAATTAGGTAAGTAATAGGGGCTGTATTGATTTTTCCAGGTTACATGGCTAAATAAATCCCAAATAGTTTGATCCGCACTTTCAAAATTTACCGTATAATCTCCCGCATTTATTGTCACAATTTGTGTATCAACATAAATATCAATAACAACATCATGCGGCAAGTACACTTCATCGCCGCTGTCGTCTAACATCGGTTCATTTGTTGACCAGTTCTCATCTCGAAAATCTATTGTGTTACTTTTTAGATAGATGCCATCAAGATAGATTGTGATGCTCATTTTTCCCCACGGTAACACACCTTCACTGGAGCCGCCTTCGCTCTTTGGTGCGTCGAATGATTTATTGCTCGTTGTGACTATCGTACGAGAATAGGGAGTAGGGTTATATCGTACCTTATTACTGTAACTATTCCATGTCCATGAATCTGTTCCATTAACTTGTTGCACTGCTATGGTGACTGTTGCCGGTGAAATGGTATTATAAATGTGAAAGTTCAATTCACCATTCGGTTGTGCATACGACTTTTCGACCAATGCCAGTATAATAACAAGCCAGACAATAAAATATTTCATGTTTGTTCCTTATAATATTTGATGTTAGATGCCGACGTTTTGTTTTTACTCCTTCACTGTTATTGTTTTCAATTATTCATGTTTGCCGATATAAATTAATCCTGCACCGAAACCGATTGAATAATCTGTTCCAACAGCAATGGCAGTATTATTTTTTATATTTGCTCCCATTAAAAAATAATTCGGATTCTCAAGCATCAGTTTCCAACTCACTCCATTATAATGCCAGGCCCTTCCTCCTTCGCCAACCGTAAACATATCAAATTCTTCATTCCCTCGAAGACTACGGGAATACTCTGAAAAATTATTACTCATCTTTACAGCCACATCATCTTTTATTTGAAATACTCCATTGCTGGAAGCAATGTAGATTGATTGATTTTTACCCCAGACACTTCCAACATTATAACCAAAAGGCTGGACCGAATTAGTGCTGCTGCGTTCCCATACTGTCTTCCATTGATTAGTTTCGCACTTGAGCAAAATGCTGTTAAACCCATTGTAACTTTCTCCGCACGCCCACACAACTTTCCCGTCAGGTGTCCCCCACACATCCCGCAGGTCTATGGTTGTGCCGCCTTCTTGCTTGCTCCAGGTGGTGCCATCGTAATGGGCAATGGATCCACTATCTCCAACAACATAAACGTTTGCAGCAGAACTCATCCAAATTTTTTTCATTTCATACGGGCCCCAAACAGCATTAATGCTTTCCTCATTGAAGAACGATTGTCCGTTCCAGCGTACAACTCCATTACCTGCAAACCAAACCTCATTCGCATTTAAAGCGAATACCGCGGAGACAGGATTGTAGAATAGCTGACCTTGGTAGTCATAAGGTATTCTTTTTAAATCCCACTCCTTCCCATCCCAATGCGCGGCGTTATATGTTGTTTCGGGAGAAGTATAAATTTGTCCCACCGCCCAAATGTCGCTGTCGTTAATTATCACCACATCCTTAAAAAAACTTGAACCGACATTGCCGCCGAATGTGTATGTGGTAAATGTAAAATTATGGCTGGTGGTATCGGGCGGTTTATTCTCCGGCGGCACAACCGGCGGTTTGTCTTTGCAGTCCGTGCCGGCAAAGAGAAGAAGGGCGATGAGGAGAAGAAAAAATGTTTTAATCATAGTTGTCTCATTTGTGTACACGTATAAGCCAAGGTAAGCAATAGATAATCTTTCATCAAACCATCACCCTCTATATATTTATACTGCAAAATCTTTAAAATCGGACTCGTAATAAAAAAAAATAAAAAATATTTTTTGTGCAGGAAATATTCGCTGAATACGTTTCAAATTTCACGTTTTTTTATGATGTCCAAAGTGACAATAAAATCTGAAATAGGGAAAAAAGCAGCCATTAGCTTTTAGCTGTTAGCGAGAGACGAAAGACGTGAGACGAGAGATGGAAAATGGGAGATGAACATCCCCCGTCACAAAAAACGTGACACCCCCTTCAAAGGGGGATATCCCCGTCCGGGAAAGCGAGATTGCTTCTGGTGGTTTCAGCGCCATCGCAATGACAATGAAGGATAGCAATGACAGATTCCTCTCCCCATCAACAACATCGGGAATCAGAATACCATGGGAAAAGAATTCAATCGCGACAAGCATTCTAATTTTCTTCGGTTTATATTTCCGCATTCATTGATAACCTTGGAAACACTATGAGCACGTTCACTAATAAAATCGTTCTTATTACCGGCGGCGCATCGGGCATCGGCAGACTGATGGCAAAGTTTGCGATTGAACGGCAGGCTCAATCACTCGTCCTTTGGGATATCAACCAACACATGCTTGATGAAACGGTTAAGGAATTTTCTACGTCATCTACCCATGTTTTCCGTTATAGAGTAGATGTTTCCGATGTCAAACAAATCCAATCAACCGCGGAACATGTTTTGAAAGATGTTGGTTCAATCGATATTCTTATCAACAACGCGGGAATTGTTGTCGGAAAATATTTTCATGAACATTCGCATGAGGAAATTGAAAAAACGATGGCAATTAATTCCAATGCTTTCATGCATATCGCCCGCGAATTTCTCCCGTCAATGATCGAACGAAACAGCGGACACATTGTGAATATTGCATCTGCCGCGGGAATGGTCGGCAATCCGAAAATGTCCGTGTATGCCGCAAGCAAATGGGCAGCCATCGGCTGGTCGGATTCGCTGCGCATTGAAATGGAAAAATTGGAAAAAAATATACACGTTACCTGCGTAACACCGTACTACATCAACACGGGAATGTTTGCCGGAGTAAAATCGTCGATCTTCATCCCGATTACAAAACCGGAAGTTGCGGCAAAGAAAATTATTCGCGGAATCGAAGAGAATAAATTGTATGTGCGCATGCCTTTCCTTGTTTACACACTTCAACTTGTAAAAGGAATATTACCGACACGGTGGTTTGATATTTTTGTCGGAGAATTTTTAAAAGTATATAAAACCATGGATGAATTTATAGGAAGAAAATAGCATGAACATTGGGGAATTGATTTTATCTCAACGAAAGTTTTTTGAATCGCACGCAACCAAAAACATCGATTTCCGAATTTCACAACTGCGAAAACTCGAAAGTATTTTGCGGCAGAATGAAAATCTGCTGTGTGATGCAATCTACACAGATCTTATGAAATCACGATTTGATACAATCACAACGGAATTGTCCCTTATTCTCGGAGAAATTTCAAGCGCAATAAAAAAGCTCCCTTCATGGAGCAAGAAACAGCGCGTCAGGACAAATCTTGCCAATTTTCCTGCAAGAAGTTACCGGCTTGCAGAACCATACGGTGTCATCTATATCGCGGGTGCGTGGAATTATCCGTACCAGTTAACGCTGCTGCCGCTTGTTTCAGCAATAGCCGCGGGAAATACCGCCGTTGTAAAACCGAGTGAGCTTGCGCCGCATACCTCGGCAGCAATGGCAAAACTGATTAATGAAAATTTTCCTTCTGAATTTATTAGCGTTGTCGAAGGGGGGGCAGACATTGCCAAAGAAATTCTTACGCACACATTCGATAAAATATTTTTTACCGGCGGAACAGCGATAGGGAAAATTGTGTATGAAGCAGCGGCAAAGAATCTTACGCCCGTCACGCTGGAACTTGGCGGAAAAAATCCGACATTTGTGCTGCCGGATTGTAATCTCAAAGTGACCGCGCAACGAATTGTGTGGGGAAAATTTCTCAATGCCGGGCAAACCTGTGTAGCACCAGATTATCTTCTCGTTCATGCTTCAATCGAGCAACAATTGCTCAATGAAATCAAGCTCATCTTAGATCACTATTACAGTACGGAAACGATCACTGAAAATTTTATGTCGATCGTTGACGCAAGACATTTCGACCGATTGACGCAATTCATTATTCCGGAAAAATTATTTTACGGCGGAAAAACCGATAAAAAAAAACTGTTCATCTCTCCCACAATTTTACACAATGTAACATTCGGTGACGCGGTGATGCAGGGAGAAATTTTCGGGCCGATTTTACCGATTGTTCGGTATGAAAATCTTAACGATGCTCTCCAACAAGTGCAACGATTTGAAAAACCATTATCAGTCTATGTGTACGGCAGAGACAATGGAACGGTAGAAAAAATTTTTTCTGAATTATCCTTCGGCGGCGGTTCGGTAAATGATTCGGTCATGTATTTTGGGAATCCAAATCTTCCTCTCGGCGGTGTTGGTGCCAGCGGCATTGGTTCATATCACGGGTATGAGGGATTTAAAACTTTCTCACATTACAAATCGATTATGCATAAAGGGACATGGTTCGAAGCGTTTTTCTTAAAGACTCCGCCATACAGCGAATGGAAATTGAAAATCCTCCGTTTTTTGTTAGAAAAATTCTGAACGATTAAATGGCACAGTGAATTATTTCCTTTTGCATCTCTCAGTTTTTTTCGCATATTTATTTAACCCCACTTACCCTTTTAATGACAGAAAGGTTAAGAGGGGTTTTTAATTCACATGTTTCACAACGGAGCGACACATGATTATGGCTTTTGTGTTAGGAGCAATGCTAATGGTTCACAATGATATCCCAACGAATAACGACACACCTTTTTACACCGGTATTTCATCAGCAGATGATTTTTCAAAACGACAGGACGAGCATCTCGCCAAAGCAAAAGATGCACTGGATAAAATGGTGAGTGTACAGGGAAAACGCACAATCGAAAATACATTAGCAGTGTACGATGAAATTCTAGTTCATTTGGATGCCGTTGGAAGCCAGGCTTCGTTAATGGAAAATGTTCACCCGGATGAGACCATACGGACAACAGCAGAGAAATTCAGCCAAAAAGCCGCAGCATTTGGTGCAGAACTTTCGTTGAATCGTGCTGTGTACGATGCGCTCACCGCAATCGATCTTTCCAAAGCAGACGCAAAAACAAAATTTTATGTCGAAAAAACTCTCCGCGATTTTCGTCTCTCCGGCGTCGATAAAGATGAAGCAACTCGCAACAAGATTAAAGCATTGCGCGATGATCTGGTGCTAATCGGCCAGGATTTTGCGCGAAACATCCGCGAAGATAAACGCACGGTCACCGTAAAAGACGTAAAAGAGCTCGACGGACTTCCACAGGATTATATTGACCGCCATAAACCTGATTCAACCGGAATTATTATACTGACGATCGATTATCCCGACGCTGTTCCTGTTTTCACATATGCAAAAAGTGAATCACTCCGCAAACGAATGTACATGGAATACAATAACCGCGCTTATCCAAAAAATATGTCCGTGCTCGATTCGCTGATTGCAAAACGCAACGAGCTTGCGCACCTTCTTGGTTTTCCGAATTGGGCGGCGTGCGTTACGGCAGATAAAATGGTCGCCAGCGAAAAAAATGCTTCTGATTTTATTGAAAAAATTGCCGCAGCATCAAAAATAAAATCTGAAGTTGATTACAAACAACTTCTCGCACGAAAACAAAAAGATGTTCCCGGGGCAACGGAAGTCAATCCATGGGAATCAGGATATTACTCTGAACTCGTCCGCAAAAGCGATTATGATTTCGATGCGCAAAAAGTCCGTCCTTACTTGCAATACGACAAAGTAAAAGACGGAGTTTTAAGCGTCACCAGTAAATTATTCGGCGTCGAATTCAAACCGAACAACAATATTCCGGTGTGGGATAAATCCGTTGAGTGTTATGAAATGTTTGAAAATGGAAAACTTGCCGGACGGTTTTATTTCGATATGCATCCGCGCAAAGATAAATACAATCACGCCGCGCAATTCGGTATCCGCAACGGCGTTGCCGGAAAACAAATTCCTGAAGCCGCGTTAATCTGCAATTTTCCCGGCGGCATTGAAGGCGATCCGGGATTGATGGAACACGGCGATGTCGAAACATTTTTCCACGAGTTCGGACATCTGCTTCACCATCTTTTTGCCGGACGACAGCCGTGGATCGGCATCGGCGGAATTTCCACCGAATGGGATTTTGTCGAAGCGCCATCCCAGTTACTTGAAGAGTGGGCGTGGGATGCAACAACGCTTCAAACATTTGCCAAACATTATCAAACCGGAGAACCGATTCCCGCAGAGCTTGTTCAGCAAATGCGTCGTGCTGAAGAATTTGGAAAAGGATTGCAAGTGCGACAGCAAATGTTCTACGCAAAACTTTCGCTTTCGTGCTACGACCGCGATCCGAAAACCATTAACACCGATGCGCTTGCAAAAGAATTGCGCTCGCGCTATACGCCGTATAAATATGTGGAAGGAACACATTTCCAAACATCGTTCGGGCATCTCGACGGCTATTCGGCAATCTATTATACCTATATGTGGTCGCTCGTGATCGCGAAAGATCTCTTTACAAAATTTGACTCCAAGAACATGCTCAATCCAGAAACAGCAACAAAATATCGCAAAACAATTCTCGCCGCCGGCGGATCAAAACCTGCAAACGTGCTAGTAAAAGATTTTCTCGGGCGCGATTTTAATTTTGAGGGCTGGAAACATTGGCTTGAAAATTAATTGAGAAAAGAAGTGAAACATCATCAAAAAAGGCGCCGGGAACTGCGCCTTTTTTATTTTTCTTTCTCAGCACTTCTGCGTATTTTTCTTTTGCCTAAGAATTTGAAATCTGTCATTTAATAATCTCAGCGCATGAACGAACTCATTCTCGTTAACGTAACAGGAACCGACAAGCCCGGACTGACAAGTAAAATTACCAATCTTCTTTCGCGGTATAACATCCGTATTCTCGATATCGGCCAAGCAGTAATTCATAATCATTTGTCGCTCGGATTTCTCCTTGATGTTCCGTCGGAAGCAGCATCGTACCAAATGATGAAAGAAGTTTTTCTGAAAGCGCAATTGCTCGGATTGACAATCAAGTTTACGCCAATTTCAGAAGAACAATATTCCCATTGGGTACATGAACAGGCGAAAGATCGCTACATTGTAACGCTCCTCGGACGAACGATTTCTGCAACACATATCGCGCGTGTTTCTGATGCTGTCGCACATCATCGAATGAACATCGACATCATCGAGCGATTGTCGAGCCGTGAATCGCTCCATGAAGAAAGTAAAGAGCAGCGCGCAGGAATAGAATTCTTGATCAGCGGCGACCTCGAAGACTCGCTTGGACTTCGTTCTACGTTTCTCGCCATTGCGCATGAATTTGATATTGACATTGCATTCCAAGCCGACACAATGTACCGAAGAAATCGCCGCTTGGTCGTGTTCGATATGGATTCGACACTTATTCAAATTGAAGTGATTGATGAGTTGGCTAAAGCAGCCGGTGTCGGCGATGAAGTTGTAAAGATCACCGAACAAGCAATGCGCGGCGAATTAGATTTCAAACAAAGCTTTACAAAACGGCTTTCTCTTCTCAAAGGACTTGATGAATCGAAAGTAAAAAAAATCGGCGAAACACTACCGCTCACCGACGGCGCAGAGCGATTGATTTTAACGTTGAAGAAACTCGGGTATAAAACAGCAATTATTTCCGGAGGGTTTACATATTTTGGAAATATCTTAAAGCAAAGACTCGGCATCGATTATGTTTTTGCGAACGAGTTGGAAATTGTCGATGGAAAAGTAACTGGCAAAGTGAGCGGCGAAATCGTCGATGGAAAACGGAAAGCAGAACTCTTAAAACAAATCGCCGCAAAAGAAAATATTGCTCTCGAACAAGTGATTGCTGTCGGCGACGGTGCGAACGATCTTCCAATGCTGAGCATTGCAGGACTCGGCATCGCGTTCAATGCAAAGCCTATTGTCCGCCAAACGGCAAAACAATCAATCTCATCGCTTGGTCTTGATGGAATTTTATATTTGATCGGTGTAAGGGACAGAGATATTACGTAAGGTAATTAAATCCATGAATATTGTCGTTCTCGATGGGTATACCACAAATCCTGGCGATTTAAATTGGGAGAAACTACATTCGCTGGGAAACTGCACGATCTATGATCGAACGGCACCCACCGAAATTGTTGAGCGTGCGTCCGGTGCGGAAATTATTCTTATCAACAAAGTATTGATTACGAAGGAAATTATTGCGCAGCTTCCGAAAGCAAAATATATCGGACTTCTTTCTACCGGCGTGAATGTTGTAGACCTTGCGGCAGCAAAAGAGCATGGCATTATTGTTACAAATGTTCCGGCGTACAGTACACACTCAGTCGCGCAACTAGTCTTTGCATTGTTGTTCGAAATAACACATCATGTCGGCCAACATTCCGATGATGTTCGCAATGGAAAATGGTCTGCACATAAAGATTTTACGTTTTGGGATTTTTCACTGATTGAACTTTCCGGAAAAACCATGGGCATCGTCGGTTTTGGAAATATCGGACAGGCAGTTGCAAAGATTGCAAATGCGCTCGGAATGAATGTTCAGGTGTTCACTCGTTCACAAAAACCGCACGATGATAATATTCGTTTCGTCGACAGCGAAACACTTTTCAAAACAAGTGATGTGCTTTCCCTTCATTGTCCACTCACCGAGCAGACAAAAAATATTATCAACGCAAAGAATCTCTCGTTGATGAAGCCATCCGCAATTCTTATCAATACAAGTCGCGGAGGAGTTGTTGACGAACAGGCGCTGGCCGAAGCATTGAATAACGATCGCCTTGCTGGTGCTGGATTGGATGTTCTTTCTACAGAACCTCCACAAAAAAATAATCCGCTTCTTTCGGCAAAGAATTGCATTATCACGCCGCATTTTGCATGGGCAACACGTGAAGCACGTATTCGTTTAATAAATGTTGTTATAGAAAATGTTCGCGCATTTTTAAACGGAACACCGATAAACGTTGTCAATTAGAATATTGTTTCATCATTCGAGGAAATAGTTTATGAAAAGAATATTGTTCTTTAGCGCTGTATTATTATATTCAACCCTGCAGGCACAAAACCCGGATGGAAAAAATGTGTCGCTTCATGTTACTCCGTTATGGATGTGGGGAAATTCAAATTTTCAACGAACGACTTCAGTGTGGTATCCTGCGTCGATGTCGAGCGATGCACAAACAGTAAACTCAACGAATTATGGGATTGAAAACTATCCTTTAGCATTCGGCATCCATACGGAAATAAAAGTGCCGACGACTTCATTTTTAACTCTTTCTCTTTCCTATTCATACGATCAAAAATTTGCCGAAGACAGCAAAAAAAATATTGCCAGTATATATTTTAATCAATACAATTCTATCAACGGAAAATTTCAAACCGCCAGCCTTACTTTGAGTTTCTATAATCTTTTTTCTGTTTATCAAGGCGATTGAACGTGCAGAGGAATCTTCTTCTTAACAAATTACAACGCCACGTTTCGTCCGATGCGCATGAAGAGGAAATGCGGCAACGCATTATCACCTTTGTTAAAGCACACGAGAATTGTTTTGAACGATCTCTCCTTATTGGGCACATCACCGGTTCCGCATTTATCATCAATAAAGAAAAAAGTAAAACGCTTTTAACGCATCATCATAAATTAGAAAAATGGCTGCAGCTTGGCGGGCATTCGGACGGCGATCCCGATACAGTGAATGTCGCTCTGCGTGAAGCGGAAGAAGAATCGGGATTGAAAAAGATTATTCCTCTTTCACAAGAAATTTTTGATGTCGATGTTCACGAAATCCCTGCGCGAAAAGATGAGCCAACCCATTTTCATTATGATATTCGCTTTTTGTTTGAAACGGATGACTCTGAACCGTTAGTAATTTCCTCCGAATCGAAAGACCTTGGGTGGGTTCCGCTGAATCGAATCGAAGAATACACGAAGGAAGAATCTGTGTTGAGGATGGTCAGAAAAATTTTGAGATGAATAATCTTCTCATTCCATCCGACGATTTCTCCCGTGCACGCGATCTTGTACTGCACTTCGGATGGAATACGATCTCCTATCAAATCTTAAATCCCGGATTGCAGCTCTGGTTTTCGTCATCGTTCAATTCTGTCATCGGATATGTTGCAACACCAACGCATCACATTGCAGCCGGTGCTCCGATTTGCCACGAACACCATCTTACCGAAAGCGTTACTTCTTTTACTGAGTTGGCTGCATTACAGAATAAAAAAGTGTGCTTCTTCGGCGCTCAGGAACGCATCGCCGCGATTTTGTCGAAACAATCACCCGTTTCTTTTATTCTCTTAGGCGCACAGCCAATGTGGACTACGCAAGGATGGATCGATCGTGCTCATGCAAAGCCATCACTGCGCGCACAATTTTCGCGGGCACAAAAAAAAGGAATTCATGTAGAAATTTGGGAGAGTAAACACTCTGCAGGAAATGCGCAATTGCACCGCTGTCTGGAAGAATGGATCGCAGCGCGTCATCTTCCTCCGATGAGGTTTCTTGTTGAACCGAACACGCTCGAAAATCTTGATGACAGAATTGTTGCTGTTGCTCTTCATGAAAAAAATGTTGTTGGATTTTGTATCGCATCTCCAATCCCGCTGAGAAATGGCTGGCTGATCGAACAAATTATTCGAACTAATAACGCACCCAACGGAACCGCCGAATTGCTGCTCGAGCAGCTGGTGCGTCATCTCCACTCACTCAAGTCATCCATGCTGACGCTCGGACTTTCTCCGTTATCACAGCATTACCAATCGACAATTCATTCCCCTTTTTGGTTGAGAACGGCATTGCGATCGACCCGCCTGTACGGAAAATATTTCTATAATTTTGACGGTTTAGATTCATTCAAATCGAAATTTCTTCCTGAATCGTGGGAACCTGTCTACGCAATTACCAATGAAAAGAGCCCGACTCCTTCTACATTATATGCTATTGCAACGGCATTTTCCGGCATGCCGCCGCTGCGTTTTATTTTTAAAGGAATGATGAAAACTTTTTTTCACCGGCAGTAACAAATAAGCAGAAGCGTTCGTATCTTTATTCCACGAATGAAAAATCGAAAAAAAATAATCGTTTTACTCAGCATCGTCGTTCTGCTTCCTGTCCTTTTTTATTCGGCGTATCAAATTTCGACGCTGAATGAAACCGAAGAGATGATTCAACAGGTGTATTACCGACAATTGGATGCAATCTTGTTTTCTGTAAATCAATATGTTCTGGATGTTGCATCATCATGGGCAAACCGGATTGAGAACGAACAGGGCGGCAAAAAACTTGCGGAGTTTCTTCATTCAAATCGTTCCATCGTTTCGATCATTTCTGCGGATAGTTCGCTCAATATCATTCGAACAATTCCTGCACAGCATGCGTCATCCAAAGATTTTTTTCAGAAACATCAAGAAACGATTGAACGCCTGCTCCGTTATCAATCGATCGGTTATCGAAAGCTTGAACCGGTCGCCGTGACGGATTCAACGATAGAAATTTTGTTCGTCTGCACAACGTTGCCGGCGCGTGTGTACATCATGCAGATCAACGATTTAGAATTTGTGAATGACATCATCGGGAAAAAATTGAACGATGTCTCACAGAACGAATTTGAACTGACCGTTTCACGAATTAAAACGGGCAGTATTCTTTTTTCCACTTCCTCCCCTTCGCGTCCACCTTCTGTTCAAAAACAATTGTGGATCTTTCCCGATTATTCACTTGGCATTCGAGTAAAAGGAGAAACACTGAATGAAACGGCGCGAAGCCGATATCACAAAAATCTTTTCTTCCTGATTATTCTCGATGTCGTGCTGATCGGCGGCGCAATAATTATTTACCGGACAATCAACAGAGAAATGGAACTGGCGGCTTTGCGCACGGATTTCGTTTCGAATGTTTCGCATGAACTGCGAACTCCTCTTTCGCTTATCCGCATGTTTGCCGAAACGCTGGAGATGAAGCGTGTAAAAACGGAAAAGAAAAAGCAGGAATATTACGGGATCATTCTTCAAGAGACCGAACGACTGACGCGGCTGATCAACAACATTTTGAATTTTTCGCGTATGGAATCCGATACGAGAAAATTTCAATTCCGTGAAAATTCCATCAACGAGATTATCCAATCGGTCATCAAAGTGTATTCGTTCCATCTTGAATCGAAAGGATTCACCGTTGCGCTTCAGTTGGACGAAAAAATTCCTCCGGCCATGGTCGACGATGAAGCGGTATCCGAAGCGTTACATAATCTTCTTGATAATGCCATTAAATACAGCGGCGAAGAAAAATATCTTCGCATCACAACTCGCCGGAATGAGAACAGCATTATAATCGAAGTCGAAGATCACGGCATCGGTATTCTGAAAGAACATCATGAAAAAATATTCCAGAAATTTTACCGTGTTTCGCAGGGATTGGTGCACACGGCAAAAGGAAGCGGTCTCGGATTAACGCTGGTGCATCATATCGTGACAGCTCATCATGGAACAATTGATGTGCGAAGCAGTGAAGGAAAAGGAAGCACGTTCATTATTACATTGCCAATGAAACGGACATAATTATGGCACGCATACTTGTTGTTGAAGACGAACCTGAAATGCAGCGCGGCTTGCGCGATAATCTTGAATTTGAGGGATACGATGTTACCGTGATCGGCGACGGAAAAAAAGGATTGGATATGCTTCTCGCACAATCGTTCGATCTTATTTTTTTGGATGTCATGCTTCCGGGTATGTCGGGATTTGACGTATGCAAGCAGGCACGCGCAGCCGGTGTGACGCTTCCCATTATTATGCTGACGGCGAAAGGCGAAGAGATCGATAAAGTCCTCGGGCTTGAGCTTGGTGCGGACGATTACATTACAAAACCGTTCGGATTGCGCGAACTTCTTGCGCGTGTAAAAGCGTTGCTGCGCCGATCGCAAAAAGAGCAGGAGCCTTCGACGGCAAAAATTACGATCGGCGCGTTGGAAATTGATTTTGGAAGTTACGCTGCAACGAAAAAAGGAAAACCTGTTGCCATGACATCGAAAGAATTTGATGTACTGAAATATTTATATCAGCATAAAAATCAGGTGATCACCCGCGACGATCTGCTGACGAATGTGTGGGGATATGACGAATCGATTTCGTCGCGCACCGTCGATAATTTTATCGTAAAGCTTCGCCAAAAAATCGAAAAAGATCCTTCCCACCCGAAATTCATCATTACCATGCATGGAACGGGATATAAATTGGTGGTATAAGATTTTGTTCCCACGTTGGCAATATTCGTTCGATAAAATTTCCCCAGATATTATTTCTGATGAAGTGTTTCATAGATTACCTTTAGCAAGATCTCCGTTGTGTACGGCTTGGCAAGAAATGAATTTATTCCGGATTCTTCCAGTTTTTTCAACCGCGGTTTGTCGGCTGTGCCGCTGGAACCAATAATATGAAGATTGGAATTCATCTTACGCAAAATACGTACAAGTGATGCGCCGTCCATAATAGGCATATCCATATCCGTAATGACAAGGCGAACGTCACCCGAACGTTGTCCATAGAGGCCGACCGCTTCGGTTCCATCGGCGGCGATGATAACCTTGTAACCGCTCGCTTCCAAAGAGATCATTGCAATCTCGCGGACAATCGCATCATCGTCGACCAATAATATCAGTTCGCCGTTACCCTGCACCGCTTCCAGCGTTTCCTGCTGTTCTTGAGTTGCATCCACCGACGCAATGGCGGGAAAATAAATTTTGAATTGCGTTCCTTCGCCAAGTTCGCTGTGCACATCAAGAAAACCTTCATGCGCTTGCACAATGGATGTTACCATGGAAAGTCCGAGTCCCGTTCCTTTGCCAACTTCTTTCGTGGTAAAGAACGGATCGAAGATCTTGCTTTTTACTTCGGAAGACATTCCGGTACCGGTATCCGATACTTTCAGAAGGACGTACAGACCAGGCTTTGCTCCAGGGAACATTCGCGTATCGTGTTCAGTAACGGAAAAATTCTCCACATCAAAAGACAATGTTCCTCCCTGCGGCATGGCATCGCGGGCGTTGACGCAAAGATTGACCACCACCTGATGGATCTGTGTTGCATCGGCGGAAATGGACCACAAACTTTTCGGAAAATTCTTTTGGAAAGAAATATTCGCGGGAAATGTCGGCTTGAGCAGTTTCACGACCTCATCCAACACGAGGGAAATCTTTAAGGGGGAACGTTTCGATTCAGAACCGCGGGCAAAGGTAAGAATTTGTCTCAGCAACTCAGCGGCTCTTTTCGAATTTCTTTCCAGCATGTCAACCAATTTTTGATCTCCAGCATCAGTAACATTTTGCCGCAGTCTTCCGAGAGCCATCATCATAGGGCTGAGGATGTTGTTCATATCATGGACAATTCCTCCCGCCAAGGAACCGACACTTTCCAACCGCTGTAAGCGCAGGTTCTGCTCGTCGATCCGTTTTCGTTCTGTGATGTCCACAATAGTAGCAACCATATATGTTTCGTGATTAATCTCAATCGGAACCCAAGAGAATAATACTGGATGGATTGCACCGCCCCGAGAGTTGATGTCTAATTCGACATTTTTAAGATTGTGCTCGATCTTCTGCTTTTCAAGAAGCTTCTGACGGCTGTCGGCTTGAATGATCCCCAGTTCCAGCGATGTGCGGCCGATGATCTCTTCGCGTTTGTACCCGTAGATGCGGCATGTCTCTTCGTTCACATCAAGAAATTTTCCGTCGGTCAACCGAGAGATGGCGATGCCGGTGGGACTGTACTGAAACACAGCGAAAAATCGTTTTTCGGATTCCCGCAATGCTTGTTCGGCTCTCTTGCGTTCAGTAATATCGAATGAGAGAACCAAAACACCTTCTTGGAAGGGTTCCACTCTCATCTCATACCATGCAGGTGTACCATTTTCTTTGCTGGTTGATTGTTCAAATGTCAACTCAATTTTTTCCCGCATACATCGTTGAAGCGACTGGTAGGGTGCGGTGTGTTCAATTCCGGGAAAGCACTCCATCATGGTCTTTCCCAGAAGTTCTTCTTTCGTCCGTCGGGTCTGCCCAATGGCAGTTTTGTTCAAATAGAGATATCGCCAATCGAGACCAATGAGGTAAACACCTTCTGCCAGATCATCCAGCATGCGATAAAAAATATTTTCCGAACTTTGTTTGGCGTTGAATTCCATGTCAAATCTCCCCTCCGTATCTTACATTCATGAAAAAATGGGATGGACCGTTGAAGGTGTTACATTCAAATCGTATTTAATTGAAATTTAACATGACTCAATCGGCCGGTAGATTGAGAGTTGGTGAAGGGAGCCGGAGTCATTATTTGTTTGTAGAATGTAGACAGAATAAATGTCTTCGTCAACAAGAAAAAGGATGAAGGAAAACATGGATGCACCGCTGTACGTATTGGTTACGAACAGCACGCACGAACGAATGCTTTTACCAGAGGTGCAGAGCGTTTCTGCAACGCTGCACGCTCCGGTTGGAAAAGCGTTGCAACGAAGAATGGATGGTTATCAAGTTCAACTGCACGAATCTCTCCCGTGTGATCATCTGCCGATGCCCGCAGCGGGCCTGCAAGCAATTGTTTCTGGAACTCAGGGTTTAATCCGTATCGGCATCGATACCCTTCTATTGTCTGCAACGTTCCGTACGCACCGGCGATGCGAGTACCTGAGAACAAACGAACAACATCAACCAATGCACAGGCAAGAGGAGCAATGACTGTCCGCGTTGTATTCGGTGCGGTTTCCGCATGGTCTGCATCTTGCCATCCCAAAACATTTCTTGCGTATTCAATGATCGCGTGTTGAAAGCCGCCGCACGTACCAAGGAATGGTATCATATTTTCCCGGGCATAACGAATCGCCAACAGCGCACCGGCCATACTTCGATAGGGACTTGCCGGTACGCACCAAAGCCCGTCAAAGATATTTACACGCGATACCGATGTAATATCTTCCGTCGGAACCCATTCGTAAGTGATTTGAATCCCGGCTTGATCACCCGCATGTTTCAGCGCCAAAGGAATAGCCTGGTGCGCAGGAACTGAATTGTCGAAGTCACCTACCAGACCAATAGTGATTTGTGATCGCATCATGCCTATTCCTTTTTCTTTATTGTTCTCACTGACGTGCATTAAGCGGCGTTACAACAATAATCAAAAAACATTATGCACCCTATATATTCATTGCGACAAACTCACCCGTAAAGGTTCCGGCTTTCTCACCGCCATACTCCAGAACAGAAACGATTGAAATTCTTGCTTTCCCTTTTCGTCCAAGCATATGCAGGAAGGATTCCCATTTTCCCGGATCATGCAGGAAAGACCGGGCAGTAAAATCGCCTGCAATAGGACGAATGTATTCCATTGTGTTTCGCTGAATGACAAGCCGGTTCGAAAGTTCGGCACCGCGCAAACGCACGTGCAGCAGCGACCACGCCGAAAGTATGGCAACGGCAGCGGCGCTTCCGCCAAAGAGTGTATCACGATGATTGATATTCGGCAGCAACGGTGCACCCAATACGACGCTTTCGTCGCCAATATTCACAACAGAAACCTGCATTGCCTTTGATAATGGAATATGATCATAAAGATATTTTTCAAGTTCATGTGGTGACACAAAACGGTCCTTTCGATTGCTAACATCACAGAATTATTGATTTATAAAATGTATTGATAATAAATATTTTCGGCAATAAGAATGCTCTTACCCAAAAGACACGATTTCCCTTCTTTCCAACAAAGAAAAGAGACTGCCGGATTCCCGTTAACAATCCGCTGCAATAACAAACAAAAGTGCGGGCGTTTCGTCCGTGACAATTTTTTACAAATCTTGACTTTGCCGCGACATCTTTGATATATCCTCGCCGTAAATTTGTGTAGTTCAAAAAGGAAATAGACATGAAATATTTCACCATCATACTGGCAACACTTCTTCTCACAACAACCGGCAAAAGCGCGGATGAACAGAAACAGATCGTCGACCTGCGCGGCAGCTGGAAATTCGAGATCGGCGACAATAAAAAATATTCCGATGCGAAATTTGACGACAGCAAATGGGGAGAAATTTTTGTTCCCGATGTGTGGGAAGATGAAGGGTACGCAGGCTACGATGGATATGCATGGTACCGAAAAAAATTTGTTCTTCCTGCTTCCGCACAAGGAAAGAATCTTTACTACCATGCCGGTTATATCGACGATGCAAGTGAAGTGTATCTCAACGGGCATCTTATCGGCGGCAAAGGATTGTTTCCGCCCGAGTTTGAAACCGCATACGATCAAGAAGGAATATTTATGATTCCAAAGGAGTTTCTCAAGTTCAATCAGGAAAATATTGTCGCCATCCGCGTGTATGATGATTTTAAATACGGCGGCATTACGAGGGGCAAGGTCGGCATTTTTTCGCATTCGGACGAATTGGAATTTGCCGTAAAGCTTCCGGTACTGTGGAAATTTAATACAGGCGACAATATGCAGTGGGCTGAGCCGGGATTTAACGACAGTCAATGGGAAGATCTGATCGTTCCGTTGCCGTGGGATCATCAAGGGTACGCCGATTATGACGGGTTCGGATGGTATCGCATAACGATCGATGTTCCGGCAAACCTGCAAAACGAAAAGCTTATACTGATGCTTGGAAAGATCGACGACATCGATGAAGCATATTTGAATGGAGAAAAAATTGGGAATACGGGAAAGTTTCGCAGCAACGGCAAAGTCGGGACGATCCGTGATGAATATCAGCAGATACGTGCCTATAGAATTCCGACAACACTCGTACGCTACGGACAAAAAAATGTTCTTGCCGTGCGCGTCTTTGATAATATGCGTTACGGCGGGATCTGCGAAGGCCCGATCGGCATCATGACCGAAAAAAAATATCGCGAATGGAGCCCAGATCATATGCCGCGATACAATAATGCCCCAGGCACGTGGTGGCAAATGTTGGATAAAATTTTTAACAATTAATTTTACCGGAGGGAAGAATGAAACAAATCACAGCAGCAATATGCCTCGGAATGATGCTTGCCGTTCCGGTGATGCATGCACAGGATAGTCTTACAAAAAAAAATTTTTACGTTAAGCGGTCACAAATTGAAATCGTAAAGAAAAACTGCACTATGGGCCTGCGCTCAGGCAATGAGGGACTCATTTCGGCAACATTGTTGATGATCGCACGGGTGAAATTACTCGACACAACAATAAATGTTGCGGAACTTCGAACGGTGATCGACAGCCTTTCTGTTGCGCATCCGTCAGCCGGCATACGGTACGAAGCGTATCTCACATCCGCACTGTGCGGCGATCCGGAATGGTTTTCTACCGGTGCAAATCTTCTTAATGCCGATGCAGAGCAGTTTTTCCCGCTGGCTTCCCAGCGCTTGCACGATAAGTTCTTCAGAATAAGTTCGCTGTAACCTCTGCTATACCTCCTCGATTAACCCGAAGCGTTTATTGTGCGCTTCGGGTTTTTTATTCCGTAAAAATTTACATCACCGTAATATTAGATCCTTCATCCTCGCAAAAAAAATTTGTATCTTTCGGCACCATGGGAACAAAGCAGAAAAAATTAAAAACCACAAATGCGTGGGTCGTCTCCGCCGATATGGGCTACGGACATCAGCGCGCGGTTTTTCCTCTTCATTTCATTGCACAGGACGGCTTAATCACCGTCGGCAAAAACGACAACTCTTCTCAAAAAGAAAAAAAACAATGGGCACGTCTTCTGAATGTGTACGAATCATTCTCCCGTGCGCGCGGTATTCCCCTCATCGGAAAGCCGATCTTCGGACTGCTGGATACGCTGATGCACATTCCGTCGTTTTATCCGATCAGAAACCTCTCCAGCAGCACCTATCAAGTTGATCTTCTGGAAACGAACATCAAGAATGGCTTGTGTCAGGGAATGCTGGAGAAGATCCGAACAAACGAACTGCCGCTGGTGACGTCATTCTACGCACCGGCAATTGCCGCAGACATTCACGGCTATGAACCGATCTTTTGTATTATTTGTGATGCGGATATCAACCGGGTATGGGTTGCCAAGCAGCCGTGGGAAAGCCGCATCAATTATTTTGCGCCGTGTGGAAAAGCGGCACAGCGTTTAAAATCATACGGCGTTCCCGAAGAAAGAATTTTTCTCACGGGGTTCCCGCTGCCGATGGATCTCATCGGCGAAAACCTTTCCGTGCTGAAATCCGACCTTGCACAGCGGTTGTTTTATCTTGACCCAAACAACAGATTCTGGGCAATGCATTCACGCAGCGTCGAACATTTTCTTGGAAAGAAAAATTGCGTATTCAAAAAAATGCGGAAACTCACAATCTCCTATGCCGTCGGCGGAGCCGGCGCACAGCGCGAGATCGGTGAGCGAATTGCGCAGAGCTTAAAAGAGAAACTTCGAGCAGGAACAATCCGCTTGAATCTGATCGCAGGAATACGAACAGATGTCCGCGATTTCTTTCTTACCGTTCGAGATGAAATCAGCCCCGAAAATATTTCCGTCGTCTATGCCGATACGCTGCAGGAATATTTTCAACTGTTCAATACTACCATGCGCGAAACTGATATTCTTTGGACAAAACCGAGCGAGCTCTCATTCTACAGCGGGCTCGGCATTCCGATCATTATGACGCCGACAATCGGTTCGCAGGAACGATTCAATCGGCAATGGCTGCGCGAAATTCACGCCGGCATGAGGCAGGAAAATCCCGATTATACCAACCAATGGCTCTTCGATCTTCTCGACAACGGATTGATCGCGGAAATGGCATGGTCAGGATTTTTAAAAGCGCGGAAGCTTGGAACAAAAAAAATTACCGAGGTGCTTGAGACAGGAAAACTTACACGAAGCAATTCTCCGCTTGAACGATAAACAAAAATATTTCCTCTGTTATTTACGCACCGGCGGCGGGCATCTTGCCCCGGCGCGGTCAGTGGCAAACTATTTATCTTCCGTGCATGGCAATACCATTGATCCGGTACTTGTGGACGGACTTGCCAATGCCCGCCCGTTTGCACGATTTGTCATCGAAGACGGTTACAGAATTCTTCAAGCAAAAGCAAAATGGTATTACGAGTTGATTTATTTTTTCAATAAGCTCCCGTTCATCGGCCAGGGAAATGTTGCTCTGGCAAAATTTTTTATCAAGCCCGAATTGAAGCGCCGCATTAGTGAAGAAAAGCCGGCTAAGATTGCCATCCTTCACTTCCTGCTCATCGAACCGATCTACGAAATTCTTGAAGAACTCGGATTGAATATCCCTGTGGTTACGATGGTCACTGATCCGTTCACGGCGCATCCGATGTGGTTCAAACGAAAACAAAAACAATTCATCGTCTTCAGCGAACGGTTGAAAGACTATTGCGTTACAAAGAAAAATATTCCCGCAGAAAAAATTTCTGTATTTCCTTTTATCATCGATGAAAAATTTACGCGATCACTGCCACAACCTGAAATTCAATCGATAAAAGAAAAATTCGGATTTGCGGAAAATAAAAAAATCGTCCTTATCATCGGCGGCGGCGACGGGATTCCAAGCGGAAAATTTATTCTTCACCATTTGCTACACGCACGGTTAAACGTTGATCTTGCCATTGTGTGCGGAAAAAATGAGCAGCTTCATTCCGACGCATTAAAACTGCAGAAACAATTTCCTTCGTTAAAAGTGTTCGGTTTTGTCGATTTCGTTTATGAGTTGTTGAATGCCTCGGATATAGTCATTACTAAATGCGGCGCATCAACCATTATGGAAATCCTGCTGACAAAAAAAATCCCGATTATCAACGACTACCTGTGGGAACAGGAATTAGGGAACATGGAATTCGTGCGCGATCATGCTCTTGGAATTTTTGAACGCTCGATCGCACAGCTGCCCGCCGTGATTCAAAAACTTTCAAGCGATAACAATACCTACAGCCGCTACCAGCGCAATATTGAACAGATGCATCTGCGCAGCGGCACAAAAGAGGTCGCCGAATTTTTCGTCAATGTATAAGCGGCAGGCCGCACACGCTTGATAATGCCAATTTTTTTTACAATCATACACCTGCATGACACTTCAAGAAAAATCACTTTACCAACAAATTCACCCGGCACGACTCTTCGTAGATTGGGCATCGGGATTATATGCGTGTTTTCTTTTTTGGAATGATGAAATAACATCCGGCATCATATCCGCATTTGTTCCTTCGCTGATTGTTTCGTTGTTCATTATTCGAATTGCTGATCTTGAAAAGCTTAAAAATTCCCGCTTCGGACGATATTTTCAGCGCACGTATACGAAGGCAATCGATCTCATTCGCTTTGCCGGATTTGTCGTCATGGCCGGCGCATCGTGGTATCACAATCCCGCCGGTATTGCAGTCGGATTTGTCATCATTGTCGGCACATGGACCTATGGATTCTTTTATACAAAACAGGCCGGGAAAAATAAATCATGACGACCTATACCGCCACAACTGAACATATTACCGTTACAGTGAAGCCGGTCTTTTTGGAGCACGAATCGAACGTGTTTACGCGCAAATTTACTTTTGCTTATTTCATCCGGATTGAAAATAACGGAAAAGATACCGTCCAGCTGCTGAGGCGGCATTGGATTATTACTCATGAAAACGGGAAAATCGAAGAAGTGGAAGGGGAGGGCGTTGTCGGAAGACAGCCGATTATCGCTCCGGGACGATTCCATGAATACAACAGTTTTTGCATCCTCGAATCGTTCGAAGGATTTATGGAAGGATCATACATCATGATGAGACCGAACGGCGAGAAATTTCCTATTACTATTCCAAAATTCTTCCTCCGAGCCATGGCAAATTAGCACGGCCTCTCTGTCGCATTTATCCATGAAAGTCACATGTACTCAGAACGACGCAAGAAATCTACGTTTCCTCCCTTCCCCTCCATGACTATTTTTTGTATCTTTGAACAATGGAAATTTTCATTCTCTCTTTTGTCGTCTTCGGATCATTATTCGGAATATCCTATTTCCGAATGAAGCAAATTTTTTCTAATAAGCTTGTCACGGAACAGGACCGAGCCACCACTCTTTCCATCAGCGAATCGCAATTAAAACAAAAAAATAATTCCCTCATTGAAGAACTTGGACAAACGAAGGATGAATTTGAAACGTCTCAGCGCACGATCGATTCATTGACGAAAGATCTTGAGATGATGAACGGTGACCAAAAAGAAATTCATGCAAAGATAGGAGCACTCGTTTCACAGCTCGAACAAGAACAATCTCTCCGTGCCAAAACGCACGATGAGCTCACACGATTAAAAAACCATGCTGGATCCACTACAGCGGAGCTTCATGCGACGATTGAGGAACGCACAAGAGAGTTACAGCATATCCAGCGGCTTCTTCATGATGAATCCGCTGCCCACAAACATTTGGAAGAAATTCTTTCGACAAAAGAACAAACATATTCTCATACGATCGGAGAATTACGGGCAACCATAACATCGCTCGAGCACGACGTTGCACTTCTTGCCGACAAAGCACAGACAGAATCGTCCGTACGGCAGACCGTTGAACGAATCAAACAAAACACCGAATCAGAACTCCGCACGACGCTTGCACTTCTTGAATCAAAACTCACATCGGTCAATGCGGAATTGCAGCAGACATTTGAACTGTATCAGAATGAAACAAACACGCGCACCGCAACGGAGCGGGCGCTGCAAGAGAGCAAAGAAAAGTTGTATGCACACGTTCACGAGTTGGAACAGAAAGTGTCCGAGAAAGACGCGCTTCTTCAGGAACAACGGGCAACCATTTCCGATTATGAAACGAGAATTTATCATCTTGAACAATCTCTCTTTAATATCATTAATCGCGCACCGCTCCCTATTGTGGTGGTGAATAATCATGGTCTGTGCGAAATTTTCAATGACTCCATGAGATCATCAATCGGATTTTCACCTGATGATCTGGCCGGAAAACATTTTTCAAAACTCTTCCCTGAAGGCGACCGCGGATTTTATGAAGAACAATGGCGCACGAGTGCAAACCGGGATGAAGATTTCCACGGCGACACAACAATTATTACTTCAACGGGCGACACGGTGCCGGTGGAGATCAACGTCGTTGAAATTCACACCGGCACTGAGCCAAAGTTTGTCTGTTTTATTTACGATAAGACGCATGAAAATGATGCCAAACGGTACGGCGGAGAAGCACGAAAACGTGCCGAGGAATTAGCACAATTGAAATCACGATTCATTTCCATGGTGACCAATCAATTGCGCGCCGCACTGGTTACGGTCGCAACCAACGCCGAATTGCTGGAGCGTTTTGTTTTTAAATGGAATGATGAGAAACGATATGCGGCATTCTTCCGGATCAATGAATCGTTGAAACAAATGATGGAACTGCTGCGCAACGTTGAAACAACAACGAGCATCAACACCGATGTGTATAAGCTCATCGTCTCGCCGATAAATCTCGAGCATCTTGCACAAGCAGTTGCCAAAGAAGCATTGGATGATGCCGGACGCGAACATCATTTTATTTTATCCGAGCAGGGAGACATCGCGGCGGTACTGATCGATGAACGCATCGTCAAAACGATTTTATATCATCTTTTTTCAAACGCCTTCAAATACTCCGCCCAAGGAAGCGATGTAAAAGTTCATATCGAACGAACCGAATCGCGATGCAGTATGACAATCAATGATTGCGGCATTGGCATCCCTGCGGATGAACAAAAATATTTATTCACCTCGTTTTTCCGCGGATCCAATGCAGGGAATGTCCACGGAACAGGGTTGGGATTAACCATAGTCCACCAATACGTGCAGTTAGCCGGGGGAACAATAACCATCAACAGTGTCGTCAATAAAGGAACGAGTGTTATCGTCTCGCTTCCGATTATCGACACATAATATATCCAGAAATTTTTATGAACCTTGAATTTGATGACTTGAGCTTCCCGCCGTTTGAGGGATTCCCCACAGAGGGGATCGTGTTCCTCAAAAAATTAAAACGGAACAATAACCGCGAATGGTTTACGAAGCACAAAAATGAGTTCGAAGAATTTGTAAAATTTCCGATGCAGAGCTTAATTGCATCGCTTCAACCCTTCTTTGCAGAATTTGCGCCGGAATTCGATATCAATCCGAAAAAATCGTTATTCCGAATTTATCGCGACACACGGTTCAGTAAAGATAAATCTCCCTACAAAACCCATGTTGCCGCCCATTTCGAATTACGAAGTAAAGCGCGGATCATGGAAGGAGCAGGGTATTATTTTCATCTGGCACCGGGTGAAGTTTTTCTCGGCGGGGGGATTTATCTTCCCGACAACGAGCAGTTAAAAAAAATCCGACGAGCAATTGTGGAACATGACAAAGAATTCTCAACAATCATTGAAGCTTCAAAATTCAAAAAATTGTTCGGTACAGTGCGAGGATCAAAACTTTCGCGGCCCCCGAAAGGATTCGCCCCTGACCACCCGATGGTCGAGTATTTAAAACTGAAACAATTTTTCGTCGGTGTTGAATGGGACGAAACCGTATGCTATAAAAAAAATCTTGATGCAAAGATCGCGGCAACGTGTAAGGAAATCGCTCCGTTCATTAATTTTTTGAATGATGCCTTAAATGGGAAATGATACCCTGGAAATCCTCAGGGTATCATTGATTCGCCTGAAACTACAGAGTGATTCTTGAAAAAATAAAAAAGATTGCAGATATTTTCTTTGTCTAGACAGCATAATTATCACATACTATTAACAATAGCAGAATATTGTCGAGATATCCCGGCGATACGGTCGTTTTATTGGATCGTAAAATCTGACAATCGATGATGAAACGTTACTTTCTCTTCTACAAACCATACGCAGTCCTTTCACAATTTTCTCCGGAAGACGGAAAACGCACGTTGAAAGATTTTCTTTCCCTTACCAGCACGATTTACCCTATTGGCAGATTAGACTTTGACAGTGAGGGCCTGCTGCTGCTGACAAATGATAATGACATCAAACACAAACTTACCGATCCAAATTTTAAGCACCCTAAAACATATCTTGCACAGGTAGAACGAATTCCGACAGAAGAATCGCTGCAAAAACTTCGCACCGGTGTTCTTGTCGAAGGACAAATAACCAAAGAAGCATCGGTACAATTATTACCGTACGAGCCCGAGCTTCCGCCTCGTTCTGTCCCAATCAGATTCCGAAAAACCGTACCGACCGCATGGATCGAACTAACATTGACCGAAGGACGAAACAGACAGGTACGAAAAATGACTGCAGCCATCGGGCACCCAACTTTGCGGTTGGTGCGTGTAAAAATAGGAAATTTGGAAATCGGAACGTTAAAACCGGGTGACTATAAAGAGATTAATAGATCAGAAATCTTTAAATAGTTCTCACAAATTTTTCTTTCCTAAAATCCTTTTTCTCGCCGTCTTTACCATTTAAATATGGCTGAATCTCATCTTCAGTATTTCATCACACATATTCTGTAATTCATCACATTTATACCGGTATTAAGATTTTTCCTCCCCCAAAAAGAAACTTTTTTTTCTATCCTTCGTTTGACTGAATAAGCCCACCGAGAACAACACATTTCAAATTTTCTTAGAGGAGGAGTTATGAAATACGTGAGTTTTGGTCTCGCACTTTTGTTTGCGGTATCACTTGCCGCAGCAGCAACACCGGAGGGCGCAAATTCAAATGTCGATTGGAAAAATGCTGAAAAGAATTATGTCGCCGCTCTGCAATCAACCAATGCAGGAGTTCAAGCCAGTGCTGCAACATTCATTCGAAAATATAATCTTACCGGCGCCACTGACGAGCTCAAAAAAGTTCTTTGCAAAGAGTGCCCGGAACATGTGAGGATGGCTGTTGCCTACGCATTGGTCAGCGTTGGAGGAGATGACGGAAGAAAAGCCGTTGAAAAAGCGATGGAGAATGAAGAGAATGAATTGGTGCATGTGTTCTACCAATCCATCTTACATTCAAATCCACCTGCAGAAAATTAACCAGCGTCTTTGTTCGAGCCTTGCGAAGTTTCACCAAAGAAGCTTTCGCAAGGTTTGCCGTTTTAAAATCATCAACTTCTTCCCTGCTATCTCTTTTCCATGATTTTCTGCACAAGTATATTTCCAGTACTCATACGACATTCAATTTTTCCCGCGGGGAATTTCTTGTCGTTAAAAGAAATAATGTGAATGCCCGGATCCATCATACCGTTCACGAGCAGTGTTTCTTGCTGGGTAACCGTATGCTGAACGGAGATTCTGACAAAACTTCGAGACGGTAGTTCGAAAGAGAAATAAGTCGATGACGTAAAAGGGTTTGGGAAATTTTGCGATAACAACTGCGGTAATGATTGCTTTAAATATCGCGATAAGAATGTTTGCTGTTCACGTAGCGGTTCGATAGTCGACACGCTTTCATTACCGCATCGATCAAGTGAAGTTACCGTATAAAAATATTTCTTGCTTCCAGTCGTCGTTTCATCCTGAAACATCCGCTGGCGAGATGAAAGAATGGCAATAATATTTTCCGCTTTCCGTGTGTCTACCGGATTATGAATAGAGCGATACACGACATACCAAAACGGTAACTCGCCGTCATCCGCCGGTTTTGGCGAATCCCATCGGAGAGTTGTTGACAAATTTTTTTCTTCGGAAGCAATATTTTCCGGGGGAAGCGGCGAAATGGCATCTTTCCATGTCATGGGCGGAAAAAGCGATTTATCGTGATATACTGTTTGAAGTTGAGCGAGAACAGCGCCAACATTTTCAAACCGGAAAAACACTTGTCCTTGTGCGCGCGCATTCCGCGAAATTTCAACTTGATCCTGTGTTTCACTGCGAATAATGTTTTTGTAAATGCCGATTCCCGCATACACGTGTCTCCCGTAATTTTCACCTGCCCAATCATAACAAAGCATTTCAAAATCCGGATCGTTCGGATTTTTTTGGTCGCCAATGGACCAATATAATTGCGGAACAAGATAATCGTGTATGCCGGCTTTCAACCAGCGGCGGGAATCTTGAAATACTTTTGAATATCCTGCAAATGAAGATTGTGTGCCATTCATTGACTGGTAAATCCCAATAGGAGCAGAACCAACTTTGACCCATGGTTTTTCTTTGTGAATTTCTTCATAACAGTTTTTGACAAATGATGTAATATTGTTCCTTCTCCACTCATCTCTCGGCATTCCATCGCTGAACTGCAAAAAGGTTTCCCAGTCGTTAAATGAATCGTTAGGGTAACGGATAAAATCAAATTGTATTCCGTCGACATCATATTTCTGAATAATCTCCATTACGACCTGCTGGGTGTAATCACGCACGTCCGGCATTCCCATATCGATCCACCATTCACCGTCAACCTGTTGAACCCAATTGCGATGCTTGCGTGTAATATGTTGTGGATTGACGGGAAG
>JBBINR010000040.1:0-31052 GCA_037443785.1 Ignavibacteriales bacterium | reverse complement strand
AATATCCTGTCGGAACAAAAGTTTCCGGTAAAGTGGTCACTCTCACAGATTACGGTGCATTCATTGAAATTGAAAAAGGTATCGAAGGACTCATTCACATTTCTGAAATGAGCTGGACTCAGCACGTGAAACATCCTTCGCAGTCAGTGTCGATGGGCCAGGTTATTGAAGCGGTTATTCTTTCATTGGACGTTGCCGGGAAGAAAATTTCTCTTGGAATGAAGCAGCTTGAACCGGATCCGTGGAATTCATTGATGCAAAAGTATCCGATCGGTTCAAAACATTCCGGTATCGTTCGTAACTTGACAAACTTCGGTGTGTTCGTGGAACTCGAACAAGGTATTGACGGATTGATTCATATTTCTGACTTGTCGTGGACAAAGAAAATACGTCACCCCGGCGAAGTTGTGAAAAAGGGTGAGAACATCGATGTCGTTATTCTCGGTATCGATGTTGAACAACGCCGTATTTCACTCGGACATAAACAGTTAAACGATAATCCGTGGGATGCATTCTCATCACAATATAAAGTTGGAACTGAAATCGAAGGAAAAGTTGTCCGCATCATTGAAAAGGGAGTGATTGTTGAACTTCCTCTCGGTGTTGACGGTTTCGTTCCGCTTTCACAATTATCACAAACTCCGATCAAGAATCTTGCCGAAGCATTTCAAGTCGGTGACAGCATTCCGATGACTGTTATCGAATTTGATGGTGAAAGCAAGAAAATCGTTCTTTCCGTTGTTGAATATCTCCGCGGAAAAGAACAAAAGATCGTTGATGAATACGTCGCGAAGCATAAACTTCCGCCGATTACGTTGAAAGACGCTCTTCCGGTTGAATTAACACCAGAAGAGAAAAAAGCGGCTGATGAAGAAGCTTCATTGAAATAAACAATGATATACCAAATGCCACTCACTTAAACAGTGAGTGGCATTTACTTTAAATTTATGCGCGCATCATTTTATACATTGGGTTGTAAATTGAACTATGCCGAAACCGCTTCGATGGAACGACAATTCCATGATAACGGTTTCGATATCGTTCCGTTTGCCGATCATGCGGATGTTTGTGTGATCAATACCTGTTCTGTAACTGAACGAGCAGATCGAGAAGCACGACAAATTGTTCGACGCGCTTTGCGAAAATCTCCCAATTCATTTATCGTCGTTCTTGGCTGCTATGCTCAATTAGAACCTGAACAAATTGCATCGATTGACGGCGTTGATCTTGTTCTTGGGGCAAGTGAAAAATTTCGAATATTTAATTATGTGGAAGATTTTCAAAAATTCTCTTCTCCCAAAATATTTGTTTCACCAATTGATGAAGTGAATGATTTTGGTCCGGCATTTTCCGGCGGTGTTGATGATAGAACACGTGCATTTTTAAAAGTACAAGATGGCTGCGATTTTAATTGCTCATTCTGCACGATTCCACTTGCAAGAGGTGAAAGTCGAAGCCAGTCTGTTGAAGCATGCATTTCTCAAGCTCGCACGCTTGTTGAATCAGGATATCAAGAAATTATTCTGACGGGAGTCAACGTTGGTGATTATGGAAAAAAGGATGACAACAACTTCCTACACTTATTAAAAGAATTAGATCGTGTTGATGGACTGAAAAGAATTCGCATAAGTTCCATTGAACCAAATCTTTTGCATGATGAACTCCTCGATTTTTGGTTACAGTCTGAAAAAATTTGTCATCATTTTCACATTCCATTGCAGAATGGTACAGATGAGTTGCTTCGTTTGATGCGTCGTCGGTATACTTCATTGCAGTATCGGGCGTTAATTGAAAAAATCAGAATGCAATCCTTAGATGCAGGAATTGGCATTGATGTTATTGTCGGATTTCCGGGAGAAACAGAAGAATTGTTTAAACAAAATTTTGATTTCATCCATGATCTTTCAGTTTCCTATTTGCATGTATTTACTTATTCTGAACGTCCAAACACTCCATCGATATCGTTTTCCGGGAGAGTAGAACCTCGTATTCGGTATTCGCATAGTGAAAACTTGCGAATGCTTGGCGTTATGAAGAAATCAGCTTTTTATCATTCCCAAGCCGGTCAAATCCGTCCTGTGTTAGTCGAAGGGACGATTGAAAATAATATGCTTTCTGGTTATACTGATAATTATGTGCGTGTACAGTTCCCTTATCATCCTTTTTTAGAAAATTCGATCGTTGATGTGAAAATAGGTGCATTTAATGGGGAGGTTTGCGACAGCGAAGTAATAAAAGTTTCGTCTTCACAAAAGACGGTGATGGCACATTTGCCACTGCTCAATATGGTTAATACGCAAAAGGCTTAGCGTGAATTGTTGATACTCTTAAATTCCATTTATTCATTTGCGTACGCGAGGTAGTATGAAAAATATTTTTATTGTTGTCGGTATGATATTGCCGTTGTGTGGAATACTTTCTGCACAAGAAAATTTGTTTCAACTTCGTTCAGCACTCTCTAAAAATATTGAAACGAAAAGCTATCAATCGGTCGATAATCCGTCATCGTCAAAAAAATCGCCGGCAGTGGCAGTTCTGTATTCGTTGTTAATTCCTGGGATGGGTGAATTGTACATCGACCGGTTTGATCAAGGAAAATATTCTTTCATAGCCGAAGGATCGTTATGGCTTGGATATATTTCTTACCGACAGTATGGATTATGGATTAGGGAAGATGCAAGAAACTTTTCAACGGCTCACGCCGGGGCGGTAACGGGCGGAAAAAATGATCAGTTCTTTGTAGACGTTTCGAATTTTACCAACACGTACGACTACAATGAAAAAAAATTACGCGATAGAAATCCTGAAAAATTATACAACGTTAACAGTGATTATTATTGGAATTGGGATTCTGAATTCAATCGTCAGGAATTTCGCTCGCTTCGTGTTTCAAGTGAAAAGGTTTTGAATAATTCCAAATTTATCATTGGTGCAATAATTGTCAATCACATTATTAGTGCGGTCAACGCTGCGCGATTGACGCGACAATACAATAAAGAACATGAGGATGGACTTGGATCTTGGTGGCTCGAATCATCCTTGCTTGGTCAAGGGGTTAAACCTGACGGTATAAAATTAAGCGTTATTCATCGATTTTAACCTGAAGCCCCGATAACGAATCGGGGTTTTTTATATGAAGAATTTTAAGATTACGATAGAATATGATGGAACTGACTTTGTCGGATGGCAGCGTCAGCCAAACGGCCGTACGGTTCAAGAAGAAATTGAAAATGCTTTAGCTAAAATTTTTTCCCGAAAGATTACTGTTGTTGGTGCCGGAAGAACTGACTCGGGAGTGCATGCCAGGAGACAAGTAGCAAATTTTATTATTGATACGGTGATGCCTGCGAATGATCTTCTAAGGTCGTTAAACGGTTTAACTTCCGAAGATATTGTGCTCCACACGATTGACGAAGTTACTGGAGATTTTTCAGCACGGTACAGTGCAAAGGCGAGATCGTATCAATATGTCGTTTCGAAGAAACCGACAGCCATCGAGCGAAAATTTTGCTGGCAATTAGGATATGAACTCGACACGGCATTGATGAACAAGGCAGCATTGATGATTATCGATTCTCATGACTTTCAATCGTTCTGTCGCACAGAATCAAATGTTGATCATTATTTATGCAACGTGACTGACGCGCAATGGAGAGAAGAAATTTCAACCCGATTGGTCTTTGACATTACGGCGAATAGATTCCTACACGGGATGGTTCGTGCTGTAGTGGGGACAATGATCGATGTAGGAAGAAAATTTATTACACTCGATGATTTTCAAAAAATTATCGAGGCGCGGGATCGGAAAAAAGCAGGACAATCTGCGCCAGCACAGGGCTTGTTCCTTGAACAGGTGATTTATTGAATATCAGAAGCAATTAAAGTAAATTCATTTATGATTAGAGAAGCGATAAAAAAAATAATTGAACGAAAAGATCTTTCAAAACAAGAAACTTTTGATTGTTTTACGGAAATTATGTCCGGTAACGTTTCTGAACTTTTGATTGCATCATTTCTCACGGGATTACGAATGAAGGGGGAAACAATATCAGAAATTGCCGGAGCTGCGCTAGCCATGCGGGAAATGGCAACAAAGATTAGTCCCAAATACAACTCGATCATTGATACATGCGGAACAGGCGGAGACGGGTCGGGAACATTTAATATCTCTACAACCGCGGCTCTTATTGCCGCTTCTGCTGGTGCTCACGTGGCAAAGCATGGCAATAGGGCTGTCTCAAGCAAATGTGGAAGTGCCGATGTTCTCAAAGCCCTCGGCGTAAATATCGAAATGGATCCGAAAAAACTGGAACAGTGCATGGATGAAGTCGGCATCGCATTTCTTTTTGCTCCTGTGCATCATGGCGCCATGAAACATGCGGGGCCTGTTCGACGGGAATTAGGAATCAGAACGATCTTTAATATCCTTGGACCGCTTACGAATCCTGCGGGAGCAAAAAGGCAATTGATCGGAGTATTTCGTGAAGATCTGACGGAAATTCTTGGACAAGTCTTGTTGGAATTAGGCTCTGAACGCGCGTTAGTTGTTCATGGAATCGGCGGAATGGATGAAATATCGACCGTCGCCTCGACTAAGATTACCGAACTAAAAAATGGATCTATTACAACATATCTTTTAGACCCATCTTCCATTGGAATGCAAAAACGAAATCTTATTGAATTGGAAGGGGGAGATATTGAAAGGAATAAATTTATCATTCATTCCATCCTTAACGGAGAAAAATCTGCCTACAGAGATATAGCGCTTGTTAACGCGGCAGCAGCGTTATATGTTTCAGGAATTGTGCATTCAATTGGCGAAGGAATAGCTGTCGCAGAGCAAAGTATCGATTCTGGAAAGACAAAAGAAAAATTACAGCAATTAGTTGCCTTTACAAATTAAATAATCTTCGAATACGGAAAAGCAGCTATCATGCCTGAATCAGAACAACACAATTCCTTTTTTAAATCACTGCTCAATGCACTGACCAAAAGAACGAAAAAGAAGAATGTCTCAGAAGAAGAAGTGAGACAGCTTCTTGAAGAGGGGGAAAGAACCGGGGCCATCGATAAGACCGAACATGAATTAATTAGGTCAATATTTGAATTCACCGATACAACGGTGAAAGAAATTATGGTTCCTCGGACGGATATTTTTGCCGTTGATATTTCAATGCGCCGCGACATCTTGACGCGCGTGTTGATTGATCAAGGTTATACACGCGTTCCCGTTTATCGTGATTCAATCGATCACATCATCGGAATTATTTATACGAAAGATTTGCTCGGCGTTCTTGAACATCGTGATTTAATCATCCTTCAAGATATTCTTCGCCCACCATACATGGTTCCCGAATCAAAAAAAATTAGCGTGTTGCTTCGTGAATTGCAAAAGAACAGACAACATATGGCAATTGTGATCGATGAATTTGGCGGAACGGAAGGAATAATTACCATTGAAGACATTATTGAAGAAATTGTCGGCGAAATACGCGATGAATACGATGAAGAGCATAATGACGTAGAAACTTCTGCTGATGGGTTTACACTTGCCCACGGCGGAATCAGCATCCATGATTTTAACGAACGATTTAATACTGAAATTCCTGAAGATCCCGATTACGATACGATCAGCGGATTTTTGCATAAAAAAACGGGTAGAATTCCAGATTTGCATGAAGAAATTCGGCACGACAATATTTCATTTGTCGTGATGAAAAAAAACGAACGTCGAATTCGGCAGTTGAAAATAAAAATTATTTCTGCCGAAAGAAATCCGGAAGAACATGAAAAATAAACTCGATGAAATTAATGCGTATAAAAAACTTGAAGTTGAGCGAAGGAAAATCACAGTGCCATTCGATGCTGTTATTGCAAGAGCCGTTGAAGCAGCTGAACCGTTAAATTTTTCTGACGCAATCTCTTCATCAGAGGATGAAGGGATTCATTGTATTGCAGAGATAAAGAGAGCGTCTCCTTCAAAGGGAATTATCGCGAAGAATATTTCTATTGAAAAAACAGCCCGGGAGTATAAACAGGGGGGTGCAGCAGCTCTTTCAGTTTTAACTGATGAAAAATACTTCCGTGGACAAGACGACTTTGTGCTTGCGGCAAAGGGAGCATCGCATCTCCCGATCTTGCGAAAAGAATTCATTGTTGATGAATACCAAATCTACGAAGCAAGAATGATTGGTGCTGATGCAATATTATTAATTGTTGCCTCATTAACCGACCTCGAGTTACATTCGTTTTTATCAACGGCTTCGGGTTTATTTCTTTCAGTTTTAGTGGAATGTCACAGCAAGGAAGAAATTGAACGAGCGGTTGATGCCGGTGGGTCTATCATTGGAATTAATAACCGCAATTTAAAAACATTCGAAGTCGATATTAATCTTTCTTTAAACCTCAAAAGGTTTATTCCGAACGAATGTATTGCCGTCAGTGAAAGTGGCATCAATAATTACAATACCGTGGAACGTTTGTCGCAAGCCGGATTTGACGCTATTCTAGTCGGGGAACATTTGATGGTGCAGCCGGATAAGGCAAGAGGATTACATGAATTACTGGGGACACGATAGTGGCGTCCAAAAATTTCATTAAAATTTGCGGGATTACGAATGAAGAGGATGCAAAGGCATGCATCGAGGCCGGAGCGACAGCCATTGGATTTAATTTTTTTTCAGGCAGCAAGCGATACATTGAACCGTATCAAGCAAAAATAATAGCTGACAAAATTAGAAAAGATATTCTAATTGTTGGCGTTTTTGTGAATGAAAAGGTTGATCGTGTAAAAGAAATTGCAGCATTGGTGAAATTGTCCTACTGCCAATTTCATGGAGACGAAGCGGCAAGCGATGTTAACATATTCAGCAATGCCATCAAATCTTTTCGGGTGAATGAAGAAATTAAAAATGTTCAGTTTGATGATTATGAGACGGGAATTTTTCTTTTCGATGCCTTTCAAGAAAAAGAATACGGTGGAACTGGAACGACATTCAATTGGCTGATTGCTCGTGAAGCGAATGAATTTGGAAAAATTATTGTTGCCGGTGGATTGAATGAATCCAATGTCGCCAATGCAATTTCAATCGCCGAACCATGGGGCGTGGATGTCAGCAGTGGTGTTGAAATTTCTCCAGGTAAAAAAGATCGAATCAAAGTCCAAGAATTTGTAATGAATGCGAAAAATGCGTTTGATCAGCATTAATTAAACACTATGAATAAGCAACTTAAAAAATATCCAAATCTTCCCGATGACCGCGGTCATTTCGGTGTTTACGGCGGACGTTACATTCCTGAAACATTACTTCCTGCGGCTGAAGAATTAACCCATTGGTATTTGAAACTAAAAGACGACAATGAATTCCTGAAGGAATTTTCATATTATTTGACCTACTTCGTTGGCAGAGAGACTCCTCTTTATTTTGCCGAAAGACTAACAGATTTTGCCGGCGGTGCAAAAATATATTTAAAGAGGGAAGATCTTTGTCATACCGGTGCCCATAAAATCAATAATACCATCGGGCAGATTCTTATTGCAAAGCGAATGGGAAAGAAAAGAATTATTGCTGAAACTGGTGCTGGTCAACACGGAGTAGCGACAGCAACGGTTTGTGCTTTGTTTGGTCTGCAATGTGTCGTTTACATGGGCGTTGAAGATATGGAACGTCAGGCACCCAATGTCTATCGCATGAAACTGCTTGGTGCAGAAGTTCGCCCCGTATCGTCAGGAAGTAAAACGTTGAAAGATGCGACGAGCGAAGCGATACGGGATTGGGTGACAAATGTTAATGATACCTTTTATATCATCGGTTCAGTTGTTGGTATGCATCCGTATCCAATGATGGTCAGAGATTTTCAATCGGTCATCGGAAAAGAAACACGAGAACAAATTCTGCAACAAGAAAAAAAACTTCCCGATGCAGTGATTGCCTGTGTTGGAGGAGGCAGCAATGCCATGGGAATGTTTTATCCTTTTTTGAATGACACAGAAACAGTAAAACTCATCGGAGTGGAAGCTGCTGGATTTGGGCTGGATTCAGGTAAACATTCTGCCGCTCTGGGAAAAGGCTCACCCGGCGTGTTACACGGATCAATGCAATATCTTTTGCAAAATGCGGAAGGACAAGTAGAGATTGCACATTCGATTTCGGCTGGTCTGGATTACCCGGGTGTTGGGCCTGAACATTGCTATTTGAAAGACAATAAGTATGTTGAATATGTTTCTATTACTGATGATGAAGCGTTAACTGCATTGCAGCTTCTCGCAAAGAAAGAGGGAATTATTCCTGCGTTGGAATCTGCTCACGCTGTGGCATATTCCGTAAAATTAGCACCGACAATGAAAAAAGAAGAAATTATTGTTGTGAATCTGTCCGGAAGGGGAGATAAAGATTTGGGAACAGTAATGAAGGAGCTTCATCTATAAGTCGGGAAGATTTTGGATGCCATTTTATTGCCGCAAGAGTACACTGTTGTGTTTCAAAAATAATTTTCAAGAATGCATTTTACAAATAAGTATAACAAATGAGCTCATTCAAAGATTTTCTGTACAGGTATAGGTCTCTTAAAGCCTACGTAAAATGGATATTCAACGGTAAACCTTCTCCTCCACCTCATATAGTCAAACAAAATGAAATTCGTAAGTACAAACGTCGTTATGGTTTAGATATTTTTATTGAATCTGGAACCTTTATGGGTGAGATGGTAAATGCTCAGAAAAAATATTTTGCCAAAATTATTTCCATTGAACTTTCAAATGATCTGTACGTAAATGCAGTTAAGAGATTTAATGGAAGTCAAAATATTGAAATCCTTTTTGGAGACAGTGGAAAAATTATTGGGGACATAATTCCGAAATTAACAAAGCCCGCCCTTTTTTGGCTGGACGGACATTACTCTGGTGGCAATACTGCAAAAAGCGATATCGAAACACCAATCATGGATGAATTGGCATTCATTTTTCAATCTAAACTACATCACGTTATCCTAATAGATGATGCTCGGTTATTTATTGGCAAGAATGACTATCCAACATTGATATCTCTTCAATCGTTTGCACAATCTTTTCAATATCAGCTTAGTGTTAAACATGATATAATCTGTTTGACAAAAATTGGTGTAAATATTAGATAAATTAATGTTTCGTGAAATCCCCAAAGGTAAATCAGTGGGTAAAAATAAACGCCGGCATGACTAATTTTGCCAATGATTAAAATATTAAATAGGACATTGGCGTTAGTGGGGGTAAAAGATCTTCGACTTACGAATGATCATGTTGCTCAACTATCATGGCTTGGCTGGGGCCAAATTATATCCTTAGTATTAAGTTTGGTCTCAATTAAATTAACAACTTCGATTGGACCAGTTGGATATGGACAATTTGTCCTCATTACAAGCCTGGGGGGGTTGTTATCGTTGTCATTCTTCGGTCCTCTTGAGCAAGGATTTGTCCGCTACTATTTTGAATTCTCAAAATCTGAAGAGCAAAAGTCAGCCTATTTGCGTATTGTGTTCAATACCTTAAAAATTGCAGCTGGAATTCTTTGTCTCATTGGTATTGTCGCTGTAGTGATTGGAATTATTTTTTTCCAAAAAACAGTTTTATTTATGGTCAGTGCCAGTGTTTTGATCATTATTTCTGTGATTAGTACTCCTATAGCTGGTTTATTCAATGCGATGAAATTGCGGCGAGAGATTTCCATTATACAGGTGCTTGAGAAAGTATTCATTGTAGCATTCCTTTTGCTGGCAGCTGCCACAATGGCGCTGGATTTAACATTTGTTATGGTAGCGATTACATCATCAATGGCTATCTTTCTGGTAGTCCGTATTTGGATATACCTAAAACAAATCAACGTCCGTTCATCAAAAGAATCTATCAATCACTTAAAAAGTGAATCAGGGAAAAAAATAATTGTTTATTGTTTGCCTTTTATTTTTTGGGGATGGTTGTCATGGTTCCAATTCAACGGAGAACGATGGGTTGTCAATGGATTTTTAACAATGACCGACGTAGGGAAATATGGTTTGTCTGCCAGTATTGTTAATAATTCTGTTGTGCTTGCATACGGTGTTTTTATTCAATTTTTGACTCCTTCGATTTACGACAAATTTTCCACAGGGAATAATGCGGAAAAAAAGAAAGGATATGGTCTTATCAAAACAGCATCACTATTAACATTTGTGCTATTTTGTGCTTTTGGTGTATTGCTTTATGTAGGTGGAGAGCAAATCATCCACCTGCTTAGTACAAAAGAATATGTTATAGACGCTTTATTGTTATTTTTATTGACTGTCGGACTCGGAATATTTTATGTCGGACAAACTCTTGCTTTAGTAGGATTTGCATTGCAGAAACCTTCAGCCTATATAATTCCCAAAATTGTTTCTGCCATTCTTTCGATGGCCGGCTATATCATTGGGTGCATGTGGATCGGGCTTTTTGGTATTGTTATTTCCATTCTTGTTAGTAATGTTGTTTACCTCGTAAGTGTAATGCTGATTAATCGAAAACTTCTATTTACACAGCCTGTATAACTATGTCCTTGAAAAGAATCATACAACAGTTATTCCTTACCCCGTTCAGAAATGGTAAGTTATTTAGCTCTTTATGGCGCCTTCCAAAATATCTCAACGAATTTCACAAACTCAATACTATTTCCGAAAAAAAAATAGAATTTCGGTTTGTCAATCCACAACTTTTTGACGCAACAGAACAAACAGAATTTGATGCTCACTATTTTTATCAGAGTGCATGGTGTGCTCGTAAAATTGTTTCAAGAAAGACAACATATCACGTTGATATTGCATCACAAATAAATCTCATTGCACCTCTTTCTGCGTTTGTTAAAGTTGAATTTATCGATTTTCGTCCACTTCATGTAAATATTGACAATCTTATTTCTCGAGCGGGAACAATCCTCGATCTTCCGTTTGAAAATAAATCAGTCAAAAGTTTGTCTTGTCTTCACGTCATTGAACATATTGGTTTAGGAAGATATGGAGACACTCTTGATCCGATGGGGAGTGAGAAGGCCTGTAAAGAGTTACAGCGGATACTTGCACTTGACGGTGATCTTTATTTAACAACACCTGTTGGTAAGGAACGAATTGAATTCAACGCCCACAGAGTACATGCCCCAGCAACTATTCTTCAATTCTTTAACGAACTTACACTTGTCGATTTTTCGTGCGTTGATGATAAGGGAAATTATGTTGAAAATACGTCTCCTGGGCAGTGTGCAGACTATCTCTATGGATTAGGTTTGTTCCATTTTCGGAGAACAGGTCGATGAAGATACTGTATGTCGGCATGAAATACGATTATGGAATTCCCGAACGGGGTTTCAGCTTTGAACATTATAATTTTTATGAGACACTTGTTCATATGGGGCATACTATTGAGTATTTTGATTTTATGTCGGAATATCATCGGTATGGGTCTCATAAAATGACCACAATGTTGCTTGACCTGGTAAAAGAGTCTAAACCAGATATTCTTTTTACCTTTCTCTTTACTGATCAGTTTGATTTAGAAATATTTTCAAAAATTAAGAATGAAACTTCCACAATTACATTCAATTGGTTTGCCGATGATCATTGGCGATTCGATACATTCACGAAATATTGGGCACACTGTTTTTCATTTGTTTCAACAACCGATATAAATTCATTAAAGAAATATCGATCCATTGGATATAACAACGTTATGTTAACTCAATGGGGCTTCAATCATTTTCTGTACACCAAAAAATTACTTCCTCTTATCCATGATGTATCATTTATCGGACAGGCTCACGGTAACAGAAACACTATTATTCGACGTTTACAAAAAGAGGGAATCAACATTGTCGTAAAGGGCACTCATTGGAATTTACGTCGGTGGCATGCGTATGCAAAAAAATTACACTTATTGACTGATTCAAAACTTCAATCAATCATCAATGAAACTCGTATTACGCAAGACTCCATGATTGAAATGTTCCAACAAAGTAAAATCAATTTGAATATGACCGCTTCGTCCCAAATAAATTTCCAAAATCAGATCAAGGGAAGGAATTTTGAAATACCCGGGTGCGGAGGTTTTCAATTGAGCGAATATGCCGATCGGTTGGAAGAATATTTTACACCTAATAAAGAAATTGTATGTTACGCTTCAACCGATGAGATGATTGAAAAGATTAAATACTATTTGATGCATGATGACGTAAGAATGAAAATTGCTGAAGCGGGATATCAACGAGCGATTCAAGAACATACATACCAGAAACGATTTACTGACTTATTTTTTCAAATGGGTTTGTCATGACCCTTCCGCTGGTATCAATTATTATTCCGACGTATAATCGAGCCCATTTAATTGTTGAAACGCTTGAAAGCGTGGCACAACAATCCTATCTGCCTATTGAATTACTTATTGTTGATGATGGTTCAAGCGATACTACGGCAATAATTGTCCATGAATGGACACATAAAAATAAAAGCAGATTTCAAAAGACAGTCTATCACCAGTTTGAAAAAAATTTTGGGAAATCAGCTGCGGTGAATTATGGTTTTGAAATTTTTACTGGCGAATTTTTAATGATTTTAGATTCGGATGATATTTTATTGCCTACTGCAATTGAAGAGGAAATTGATTATTTGTTGAAAAATCCAATCGTCGATGCAGTATGTGCCGGTGCATTTATTCTCGACGGCAGTATAAAAACGCAGAAGGCATTGCATTGTTTTCAAGAAATTCAATCTTTTTTAGATATCAATTCATACTATGGTGATTTGTTATTAAAGGGGAATGCACTTATTGCCTCAACTGTTATTTTAAAGCGGAAAATTATACAAACCATTGGAGGATTTAATACCAAATTACGATATACCCATGATTGGGAATATTGGTTGAGAGTAGCTCGACAATTTCAAATCGGGTATATCAACATTCCGGTTGTCTACTATAGAACAAACGTGAGCGGAGCTTCGAGTCTAAAAAAATATGGGACATTTGTTGAAACAAGATATTTGTTGATGGAGTCTCGAAGCAGATATACACGTGGCGCGATATTTTCTGCATTACGATATCAAATTTATGCTCATCTGTGGCTGTCATATAAAGACGGGAATATTATTGACATGGCAAAAATATTTTTTTACGGCTATGCCGGTTTAATTAAATTTGCGTTAGTTGGAAAATAAAATGCCTTTAAAACTTGTATCAATCATTATCCCGTGCTTTAATGGAGAGAAGTATTTGCAGCAAACACTCGAATGTGTTGTCATGCAAACGTATAAACATTGGGAATGTATTCTGATCGACGATGGGTCAACAGATTCTTCCGCGTCGATTTTCAAAGAGTATTCGTCAGGAGATGAACGATTCAAATATTTTTATCAGAAGAATGCCGGATTAGCTGCTTCTCGAAATCAAGGAATCATTCTAGCGAAAGGCGACTACATTCAGTTCTTAGATGCTGACGATCTTATGGTGAGTGAACGACTTCAAAAATGTGTTGAGAGGATGGAATCGGACGCTTCTTTTGATGTTGTTTATTCAGATTTTGTCACGTTTCAGCAGGGGCAAGGATTTCTAAAGAACTTACCAGCAAAAATCCCGCATGAAGATACTTTCAGGGCATTCCTTTTTGAATTCAACATTACTTTTGCTGTTATTGTTCATTCTTTGCTGTTTAAGCGGTCTGTCATTGAAAAAAATAAATTTGATGAAACTCTTCATTCTCATGCAGAAGATTATGATTGCTGGGTAAGAGTTGCACTGTCAGGTGCGGTATTCTCTTATATTAATGAAGTGCTTGTCATTTACCGGATGACTTCCACCAATCTCACTTCAAATGAGGTAAAGCTCATTTCCGCAAAATTAACCGTTCTTCAACAATATAAATTGCATGAAAGAGTTAAACTGCATGCAGCCGAATATTCTGCTTCATTGATATATTTGCAGCAAAGACTCGTTATGGGATATTTTATGCAAAAATCGTTTAAGTCTGGGTATTTGCTTTTGAAAGAGATCTGGAAAAAATCTTCGCTTCCTTCAAAAGTTAAGATGTGTGGATGGGGTATCTTAATGATTATTTTTTCGAAACAATTTATTATCGAGGCTCGACTTTGGATTGTGAAATATACACCGTTAAAGTGGGGAGGATGGAAATATACGGAAGTATGGAAAGCCCCGCCAGCATTGGTCCAATTGATGGAAAAGAATAAATAAAATGGTGAGTATCATTTTTGTAAATTACAACGGGCTTCAATATACCAAACAATGTCTCGAATCCTTCGTAAAGCACCATCAGCAAGAGATGTTCGATATTATTGTTGTCGATAATCATTCCACCGATGGATCTCAAAATATTTTGCCGAAGCTATTTCCCTTTATTCAGTTTCTTCCATTACCGCAAAATTATGGTTTCGGAGCGGCAAACAATGCCGGTGCACGAATCGCGAAAGGTGATATTCTTTTTTTCGTCAATAATGATACAATATTTAAAGAACCAGTGGTGGACCTGCTTGTTCAGTATTTACTCGATGATGAAACTGTTGGAATTGTTGGACCCCAATTATTAAATGAGGATGGGTCTTTTCAATTGTCGTTCGGAAAATTCCCGACGATAAAAAATGAGCATCAAACAAAGAGTTATCAAGGCAATTCACTGTCCGAGGAGTTTATTGAATTATCTTCAAACTCAATAAAGAAGAAAGATTGGCTTACTGGTGCCGCGCTGATGATGAAGAAGGCTATCTTTGAAATGATAAAAGGATTTGATGAAAAGTATTTTATGTATTTTGAAGACATTGATCTTTGTAAATCTATTCATGCGATAGGATATCACTGTGTTTATGTTCCGACAATTCACCTGATCCATTTAGGGGGAAAAAGCTACCAGAGGACTGATTCAAGAATTACCATTGAATACCGGCGAAGTCAACTTCGATATTATGATAAACACAATTCTTCTTTTCAACGATTGTTTTTAAGAGTGTATCTCTTTATTTGGCATGTTCTTCCTAATGCATGGCAAAGTGAAAAGGGAAATTCAAAAGCATTATTCAAACTATTAGTAAAACGAAATTGAATTTATTTATTTTGTATGCGAATTGGATTTGACATTAGAAAATATCATGATTACGGTATTGGAACGTATATTCAAAACCTTGTGTCCGCTTTTCAAAATATTCCTGATTATGAAATGATTTATTTTGTTTCTGCCGATGTGAAAGAAACCTTACCGAAATTATTGAACGGGCAATTTATTATTGATAATTCTGCCAAATATTCTGTTGCAGAGTTACTAAAACTTTCACAGAAAGCAAATCGTCAAAAACTTTCCCTTTACCACTCACCGCATTACACCTTACCCGTCAATTTGCGTGTGCCAAGTGTTGTTACAATTCACGATATTATTCATATTCGAATGAAGGAGTATTTTTCTCCAGCACACAGGGCCTATGCGTATTTTGTTATCCGGCATGCATGTCATGCTTCATCGGCAATTATCGTAGATTCTGAATTTGGGAAAACGGAATTGATAGAAATGTTTAAAGTTGATGAAAAAAAAATCCATGTTATCCATTTAGGTGTCAATGACCGATATTTTGAAAAGATTGAAGAAAGTTTGAAAGTACAATTCCTTCGAAAATATTCCATCAAACAACCGTACATTTTGTATACTGGAAGTCTCAAACCACACAAAAATATTTCTATTCTTTTGGAAGCATTTAATAAAATTTGTTCACAGTATGATCTTCGAATAGTGATAACAGGTGAGAGTATTAAAGACTATCCGGAACTCCAAAAAAAGATTGAAAGTAATAAATTACACTCTTCGGTTATTGCCACCGGGAAATTACATGAGGATGATCTTCGGATTGCCTATCAGGCTGCAGAAATGGTTATCTTACCGTCACTGTACGAAGGGTTTGGTTTTTCAATGGTGGAAGCGATGGCATCTCAGGTGCCGGCAATTGGAGCGCGTAGTTCATCAATTACCGAAGTAGTTGCCGATGCCGGCTTACTGTTTGATCCGTTCGATGTTGATTCGCTTGTTGCTCAAATAAAGGTTATTTTAGACAGTCGGGAAGAGAAGGAAAAACTTATCCGAAAGGGAAATGAACGGGCTAAAATGTTTACGTGGGAAAAATGCGTAAATAAAACCATTGATGTCTATCAGAAAATAGGACAATGAAAATCGGTATTTTCGGCGGCACATTTAATCCGCCGCACATAGGACATCTCATCGTAGCCGAGACGGTTCGAGATGAAATTAATTTGGATAAAATATTTTTTGTCCCGTCATTTATTTCTCCTCATAAGCAAGATGAACAAAATGAATTGGCAGAACACCGGTATACCATGACACGGCTGGCGATTGAAGGTAATAAAAATTTTGAATGCCTTGATGTCGAACTGAAAAGGAAAGACGTTTCTTTTACAATTGATACGGTGACCTACATTCATAAAAATCTTCCCAAAGATGTTCTGTATCTTATTATTGGGATGGATAATTATCAAACATTTCACAATTGGAAAAATTATACTGAGATTTTGGATATTGCAACGCTTGTGGTTATGAATCGTCCGCATTATACCCCGGAAATTAATCCCAATCTTCCCTCGAAACAAATATACTTTGCTTCTGTCCCTAATATAGGCATATCTTCTTCCGAAATTCGTGAAAGAATTATGCGGGGCGAATCAGTGGCATATCAGGTTTCAGAAAAAGTATTAAACTATATTGAATTGAACGGTTTATATAAATAAACTTGCATAAATCAACAGCCCTGTATTTGTGTTGACTGCAATGTACGATTTAGTTTAAAATAAAAAACGCCGAATGAATCTCGGCGTTTTTAGTGTGGACAGGGCCAGAATCGAACTGGCGACACACGGCTTTTCAGGCCGTTGCTCTACCAACTGAGCTACCTGTCCTTAATCGACTTACAAATATACGAAAAAAAATTTTTTTTCAAAAGAGAATTTTTAAAAAAATCACTCCGATCGCATTGTGCAACCGGAGTGAAAAAAATTAAATAAACAGAGGAGCGAGGACGAGTGTAATTGTTGAAAGCAATTTGATCAACACGTGAAGTGATGGACCTGCAGTGTCTTTAAATGGATCACCAACCGTATCACCGACAACGGTTGCTTTGTGCCAATCGGTTCCTTTTTTATCTTCAACTTCTACAAATTTCTTTGCATTGTCCCATGCACCACCGCCATTGTTGAGAAAGAGTGCCGTCAAAATTCCGGTAATTGTTCCTACCATCAACAATCCGCCAACAACTTCTGCACCGGAAGCACCATTGATAGGGCTTCCGCTGGCTTGAAACAACCACTTGAAAAGAATTCCGACTGCAATCGGCATCGTAACAACGAGAAGTCCGGGTAATACCATTTCTTTCAATGCAGCACGAGTAACGATGTCAACGCATTGACCGTAATCAGGTTTGGAGGTTCCTTGCATAATGCCGGGATTATTTTTGAATTGTTCACGAACATTGTTAATGATCGCATATGCTGCACGTCCTACTGCTTTAATGGCAAGCGATGAGAATAGAAATACAAGCATTGCCCCAAGCAAAGCACCTACAAACACGGCAGGCTTGGATAAATCGATATGATTTAATTCGAAGCCGTAATTTCGCACCTCATCAAAGTATGCGCTGAAGAGAAGAAATGCAGCAAGCGCTGCTGAACCAACAGCGTATCCCTTTGTGAGGGCTTTGGTTGTATTGCCAACGGCATCTAAACGATCGGTCTTCCGCCGAATTTCTTCAGGTTGATGAGACATCTCAATGATTCCGCCCGCGTTATCCGTAATTGGTCCGAATGTATCCATTGCCAAAATATATGCTGCTGTTCCGAGCATACCCATCGTTGCCACAGCTGTACCAAATAAGCCCGCGTCTTTTAATCCCGAATGTTCGCCAAGAAAATATGATGTGATAAGAGCAGCGGAAATAACAAGTACCGGATATCCAGTCGATTCCATTCCAACGGCAATACCGGCGATGATGTTGGTTGCTGGTCCAGTTTTAGACTGCTGTGCTATGGATTGGACGGGGCGATATTTGTATTCGGTATAATATTGTGTGATAAAAACAAATGCAAGTGATGTAAGAACACCGATAACGCCGCAAATAAAAAAGTTAAAATAATAAGCGTCACCAAGAAGCCATTTGGAGGCAATAAAAAATCCGACCATTGCTAATGCTGCTGTAACATAGAATCCGCGGTTTAATGCATTCATCGGATCTTCTTTGTCGTCTGTTTTAACTATCATAATTCCCACAATTGATGCAAGAATACCAAATGCACGGGCAACGAGAGGGAAGAGAAGAACGCCAAGCAATGCAAGTCCTTGACCTCCGAAAACTTCAGCGTTTGCTCTGTACAGCCCAGCCGCAAGAATCATCGCACCAATATTTTCCGCTGCGGTTGATTCAAATAAATCAGCGCCACGACCTGCACAATCGCCCACATTATCACCAACGAGATCGGCAATAACTGCTGGATTACGCGGGTCATCTTCAGGAATTCCTGCTTCAACTTTACCCACAAGATCAGCACCAACATCAGCAGCTTTCGTGTAAATTCCTCCGCCAAGTTGTGCAAACAATGCCACAAAACTTGCTCCAAAACCATATCCTACAATCAGTAATGGAATTTTGGAAACATCAGTTGTTACGCCGCTCATATTTACGAGAGCAAATAATCCTGCAACTCCAAATAAGCTCATTGCAACAACAAAAAATCCTGAAACTGCGCCGCCACGAAGAGCGGTCTGTAATGCGCCATTCATTCCTTTTGTTGCTGCCGCTGCGGTGCGAATATTTGTTCGAATGGAAGTCCACATTCCCATATATCCGGCAGCAACGGAACATGCTGCACCAAGAATAAATGACACTGTCGTCCACATTGCAAGCATACTGGTAGACGCCGGATCATGTTCGTTATGTGCTCTCACAAATGCATACAAGATATAAATAACAGCCGCTAATGCGATGGAGAGGTAGGCGATAGTTTTATTTTGTCGCCGCAAGAATGCTTCAGCACCCGATTTAATCGCATTCGAAATTTCCTGCATTGCGGAAGTTCCGGAATCACGTTTCATCACGTCTCGAATTAAATAAACTGCAAACAACAATCCAATAATGCTAATGCCAAGAATTAACGTTAGTTCCATAGTTACCGTTAACCTTTCCTTTAGATGAAGAGTGAATAAAAATTTTTCAAAAAAAATCCCCGATCTGCACCCGTCGGGGATTTTTTAAGTGGGTAATTAATGTGACAAATTTATAAAAGTAACTGCGAAATTCCAAGCGAAACCGTCGTAAAATAACATTATTCTATTTTATTTCGCTTCCACAGCCAATAGACAGGTATTCCCAGCATTACAATGAATAATCCGGGCCAAGTAAATTGCGGTTTTACAACTAAAAGGTTTATGCAAAACAATACTGCAAAAATAATATAAACAATTGGAACAAATGGATAGCCAAAAGCTTTATATGGCCGATCGGTATCTGGTTTTTTCTTTCGGAGAATGAATATCCCTGCGATGGTGAGGATATAGAAAATCATGACGGCAAAGATCACGTAATCAAGCATGTCGCCATACGTTCCCGTTAAACATAACATGCTTGCCCAAATTCCTTGCCAAATAAGCCCGCTTGACGGAACCTGTTTTTCATTAAGCATGCCGACATTTTTGAAAAATAATTGATCCTTTGCCATAGCATAATAGACTCGTGCACCGGCGAGGATCAATCCATTATTACATCCAAACGTAGAAATCATTATCAGGACAGCCATGATAATTGCGCCAGCTTCTCCGAAAATAATATTTGCGGTTGCAACGCCAACACGATCTTGAGTTGCAAATTGAATACCTCGTTCAATGACACTTTCTCCGTTTGGGTTTCCTATGACGGGTAATGCCAGGAGATAAACAACGTTTGCGAAAATATAAATCACGGTGACGATGAGTGTTCCATAAAAAAGAGATAGAGGAATATTCCGTTTAGGCTCCTTTACTTCACCTGCGGTGAATGTAATGTTGTTCCAAGCGTCGGAAGAGAAGAGAGAGCCCACCATCGCAGCTCCAAGTGCACTCATCAGCGCAACCCCGGTTAATGGAGTAATATTCGTTACACCATCTTTAACGGTTGTCCAGCTTGCATTCCACAGGTTAGAAAAATTTGCTGCAATGGCTTGGGAATTTGCTCCCATAAAAATTCCAAGCCCGATCAATCCTACAAGTGCTATTGTCTTTGCAAGCGTAAAGAGATTTTGAACAACTTTTGCTCTTTGAATTCCACGAGTGTTGTTCCACGTAAGAATGCCAATTGAAAGAATTGCCAAAAGATTTTGTGTGTTTAATCCAACATTGTAAGGTCCCATTTTTCCAAACGGCATGGTGTAAGGACCGAATGTTCCAAGATGGAGTATCCAACGTGTTGGTGAAAAGAACGGGAACAGAACTCCTGAAAATTTTGCAAAGGCAATGGCAACTGCGGCAATTGTTCCAGTTTGGATAACAGTGAATAATGTCCATCCGTACAAAAATCCAACAAGCGGGTTGTATGCTTCACGGAGATAGACATATTGACCTCCGGCGTGCGGCATCATCGCTGCAAGTTCGCCATAGCTTAGTGCAGCAAAGACGGTAAATATTCCTGTAAGAAGCCAGGCTATCAATAGCCAACCGGGTGAGCCTACAGTGCGTGCAATGTCAGCGGAGACAATGAAGATTCCCGACCCAATCATTGAACCAACGACAATGGTTGTTGAGTCAAGCAATCCTAATGTCGGTTTAAATTCTCGTTGCTCAGTCATGATTGAAAATCCTAAAATATTGACCTAGATCGTTTAAAAAATAAAAACCGTCAAAAGTTTTGCTCTTTATGTGGCCAAAATTCTTTTGACGGTTTCAATAAAAACTTTATGTCTCAAAGACTGTTTTGAAGTTTACTGTGTTTTCTGCTGTAGCCGAAATAAATTACCATTCCGACTATAAGCCATAAGATCAAACGAAGCCAAGTGTCAAAGGGAAGACTCGCCATCAGTCCAAAAGAAATAAGAATACCGAGGATTGGCACGAGCGGCACCAGAGGAGTTTTAAATGGTCTTTCCATTTCTGGTTTACGTACACGAAGAATCCATACACCTGCACAAACTATGACGAAGGCAAGCAATGTTCCAATACTAACTAACTCTCCAAGAATATTAATTGGCAACAGCGCCGAAAAAATTGCGACGAATAATCCGACAGTGATTGTAGAAATATACGGCGTACGAAAACGAGGATGAACTTTTCCTGCCCATGCCGGTAATAATCCATCGTGGGCCATTGAATAAAACACGCGTGATTGGCCGAGCAGCATAACCAACATCACCGTACCGAGGCCGAAAATCGCACCGGCTTTTACCATAAAGCTTCCCCATCGAACACCAGTCGCATCAATCCCGACTGCTACTGGATCAGAAACATTTAATGCTTGATAAGGAACTACCGCGGTCAGAAGGCCTGATACTAAAATATAAAGAATCGTGCATATGAGCAGTGAACCCATGATTCCAACAGGCATATCTTTTTGCGGATTTTTTGCTTCTTGTGCTGCAGTAGATACGGCATCAAAACCGATATAGGCAAAGAAAATGACACTTGCTGCGCGGGCAATTCCTGACCAGCCGTATTTTCCAAACTCGCCCGCATTTTGCGGAATGAATTCTTTCCAGTTTACTGCAATTGTTGTGCCTGGATGTTGGAATACATAAACCCCCGCAATACCTATGAAGAGTAAGACAATTGCAAGCTTTACTATCACTACAGCAGAATTAAGATTTGCCGACTCTTTAATTCCAATGACAAGTACCGTCGTGATAACTGCAATAGCAAGGAAGGCTACAAGATTGAAATCTGCTGTCATATGCGGAAGAGTAGAGGCATCAATTCCTCTGGCGAGCAATGTATTTTTGATATGGTCTAAATGTTCCCAATGTCCTTGAAATTCAACAAGCACGGTGCCTGGCGAACCTGTAAGTTGAGGCGGAATATAAATTCCAAAATCTTGTAGAAAACTTAATGCGTACCCGCTCCAACCAACGGCAACGGTTGCTGCCCCGAAAGCATATTCAAGAATCAAATCCCAACCGATGATCCATGCAAAAATTTCACCGAGAGTAGCATATCCGTATGTGTAGGCACTACCGGCCACGGGAATGAGCGAAGCAAATTCAGCATAGCATAGACCCGCAAACAAACACGCAATTCCAGCCAATACAAACGAAAGAACAATTGCCGGCCCAGCATAATTTGCGGCAGCGGCACCGGTGAGAACAAAAATTCCAGCGCCGATGATTGCTCCAATTCCAAGAGTTATAAGATTGAGTCTTCCAAGTGCTCGCTTCAATGAGTGTTCGCCGGTTTCTTTTGACTCCGATAACAACAATTCAATCGGTTTGGTTGCTAAGAGTTTAGTGGATTTTGAATTTGACGCCATCCTACGGTTCTCCTTGAATTGTAAATAGATGATAGAAAATAATTTCCATACCCTAATTACACAAACAATTTATTTGATGCAAGTAATTTTATATATGAATACGCGATGGGTATAGGTGAATGAATTGATCATCATTTAGATTTTGAATAAAAAAAACCTATAAGCAGTAAAGTAGAGGCGATGATAAATGGCGCAGTGTGATGATACTCAAATAAAAGTCCGGCACAAATAGGTCCTACGACCATAGCCAGGGACATAATCGATCCCGTGATTCCCAGGATTTCACCTTTCGTAGTAACTTCTGCATGACCAGCCGCTCGTGATGAAATCACTACGCGAAGTACAGCTTGACCTGTTCCAAGGAATGGAAGTGCCATAAAAAAAAACACAATTCCCGGCAACCCGAGTAATACTACGCCGATAAAAAGTATGAACATCATCATTTTCTGGAGTTGTAATTCTGAAAATCTGTGGAGCCAGAATCGTTTTAGAAGAATTGTCTGATTAATTGCTACCACGACTCCAATAATCGTAAAAAACATTCCAGTTTGAAATGCATTGAACCCAAACTCAATTTGAGCATATAATGCAAAAACAGATTGCATAACGACAAAAGCAATTGAAAAAATGAACCATACAACAAAAATGGGTCGTAATTTACTTGAATTATACGCACGGGTAAGAGGAAGGAAAGGATTGTATTTTAATTTCTCCGTGTTGAGGTTTTGATTCGTTTCTGGGAGCATAAAAAAAGCAAAGATTCCATTTAATAAAGCCATCCCACCGGCAAAATAAAACGGAAAAGCATGTGATACTGTGCTTAACAGACCTCCAAGAAAGGGTCCAAACATAAATCCAACACCAAAGGTTGCTCCCAATAATCCTAAGTTAGTCGTTCGTTCCTTATCATTTTTTGAGATATCCACCAAATAGCTTTGAGCAGTAGTAAAATTCCCTGCAGCTATCCCGTCGATTATTCTTCCCAAAAAGAGAAAGAGGATTGTTTTTGCACTTGCAAACACAAACCAACCGATTGCTGTTGAAAATATTGAAATTAATAAGATTGGACGTCTTCCTATCCTATCAGAAAGAGCACCAAGAAATGGACTACTTACAAATGAACAGAAAGAAAAAACAGAAAAGAGAAGGGTGATTGTTGTTGGATTTGCACCGAATTCACCCAAATAAAATGGTAATATTGGAATAACTATTCCAAAACCTAAGACATCTACTAAGATTGTAAAAAGAATTATAATTTTTTGTTTACTCACAAGGTAAATTTAACGAAAATCTTTGAAAAAAACTAACTCAGAACACCCTGTAAAATCTTGAAATATTACTTTCTTTTTAGAGCGAATTTTTAAAAAAATTTGATTGGGCATTTCTAATGACTTCAATCAAATGTCACCTATGATTGATTATAAAAATACAATTAGAATGCTTTAATTGTCCTTATTAAAAACTCATTAAAATACTCTAATCATTCAAATATTGTATGATTTATTATATAAATCTATATTACTACCAAGAAAAGGGGTAAACCGCTCATTCGGGTTATGAAATTTAGAAAGGATTTTTTATGGGTGAAGTACTATTCAACACAAATGAAGTAGCGAAGATGCTGCAAGTCGATAAGTCAACGATAAAACGTTGGACCGAAGAAAAAAAATTAAAGTGTTTTCGCACTCCGGGTGGACATAGAAAATTTCGTGCAGAGGATCTTTATAATTTTATGTCCGAATACAACTATGGTGTTTCAACACTTCGCATGATGCCGCAGATGGCAAGCGATGAAGCGATCATCAAACGTATCGTGATGAATAAAGAATACAATGTACTGCATTCTGTCTGTTTCAATGCAGCGATCAAAGGAAAAAAAGATGAGATCATTACATTGTTTTCTGAGGTTTATCGAGCCGGCCTTCCGTTGTCACTCACTTTCGACCATATCCTTTTGCCGACATTGAAAAAAATGAATGATACACTTCGTGCTAATAAAATTTCGATGATTGAAAATCAATTAGCAATCAATGCACTGTCCGGTGCGATTGTTCAGTTGACAGACAGCATTACGCATCTTTCTAAGAATGAAAAAATAATTATTTGTGCGTCTCTCGAAAATGAAAAAAACGATATCGAATTCAAGGCCTTGATGACAATTTTAGAAATTGATGGATTTAATGTCCTTAATCTTGGCAACGGTATGTCATCGGAAATCATTAACGAATTGATCGAACGCGTAAAGCCATTTGCGGTTTGCTTGTATTCAACCGCATGCGCCGATGACATGAATTTAATCATTGAATCGGAAAAAGTTGTGTCGACTGCTGAGAAATATAATGTCAAATGTATTCTTGGCGGCGCGGCGTATCATTCAGAAAAGTTTTCGGGGAAACTTCCGACGGTGACAAGATGCAAATCGTTTTCTGAATTTGATTTGATTCAATATGGAAATACAAACATGGTATTACACGTTGAAAAATAATTTTAAGTAATCAATATATAAAACAATGAAAACACTACAATATAAGGAGATCAAAACATGGAAAATAAACCGCCATGATTCAGTACGCGCAGTAGATGCACAAGAATGTAGAAGTACAAAAACAAATTACAATCACACAATACAAGGAGATACAACAATGAGTACATACTCAACGTTCTTCCGTTTTGGAATAGCAATAGCGATGGTAGCTTTGCTTTCCGTTTCACAACAGTCGTTTGCCGCCGGAACACTTGCCGGAACGACGATCAGCAATACTGCAACCGTCCAGTATAATGCAGGCGTCAATGTGCGTACTGGAACATCCAACACAATTACAATGACTGTTGGATATAAAGTATCGATCAACCTTTCTGCTTCATCTTCGAACACCACTACGGTTGATAGCACAATTCTTTACAAATATTTTAATTTCACAAACACCGGCAACTATCCTGATAACTTTGCTGTTTCCGTCGGACATTTCCCGACAAACTGGACGGTATCGTTGTACAAAGATATCAATGCCAGCGGAACGTGGGATGGTGGCGATTCTTTATTCACTTCTGGCGGTGCATTATATCTTGACACAGTAAGCGTAACACACAATATAGGAATCATTGCAAAGATCGTAGTGCCGCAGGGAACAGATGCACCAGATAATTTAATTGATTCGGTAACAGTCTATGTGGAATCGAATGGTGCAGGACCGGGTGGAGTTGTTCGTGTCGGTGGCGCAGGTCGCCAGGTTCATTTTGCAAATATCACAATTGCAAAGCCAGTAATCTCGATCAGCGGTGCACAAAATCCATCCTCGCCATCAGCGGCACAGCGAATTCCTGGATCGACATTCACTTATACCGTAAGTCTTCAAAACACAGGGCACCGTGCGATTGAAAACGGTGCAACATTTACATTCAAACTTGATAATGATTTCCGATTTACAAGTGCCGATGGCAGTGGTGCAAATTCCGGGCAGGATGGGAATGGAAATGGTGGCACTGTAACATGGACTTTAGGTGCAACAGATTTATCGGCTTCAATGGGTGCTGCTATTACTCGTCAAGTCGTTGTAACAATTGAACAGGTCACTGCAAATGGTACAGGCGCTACCGTTGGAAATACGGTTACAATTATGGATTCAACAGCGTCTCCTTCGACAACATCACAGCTGATATATGGTGATGGATTGCATGTTTGGTCAAAAGGAACAGCCGCTCTTACTTCGTTTACCGTGTCGCAGGCTTCAGGTGCATATGTAAGACAAATCACAGCAAACCAAAATGGTAATCCTGGTGACTCGTTAACATACACGCTGAACATTTTAAACCGCGGTAACGGTGCAATGACATTTACGATGAATCAAGCAGTATCGGGCGGCGATCTTGATACCGTACATTTATTTACTGCAACGCCTGGCGGAGCGGGAAGTCAGCCATTCGTTACAGCGTCTATTCCTGCCGGCGATTCCCTTACTGTCTATGCGTATTTGATTGTTAACGTCACCGGCCAAAACGGCAATACAATTATTCGATTGCTCTCTGCCGCCCCCGGTACGGCCGGAACGACACCGAATGGCGCTGGTAACTACAATCCTTCGGTGACAGTAACAACAACCGTTACCGCACCGAATCTTTCAATTGTATTATCTCAGGCATTCATTTCCGGAACTGGAGATATAACTAATCCGGCTCCCGGTGATGTGATTGAGTACACACTCCTGATTACAAATAACGGAACTGGTACTGCAACGAATCTTTCTACATCAAATGCAATTCCATCAAATACAACGTTTGCTACGGATTCATACGGCGTTGGTCAAGGTATTCAAGTTGATGGTTCAGCAAAAACGAATATTGCCGATGCTGATGGAGCAACGTACAGTGCCAATACAGTTACCGCCGGTCCGTTCACTGTTGCAGCAGCTGGTACAAAAACTATTAAGTATCGCGTTACCATAAACTAATTTCTGTTGTCTCAGACTTATCGGGAGTGAAACTCGGTAAGTCTGCAAAATAAAGTGATGTAAAAAATAGTTGTAAGAAAAATAAACTTGATGTCCGCATTCATAAAAAAATATTTACAAGTGGTTTTGGGAAGCATGCTTCTTCTCGTTTCTCTTGTTGATGCCCAGGTGGTAATCAACGAGCCGAAGAACGGGTCGATCGTTGCTTTCAAAAATCAATTTGTTGCGGGTCAAGCTCCAGCCGGTCTTCCGATTCAATTGTTCGTCAATGGCAATCCCGTTGATTCTGCAATCGTTCGTCCTGACGGTGTTTTTGAATTTATCGGCGTATCAACACCCGAAGGCCCGGTAACGTATACAGTACTCTTGTACATGAAAGACGGCAAAATTATAAAAACGGAAAGACGTATTCATCGCATTGGTTCACCGGATTCGTTGGCAATTGAATTACCTTCTGAAAACTTGAGTGCCGATGGTTCAAAAATTAATATTAAAGCACGCGTCTATGATGCATGGGGAAAACAAATTCCCAACGGATATTTCGTGACATTGTTTGTCGATAGTACGATTACCGATGCGTTTGACGCTGATCCACATACCCCGGGGCTGCAAGTTCGTATCAATAATGGTGTCGCCGAATTTACCATGCGGTCGCCGAATCAAGCCGGACTTTCGACATTGGCATTTAATATAGATAAAGCGAATACGAAAAAAGAAATTGAATTTAGTACACCTATCGCTCCGTTGATGATTGTTGGTTCAGCAGATGCATCGGCAACTTCGTTGACGACATCGGGTGATTTGAATCAGTTGATAAACAAAGACAAGATTAACAAAGGAATACACACAGATGGTCGTCTTGCATTTTATGGCCGCGGCTCAGTGTGGGGAAATTATTTATTAACTGCTTCATATGATAACAAACGGCATCAGCAAGACAGGTTGTTCCGCGATCTTGACCCCGATGTTCTCTATTCAATCTATGGCGATAACAGCAGTGTCGATTATACGGCACAAACGAGCAATCCGTTCTTTGTGAAATTGGAAAAGAATCTTTCATACATAATGTTTGGTGATTTCAATACGCAATTCGGTCAAAACGAATTGGCGCGATACGACAGAACATTTACCGGCGTAAGCGGCCGTTATGCTGCAAAGACAGATAAGGTGGATGCATTTGCTACTGTCACTGACCGTAAAGTTGTCCAAGATGAGATTCGTGGACAAGGCATTTCGGGATTCTATTTTCTCGGTTCAAACAATGTTGTGCCCGGATCGGAAAAAGTTCGAGTTGAAACCCGCGACAAACGTCATAACGAAGTAATCTTAAGCAGAATTGAAAAATCAAGATTCGGCGATTATGAGATTGATTACACGCAGGGGACATTGTTTTTCAAGCAGCCTATTGCGAGCATTGATGACGCTGGTAATCCTGTGTATATCGTTGTCTCGTACGAAGCGCAGGGCGGTTTTGCAACCAGTTACGTTGCGGGTATCCAAGGCGAAAAAGAAATTCTTACCGGACTGAAAGTTGGAGCAACGGCGGTTACCGAAGAACGCAAGCCAACGAATTATACCTTATTCGGGTTTAATACAAAATATTCGATTACGAATGTATTCTCAACCAGTGCGGAAGTTGCTCGTGGTGCCGATGTTTCGAATAATGGAACTGCATGGAAGATTGAAGTTGCCGGTTCGCCAATCGAGCGAATGCAATTAAAATCCTATTTCCGTAAAGTCGAAAATGGATTTGTGAATCAGACAGCCGGTGCAGGCGGGAGCAGTGAAATCGGATCGACAAAGTACGGTGTGGGAGGTTCATATGACGGCTTGTGGGAGACAAAGGTATCGACCGATTATTATAGGACAGAACAAACGAGCGGAAATACTAATGTATTTGTAAATTCAATTACTGGCGGCGTGGAACGTAAAATTGCAAACTTTGCAACTCTTGCTCTTCGCGCTGAAAATCTTGAATACGAAAGTGCTCGCACCGATACTTCGTTAACGGAAAAACGCCGGTCAACATTATTGAATGCAAAAACCACAGTGCGCGCATCGAACCGATTGAATTTTACTGGTGAGTACGAACAGAGTTTAAGTAATTCTTCTAAAGAAGAGGTGAAGCCATCTAGCGCGGCGTTTGGTGCAGAGTATCGAGTGTTTGATAATATGACTTTAAATGTGCAACAACGAATCTACATGAACCATGGCAATCAAACCACATTCGGTGTTGGCTCTGACCTCGGGTATGGAACAACGGTTACCGGGCGTTACGAACTTGGCAATGGGATCAGTGGCCGCCGCAATCAAGCAAGCATTGGGTTGAAGAATACAACAAAAATTTCACAAGAATTGACGTCGAATTTACAATTTGAACGGACACGGGCGCTTGACAGAAATGTTGCGGAAGCAAAAACAAATGATAATGATGCCGTATCTTTAGGCTTAGAATATTTGCCGAAAAAATCGTATAAAGCGACCGTTAAAGGTGAATGGTCCAAGAATACCCAATCAATTCGCCGTGCACTGACTTTTGGCGGCGATCTTCGATTAGCTTCTGATTTTACCTTAATAGATAAAATGACGTATTTTGAAGAAGATCGTAGCAAAGGTTTGACAGCTTCGAATACATTTGCCGACGGTAATCTTTCTGCAAATCAGGCCGGTACTGAACTTTCCAACGGGTTGCTCAAAAAATTTGATAATGCAATCGGATTGGCATATCGACCGGTTGATTTTGATTGGCTGAATGCAATTGGAAAATTTGAAAAGAAGATTGAATTGAACGGAGTGGTTGCACCGCAATCGTCGTACGATGTAAATATTGTTTCAGTGCACACATTTATTGAACCAGTTATCGGATTGGAAATTGGGACAAAGTACGCAATGAAATATGCGACGGAAGAATCATACGGATTGAAAGCATCAACGATCACTGATTTCTATCTTATCCGCGCAGAATATGATTTGCGCTGGAATAGTTTTGATGTTGCCGGAGAATATCGAATATTAAATTCAAGAATTATTGGTCAATCGAATTCCAATTCGATTAAGAATGGATATAGTGCAGAAATTGGAAACGTCGTTTTCCAAAATATCCACATTGGAATTGGATACAATTTTGTTGGAACGCAGGAACGAGATTTAGTCGGAAAAGATTATTGGTCGGCGGGTCCGTTTGTTTCGATCCGTGCGAAATTTACGGAAAAAATATTGGGCTATTTTAATAAATAATCGAACTCTTCATTACTGAACACCATGAAAAAAATCTTTACATACGTTCGTTCTTCTCTGTTGATCGGTGGCTTGGTATTGGGCTTTGATTCACTGCTTGCTCAGAGCATTGCTAATTACAATACACCAACAGCAATTCAACGAACTACCGGAATCACGTATAACTCAATTGAATTTACCGGAAACGCATTTCCCGCATGGAGAAATAATGTTGCCGGAAATTCCACAGAAGATGATAATAGAAGTTATCAGGTGCCGATTGGATTTGATTTTTGGTACGACGGTGTTCGATTTACCGATTTCAGCGTATCAACAAATGGATTTATTGACTTTTCAACAGCAACGTATGATGGTGGTCCTGGAACGGGGACAAGACAATTTTGGCCATATGGTCCCTACGACGAAGATTTATCGACGCCAAATCGAACAGTTCCTGTAGGCGGATCGGTATTGGCCCTTGCTCCAATGTATTATGATCTTACCACGCAAGGGGAAGCAGACCCGCTTGGTGGTAGCATCAAATATTTGGTTGCTGGTGTCGCACCCAATAGAGTATTAACTGTTGAATGGCTGCGGATGGCGGTGTGGGGCAACACTTCCCCGAACTTAAATTTCCAAGTAAAGCTTTACGAAGGAACCGGCGTTATTGAATTTGTCTATGGAACAATGACACCCGGAACTGTAAGTTGGACGTATTCATCAGGCATCAATGGACCGGTCTTAAGTTCAACACCGACCGCTGCACAGCTATTGTTGCAGCAAACAGCGAACACAACAACATTTACCAATGCCAATGGTACTGGTGCGCAAAATTTGACAACGGTTCCTGCCGCAAATTCAATGATAACATTTACACAG
>JBBINR010000039.1:0-31724 GCA_037443785.1 Ignavibacteriales bacterium | reverse complement strand
CATTATTCTTACATCGCACATTAAAAACGGATTTTTTATGAATTGGACCGGTGGACAAGCGGGTGAAGGATATGAGTATCATCTGCTGGTGATCGGACTTGCCTTTGCACTTTTGATCGAAGGGGCAGGACGGTTCTCCATTGATGGATTGTTGCTGCAATAATATTCCATCAACGAAATATTCTCCGTAAAAAAAAGGCCGTTCCCACGACGGCTTTTTTTTTGTATAACGCTTCTGTGATGACAATTTTTTACAATTCCTGACGCTGTAAAGACATCTTTGCTATGCACCCGCCGTAAATATTTCCAGATAATCAATGAAATACAGCAACACAGTCTTAACGGAGGATGTCATGAAAACAAGAACAATCATAATTGCAGTAATAATGACCGCCGCTTTACATTTCGGAACTGCCGGAGAGCCGATAAAAAAATTCGCGACGATGAAAGCAAAGATCGAATACGCAAAAAAGAATTGGCACATGGCCTTGAAATCCGGTAACCAGGGATTAGTTGAATCCGTTTTACGTTCCGTGGCACAATTCAAAATGCACAATCCATTGGTTGAAGTAACAGAATTCCAAGAAGCATTCGAAAAGATCTCGTTCACACATTCTTCGGGAATTGTACGGTACGAAGCGTACATCGCCGCCAACATCTGCTCGGATCCGATATGGTATGCACAAGAAAAGAGAGTTATAAACGCAGCCCATGAAGAATTTTTTCGAGCGGCATCGGAACGAATGCAAGAAAAACTCTTAGGTGTAGAAACCTTTTGACCTCTCCTCCTCTACACTACAAGCCCGAGTCGCAATGCATCGTACCTTGGGCTTTTTCTTTGTACATTTTTCACAAAAGTACGGTACATTCACGTATGCCAATCGACAATTTTACACGGATGATACAGCTCGCAACCGAATTTTTCGATGTCAAGAACGATCCATCGCAGCTTGATATTGATGAAACCGTCATCGAACGGCTCAATCACATTCATCCTTCAGCAATGGGAGAAATGAGAGATGAGCACGGACCTGTGGCGTGGACGATTGTTTTTCCCGCATCGCGGGATGCCATGCAGCAATTTCTTGATGGAAAAATTAATGAGTCGGAGCTGCTGGAATTGAGCGAACGGGATAAGAACTACGAAACGATCTATCTTTGCTCTGCACTTGTTCTTCCCGAATATCGAAGAAAAAGTTTGGCGAAACAGTTGGCGTGCGATTCGATCCGCGCAATGCAAAAAGAATATCCGATCACGTCGCTGTTTTATTGGGGATTCAGCAAAGAAGGCGACGCATTGTCTCACGCAATTGCTAAGGAAGTACGTCTGCCGATTTTTGCGAGACAGTAAACATAAAAAATTTAATTCTTTGCACAGATGTTCTTCTATGTACCCCTTCAATTCGAACAGAGCCTTTTACGTATCTTTCGGATTCAACGGCGACCGGTAATTGTGCGGCAGGATTTTTTCCAATCTTCATAATTGCCGATACCTGGTCATGCCAGATCTGCTTTTTTGTCGAGCATGGAAATATGTCTTCTTTCATCGAATGGTGAATGCGATTGTTATCCATCGAAATAAAACCGGCGCGAACCATGATGTTTCAAAAGACATACGCCGGATATTCTTTGACTTGGATTTCTTTTATCGGAAAAATCTTCTTTTGTCCCGACCTCACATATTCAACGGTAACACGGTGCTTTCCGATCTCAATTAATGTTACTTCTTCTCCGTGAAGTGTTTTCGAAAAATCAAGAATATGCGAGACGTGTCTTTTTCGCGAGGGGACATCTACAAGAATTGAAGATTCTCCAAAGTGCTGACGCAATTTTTTTGCGTAGTCCATGAAACCTCCAAAAATATATCGTGGCTTGATTGATGAAATGTGACCGATGCGGGAAGAGCAGAGTTTTTAACGGTTCTGTTCTCTCGTGCAAGATCACAGAGACCATCTGAATTATTACTGTGGTGGCGTTGGAAAGTTATTGAGCAATTGCTTGAGAGTCAATTGAAAATAACTCCCATTTTTGTTCGCTCCGATACGTTTTACGCAGTGATCGATAACCGTTGAATCTGATCCATTCCGTGTTTATCCAAACCCTTTACATGCAGTTCATTTTTGGGATATTGTTTTTTTATTTTTTGATAGAGCAGTACGACGCCAAATTCATCACTGCGGTTTAAAGAAAATTCGCGACCTTTCAGCGGTTTCCCGTTCACAACGGTTGTTGCGTTATATTTTCCGTCGCTGCTTTTGCTGCAGCGGAGTTCTATGGTAAGAGTATCCGGCATGATATGTTCCTTTTCTAAACGTACACAAGATACGATATTTCCTGCTGATAAATATAACACCGCACAAAGAAAATTATTCCGCTTTGATCACCGGGAATCTTTTCCCAATTCCATTTTCATTGAATGCTTCAATTTGAAAATAATATGCTCGATCTTTATCCAGAGCTGTACAGTAATATTCGTTCACTCCATAGACTAAAATAGTGCTATAGAGTTTCTCCGGCGCGATGCCGAAATAAATCGTGTACCCTACGGCATCGTCAGATTGTTTCCATTTCAACCACACGTTACGGCGTTCGCTTTCACCGCGAAGCGCGGCAAAATTATTTACCGCCTCAGGCACAGTGCCGTGCCCTTTACCAAACACGCGGAATCCGCTGATCGCAAATTTCCCTGTCGGCACATGGATATTTTCTATTTTAAGAAAACGGGTTTCCACCGGCGATGCCAATGCAACATAATCATGCGGAACATCGGCTGTGTTTTTGCTTTTATCTACCAGCACGGTCCATTTTTTCCCGTCAACGGAATGATAGATAATGTATTGATGGAAAAGGTTCATCTGTTTTCCCATTAGCTCCGCATTTTGATCGGCGTAATTTATCTGAAATGCATGAACGGTGCACACCGAACCGAGATCGCTTTGGAGCCATTCCCCTTTTTCTCCGGTGACGGCACTCCAATACGTTTTAATATTTTCATCCACCGCATTGTTTGCCGCATATCCGCCGTACATTGATGAAACGGTCACCGGCTTATTGTAATTCAAAATCATCCAGCCGGTAAAAAGATTTTGTTCCTGAAATATTTTTCCAGAGGGAAGATAATGAGGAAAATCTCCGTATGCGGTATTACAATACAGCAGGTTATCATTATCGAATCCTGCAGGCCAAAATCCGATGCGGCGTTCGAAATTATTTTTTACAGAAATCGAAATCGTCGAGACATGCCACCAGTTGCCGAACGTGTCTTGAAATGTTGATCCGTGTCCGGCACCGCGCGCAAATCCTCCCGGCTTGTATGAAAACGGATTGTGCGCTTGATACGTAAACGGTCCAAGCGGATGATCGCCGACGTACACCCCATCGCCGTACCCGCTGAATTCTGTCCCCGGCGCACCGTACTGCAAATAATATTTTCCATTATGCTTGTTCATCCACGAGCCTTCAATAAATGGACGTAAAAATGTATTATCGGCATGTTCGCCAAAACGTTCCCATCCATGGATCTCATCATGCAGACGAATTAATTCTTTCTTTTCACCGATAGGGTGAAATGATTTCCGATCGATCTCCTGTCCATAAATCGGATAGACATTGCTTGAACCGAAATAAAAATATAATCTGCCGTCATCATCGAGAAGGAACGACGGATCCCATGCGGCGATTTGAAATGAATCGACTGCTTCTTTCCAATCATCCACCGTTGGATTCGTGCTCATCCATAACGGAAAATCATTTGTGACCGTCGATCCAATGAGCAACAGCGTATCGCCGACCGCTACGGCAGCAGGTGCGCACAGCTCATCGAATACCGTATGATACGGCTTGAGAAATTTTCGGAATACAAATTTCCAATTCAACATATCATCGCTCCACCAATAACCGTACTGATTGGTAGAAAAGAGAAAATATTTTCCCTTAAACAACGTAATAACGGGGTCGGCTGTTGCTCGATGTTTTCCCTGCTCAACAGCATTAGGAATTGCCACATAAGCATAGTCAATATTGAGCGGATTGCAGTATGTTTTCGATTGTGATTGCACAAGCGTTACTCCCAAAAAAATTACAATCAAAAAAACACTTATCAGGATGAAAGTATTTTTCATAATATTGAAGGATGATCGTGATATGACAGCGGCGGTAAAGCATGCACGAAGATTCTGACATTCGACCAATGAAATGACTACCGGTAATTTGTAATCTTAAAAGATTTTATTTTGCATACCGTTGTTTCACTGCAGGAATCAAATAATCTTCAAACGCCCGTTTGAAATCGTATTCGGCTTTCCAGCCCCATTCCTTTTGAGCCAGCGAATCGTCGACATCGGCAGGCCAGCTGTCAACAATCTTCTGTCGCAATGCATCAGGTTTGAAATTTACTTTGGCATGGGGAAATGCATTCTTGATCACATCATAAAAATCTTTCGCGGAGACGCTGAATGCACCAATGTTATACACAACCTGCGTCAGTTGTTTGGCAGGCGTCGCTTCTAACTTCAACAATGCGTTGATCGCGTCGGGCATCACCATAAACGGCAGCGTCGCAGATTCAGGAACAAAGCAGTTGTATTCTTTCCCTTGTGCTGCATAGTGCATCATCTCCGGACCGTAATCGCTTGTTCCTCCTGTCGGCAATGTAACTGCGCTAATTAAACCCGGAAACCGTAGCGCCCGAAAATCTACATGTGCCGTTGTCGGCTGTGGATCGATCTGCCGATAATACCAATTGTAGTAACGCCCAAGATCTTCGCAATATTTTTTATTGATGCCGTACATCGTACGCGCATCGAGCCATTCATTCTCTTTTACTTTTCCTGATTTCATTTTTGTAGCAACATCGGGCAAACCGTATGCCGCAATCGAGCTTGGAAATAAAAATTTAACATTCTCTCCGGTTGCCCGTGCTTGTCGCGCTGCAAGTTCTAGAAGTCCTAACGTTCCATCAACATTCACTCGATGGCCGAGGACAGGTTCTCTCTCTGCTTTCGTAGAAAGAATTGCCGCAAGATGATAGATAGATTCAAAATCATAAAATGCCGCAAGTCGATCGATCAATGTCGAATCAAGTATATCACCGATGATCGTTTCGTGGCATCGTTTTTTTAACTCTTTATCCATCGGATGGACATCGATTGAAACGATACGCACGTTGGGATTTTCATCCGTAAGACGAGTGATAAGACCGTGACCAATCTCTCCGTTCGCTCCTGTAATGAGTACTGCATTTGTGGACATAAACATTCCTTAAAAAATTTTAGGGATAATATAGCGAGATTTTATGAGAGAAAAATTAAGGAAGTTTCAAAAAGAATCGCTTTTTTTGGAGAATCTTACTCCACCGTAATGTAGACATTGTTGCTCACCACATAATCATTATGATTCATGGCAATCAATTGAAATCGAAAGACGCCTTTTTTCAGTTTCCACTGAATGCCTTGGGATGAATACGGAATTTCTTTTTCATTATTTATTTTCAATTTCACATTGCGGCATGATTCTGGAATAAAACCGGAGATCGTGATAGTTTGATATTCACTCCGTAGAATTGGATCAATTGTGAAGTAATCACCGTTATTCGGAGAAACAATTGACAGCTTGTAGGAATCATTCGTTCTTTTTTGCACTATCGGCGCTGCAGACGGCGGAGGCATCGGAATTCCCTCGGTGATCGTCCATTGCTTATACTCTTGCGGAAAAATTTCAAAGACACGCCGCGTTGTTCCCCCTTGCCGATCTGTTACCAAAAATTCTTTATGGATAGAACACTGATCTGTGGGAACATTCCCTTGAACAAACCATTCCTGCAGCGTTTTGGAACACGATGCAGCCGGTATTTTTCCGGAGCGAGCGCAGACCGTACATTGAATAAGGCCGTTCGGAATTTCGAAATCGGCGGGAGCCATTCCAAAAGGCACCGTGTGAAGAAACATCATGATGTCGGTAAAAATCGGTCCCGCACCGCTGACACCTGAGACACGACGCATCTCATCTCCGGAAAAATTTCCTACCCATACACCAACCGTATATGTGGTTGTATAACCGACAGTCCAATTATCTTTGTAATCTTTCGTCGTTCCGGTTTTTACTGCGCAGTGAAATGGGAAATGAAAATTTCTTCCAAACGCGGGACGGCGGGCGACCGGATCTTTCAACATGTCGGTGATAAGGAATGCTGTTTTCTCATCAAATGCACGGTGCATATTTGTCGTCGCCCCGGCATTAAGCACTATGCGTGAAGGCTTCCACATACCGTGATTAGGAAATACCGCATATGCTGTTGTTAATTGAAGAAGAGAAACTTCAGCATTACCAAGCGTAAGACCGTATCCGTAAAACTCCGCATCTTTATTCAGCGATGAGCATCCGACATCAATAAGTTTGTTCAACAATGCAGACTTACCGACGGATTGAAGAACACGCACCGCGGGAACATTGTACGAGCATGCAAGTGCTGTTCGTGCACGTACCGGACCGTGATAATGCTTGTCGTAATTTTCCGGAACGTAGTCTCCGTGATGATCGGGGATCGCTGTGGGAATATCGGGAAATACGGTTGCCGGAGTCATGCCGTGTTCAAGGGCAAGTGCGTAGGTAAAAGGTTTTATTGCAGAACCCGGCTGGCGAAGAGCCGTTGCACCATTCACCTGGCCGTTATGTTTCATATCAAAAAAATTTACCGAACCGACCAGCGCGCGAATTTCCATTGTTGCATTATCGATGACAATAACGGCAGCATTATTCACATTTTTCGATTGTAATTTCTTGAGATGACCGCGCATCAGCCATTGTATCTGTTCCTGCATCGCGAAATCGATCGTCGTCTGAATCGTCCCGCCGTGTGCAGGTGACGATGATTCAACAGCTACCTCAACGGCATGCGGGGCTTTGAATTGTGCTTCGGTGGAAATAAGTTGTATGGGTTGCACGCATGCACGATCGTAGTCTTCTTTGGTAAGAAATTTTTGAACGTACATCCGTTGCAGCACCTTTTTCTGCCGTACGGCAGGGGCGTCCGGATTTTTATTCGGATTTAAAAGCGATGGAGAATTGGGGAGCGCTGCAAGAAAAGCTGCTTCGGCTGGCGAGAGGTCGCCCGCCGGTTTTTCAAAATACCAACGAGAGGCGGCTTCGATTCCGTACAATTGATTTCCATACGGTGCACGGTTAAGATACTGCTCAACAATTTCTTCTTTGGTCATCATCCGTTCAAGACGAAGCGCGTACCACATCTCCAGCAATTTATTGGGAATCGTGCGCGGATGATGATATACATTCCGGATCACTTGCTGAGTAATTGTCGACCCGCCGGAGATGAAATGCAGCGCACGAATATTCTGGACAATCGATCGGCCGACAGCAATCGGGTCAATGCCGAAATGAGAATAGAACCGTTTGTCTTCAACCGAAATTGTTGCCGTACAAACGTGCGGAGATATCTCAGTGAGCGATTTCCAGATGCCGCGCCCTTCCTGGTCATTCAAAAATTCACGCAGGACAATTCCATGACGATCGACGACACGGAGCGATTGAACCGACTGCTTCCTAAAATCCTGGCGCGGCAGGGGTATAAAGAGAGAACCGATCACCGCACCGGCAATGAGCATGCTGCCAAGAAATATTCTTAAAAAATATTTTTTCATCACACGATCATCTTCCTGTTACTTCACCGTTATATTTCCAGAGCCTGTCTGACCGAATACCTCCGGTTCGTACATTCCTTCCGCACGTGTCGCCGGAAGCTGATATATTCCGCTGCGGGTAACCTGTGCAAGGTAACTATACGAGTGCGTGCCGACGGAGAAATAATCCGAAAACAACAGTACACGATCATCCAATTTTTCTACATGATTGAAGGCCTGCCAGTACCAGTGTGAATCGTTCTCCCCTTCATTTTGTCCCAGATTCGACGCTGTCGTCTCGAACGATGTGTTGACAACTTCAAATCCCGCAGGAACAGGATCATCCACAACAACGAAGTGCCTATCCTGCCTGCTGGAAACCGTAATCGTAACTTTGACGATCATTCCGGGAACGTACGATTCGATTTTTTTTCCGTCCAATGTTTCAATCGCCTTTACGACGGACAAGCCTTCCTCTTTCGGCAGTGTTTCACCTTTCGGATAATAATTCATACGCATGCCGTAATATAATCTGCCGGCACCATCCTTTGAAATCTTTACTGGATATGTCTTACCGAGTGTAAGTTCGGAAAAAGGAACGACGGATTTTACGACAGTGAATGTGCGTCCTTTAAAAAATTCATTCAGAATGGATTTTCCTTCGAGCATAATTGTCGAACGGAAATTTGGTTCTTCCTTTTCATATGCTCGCAGATAGGTTGCCAGCGCATCAACAACATAGAGATTTTCCTGTGTCGTCCGCCAGTGACCGGCTTTCTGCTGATCAATCAACCATCGGACAACTTTTGGGGAAATATTATTTTCAGGTTGAGTTTCAACGAGCGCTTGCAGTACCAACGCCGTGGTGCGGGCGGTGGAACTGAAACACCACCACAATTTATTTTCATTCGGCTCTTCAAAATGAGCGGTGGTCGAAGCGATTTTCACCATATTCCACAACCCCCTCGCCAGTTCGTCCTGCATGGTTTGGTTTCCCTTGGAAACGTACAGCGCTTTCAGCAGATACGCCTTGGCAAACAACGGCATATCATCACGCTCATTATAAAGATTTTCCATGTAGCCAAATTCCGGACGGTTCGCAAGTGCAAGCGTATAGAGAATGAACGCCCTTGTGCACTGCCATTCGTATTTTGTATAGTCATCATTCCGTTCTTCTCCGCGCAGCACCCTTTTGATGTACGCAATTCCGTTTTCGTACGAATTATTGTCAACCTGATATCCGTTCTTCTTCGCTTCCGTCAATGTGAACATTGCATACACAGAAACATACGACCAAGTTCTCCATTCATTCTTCCAGTACGAAAACCCTCCGCTTGGTTTTTGGAAGAGAGGAATTTCATCGACGATTTTCGACACGACCGAGCGGTACTCCTTGCCTTTCAGCACATCAAATTTAAATGCGTCGACCAAATCTTTCGCAAGGATCATCGGAAGGACAGCTGATGCGCGCTGCTCTAGACATCCGTACGGATAATGAAAGAGATAAGAAATCCCGCCGGAGAGCCCGACCATTGCGGTGGATGACGCGGTGAATTCCAATTCACCGATATCCTGAAATGCATCTTTCAAAGGAATGATCTGCTCATCAACGGATGGATCGGTCATTGATTCAAATAATGCCACTGATTCCCTCAAACGCGGAGCATTCACCGGAATAGTCCATTGCAGTCCATCGCTCGCCGAATCACTTCGAGCGCGGAAAACAAATTTTGCGTTGCCGATCTTCTCGGCGAAAAATGTAAAGAGCACTTCTTTCGCCTGTCCGGGTTCAAGCGTGTGTGTTGTCAGCGAATCCTCGCTGCTCCATTGCAATCCCGAAACATTCGTGCGCAGCGTAATGGTTTTTTTCGTATCGGAATAATTCATAACCACAACACCGCTCTTGAATTTATCGCCAACCCGCACAAAACGTGGAAGCGACGGCTGTAGCAGCAACGGTTTATTGACGACGAATGAGTTTTCTCCGTATCCGAAATCAGATTCAAGCGTGTGGGCAACCGCCATAATCTCGAACGCCGTGAGATTATCAGGAAGCTTGAATCGCACGGCGGCTTTCCCGTTGTTATCGGTTATAATAGAAGGATTCCAGTACGCCGAAGGACGGAAATCTTTTCGAATACCGTCTGCATCCAATCCCATGTCATCGGCGCGTGCGGCACCGCCGCCGCCAACTTCCTGGCCTTTCTCGTCATAATTTCTTTGTTCGATGATGTGCATTCGTGTTTCGGTCGTCACGACAGCCAACCCGCGTTCACGGTAAAATTCGTTGAACGGATCGGGAATTCTGTAGTTGATTAGATTCAACACACCAAGATCCGCAACACTCATCACAATTTCAGATCGCTTGGATTTTCCATTCTGATCTTTGACTTGTATTTTTACTTCTACCGTATCGCCGGGACGATATTCCTTTTTATCCGGCGTAGCGGTAACAAATAATTTTTTCTGTTTTGGATTTACCGAAAGTGCAACGTACCCGACTTTAAAAGACGGCCGGCCGGCGTCTGTCTCTTCTTTTCCAGTCGGACGTGCCGTTCGTCCTTGCAGCAGAATAACAGAAACAAAAATGTTGGGCAGATATTCGCCCGTTATCGGAATATCGATCTGCGGTGCACTCCCAATAAGTATTGCAGTAAAATGCTTTATGATCCCTTCCCGCTCAATCGTGACAAGGGCCGTCGCTGATTCGTACGGATTCTTCACGATAATGCTAGCCGTTTCGCCCGGTTGAAACGCCTGTTTGTTTGCAATAAGGTCGATGCGGTCGTCATTCGTCCGTTCCCACGCAACATAGCCGCTGCCGCTCGCATAAAAGTACGTATGTGTCACCAATTGGTTTCCGCGCGGATCTTTTCCGCTTACTTCGATATAATAGAATCCCGGATCGTTCGGAATAAAAGTTTTTGTTATCGCTTTGACCGACGTTGTCATTGTTGTGGTATCAACCAATGAATCGAACGATGTTGAATACCATGCATACCGTCCGCCTGTTTCCGCTTTGCGCACGGAATGCCAGACACGCTGGAAAATTTTTATCGACAATTGCTGATCCGGAACCATTTTCCCCTGCGGGGTGACGGCAACCAGCGAAAATGACATTGCTGAATCGCTCTTCACGAATATTGATGACGGGCGGACACCTATATAAAATTCTCCGCCATGCACAATAACCGAAGTACGACCCGAAAGCGTTTGACGCGACGGCGACGTGACATCTCCTTCAAGCATAAGTGAAATTGTTCCCTGCAATTCTCCAACACCAATGCGTGAGCGTACCGGAAATGAACCAAATTCATCCAGGCGGTTTTCTTGTTCCTGCAGCGTACGTCCGTAAAAATCCGTTTGATACCGCGTCAACCAGTCCATTCTTCCGAAGGAGTAGCTTTCGAATCCCTGCGGTTCAAAAGAAGCACGCGATGCACCAAGCCGCCATTTGAGCGATTCATTTTTCATCGGTGCACCATATAAATATTTCGCATTGAAAAACCCACTGATCGAATCACCGATGATGTATTCTTCTTTGTTGAATTTTGCCGTCACGTCAAATTCTGCCGCGCGAAACGCCTCCACGCGAAATGTCGCATATTGTATCGACGGCCATTGCTCCTGCCCGTTCACTTTTTTTGCCGCCTCCAATGACATACTGTAATAGCCGAGCGGCGCCGTCGGTTTCAATTGAAGATTAACGGCAAACGATCCGAATGGAGAAAGTTTTTGCACCTCGTTGAAAATTTCTTCTCCCCGTGAGTTGCGGATTCTCAATCGAGTTTTTGCCGTTGGAGCAACTTTCCAAGTGCTTTCAGAGCGCAGGCGGACGATTCCTTTGATATCCACTCCTTCGCCTGCTTTATACAATCCGCGGTCGGTGAAGATCACCCCTTCAATTTTTTCGGGCTGAGGATACCAATCCTGATTGATATCGAACCGCCACATTTGAATTCCTTCATTCCAATCGGAGGAAGTGTACGCGATTTCATCTCCTTTTTTGACGATCACCCATTGACGGGGATTATTTGGATCTTCTTCGAACTCTTCCTCATCTCCATTATTATACGCACGCCGTTGTGAATGGAAATCCAATTTTCCCCATCCCGGCGTCTTGACCAATCCTTTGCTGTCCGTGGTCCCGGTCCATACCACTGTATTGCTGTCATTACGAATCTCAACCGACGCATTGGCAACTGGTGATGCATCTTTTAAATTTGTCACCCAAATTAAGTTTGATTCAGGGGAAAATTTTGCCGTAATGCCGAAGTTCGTCACCTGCACGAGCGCTTTCAAATAGGCATTATTTCCTTTATTCAAGTCATCAATCTGCACAAGAACAACACCTCGTTGTTTCTTTCCTAATACATCGTCAAGATTCAATGGACGGACCGCGACAACATTCCGTTTCGAATTTGTCCTAAAGATTTTATTCTTTGTGAACTGCTTTGCTTCTTCGCTCAACGATGATGGAGAAAGCAATAGCCCCTCTTCGATGGCAAGCCGGTCATAGTAATACCAGCTCAGCTTGTGCATCAGCGGAACAATACGATCGGGATTTACTTCTCCCATCTGAATTCTCACCGAATCAACATTCATCGTCGTCAGCGGGAATTTATGCGATTCATATCCTTCAAGTACTCCAAGTCCGGTTCGAATTCGCACAAAAGGAAGATAGGACTGAACCTTGAAAGAAAAGGTGACGTCGTTGCGAAGAATATTTCCATATTGATCTTTCAAGCCTGCTTTGATCGTGCCGGAGTACGTTGAATCCGGAAGCAGCGGAAGCGAAATGTAAATCTCCGTTGACGGATAGGTATTTTCATAATATTCTTCCCGTGTCGTCATTGGCGGAGAAAATGAAAGATGATTCATGACATCTTTCGGTGTAACGCCGTTCGTGAACAGCAACGTAATACCTGTTTGCGGGTAGATCGGCCCAGGCGTCAGTCCTATAAATTTTAGTTCACCAAAAGTTGAGAACTCAGCGACAAACGATGAACTCATCGTCATCGACCCTTCGATTCCCTTTACATCTCCTTTCACTGTTACTTTTACGGTCGCCGCCATGCCAAACGAAACATTCGATTTGAGAACCACAGTCCGTTCCGGATTGGCAATATTATCTATTGCGGCGGGTCGTTGTGCGGTAAATTGCGGATAGATCATTTTTCCATCGTGCCGATCAATTGAGATTGAAGTACTTTTCGATACAACCTGCGGATCGACAGGTTGATTGAAAGTGAGGATAATGGAACGGCTTGTATCGACGTGGGTTTGTCCGCTTCCCGGATCAGATGAAATAATGACGGGACGCGGTGTCGAAAAATTCCAAATAAAATCCTGTTGAAGAATTTTTCCTGAAATTGATTTTGTTCCCTGAGGAATTTTTACCAAAAATGGTGTTGCAAACGGCAAAGGCTTTTCAGGAGTAAATTCGAGTGTCGACGTTCCTAGCCAGCGGAATTTTCCTTTTGCTTTTGGTTCAATGACCAACGGCCCGGATCCTTCACCGATTGGAACAGCCTGCAGCGCCACCATCGGTTCGCTGAATGTGACGACAATTTGTTGTGCCTGAGAAAGAGACGTTAATTCACCGTTCGGCGTCATTGTGATCACACGAAGGTCTTTTTGTTGTGCAAGCGCCAGAGTAAAGAACCCGGCGATAAGAAGAACAAAAAATTTTTGGGGAGGCATATGATGTACCGTTGACGTTATGGATATCAGTGAGTTTTGTGCGAAATGTTAGGGAGAAAAAATGCGAAACGCAATACATGAAAACGGTCCGTGTAATGAAATCACAGGTAAAAGAGACTATAGCGCGGCAGGAATCTACCTGCATTCCTTGCTGTTCAGGTAAAATGTTTTTACCATATCTACAGTAACTTCCTTATCATACCCATCGGATGAATATGAAAACATTTTTCATCTTTTGCCTGATTAATCTCGCCTCCATTTCATCAGCTCAAACCGCAAAAGAAATTCTTCAAAAAGCTATCGACTTGATGTACGGAAAGAAAACGTACTCCGTCATCACGATGACGATCACCAAGCCGACATGGACGCGTAGTGTCTCGATGAAAGCATGGTCCATCGAGCCGGATTATTCCATTGTCTATATCACTGAACCGGCACGCGATAAAGGTTCGGTCACTTTAAAACGAAAAACCGAAGTATGGAATTGGATTCCGACAGTACAAAAAACGATCAAGATTCCTCCTTCAATGATGCTCGCATCGTGGATGGGATCCGATTTTACCAATGACGACCTTGTGCGGCAGTCTTCCGTCATTAAAGATTACGACCACAAACTTCTAGGTGAAGAACAATGCGAAGGATACAATTGCTATAAAATTGAATTGATACCAAAACCCGAAGCGGGAGTTGTGTGGGGAAAGATCATCACGTGGATCTCCAAAAAAGAATATATGCAGTTGAAAGAAGAATTTTACGATGAGGACGGCGTGCTCGTGCGAACAATGGTGGGCAGCAAGCCAAAAATGTTCGACGGACATCTGCTTCCTTCCTATTCCGAAATGATCCCGCACAATAAGCCGGGCAATAAAACGAGTTTCGAAACCAAGGAATTGGATTTTGATATCGACATTACGCCGGATTTTTTTTCGATACAGAATATGAGTAGGGTAAAATAAATTCTAAACAAAGGTCACCGCAGCAGAGTTTAGGATTTCGGATGTAGTGCTTAAAAATTTTATGAAATATTATTTCACATTCGCCTGGCGCAACCTCTGGCGCAATAAACGACGCACAGTGCTGGCTGCATCGTCAATTTTTTTTGCAATAATGCTGGCGTTGATGATGAGATCGCTGCAGCTCGGCTCATACGACTATATGGTCGAAACAAGCGTTTCGTTCTACACCGGATACTTGCAGATTCAAGGGAAAGGATATTGGGAGGATCGTTCCTTTGATGAAAGTTTTGAACCAACCGATTCTCTTCTATCACTCATCAAACATCATCCGCACATCACGACAATCAATCCGCGTATTGAATCCGTCGCATTGATTTCGCATCAATTAGAAACCCGCATTGTGCCGATTACCGGAATTGATGCGGAAATGGAAAATAAAATGACTGGATTGAAAAAACGCCTTGTGAAAGGAAATTATCTTAACGATTCCTCCCAAGGAATCATGATCGGCGAAGGACTTGCGGAACGATTGCTGGTGAATGTCGGTGACACACTGATCGTGTTCGGGCAAGGATATCAAGGAGTGACAGCGGCAGATCAATTAATCATTGAAGGAATCGTTCGCTTTCCTATCCCGCAATTGAATAATGCCATGGCATTTGTTGCATTGCCGAAAGCACAAACATTGTTCAATATCACGAATCGTCTGACATCAATCGTTTTGATGGTTGACAACGCAAACAACATGAAATCGATCCAGGAAGATATTGCTGCAAAGCTCGATCCAAATCTTGTTGTCATGAATTGGGAACAGATGACGCCGGAACTTGTACAAGCGATTGAAGCCGACAGTGCCAGCGGACTGTTGATGCTGACAATCCTTTACGTTGTAATCGGTTTCGGCGTGTTCGGGACGGTGATGATGATGGCGATCGAACGCACGCGCGAATTCGGATTGTTGATTGCATTGGGAATGAAACGCGGACGACTGCTTCTGGTCACGACAATCGAAGCGATTATCGTTTCGCTGATCGGCGCTATCTCAGGAATGATCGGCGCTTTCCCGATTATTTTTTATTACAGCCGCAATCCTGTTCACGTGACGGGTGATCTGGCAAAAGCATACCTTGCGTGGGGATTGGAACCGATTGTTCCCGTTATGCTCGAACCAAAAATTTTTGTAACACAAACACTTGTTGTTCTTTCTATCGCATTGGTCACATCGCTGTACCCTTTGTTTTTCATTAGAAAAATCAAGCCGGTCTCAGCAATTCAAGGACGCGGAGGCGTGCGATGATGATGCTTATTTTTGCATGGAAGAATATCTGGCGGAATAAGAAACGGAGTTTTATTATTCTTGCCGCAACGGCAATCGGCTTGGCAGCAGGAATATTCTCCGTCGGTTTAATGACGGGGATGTATGATTCGATGGTTGATTCCGCCATCAACCGTGGGTTAGGAAATATCCAGCTTCATACGACTGCATACAAAAGAGATCAACTGATTCGGCAATATCTCCCAAATATTGATTCCGTTGTTCAGGTCATAAAAAAATATCCTGACGTGAAATCGTATACTACTCATTCTATTATTGAGGGGATGGCGTCTTCCGCAACAATTGCTTCGGGCGTCTCCATCGTTGCAATCGACCCTGAATTGGAAAAATCGGTGACGGCAGTTTCAAAAAGCATAGTTGAGGGAACATATCTTGAAAAACCCAACAGCATCATCATCGGAAAAAAACTCGCAGACAAATTGAAGATAAAACTCCGCTCACGCGTTGTCCTCAGTTTTGCAGGAATGGACGGGAACATTATCTATGCCGCATTTCGCGTTGCAGGAATCTTTAAAACCGACGCATCGTTGTTTGACGGAATGAATGTCTTTATACTTCAAAACGATCTTTCAACATTGCTTGGTACTCAAGCACCAATTCATGAGATCATTCTTCGCACACATAATTCTTTGCTTCTTGAACAAACAAAAAATGAATTGCAGCATCAACTGCCATCTTCAATTCTTGTCGAATCATGGCGCGATATTTCTCCCGACATGAAACTTACCGCCGACATCACCGATCTCACCAATATGATATTTCTCGGAATGATCCTCTTCGCACTTCTTTTTGGATTGACAAACACATTAATGATGTCTGTGCTGGACCGCGTTCGTGACTTTGGAGTGTTGCTAGCCGTAGGAATGTACCGTCGTCGATTGTTTTCGATGATCATTTTGGAATCACTCTTTCTTTCCTTCACCGGCGGAATTGTCGGCGTGCTTATCGGCTGGGGATTGGTACAATATTTTAAAACACAAGGCATCGACCTGTCGGTAGTCTCAAAAGGTCTCTCTGCGTACGGTATTCCATCGATGCTATATCCTTACATACGGTCGAATGTGTATGGAGAGTTAACGGTAATGATGATCGCAACATCAATTATTGCCGCGATGTACCCTGCAATAAAAGCGGTACGATTAAAACCTGTCGATGCAATACGAACGATCGCCTAAAGTGAGGAACACGCCATGCCAATTATTGAGATACAAAACGTCAGCAAGATTTATAACACAAGAGTGATTCCAGTTCAAGCGCTGAAAGACATTGATCTTTCTATTGAACAGGGTGAATTTTCGGCTGTCGTCGGCCCATCAGGATCAGGGAAAACAACATTGCTCAATATCATCGGCGGACTTGATGCGGCAACTCAGGGGACAGTGATCCTCAGCGGAAATAACATCACCACGATGAATGAAGGTGCGTTGATCGATTTTCGTCTGCACCATATCGGATTCGTATTTCAGGCGTACAATCTCATTCCCGTGCTCACGGCGTTAGAGAACGTTGAATTTATTTTATTTCTTCAGAAACTCAATAAAAAGGAGCGAACTGACCGCGCAATGGAATTATTGAAGCGCGTTGGATTGCAGGACCGCGCCGACCGAAAACCGGCAGAACTTTCCGGCGGTCAGCAGCAGCGTGTCGCCGTGGCGCGTGCACTCGCATCTCATCCAGATTTTATTCTTGCCGACGAGCCGACGGCAAATCTCGATTCGCATACGGCAGAATCGCTTCTTGATCTGATGGAAGATCTGAATAAGGAATACGGTATGACGTTCCTTTTTTCAACACATGATCCCAGGGTTATTCACCGCGCTTACCGAGTGATAACGTTGGAGGATGGAATGATTGCCAGCGGTAAAAATTCTTGAATAGTAAATCTGATGACAAAAAATAATTATCGAATCCTCCTATTATTTTTTCCTTTTATTCTTTTCGCCCAAACCGAAAATTATCAACTCGGCGGATATGCAAAATATCTTTTCAGCAGTGCCGACATTCCGGTTCTTGGAAGGGTGAACGATCACATTTTCCATTCCCGCATCAACAGTAAATATTTTTTTTCTGAATCGGTCACAGTAGCTGCAGAACTCCGTAACAGAATTTTTTTCGGAGGCAGCGTTGAAAAAACTCCAGATTTTCTTTCCACAATAAAATCTGATCACGATTTCGGGAATGCCGATATTGTGTGGTGGAATTCACATTCATCGGTTGCCCACTCTGAACTCGACAGACTTTATCTTGATGCAACGTACAATAAATTCCAATTTACGCTTGGCAGGCAGCGCGTCGCATGGGGAACAGCATTAGTGTGGAATCCGACAGACCTTTTCAATCCCTTATCTATTTTGGATTTTGATTATGAAGAACGGCCGGGAGTTGATGCGATTCACGCTCAATATTTTACGAGTGAAGTATCAAAAGTCGAACTCGCAGTAAAACCGGGAAAAACAAAATCGAGAAGAGTGATTGCAGGAAAAATTTTATTGAATCATTGGAATTACGATTTTCATATTCTTGGCGGAACACACGGCGACAATCCATTCTTCGGTGTTGAGTGGGCAGGCGATATTGCCGGTGCCGGATTTCGCGGAGAAGCGACAGTTAAAAAAATCAACGACGAGATGAAGCAGCTGTTCCCAATTGTAACCGGTTCATGGTCAACAAGCGCTGTTCTTTCAGCTGATTACACATTTACCAACAACACATACATTCACACCGAAGTATTATATAATGATCAAGGAGTAACGAAAAATTCATCGCTCTTTCTCCCTATTTCCCTTTCATTAGGGCTCCTTTCTCCTGCGCGTTGGTCGCTGTTCCAGGAGCTTTCGTTTGATGTCCATCCGCTTGTGCGTGTGTCGGAATTTATCATTTACAACCCGAATGATCGCTCATCGGCATTCGTTCCATCCGCGACATGGTCTGCACTTGAAAATTTTGACGTCTCATTCTTCGGATTGATATTTTCCGGGAAACCGCTGACCGAATATGGAGATTATGGACAGTCGCTGTTTATTCGCGGAAAATTTTCGTTTTAAAAAAGGAAAAGGGAGCGGCTGCTCCCCTTTTCTTTGAGATTGTCCTCAAAATAATTATTTCAGCAACATCATTTTCTTCATCTGCACAAAATTTCCGGCGTGTAATTGATAGAAGTAAATTCCGCTTGCAAATTTCGACGCATCAAACTTCACTGCATACCCGCCTGCAGTTTGTTCCTGATTTATTAACGTCGTTACTTCCTTGCCCAGTAAATCATACACTTTTAATGTTACGTTTGATGATGCTGACAAATGATATGCAATGGTCGTTGATGGATTGAACGGATTAGGGAAATTCTGCTCAAGAACAAAATGGCTTGGCACTGCCGCTGAGGTTTGTTCAACGACAGAGGTAACGGTTCCTGTTCCAAGTTTGAAGTTACCGCGAATTTCTCCTCCGGCATTAGTTGAACTGTGAACGTTGAGATAAATTTTTCCGCCCAATAAATCATTTTGACTGCTGCCAATATTCCAATACCCTGTTGTCGTGCTGTCAACAAAAGTAACGGGTTTCACAACAACTCCGCCATTGGCAGTATGAAAATGTGCTGCGCTAAATGTCCCTTCAAGATTGGCAATTGTAGCGTGATATCGTACACTATCATTAGTAAAATATATCCACGCAGTACCTTTTGCTTTCGATGCTGTTCCGGCTTGTGCCCCGTCTAACTCTGCTTCAAACATTCCATCTTGAAATGTCAGGTTTGCACGGATCTCGCCGCCTGCATTTGTTGAGCTGTGAACATTTAAATAAACTCTTCCCTTTAACAAGTCCTGAAGATTCTTATCGGTAAGCCCGGTCCAATCACCCGACGTATGGTTTGCACCGAAGGTAACGGGTTTTATCACTCCCCCGCCGTCAGCCGAATGAAAATGGGCGGCGGTGAATGCGCCTTGGAGTTTGGCGTATGTCGCATTATAATTCACCGAAAGATCTGAACGCAGAATCGCCCAGACCGTTCCTTTGCCGTTCGAAGCCGTCCCTGCTTGTGTACCGTCAAGAATTCCGACAAAAGGAATTTCTCCGGCAAAATTCGGAGTTGCACGAATTTCTCCGCCGGCATTTACCGTCGAATGAACATTGAGATAAATTTTCCGGTGAAGGAAAAGTGTCAGGACACTGTCAGCCGGATTTATCCACGTTTCATCTAACGTACTATCAGCAAATGCTACAGGATGAAGAACCCCGCCTGCCGGAAGAAAATGAAAATGTGCTGCCGTTATCGTGCCTTGTAAACCCGCATATGTCACTCGATATGAAATCGAGGAAACATTGCTCGTGTCGAAATTTTTATCGAACACCACATAGCCGCTGCCTCTGCCTGCAGAAGATGTTCCTGCGGTAGGACCATCAAGTTTTAACGGAAAACCAAACTGATGGGCATTGACTATTCCATTAATTTCACCGCCCGCCGCTGTGGAAGAATGAACATTGAGATAGACGTTGCCACTGAGCAATGCTACAGCAATCGAATCTGGAATATTTGCCCATGTTCCTGAAGTAGTTTTACCGGTAAAGGTAACTCCTTGTATTACCGTTCCGGTTGGCAAATAATGAAAATGGGCTGCGGAAATAGTACCGGCCAATTTATTGACAGTCACATCGTATTGCAGGCTTTTGTGATCACTGCTGAGAATTGCATAGCCAGACCCTTTTCCGGAAGATGCTGTTCCGGTGCCGGAGCTGTCAAGTTTAATGCTGAAAAATACTTCTTGAGAAAAGACTGCAACAGTAAAAACTAAAACCAAAAACGTTAGACGTAAAAGATGCTTCATTATACCTCCTATTTATTATGTGAATAAATGAAATCTGGAATTCCAACTATGTACCACAATCATGAAGAATAACATAATCAGACCTTTTTATCCGATAATTGGTTAGATCTTTACCCAAAATCTTTTCGAATCCAGCTGTAATTGAATTACAAAAAAAAGGTAAACCCCTTTTGGGTTTGATAACCAGCAAAATTTCCTTTTGGTTCCTTAAAATCTTGGTGATTGTAACCCAAAAGCTGCTGACTTGATTTATCTCACAAATAAAAAAGGCGGACATATGTCCGCCTTTTAAAAACCTTAATTACTATTGGAATTTTATTTTACTGAAATCAATTCAACTTCAAAGATCAATGCAGAGCCAGGTTGTATTAATTGTCCAGCAGGCCGGTCTCCGTACGCAAGTTCAGAAGGAATATATAATTCAATTTTTCCCCCTTCTTTCATTAACTTTAACCCTTCCGTCCATCCTCTAATTACCTGGTTCAATTGAAATGTTGTTGGTTCACCGCGCGAGTATGATTCGTCAAAAATTGTTCCGTCGATCAATTTTCCGCGGTAATTCACTGTTACTGTGCTGGTATCTGCCGGTATTTTTCCCGTTCCTTCTTTAATAATTTTATACTGCAATCCGCTTGCCGTCGTTTTTACACTGTCTTTTTTTGCATTCGCCGCAAGAAAATCGGCACCGTCTTTTTTCTGTTTTTCCAACTGCTCCTGGAATTTTTTCTGATTCTCATTCTGCTTTGCCATCATTTGCTGCTGGAAGATCATCATGGCATTTTGAAGTTCTGAATCCGGAAGTGCGGGCGATTTTTTCAGAAACACATCGCGCATTCCTTGAAGGAAGGCTTCGTTGTTAAGATCGATTGCTTGCTTTTGAATATCGGCAAGAATTTTCGATCCAATGTCATAACCGACAACATAACTGATCTTATCTTGAATTGTTGTTAATCCTGATTGCGGCTTCACAGCTTTCGCCGGTTTCTTTTTCGTTTGCGCATCTCCAAAGCCGATCATCACAGCAATTACCATTGCTATCACCGCCAATTTCTTCATACCATCTCCTGTTTCCTGATTAAATAAAATAGTGTAGTGTTTTTTAAAGTGAGTTAATATACGAAAAGGAAAGATAAAAACTGAAGAAATTCTTGAACTGCTTAGAGTTTGAATTTTTTTAAAAGCGGCTCCAGCATTGCCCGCCAGATTTTATACGCCGCGGCGGTCAAATGAACTCCGTCGGTAGTAAACTCATTGCGTAATTCATGGTTCACGGATACTGCCGCATTGAGGTCAACAAATTCAATATGATTTTTTGAGGTGTATTCTAAAAGAAAGGTATTCAACAATGCTACTTCCTTGTTCTTTTCTTCTGCTCGCTTCCATTTTGGATTGACGTAGAGCGTCGATTGCACGATGGGAATAATATTGTACGCGCGCAAAGTGTCAATAATCATTATATACTGTGAAAAGGTTCTTTCAACAGATATGTCGGCATAGAGATCGTTAATTCCGGCCATAATGAAACATACTTTCGGATGCAGCTGATATACCGAATGCATTCGATGAAGCATGCCAAGCGTGTTATCTCCGCCAATTCCGCGATTGGCAATCCCCGTGCGGCCTAGCAAATCATTCCATTGACCGCCGTACGTAATTGAATTGCCAAGCATAACAATATCGGCAGACTGGAGTTGTGAAAGTTCAAATTGCGCAGTAAGATTCTTATACGTCGAACTTTGAAGATACAGCGAATCGTATGATGATTGGCTCAATGCGGTTAAAGAAAGAAAAATAGTAAGAAAGGAAATCGAGTAACGAATTTTATTCATGAATGGTTTTGCTTGAACGACCGTTGTTGTTTTCCTTTCCATTCTTCATACGATTGCAATTCCTGCGAAATCAATCCGAGGCACACCGTTACCACCGCCGCATCATCAATATAGCCGATACCAGGGATGAATTCAGGAATGAGATCAAAGGGATTTAGAACATACAGCAGTGTAAAGACAATGGCTGAAATAACCCACCACGGAACTGCACAATAATTCCCCGCGACATAATCTTTTACAATTCCCAAGAACAAAACGGATTCTTTGATAAATCGTCGCAGCGATATATTTTCTCGGAATTTTTTGATGATCGCTTCCGATCGTTCATTCACGCGATCAAGATCGGCTTCCGAGATTGAAGCGGATTTCGTTTTGAGGAAATCCGCCGTTATCCTCTTCGCTGAATTGCTTTTATTCTTGTTCACTGGATAGTAAAACTCTTTTGATATTTTTTACTTCAATTTATTTTTTAGAAACGCTACCGCAATCGCGTGAGCATCATCTGCTTTTGCTTTATCATACTTTGGATTGCTTGGATTTGCAAACGCATGAACAGCATCATAGGTGTGCACGTCGAGATTCTTTTTTGCCTTTTTCATATTTGCTTGAAATTCGGCAACAACTTTCGGTGAAATATAATCATCCTGCGTCCCAAAGATACCGAGCACATCACTCTGTAACGTTTTCAATTTCTTGAGATCTTTTTCCGGCATTCCATAATACATCACACATCCAACAGCTTGTTTCCCAAGCATAAGCGACGCTTGAAGCGACCATCCGCCGCCAAAACACCAGCCTATTGTTGCAATCTTTGCATTCTTGCCGGCATAATTCATTGCTGCCTGAATGATCGTTTGGGCACGTTTTTCTTTTACTCCTTGAACATATTCACTTGCCGTTTTCGGATCATCGGCCACCTTACCGTCATACAGATCAAGCGCAAGGACGTTGACATCGCCAAGTTCCTTTTGCAAATTTTCTGCTTCTTGTTTAATGTAGTTGTTCAATCCCCACCATTCATGAACGACAAAGAGAAATTTTTTTGAAGGCTGCTTTGAAAGAACTTCGAACACACGGGCAGCTTTTTTATCTGGCGAAGGGATTTCAACGATTGCGCCTCCTTCTGTTTTGTATTCAAACGGTATCGGAGCTTCATGGAGCGAAACGAACGCCATATCTTTTCCGAATGACGCAAACTCTTCTGTCGCCGTTGCCGGCATGCAGCATGATTCCTTTTGCTGCGCTGAAGCGGCCGCAAAAATAACAAGGAACGCAATAAAACCCTTCTTCATAACAACCTCCTAATGGTGAATATTTTATGATACCACGACCGGTTCAAGGTGAAGCCGCAAATGAAATTTTTTTTCCACTCCTTCTTGAATTTCTTCTGCTAACGCCAAAAGTGCGCCGGTAGTTCCACCTCTATTAACTAACGCCAGTGTATGATTCTCGGAAATTCCTGCGCCATTCTTCGTGTATCCCTTCTTGAAACCGGATTTTTCAATCAACCATGCGGCAGATATTTTTATTTTTCCTTCAGACGCAAATGAAGAAAGTGCAGTCCCATCTCCAGAATTTTTCCAGAGACTTTCAATCGTTGAGAATTGATTCGCATCAACAATCGGATTCATGAAGAACGAACCGACGGAGCGTGTGTTCGGATCGTTGGGATTGATTACCATCGATTTTTTTTCGCGGAGAGAAAGGACAATGTTTCGGACTGCGGTCAGCGACTCCTTTCCGTCAGCAAGCGATAGGAGTGATATCTGTGATTCAATTATTTTTTTTACTTCAGGATAATTGATCGTCGGCCTTCCATTCTTTCGTAAACGAAAAATCACTTCGGTCACAATGTATTTTCCTGCATCCTGTTGTTTGAATCTGCTTTGCCTGTATGAAAACCGGCAGTCAAAATTCGAGAACGAAACAATTTTCAGCGTTTCTCTATCGAGCGCTGTCACCGTTTCAATCGTATCTTTTACTTCCTGTCCGTACGCTCCGACATTTTGGATCGGTGTTGCGCCGACACTTCCCGGAATTCCTGAAAGACATTCAATGCCGGCAAATCCTTTTTCGACACACTCCGCTACGAATTTCTCCCAGTTGTTCCCTGCTTTGGCTGTTACGAGAATGTGATCGTCATCTTCAATAAATGAAGTCCCTTTGAGATTGATTTTCATAACCAATCCATCGAATCCATTATCAGAAAAAATGGTATTACTGCCACCGCCAAGAATAACAGTGCGTATTTTTTTCCCTTCGGCAAATTGCAACGCTTCTTGAATCTCTTCAAGCGACGAACATTCGCAAAAATATTTTGCCGCACCGCCAAGACTTATGGTTGTGTATTGTGCTAAGAGTGTTTTTTTAAAGATTTTCAATTGGATACTGATACTTAGTGGCTGTTTATTGTAATGCGGCTTTGCGAATTCTATCCATCAATGCCAAGCCAATGCCGTCTTCACTGACACTTTCACAATAGATTGTCTCGATTTTTTTTGCATCGCATTCACGGAAAAAATGGAATAAGGAACGTGCATATTCATGTTCATTTTTACAAATTTTTTTCACTCCAAAATTATTTTTTCCGGATACGCGTAAACCAATGTACGCCGAACTCTTCATGGGCACCGTTTCTTCAATTCCACTCACAATAAAAACGTATGCCATCGGGGAATAGTGGCGGTATTTTACACCCGGACTTTTTGCTTTCCCATCAATGTGATGCTTTCCGATTCGCGTTGAAGGAATAATCTCCCGCAATTGTTCCAGTGTTACTCCGCCGGCGCGAAGAATAACCGGTGAACTTCCTGCGCAATCAACAACAGTGGATTCAACGCCGACACGCGACGGATTCCCTTTTAGGATGCATGAAATTTTTCCGTCCATATCAAATTTTACCGCTTGCCATGTTGTTGGACTTGGTTTGCCAGAAATATTTGCTGACGGAGCTGCAACAGGAACGCCGCATTCTGTCAAAAATTTTTTCGCAATAGAATGGTTTGGAATTCTTACGCCGACCGTTTGCAATCCTGCGGTAGCGAATGAAGAAATATTTTTATTTTTTGGAAGCACAAGTGTTAGCGGGCCGGGGAAAAATTTTTCCATTAACTTTTCAGCGTACGAAGGAATTTTTGCAACAACCGAAGGAAGCTGTCCCATTTCTGCAATGTGAACAATCAACGGATTATCGGATGGTCTTCCCTTGGCTTCAAAAATTTTTTTCACGGCATCAGATTCAAATGCATTGGCACCAAGACCGTACACGGTTTCAGTAGGAAATGCAACAACATTATTGTGAAGAATAACGTCAGCTGCAACGCTGGGAGATATCGTCAGTTTGGTTTTCACGCTGTCGAGAAAAATGTTCGTCTGTATTCAGTGTGTGTTTGAATATACCAAATTTTACAACTGAGAGCACAAATTTTGTAACAAATTTACAGCGAATTTTTAGCCCTCAACCGAATCTTCTTCACGGTAGGCTGCATCACATTGTTGTATAACTAAAATGGAAATAATTTTATGAAACAAATCAGCGTTTTTTTTATAACAATTTTTGTCGGCAATTTCGCATTTTCACAAACCAATACTGGTACTATCTCCGGTGAAATTCGAGATGCAGTAACAAAACAGCCTCTTCCTGGAGCCAATATTGTCATTACAGGAACTTCAGTCGGAACAACAGCGAATGAAAACGGATACTATGTTATCAAAAATGTTGCACCCGGTAAATATGTTTTGAAAGTGTCAATGATCGGCTACGAAAGTTCAATAAATGCCGACGTTGTTATCAATCCACAACGAAATAAATCGACCTCTTTCGTTCTCAATGCCTCTTCAGTTGAAATGAAAACGGTTGAAATTCAAAGCGATTATTTTGCTAAACCGACAGAAAACGTCGTCAGCATGCGGACGCTTTCGCCGGAAGAAATCCGGCGTTCACCCGGATCAGCCGAAGATATTTTCCGCGTGATGCAGTCGATGCCCGGAGTTGCAACCGCAGGAGGGAAAAGCGCACAGCTTATTGTGCGCGGTGGAAGTCCCGACGAAAATTTAACGCTGCTCGACAATATCGAAATTTATAATCCCATTCATTTTGCACGGACAGGCGAATCGATGGGAATCATCAGCATTGTTAATCCTGCCTTATTGGAAAAAGTTGATTTTCTTACCGGAGGATTTCCGGCAAAGTACGGTGACAAAATGTCGTCGGTGTTTGATATGACGCTGCAGGATGGAAATAAAGAATTGTACAACTCCGATGTGAACGCCAACATTGCCGGATTCGGAGTGATGCTTGACGGTCCGGTTGCCGACAATGGTTCAATGATTTTCTCTCTCCGCCGCGGATTCTTCGATATGCTAACATCGATCATGAATAAACCGGCTGCGCCGAGATACTATGATGCGGTTGGAAAAATTACGTACGATCTCAATCCACAGAACAGAATAAATCTTGTTGGATTTTATTATATAGATCAAATTGACCGTGAAGGAACAACAAAAGAAGCATCGGCGATGAGCAAGTATGATTATCTGGCGCGAGATGACTACGGGTCTGCCTTCGGATTGAATTGGCGTTCGCTGTTTGCACATAATGCGTACGCGTTAACGACAGTTTCATTCACGGGAAATGGATGGACAACGCGGCAAGGGACTTTAACAAACCGTTCTCTCCGAGGAGAAGATATTTTGGAAAATGAATACACGATCAGATCCGAAATGACGTATCAAATCCATCCATCGCTCGATGTGAAAATCGGCGGACAGCAAAAATTTATCGATTCAAAGAATGAATCGTGGCTTCCGGCAGATACATCACGGACGGGAATAATTTCTCCTGCGACTACAATTGCTTACACGCCGAAGACAACATCAAAATCAGCATTGTTTGTTCAAGCAAATTATCATCTCTTCCTTCCTCTCACTATTTCTGCAGGGGTGCGGTACGAACGTTTTGCATTGACGAATGAAACAAATCTCAGCCCGCGTGTGGCGGTTTCATATCAATTATTGGAAAACACGACTCTCAACGCCTCGTATGGAAAATTTATTCAATCGCCGGCGAGCTATCAAATCTCACCCGATGTGAGAAATTTAAATTTGAAGAGCAGCACTGCGATTCATTACGTTGCCGGCATTGATCATCGATTGAGTGACGATACCAGAGCAACCGTGGAAATTTATTACAAAGATTTATCGAATCTCATCGTCGATCCGGACAGCACAAATCTTTTGCTGAACACCGGAAGCGGTTATGCGGAAGGAATTGAGCTTTCAGTACAAAAGAAATTTACCAACGGATTTGTCGGAAGCGCATCGTATTCGTATTCTATTTCAAAACGGAAAGATAATGCAATTCCATCACTATACGATTTTGAATACGACCGTCCGCACATCATTAATCTTATTTCCGGAATGGAAATCGGTAATGGCTGGCAGATCGGTGCGAAATTTCAATTCGCATCCGGCAACCCGTACACACCGGTGTTATCCGCTGTAAGCAAGAACGGAACGTATTACCTTGTCGATGGCCCGATCAATTCTGCACGATATCCCGATTATCATAAACTCGATATCCGCGTTGATAAACAATTTCTTATCGGTGATTGGTCGCTGACAGCGTATCTTGATTTGTGGAATGTCTATAATCGAGAAAATATTATTTCGTATTCATTCAAAGCCGATGCAGCAGGAAACGTTGTGCTCAATCCGCGGTACGATTTCGGAGTGACTCCGATTCTTGGAATTACGGCAAAGTTTTAAAAAATGAATCTTGCGAAGCATTGAGAGCCTTCGCAAGATTTTTATTTACAATCCTGTACCGTTTTATTGAACCGTGTTGCGTCGAACCCTTTTGCTTTCACATGTTCGATAATTGATGCGTATGTCTCATCAGACATCGACGGCGTTCGTGAAAGAATCCAGCAATATTTTCTGCTCGGCACACCGACAACTGCATACGAGTAATCATCAGCACGATCAATCACCCAATAATCTCCTCTAAACGGCCAGAAGAATTGCACTCGAAGTTTTGCATTGTTCGTTCCTTCTACGACAAACGCTTTGCCGATTGCTTGTGTACGTTCTCCTTCTTTCATACAACTATTCGTTACTTTTAAAACGCCATCGTCAAGAATTTCATATTCAGCAGTCGTGCAGGAACATCCTTCCTGTCTGGAAAAAGGCAACGACGCAATTTCATACCATTTGCCGACATACTTTTTGACATCAACGAAAGAAACAGTATCTAACGGCGGATAGTTGTCAGATGAAAAAGGGGAACAACCGGTAAGAAGCAACAACGGTAAAATTATAATTTTCATAAGACCTCTTTTTCTTTCCAATGTAATCATCCTTCTCGCAAAATTCTTCATTTTTGGAATAAAAGCATGTATATTCGATTAACATGCAATGGATCGCATTATGAATATAAAATTTATGCTTCTAATCCTCTTCTTCAATTTCATCCCATCATTATTCGGTGCACAAAAATCGGTTGAAGCAATTGAACAATCATATTTCAAACTCACCACATCAAACGGCTTGATCGTTGCAGTGTACGACACAAAAAAAACAGCCGTTGAATATGTCTTCCCGCATATTTTTGCAAACTATGATTCGGGTTTGTACGTCAATCCTTTTGCCGGAAATATCAAATTGAACAGCACCAAACATCCGATTGAAACAAAGTATTTGAATAACACGCACGTCATCACGGCAAGGTATAAAGATTTCAGCGTAAATTATTTTGCTTCATTCACCAACGATGATAAAGTATTTTACGCGGTACTTCGAGGAGAAAAGCAGAAAATTGAAAACCTGTCGTTCAATGCAGAATCCGGAAATGGGAATGTGTTAACCGGTATTTCGTTATTAACAACATCGGCAGAAGATTTAACCGTGCATATATCTGGCACTATGCTGACGGGAACCATGCTGCGCAGATACAACGGAAATATCTACGAAAAGTATTTTTTGTATTCGTTTAGCGACTCCTTACATACAGACGCAGCTATCGTCACTAAAGCCATCAATAAATTAAGGAAAGCAAAAAATTCTTTGCTTGATGAAGAAACTCGATACATGCAGAATCTTTTTTCACATTGTACGATTCCTAAAAATTTGGAAACAAAAGAAAGAAACATTGTGGAACAATCCATTTCTTTTCTAAAGATGGCACAGGTTTCTGATAAAGAAATTTTTCCATTGTCGCGCGGACAAATACTTGCTTCCCTGCGCCCTGGATTGTGGCATGCAGCGTGGGTGCGAGACGGAAGTTACGCGATTCGTGCAATGACTCACATAGGAATGTGTGCTGAAGCGAAAAAAGGATTGGAATTTATGTTGAAAGCGTCTGCCGGACATTATGTGCATTATGTGTACAAGGATGGAAAAGACTACGGCATTGGCAGCGATTACCAAATTTCCGTCTGCAGATATTTCGGCAGCGGAAAAGAAGAAAGCACGTATGACAACGGTCCAAACATTGAAATAGATAACTTCGGATTGTTCCTCTCTGCTTTTTCGGATTATGTGCTGACCAGTAATGATTCTGTCTTCTTCAAGACATGGAATCATATAGTGCGCACAAAAGTGGCTGACGTTACCGTGAACTGCATCGACACAAATTCTTTGATAAAAGAAGATTCGGGTCCATGGGAACACTATCTTCAAATGCCGCGACAGTATACTTTTACATCAGGCGTATGCGCGGTGGGATTGAAACAATTTGCTTTCCTGCAAAAACGATTCAACTTGCCTTCCGAAAAATATGTTGCGGCGGCAGAAACTTTGAAACAAGGAATTCTTACACACATGCTTTGTGAAAATAAATTTATTAAAGGCAATGTAAACGACCAATTAAAAACTGATCATGAATTTTACGATTCAGGAGTGTACGAAATTTTTGCCGATGGGTTGATCGATGATAAAAAATTATTTTTATCGCATATGGATGAATATGACAACGCGTTAAGAATAAATGGCGATCGGCCCGGGTATATCCGCCTGAACAGCAATGATCCTTATGAAAATCAGGAATGGGTATTCATCAATCTTCGAATTGCTCTTGCCCATCTTTTGTTCGACGAAAAGAATAAAGCTGCCGTGTTGTTAAAGTATGTTACCAATCAGGCGGCGACAAATTATAATACAATTCCGGAAATGTACAGCAACAAAACACAATTGGAAAAAGTGACTTATAATTTTAAGTCGTTTGATGTGTGGTGCAATTGTCTCAGAGAGAAAGGTGAACAGTATATCGGTGCAATTCCTATGATTGGCTATGGGTCAGGGACATACATTTTGACTTTGCTTGCCAACTATTCGAAATAAGATGGTGGGATGTATATATCCTTTTATTTTAAAAAAAAGGATGTATATTTTATCCGACCATGGGGGACAACCGGCATATATCGCATGATTATTCCGTTACGCTGAAAGAGAACATCGCGTCTCTTCTCAATGGTACGTTTACACCACGTCAAGAAAAGTTTTTACTGAGCACTGCCCATGCGCTTGCGGTCAATCTGTTGCGCATAAAATTTTCACGCACTCCCGGAATAAAAAACCATCTGGGATTGAATGAATCTGATTTAGCGTACGATTGCATTGCAGAACTGTTTGAGCGCGATGCCAAAAACCAGCTCATTCATTTTAAAACATATTTTTCAAATTTCGATTTTGCATCCCTTTCACATCACGAAACCCTTCTCCAATTTCGCCGGCTTGTTACGTCGGCAGTCAATCAAGGTTTGATGTATGTTTACCGCGATTTCGATCCGAGTTTGGGAAAAATCATTCGCAATATAAAATTGGCGGTTGCCGCACATAAAACATTTGTTGAGATTGACCGCTTCGATGAAACATGCATTGCGCCGATTGATTGCGATCATTCAGAGCATTTGCCGTCCGTCGATCAAGATTTTTTATTTTTGTTGCTTCACCCGCATGTACGCGGAGACGAATTTGTTCCTGAACTTCTTTCTATCTTTTCGCGGCACATACGCGAACAGGAAGAATGCAGCAGAGTCGTTCCGCTCATTTCGGTTGCTCTTACCTTTCGCGCATTATTTATTGCGAAACAAGAACCTCACGAAGTTTCGACTGACGGAAACAATCGCCGGTTTGAAACGATTGAAATTATCGAAAAGAACATTCGCCAAATCAAAACAGAAATCCTATCCCGCAATAACGGCAAAGAAAGAAATAATCCTGAATTGACAGAAAAATATTTTAAAGTAATTCAAACTGTCCTTCTTGCAAAGATGAATGAAACAAACGGCAGTGCGGACTCGTTGTTTGAGGGATTGAAAGAACAACTGCACAATATAAAAATGGATGAGTATAGAAAGTCCCACAGGACAAAATTGGAGTATTTTTATAAACTGTGCAGAGAAGCAATTGCGGCGGAATTGGTGGAAAGAAAAACAAATCCCCCTAAC
>JBBINR010000038.1:0-32582 GCA_037443785.1 Ignavibacteriales bacterium | reverse complement strand
CCCTCGCAGAAAAAAATAGCACGGGGCAACACGGGAGATTATTTTTTAACGTACGAATCGGCAGGAAAAATCTGGGTAGAATATTCTACCAATCAGGGAACCACATGGCAATTTGCCAATGCTAACCAGCCGCTCAGCTATGGAACAACGCCATCCATAACACCTTACTATAATGGCGCACTCGTTACGTACGATTATTCTGCCAGTGCCGGCCTTTTTTATGTCACATCATCCGGCACGCAAAACTATGATGAGTTATCAGGATTGAACAATGAATACGATGGTGCGTTAATAACGCCGGTGGTAAGTTATAATGATGTTGCCGGTGAATATTTAGTAATGTGGAGATCGCCGTTTGGCATACATTACAGTATCGGTTATCGTGCGTCTAACGGTCACGGCTCCACGTATATGAACTGGTTCATAAATAGCGCAACGCTTTCAGGCTCCAACGGCAACTCATATACGCCGGCGGTAGATTGCAAGAGCAATGTTTTCCAAATCGCATGGCAGCAAGTGTCGGGAAGTTCTTCATCAATTAATTATACAACATTAACCCGTCAAACCAACGGCACCTATTTGCAAGGAAGTGTTCAAAGTTTCACAGGAGAATTTACCGTTAACAGCAAGCCATCCATTTTTGCATCATCTGCTCCTGGTGCACGATTAAGTTGGATCGGAGGTCTTCCCGACGAAGAGTATTATGTTGCAATGTTTCACGATCCGGGTTCTTCTCCGTATTGGGGCTTTGGCGGTCAAGTCACTTCAGCCTCGTTGAATAAATCCGACAACGGTTACGTCGTAGCATGGCACGATGCAATTGATAACACAAACCAATACACGGACAATGGCCATCTTTCCAATCCACAAATACTTCCTGTCAGCGGATCGGATGTGCAGGTAGGCAACAGCGATACACGATCGACCATGCGCGCCGTTGGATTTAACACGGCAGCAACACCGTACCGTTTTGCTCTTTCATCAACGATCGGACTTTATAAATCGGACGGCACCGGCATTGGACAAGGCCGCGGCGGATTTGTAACAATGAACGGAGCGCAATTTACATTTCTTCTTGGTGATGTGACAGCAGGAGGCAGAAAGATTGAATTTATTGATATGCCGGATACCATAAAAATTGATAATGCACAAATCTTAAATTCGTATCTTGAAACAAAACCGTTTACGATATCGGATCAATCATCGCTGAGTTACGGAGTGGAATACTGGACGGCAGATTCCGCCGGGGCAGTTGCTGCATTGGCAGGCGGAAAGAGTGTAAACTTTAAAGTGGAATTGGTCAATGTCGAAACGAATACGATCATCGGAACATTTGATGATTGTTCATACACATCGTCAGCGGTAGTGCACCATAAGAATATAGCATACGATGTGAACACACAGCAAGCCGCAACACAGCAGGTGAAGTTACGATTGCATGTTTCGTCAAGTGATAGTGGAGAATTTTCAGTAATAAATAGATCCGTGCGAGGATTTGCCTTGAGGAAAGTCGGGATGGAACGCGTAAAAATTAATTTGAATGAAGTGTTGATTATTAAAACGTATGCACTCGAACAAAATTATCCCAACCCATTCAATCCCTCAACAACAATTACGTATCAAATTCCGCAGGCAGGAAATGTTTCACTTAAGGTCTATGACATGATCGGGCGTGAGGTTGCAGAACTTGTGAATGAATACAAACCGATAGGAAGATATGCCGTTATTTTTGATGGTTCGCATCTTGCCAGTGGCTCATATGTTGTTCGAATGCAATCGGAGAAATTTACGAGGCTAATGAAAATGCTTTTTGTAAAGTAAAATAAATTTTTAACAGAATGTAGGAACGGTCGAAAGACTGTTCCTAAAACTAAAAGGCGCGGAATAATCCCGCGCCTTCGTTACTAATTCTCTCCCCCTTTTTAGGGGGAGAGTTAGAGAGGGGGTTGCATTCTCCCCCTGTTAAGGGGGAGATACAGAGGGCTGAAAGTCCGCCTTCTTTTTGGCGGAGGTCAAACCTACTTCTTCACTTCCTCCGCCTGCGGTGCTTGTGCCGCTACCTTCGCTCCATTCTTCCTCGTAATTGAACTGAACTCGTTCAATATGATTTCATCCTTCCGGAATTTTGCCTTCGCAATATTCCTCACCCTCTGCATCGTCTTTTGCAATGCATCTGCCGCTTTATCCCGCGCTGTCGTTGCACTCGTCTGCGCTTTCTTTGCATTCTCCTGCTCGGCATCGGTCGTCGTCAGCATTTGCGATATTGTGTCGAACGAGGCAATATCATCCGCTGTAAATCCGTTCTTCGCCAGATCGCTTTGGTGTGCAACGGCAGCCCCTTTCATGTAGGCAAGCTCCGTCGTCATCACACGCACGGTATTTATTTTTTCTTTCCCTACATGAAACTCTTTCATGATTGTGCTGTTCGCTGTTCCATACGCGGCACGCGCTGCAGATTGTGCCGCTCGCATAAGCTCAAGCGCATCTGCCATCGCATCGTTTTGTGCCGCGGTCTTTTGCCGCACAATCTCCAATCCGTTTTTTTGTGCGGTATCTTTTGCAAGTGTCTCCGCAATCGCAAGCGTAAACGCATTCCGTTCCGTTTCACCAAATCCCGCTTCACCAAGTTGCACGCTGTATTTTTCCATCACTCCGGACAACGAGTTCGCCTCTTGTATCACCTCATCAACATAGATAGGCATAACGTTACTCCTTTTTATTGTGTAGTGGTTTGTGAATTATTCCCGATAACTCTTATCGAGAAAAAATATTTTCTCTCAGTCATTGCGAGAGTAATCTTCTTGTCATCCTGAGTCCCGATCTTTGGGACGAAGGATCCATGTTTTTCTCTAACAGCCAATAGCTAAAAGCTAATTGCTGTTTTTCCTTCATTTTCGCGCACTTTTCTCTTGGCAAGTCATAAATTCTCTTGGGCAAGCGGTTACTTTCCTCTGGCAAGTCATTACTTCTTTCGGGCAAACCATAACTTCTATCAGGCAAAGACCAGATTCCTTCGGATCATTCGCAGAAATGTTTGGGCAACTCCTCACTTGCTTCAGGCAATTACCTGCCCCGTCCGGGCAAACAACCATTATCTTTAGGCAAGCACCAATTCCAGTCAGGCTAACAATTGTTATCGTTGGGTTAACGGTTCCATTCTTCGGGCAAAGCACGGTTTAAATCGGGCAAGCCCGTCCAATCGCCGGTGGACCCTTTCAATCCATTGGATGAATCAATCCTCACTTGCGGCAAAAGGTTTTTTACAAACGGCAGACCATTCGCCGCATTGGGCAATATTTAATTTTTGTTTGGTAATGTGTATCGGTAATGCGGTAGGCTTTCCACCACGCAGCACGGAACGATAGTTCAACACGCCGGAAGTCTATCGCCGGTAATATACAAATTTTTGCAAAGAGGTAAATAAAAATAAGGAAGAGAAGAAGTCTTTCCATCTCTTGTCTTCTGTTTTTTTTGCTCACAGCTAATAACTAAAGGCTGATCACTGCTTTTCTATCTCTCGTCTTCCGCTTCTCGCTAACAGCTAATAGCTAAAAGCTAACCGCTGCTTTTTCTCTCTTCTCACATTTTTCCTTATATTACACCGGCCCTTGCTGACATGTCTTTGATAACTCGTCGGCAGGGGAGCGTGCGTTTTAAATGATGGGCGTGAATTGAATGGTATGATTGATTTTCAAAAGAAAATTTTTTCCACTAAGATATTTGAACGGCTCTTGCTCGCCGATGCCGCAACAGACAATCCTGTTTTGTTGCATGGCATCAACGGATCGCTTTGGGCATTTATTGCTGTTGCGCTGTTCAATGAACGGAAGACTCAAACACTTGTCGTTGTGGATGATCCTGAGCGTGCCGAACAATTACGCGATGATTGCACATTGCTTGTCGGCGATGCCAACGTGAAGTTATGTCTTGTTGAACCGCATCACGATTCGCAGGCAATGGATATGTCTGCCTCGTTGTCGCAAATAGAGACACTGAAAGCATTATCTGTAAAAACATCCGCTCTTTATATTACTCACGCAGCAGCACTTGGTTTTGCCGTTCCCGAACAGAAAACTTTTTCGGCGTCGATTATTGAACTTTCGGCAAACTCAGAACACAATTTTGAACAGCTTCTTGCAAACCTTACAGAGTATGGTTTTGAACGAAAACAATTTGTCGAATCATATGGAGATTTTGCCGTCCGTGGCGGCATTCTCGATATTTTTCCATTCATCGGGGAAAATCCCGTTCGTTTTGAATTTTGGGGAGACACGATTGAATCGATCCGCGAATTCGATGTGCTGTCTCAACGTTCCATTCGTGAACTGCAACTTGTCAGCATTGTTCCGGATGTCACGAAAAAAGAGGTCGATGAAACGGCCGAGAAAACTCAACAGAATGAAGTTTCTCTGTTATCATATTTTGCTTCCGATGCGGTCATTCTCTCCGAAGATTTTTCTCTTCATCAAAAAGCATTTGATGAACTTGGATCTGAAGAGGTCGAAACGGATTTTTCGTTCGATGATGTTTGTTCCCGCTTGAAAAAATTCCCCTGTTATATCCATTCATTGTTTGATGCGGATGGGGCAATTGATTTTCAGTCTCAACCGCAGCCAAGCGTGAATGGGAGCGTAAAAATTCTGAAAGAAAAGATAACTGAGTTTTCTGAAAAAGAATTTGATGTCATCATCACCTCCGACCGAACGGAAGAATTGGAGCGAATTCAGGATTTAATTGAAGAGGAAAACATTCAGAAATCTGAGGATGAGGAAAATGCTAAAACTGATCTTCAATCCGAAATCGACGGTCAAAAATCCGAAGTCATCAATCTTCATTACTCGACTGATGCATTTCACTCTGGTTTTGTGTTTCCCTCCGCAAGGATCATTGTATTTACCGAGCATGAAATTTTTAACCGTATTAAGGCACGGACTTCAAAGAAGCGAAAACGATTCAAAGGAATCTCCCAAAAAGAATTACATACGCTTCGCCGTGGTGATTACGTAACGCATGTCGATCATGGCATCGGAAAATTTGTCGGGCTTGAAAAAATTATGGTCGGCGGAATGGAGCAGGAAGTTGCGAAGCTTGAGTATGCGGAAAAAGGAACGCTCTTCGTCAATCTGAATTACATCACGCGCATTCAAAAGTATTCTTCCGCCGAAGGGCACGAACCGAAACTGAACAAACTCGGCAGTGCTGATTGGGAAAAGCTTAAAGCTCGCACGAAGAAAAAGATCAAAGACATCGCACGGGATCTGATTCGACTCTATGCAAAGCGAAAAATGGAAAGCGGTTTTGCATTTCAACCCGATGCCCATTGGCAGAAAGAAATGGAAGCTTCGTTTATGTACGAAGACACTCCTGATCAAGCGCGCACAACAAGCGAAGTAAAGGTTGATATGGAATCGCCTCATCCAATGGATCGATTGGTGTGCGGCGATGTCGGATTTGGGAAAACAGAAATAGCTGTCCGTGCTGCATTTAAATCGGTGATGAATGGTAAACAAGTCGGGGTTCTCGTTCCGACAACAATTCTTGCCCAGCAGCATTTCAATACATTTACCGATCGCCTCGGACGCTATCCGGTTCGTATTGCGTTATTGTCGCGTTTCAAAACGTCAGCGGAGATAAAAGAATCATTGCAGAAACTTGCGGAAGGAAATATTGATATCATCATCGGTACGCATCGGCTGCTTTCGAAAGATGTGAAATTCAAAGATCTCGGCTTGCTGGTGATTGATGAAGAGCAGCGCTTCGGTGTAGCCGCAAAAGAAAAATTGCGAGCGATGAAAGTTTCTGTTGATACGCTAACACTTACTGCCACACCGATTCCGCGGACGCTTCATTTTTCGTTGATGGGTGCGCGTGATCTTTCAATTATCAACACACCGCCGAGAAACCGGCTTCCGGTTCATACAGAAATTGCAACGTATGATAAAAAAATTATCCGCGAAGCGCTGATTCACGAAATTCATCGCGGAGGACAGGTATTTATTGTGAATGACCGTGTCAATAATATTGATGTGCTGACTGCGACATTACAGGAACATGTTCCCGAAGCACGGTTCAGAATTGCACACGGGCAAATGCACGGCCATGAGCTGGAAAAAGTGATGATCGATTTTCTTCAAAAGAAATTTGATGTCCTCGTGACAACAAAAATTGTAGAGTCCGGCGTTGATATTCCAAGCGTGAACACGATTATTATCAATCGTGCAGATAAATTCGGTTTGGCAGAATTGTATCAGCTGCGCGGACGGGTCGGACGTTCGAACGTTCAGGCGTTTGCATATCTTCTTGTACCTCCGATCGCGACACTACCGAAAAATACACTGCGGAGACTGCAGGCGATTGAAGAGTTTACGGAACTCGGATCGGGATTCAATCTTGCTATGCGCGATCTTGAAATTCGCGGTGCGGGAAACATGCTCGGCGGCGAACAAAGCGGATTCATTATGGAAATGGGATTTGAGATGTACACGAAGATTCTTGAAGATGCTGTCGCCGAATTGAAAGAGCAAGAATTTGCGGAAGTATTTGCCTCAACGACGATTGAAACAAAGCAAAGAATGATTGAAACACAAATTGAAGCAGATCTTGAAGCATACATTCCGGAATTTTATGTTGAAAGTGATACGGAGCGGCTCGATTTGTATCGCCGCCTTTATAAAACCTCAACGCAAAAAGAAGTTGATGAATTAAAAGTAGAATTGATTGACCGGTTTGGTGCTACAATGGAGGAGGTCGATCATTTGTTTGCTCTTGCATCACTTCGCGTTCTGGCTTCACGCTCAAATATTCGCAAAGTAGAATTATTAAAGCGTACGGTACGATTATATCTGCCATTAGAAGATGATAAATATTTTTATGAAAGCGGCAGTTTTCAAAATATTATGGCTTCGGTTTCCGAAATCAAGGATTTCCAGGTCTCGTTGAAACAGGAAGGGAAGAATCTTTTCCTTCAGGCATTTTTGAAAAACAGCGAAGGGCAAGAACGGATGAATGATGCGGTGAATATTATCGAAAGAATTTATCATCATTAAAGGAAATATGGATAACAACATAAAAATAATTCTCTTCGACATGGGGCGAGTATTGGTGAAAATCGATTTTGATGCATTTCCGAATGCCTTAGGTTTATTTACGAAAGAGCAGCGTGCACCATATCAAACGGCAGCAATGAAATTTGAATATCTTTATGAATGCGGGAAAATAACGACCGAAGGATTTCTTGATTCATTATATACAACGTTCAATTCTCAATTTACAAAACAACAACTGCTCGATGCTTACAATACTATTATTGTCGAAGAAAATTCAGAAATCATTCCGTTGGTGAAACGCGTGAAAGAAAAATATCGAGTAGCATTATTGAGCAACACAAGTGAAGCGCATTGGAAAAAATCGTTGGAAATTGCACCGCTGCTTCAATTAATTCCTGAAAAATTTACTTCGTTTCACATCGGCGAAATGAAACCGAAACCCATCGTGTTTGAAAAAGTAATTTCTTCGCTTCAGGCCGACCCTTCCTCAATTCTTTTTATCGATGACGTAAAAGAAAATGTTGACGGAGCGATTTCCTGTAGAATGAAGGGAATTGTTTATACCACGGTTGACAATCTTGAATTTGAGTTGGGCAAAGTTCTGCAGTAATTTTCCGTTCTCAGTATTATTTATCAAACTGTCCAAATATCACAATTTTTTATTTTTTCTCTCGAAATGACTTGACTTTAGCTTGAAATTACGTAAATTTGTGTCAAATTGTGGGTAAAAGTGGGTAATTTGAAATACATAATTGGCTAAAATCAATCATTTTAGCAGTTTTTGGTTTTTAAAACTTTCGTTACAAATGTCATCATTTAAAGGTTCATTTAATTATACAGTCGATAGCAAGGGACGAATTAATATTCCTGCGAAGATGCGCAAGAATCTTTCGCCGGAAGCGAATAACTCTTTTGTCATCACGCGCGGATTTGAGCCGTGTATTTTTGTCTATCCGAATGATGAATGGATGAAACGTGAAGCGGAAATTGGAAAGCTGATGCAGACAGATCCGCAACACCGTTTCTTCACCCGAATGCTTTTGCAATATGCAACCGATGCGGAGTTAGACGGACAGTCGCGAATTGTACTGCCGAAAGAACTCATCAGTTATGCAAAAATAGAAAATGAAGTATTTATCCTTGGTGCGTTTGATCGTATTGAAGTGTGGAATCCGGAAGAATACAAAAAATATCTCGGTGCTCAACAGGAGGATTATTTGACTGTTGCATCGAAAGTATTTGAGAAAAAAGAATTATAGCCCTGCACGAAGTGAATGGGGAAGTTGATGAAGGTATTAATGAACGCATCTCTGCAAACTTTGTGATAAAAGAAACAGTGTCGTTATCATCATTCCATACTCCGGTAATGCTTAATGAGGTGCTTGAGCATTTGATTACGACATCATCTGGGACCTATGTTGATGGTACGTTGGGCGGCGGCGGACATTCTGAAAAAATTTTAGAAAAAATTTTTCCCGAAGGCTCGTTAGTAGGAATTGATACGGACGCCGACGCGATTACGGAAGCAGCAATACGATTGCATCGTTTTCAATTAAATACACAACTCGTGCACAACAACACAGTTCAGATCGCTTCGATACTTCAATCGCTTCACATCCCTTCAATTAACGGATTGTTGTTGGATCTTGGGGTTTCTTCATTTCAACTGGATGAAACGAGCAAAGGTTTTTCCTTTCGCGGTAATGATCGATTAGATATGCGGATGGACAAACGGCAGCCGTTGGATGCCGCTGCCGTGGTGAACTCGTATTCGGAAGAAGAACTTGCCAACGTTCTTTATAAGTACGGTGAAGAGCGATTATCAAGAAGAATTGCGCGCGCAATTATCAACCATCGAGCGGCAACACCGATTGAAACAACCGGTACGCTTGCTGAAATTGTTGAACGAAGTGTCGGCGGTAAGTTTGCCATTAAATCGCTTGCACGAGTTTTTCAAGCGATTAGAATTGAAGTGAATGATGAACTGAATCGTTTAGAAAAGATTCTAAATGATTCACTCGGTTTTATGATTCATGGATCAAGGATTGTAGTTATTTCCTACCATTCGTTAGAAGATAGGATAGTCAAAAGTTTTTTTAATCGATGCGCAGCAATGTCAATTCCGTCAGGCAATAAATATCAGGCAGATACACCGCGGCAGCCGGAATTAAAGATTATTACAAAAAAACCGCTGACGGCATCTGATGAAGAAATAGAGAACAATCCGCGTTCGCGCAGTGCAAAACTAAGAGTAGCGGAAAGAGTGTAAACATTCATGGCAAAACAGTCACAACAAGCACCAATGGAAGTTGTTGATATGCCGCGGTTTAACGACCGCCAGATTTACGGCAGTTCGATTGCGCTTCCTAAAGATCTGCAATCAGTTGCTCCTGGCTACGCTATGCGGCCGAATGTTAAAAAAACGACGCGCCGAAAGGTAAAAACGACCAACGTTGTTGGAGTAATGATTCTTTTTGCGATTGCTGCTCTATTATATGTTGGCAATGTCATTGCAGTCAATAACCTCGCAAAAGAAGTAAATGATCTCAACACACGATATAATCAGATTCTTGGGATGAACGAATTGCTAAAAGCAGAAATCAATCGAAAATCAAGCCTGGACAGAATCGGTTTATTGGCCCAAGAGCAATTAGGAATGACGAATCCGAAAGAAGCGCCGATATGGTTCGATGTTGATCATGAGAAGGAGCTGGAGTTAATTAAACAATAGTTATGTGGAATCCATTTAGAAAAAAAGTCGAGGAAGCGCCACAAACACCCCAGCAGAAAGATTACAATCATCGTCTGCTGCTGGTGAAGATTGTCTTCTTGCTGATTTTTGTTGCGGCAGGTGTTCGGCTTGCGCAGATACAAGTTATTGAATCCGGAAAGTTTCAGGAAATTGCTCGGAAGCAGTACGAAGCGAAAGTTCCGCTTATTGCACAGCGCGGAGTGATTTACGATCGGAACAACAATGTGCTTGTCGCAAATTCAATCCTAACGGCATTTGCCGCCGATCCAACAATTTCTGATGAGCATGTAAAATTTATTGCGACAGAATTTTCGAAGGTGACAGGAAAACCTGCCCGGGAATATGTCGAGAAATTGAAACTCAAAAAACGTTTTGTGTATCTCGAACGGAATATGCGTCCTGATCTTGCGGATCAAATTCCGATAAAAAAAATGCCCGGTGTAGTAAAATTGAATGAAGCAATTCGGCTCTATCATTATGATGATCTTGCAGGACAAGTGCTTGGTGCTACCAATATCGATAATATCGGGGTCAGCGGCATTGAGCAGCAATTCAACGATGTGCTTCGCGGCAGAGATGGCTATGTGATTATGCAGAAAGATGGTTTGGGAAGAACGCGTCCATCGGTAGAATATCCCCGTGAAGAAGCGATCAACGGACATTCGATAGAATTGACGCTTGATCTTCAGTATCAATCAATCGTTGAGGAAGAATTAAAAAAAGGTGTTGCTCGTGCGCAAGCAGATGCGGGGTTGGTCGTAATGCTGAGGCCGCAAACCGGCGAAATCCTGGCGATGGCAAACTATCCGCATGTGAATTTAAACAAGATTGAAAATATTGAATCGCTAAAAAACCGAATCGTTTCGGATATGTACGAACCGGGTTCTGTATTTAAGATAGTAACGGCATCAGCTGCATTGCAGAGCGAGGTAGTGACTCTCGATAAAAAAATTTATGCGGAAAATGGAAAATACAAAGTTGTCTATCCCGGAAACAAAGTTCGTTATATCAACGACACGCATTCATTGCGCGATGTAACTTTTTTGGAAGCGATGGCCTATTCAAGCAACATCGTGATGGCAAAAGTCAGCGATCTGATCGGTTCGGAAAAATTGTATACAAAAGCCAGAGATTTTGGTTTTGGAATGACAACGGGCATCGAACTCCCGACAGAATCAAACGGACAATTGAGAAAAACATCAGAGTGGTCTCTCGCATCGCTCAATTCGATTGCGTATGGATATGAAGTCGGAGTAACTCCGCTTCAACTGATATGTGCCTATGGCGCGATTGCTAATGATGGTGTGTTGATGAAACCGTACATCGTAAAAAGAGAAACCGATGAAGCGGGTGTTGAAGTGTATTCCAATCAGTCCCAAATGATTCGGAGAGTCAATCCGAAAGATGTGAATGACAAAGTAAAACAAATGCTGGAAGGCGTTGTTGAATTTGGAACGGGAAGTGTTGTGAAAATTCCCGGTATCACTATCGCAGGGAAAACCGGAACGTCGCGAAAATATGTTGATGGGAAATACGAAACGGGAAGTTACAATGCATCGTTCGTTGGATTTTTTCCTGCTGAAAAACCGGAAGTTGTTTGCTTAGTCATTCTTGAAAAACCAAAAGTCGGATATACCGGTGCTGTTGCAAGTGCTCCAATTTTTAAAGGAATAGCTGAACGCATCATCAACAACAATGGCTTGATTGCAAAGACTGCCGTTCCGGAACAAAATAGTCCAGCCGGTTCGACGAACGATTTAACGGTAACCGTTCCCAATATATCGGATCGGTCTGTTGACGACGCCATTGAGGTCTTAAGGAAATCAGGGCTTGCGGCAAAAACCATTGGCAGCGGAACCGATGTTATCCGTCAATATCCGCAGCCGGGTAAAAGAATTGAACGCGGATCAATCGTTCAATTAATGACAAATGAAACGAGCGAAATTATTGCTGATGGTTCTGCAAAAGTTCCTGAGTTGCGCGGGATGAGCGTTCGACGTGCGGTCAATAAACTTGCCGCTGAGCAATACGGCGTAACAATCGTCGGTGCAGGTGTTGTTGTGAATCAATTCCCAAGTTCGGGTACAGTGTTAAAGAGCGGATCAAAAGTAACAATTATGTGCGAGCCGAAACAAATTGTAACGGCACAATTGTATTAAATGGGGATAAAGAGAGCACAAGAATGACATTATCGGAAGTGTTGCGAGGTGTAACGGTATCGAAGATGTTTCAGACCATGTTTGGGAAGATGGTCGTGACGCATGACGTTAAAATCAGCGGTGTACAATACGATTCACGAAAAGTGCAGCGCGAAAATCTTTTTGTGGCCATCCACGGAGTGGGAATCGATGGACATAAATTTGTGAATGCGGCGGTTGCAAACGGAGCCAAAGTGGTTGTGGTAGAAGATGATAATGCAATTTCCGATCCGCAATGTATGCACGCAGGAGTGGTGAAAGTCGTCGTGCCAAATTCACGAAAAGCGCTGGCACAGATTTCTTCGAACTATTACGGCAATCCGTCGGCAAAAATGAAAATGATTGGTGTGACCGGAACGAACGGAAAAACGACCACAACATTTTTGATTAAGCAAATGCTTGAAGCGGATTCAAAATATAAAGTGGGGCTCATTGGAACCGTGGAATATGCGATCGGGGATGAAAAATTCCCTGCAACACATACAACGCCGGAATCGCTCGAACTTCATCATCTATTCAATCAAATGGTGGAAAAAGGATGTACTCATTGCGTGATGGAAGTTTCGTCGCATTCGCTTCATCAATATAGAGTGTTCGGAATTGATTTTGCAGCAGCTATCTTTACGAATTTAACACAGGATCATCTCGATTATCACGTAACGATGGAAGAATACTTCAAAGCAAAAAAAGCACTGTTTGAAAGTTTGCATGAAAGTGCCGTTGCCGTTGTTAATGCAGATTCGGAATATGGTCCGCGAATTACCGAACAATCGAAAGCGAAAGTCATTTCGTACGGAATAAAAAATAGAGCAACAATGAAAGCGGAAGACGTTTCGATTTCTGTCAATGGCTTTACCGCACGGATCAATGAGCAAACTCTTTCATCAAAATTAGTCGGCCGGTTTAACGTCTATAATTTTCTCGGCGCATATTCAACACTTGTCGGTTTGAATATTCCGGTCAACAATGAAGTGTATCGGTCAATTAATCCGGCTCCGGGAAGATTTGAACAGATTCAATCGTCAAAAGGATGGACGGCAATCATCGATTATGCGCATACACCCGATGCCCTTGAAAATTGTTTGCAAACAATTCATGATGTTCTTCCGAGCGACAGGACTGCCAGCATTATTACCATTTTTGGCGCCGGCGGAGACAGAGACAGAAAAAAACGGCCGATGATGGGTGCTATTGTCGAACGCCTAAGCGATACGGCAATTGTAACGAACGATAATCCACGGACGGAAAGCCCTGAGCAGATTGTTGCCGACGTTCTTGCCGGAATGAAAGAACCTAAAAAAGTAATTGTGCAAACAGACCGTGCCGCTGCGATCCGCGAAGGGATTATGATTGCAAAACGCGGCGATGTGGTATTGATTGCAGGTAAAGGTCATGAAGATTATCAGGTTGTTGGAACGACAAAACATCATTTTAGTGACAAAGAAGAAGTAATGAAGTATATCAATTGATGAAAAAAATTTCGTTAAAAGATTTTCAAGCGTTAACAAACGCAGAAGTGTTTCACAAAGAAAAAATTAAAGATCGTGTAATCAAAAAAGTTTCAACAGATTCACGCACAGCGGCAGAGAATGATCTTTTTGTCGCATTGAAGGGTGAAAAATTCGACGCGCATGAATTTATTGAAGATGTGTTGACGAAAAATGTTTCCTGTGTTTTGGTCAATAAACATTGGGCTGAAGCAAACAAAGAAAAGATCCAAGGTTTCCATTCCCTGTGCGTTGCGGTGCCCGATACAACACTCGCCTTTGGAGAATTGGCGAGAGCATATAGACGGAAGTTTGATATTCCTGTTGTGGCAATCGGCGGCAGCAACGGAAAGACAACAACGAAAGAAATGGTGACGGCGGTGCTATCATCAACATATAACGTTCTTTCAACGGAAGGCAATTTGAACAACCATATCGGCGTTCCACAGACATTATTTCGATTGACGCGCCAACACGAAGCGGCGGTGATTGAACTCGGAACAAACCATTTTGGAGAATTGAAATATCTGTGTGAAATCGTCGAGCCGACGCACGGGTTGATCACGAACATCGGCAAAGAGCATTTGGAATTTTTTGGCGATGAAGAAGGCGTCGCACGCGAAGAAAAAGAATTGTTCAGCTATTTGAAAAAGCACCAAGGCACAGCATTTGTCAATTGTGACGATAGATTTTTAATGGCTGAGATGAAGAGTTTGAAAAAATCCATCGGTTATGCTGTTGAAGGGAAAGCCGATATTCGAGCGAGGAAAATTCAGAGTGATAAAACAGGAAGATCAACTTTTGAATGCGTATGGCCGAAAAGAGAAGTGAATATGAATGTTTTGTTGTCGGTCCCGGGAACGCATAATATCACCAACGCGCTGGCAGCAATTTCCGTTGGATTGAAATTGAAAGTACATAAGAAAAATATTATCGCGGCGCTGAAAAATTTTTCGCCGGCATCAAAACGAATGGAAGTGATGACAAGTCGCGATATTACCATTTTGAATGACACGTACAATTCTAATCCTGATTCCGTTGTTGCAGCGTTGAAAACGTTGCAATTGTTTCAAACATCGGGAAAAAAAATTGTGGTTCTCGGTGATATGCGTGAACTTGGCGACGCATCAAAACGCGAACATACGAATATTGGAGCGGTTGCTGCAGGGATGAAATTTCATACGCTCTTTACGTACGGTCCGTATTCAAAATATACTGCCGAAGCCTACGGCAACGGGGCAAAGCATTTTGAAACAAAAGATGATTTAGCGAAAGAGTTAAAAAGAAATTTGCAGTCCGGCGACGTTGTGCTTGTGAAAGGTTCGCGCGGAATGAAAATGGAAGACGTTGTCAATCAATTAACGAAAAATACTCAACAACCATCAACAATACATTAATGCTTTATCACCTTTTATATTGGATCGAACAAGTCTATCATCCGCCCGGATTCGGCGTTGTAAAATATTTGACATTCCGTGCAGCGGCGGCGGCAATTACGGCGTTGTTCATCAGTTTCATCATCGGCGGAAAGATGATTGAATATTTAAAAGTAAAAGGAATTGTTTCAACGTATCGCGAAGGGGCACCGGAAAAACATCGATTAAAAGCCGGAACGCCGATGATGGGGGGGACGATTGTTCTTGCTTCTATTTTAATTCCCACGTTTCTCTGGGGCGATTTGACGAATCAATATATTCAACTCATCATTTTTGTTACAGCCGGACTTGGCTTTGTCGGTTTCATGGATGATTATCTCAAAGTGGTAAGGAAGAAAAAAGAAGGCCTGATTGCCCGATACAAATTATTCGGACAAATTTTTGTCGGCGCGGTTCTTGGTGTTGCAATGTTTACACTGCCGCAGCTTCAATCGATTCAAGCAAACACGGTAACGACAGTGCCGTTTTTTAAAAATGTTGTGTTCGATTTCCATTATTGGTGGATTTACATTCCGTTTGTCATTTTCATCATCACTGCAACTTCCAACGCCGTGAACTTGACAGACGGGCTCGACGGACTTGCCATGGGAACATCCGGTATCGTTGCTTTCACCCTTGGTTTGATTGTGTATGTGTCGGGCAATATCGAGTTCAGCCGCTACCTCAGCATCATCTATCTTCGCGGCAACGGGGAGCTTATAGTTTTCTGCATTGCCATGGTCGGCGCGGCGTTGGGATTTTTGTGGTACAACGCTTATCCGGCGCAGATATTTATGGGCGACACAGGCTCACTTGCACTCGGCGGAGCAATCGGCGCCCTGACGGTAATGGCGAAGAAAGAATTGATCCTGCCGATTCTCGGCGGCGTATTTTTTATGGAAACCGTGTCAGTAATTCTTCAACGATTATATTTTAAGTACACCAAGAAAAGGTTTGGAGAGGGAAAACGGATTTTCAAAATGGCTCCGATCCATCATCACTTTGAATTATTAGGATGGAACGAGCCGAAGATCGTTACGCGATTTTATATCATCGCTATTCTGTTGATGATCTTGAGTTTGACAACATTTAAAGTGCGTTAAAATCTTGTGAAGAATGTGATTGTACATGATCAAAAAATTTCTGTCATTGGAGCTGAACGAAGCGGAGTAGCAGTTGCGCAATTGCTTTACAGGCATCGCGCAAAAGTTTTTGTGAGTGATTTTGGGAAAAGCGAACGAACGCAGCAGCACATTGCGGAACTTCGCAGTCAAAAGATAGAGTGTGAATTTGGCGGACATAGCGAGCGCGTGTATGATTGTTCTTTGATGGTGATAAGTCCCGGCGTGCCGACGAATGCACCGGTTGTCGTCGAAGCGCAAAAGCGCGGAATAAAAGTTGTTGCTGAAATAGAAGTTGCCAGTTGGTTTTGTCGAGGTCCGATTATTGCGATTACGGGAAGTAACGGAAAAACAACTACCACAACACTTTTAGGGAGGATGTTCAGCGATGCAAAGAAAAAACATGTTGTTGCGGGTAACATTGGAACGGCATTCTCATCAATCGTTCTGGATGTTGATCAAGAGACTGTTGTTATTCTGGAGGTAAGCAGTTTTCAATTGGATTTTATTGATTCATTTCACCCGAAGGTTGCGGTCATTTTGAATATCACGCAGAATCACATGGACCGATACGATCATTCAATGGAGAAGTATGCGGATTCGAAAACGCGGATTTTTATGAATCAAACTAACGAAGATTTTTTAATTGTGAATGCTGACGATGCGTGGACAAAGAAGAAGCTTTTAGGTACGACACCAAGGATTTTACGGTTTAGCAGCACACAAAAATTCTCTAACGGCGCATTTGTAGAAAATGATATTTTGAAAACAAACATCCTTCATGTTGATCGTGCAATAATGAATACGGAAGAGATCAGCATTAAAGGGGAACATAATATTCAAAATGCGATGGCGGCAACACTCACGGCACAGTTGTTTGAGATTTCGCCTGCGTATTTAAAATCAACGCTGAGAAATTTCAAAGGAGTTGAACACCGTCAAGAATTTGTCCGCCAAGTGGACGGAGTTACATTCATCAATAACTCTAAAGCAACTACTGTTGAAGCAGTAGAAATGGCATTAAAAAGTTACGATGAGCCGATTGTGCTGATTATGGGTGGGAAAGACAAGGGAAATGATTATTCAACAATCTATGATCTTGTGAAAAAAAAAGTGAAAGCCATTGTGGCGACTGGATATTCTGCTGATATCATTGTGAAAAATTTTAATGACAAAGTGAATGTAAAAAAAGTTGAAACGATAGGAAATGCGATTCCGAACATCGAATCGATGCAAAAAACGATTGACGTAGCGCGCTCATTGACAAAGAGCGGAGATATTGTTCTTCTGGCGCCGGCATGCACATCATTCGATTGGTTCGTTGATTATGAAGAACGCGGAAAAATTTTCAAACAGTTGGTCAACAAATTATAAAATGTCTTCGCATCGGAATCATATTGATCGAATTATTTTGTTTGTCGTCCTGATCTTGATGGTCGTGAGCACATTTGTGGTGTACAGCGCTTCGTCGACGTGGGCAATGCAAAAAATGCAGTCATCAAGCGGACTCGTCAATAAACACATTGTAAAACTTTTGGTCGGGCTTGTTGTGATGTTTTTTGCAATCAATATCGATTACAAAAAATATAAACCGCTGACAAAATGGGTGTTGTTGCTTGCGATGCTGTTGCTTGTTGCAACGCGTGCGCTTGGTGGTGAAGTAAAAGGCGCTGCGCGGTGGTTATCGCTTGGCGGATTCAGCATTCAGCCTTCGGAGATCGCAAAGTTTGCACTCCTTTTTCATCTTGCATATTTGCTTTCAAATAAAAGAGAGAAGCTTGCTGATTTTAAAACAGGGTTTATGCCGTTGATGTTTTGGATTGGCGGAGTGGTTGTGCTGGTAATGGTTCAGCCGAATTTCAGCACTGGCTCACTTATTTTTGTTCTTGGAATGATTTTAGTCTTTGTCGGCGGTGCAAGAATGAAACATGTTTTTCTTTCGCTCAGCGCATTGATTCCAGCACTGTTGATTTATATGGTCAGTGCACCATATCGAATGAAACGAATCCTTACCTATGTCGGATTCGGCGGGGATGAAGCCGTAACTTCAACCGCGAATTATCAATTGATGCAAGGAATTATCGGCTTCGGTAATGGCGGAATTTTCGGCGTGGGAATGGGCATGAGCAAGCAGCGTGATTTATTTTTACCGGAATCATACGGCGATTTTATTTTTTCGATTGTCGGTGAAGAGTACGGATTAATCGGAACATTGATTTTCATGTTCCTTTTTCTGACGATTTTATTACGCGGATTGAAAATAGCGCGGTACGCTCCCGATGATTTCGGAAAATATCTTGCCATCGGAATTACATCGACGATTGTTGTGTATGCACTGGGCAATGCGCTGGTAACGCTTGGACTTGCGCCGACAACCGGATTACCGATGCCGTTTGTCAGCTACGGCGGTTCCGCAATTATTTTTTCATCGTTTGCGATCGGCGTGCTCTTGAATATTTCTGCGCAAACAGATTTGCATCCGCGCGAGCGCGCATTTGTTGACCCAATTGTACACCCGGAGCCGGCGGTTGGAAAGATCTATAAATAGCATGACAATACTTTTTGCCGGCGGCGGCACCGGCGGTCATTTATACCCTGCGATTGCGATTGCAGAAGAAATCTTAAAGTTGGAGCCGAGCACACGTGTCGTATTTGCGGGAACAAAAAATAAAATTGAAGCGCGCGTCGTTCCGCAAAAAGGGTTTGAGTTCTTTACTATTTGGATCAGCGGATTCAGCAGAAGATTGAAGTTGAGCAATATTTTGTTCCCGGTAAAAGTTGTCGTTTCATTGTTTCAATCGTTCTTTCTCATTGCAAAAGTTAAACCAAATGTCGTTGTTGGGACCGGCGGATATGTCTGCGGACCGATATTATTTGTCGCATCGCTTATGAAGATTCCAACTGTTGTCCACGAAAGCAACAGTTATCCCGGTGTAACAACGCGGATGCTCGCATCGCGGGTTTCAAAAGTATTCATCACGTTTGATGTAACGAGGAAATGGCTTCAGGCAAAATCAGACATTGAACTAGTTGGAAATCCGACACGAGAAGCATTATCAATCGTGAACAACGATGAAGCATATGAATATTTTGGTTTTTCAAAAGAGAAAAAAACTGTGTTTGCATTCGGTGGAAGTTTAGGTGCTGCATCAATCAATAAAGCGATGCCGGATGTGATTAACGATGCAATCAGGAATAATTATCAAGTTCTTTGGCAGACTGGCGAAGGTGATGCGCAAGCCGGGATGTCGTTTCAACATCATCATAATATTAAAGTGATGAAATTTATCGAGAGAATGGATTACGGATATGCGGTTGCCGATGTTGTTATCTCTCGTTCCGGTGCGACCACATTAGCAGAGTTAACGCGGTTAGGAAAACCGTCAATCTTAATTCCGTATCCATTTGCAGCCGCAGATCATCAAACGCTGAATGCGAAAGCAATGGTTGAAGCCGGTGCGGCGGTGATGATTGATGATGCACAATTGAAAACGCAGTTACTGTATGAATTGAAAAAAATAATGTACGATGAACGTTTGTGCCTGCAGATGAGCGAAGAAAGCGTGAAACTTGGGAAGCCAAATGCTGGGAAAGAACTTGCAGATAAAATTTTATCGATGATGAAATAATGCAGCACGAATATAAATACAAATTGGATTTTTATTATCAACAAGCGTTGATCTACTTGGTGACACTAATTATTTATGCGGGTGTTGTGGGCACATTTATTCAAGACAGTATTACCGTTGTTTTTCATGATCCTATTTTATACATCATCCTATTTTTCGTTCTGCAGGCGTTTGGATTGCTGGTATTGAATCGACTCAGAGACCGGAAATTGATCGTGACTGAAAGCGAGATCATTTTTCAACATCGATTTAACAAACGCTCAATTACTATTCAGGATATTGAATGGATTCACGTCGGAAAAGAACGCGGTGTCCAAACAGCGGGCAGATATCAAGTGGTGATCGTGAAAGTGAAAGGACGTCGTCGGTCATATCGGATACGCATAGGCCGTTATGAAAAAGAAAAAGAATTGATTCAACAGATGCATTCAATTGCCGTACATGTTCCCAAAAGAAGTCACAGAAAATTTCCATTTCGAAAAAATCAATAAACAGAACATTTATGTTTTCATCGATCAAAAAATTACACTTCATTGGCATCGGCGGTATCGGCATGAGCGGTATTGCAGAAATTTTACTCGATCAGGGATTCAAAGTCAGCGGTTCAGATCGCGCCTTGAGCGACGTAACCGAACGACTGCAAGCTTTAGGTGCAAAAGTGTTTGAAGGACACAAAGCTGAAAATATTGCTGATGATGTTGATACTGTTGTCTATTCTTCGGCGGTTATCAACGATAATCCGGAAGTGCAGGAAGCCATTCGTCGAAAAATTCCAATTGTTCGCCGTGCAGAAATGCTTGCTGAAGTAATGCGACTGAAATATGGAATCGGTATTGCCGGTACGCATGGAAAAACGACGACAACATCGATGACAAGCTTGGTGCTGATGGAAGGCGGACTCGATCCGACGGTGATTGTCGGCGGAAAATTGCACGGGCTTGGCGGAACAAATGCGCGGCTTGGCAAAGGAGATTTTATCGTCGTTGAAGCTGACGAATTTGATCGATCGTTTTTATCGATCACGCCAACGATTGCAGTGTTGACAACGCTTGAGACGGACCATCTCGATTGTTACCGCGACCTGGAAGATATCAAAGGGGCGTTCATTCAATTTTCAAACAAAGTTCCGTTCTATGGATTTATCGTTTTGAACCTCGATGAGCCGGCATTGCAGGACATTATGCCGCAATTGAATAAGAAAAAAATTATTACGTACGGATTACATTCGCCGCAAGCAGATCTTCAAGCGGTGGAAATTTCGCATAAAGAGCATACAACAACATTCACGGTCGTTCAAAATTATGTCGATTTGGGAAAAGTCACACTGCAGATCCCGGGAAAACATAATGTGCAAAATGCGCTGGCAGCTATTGCGGTTGGCTTAAATCTTGGGGTTCCGTTTGAAAAGGCAAAAGCCGGAATTGAAAAATTCACTGGAGTATATCGTCGTTGGGAAAAGAAAGGTGAAGTAAACGGCATCGAAGTATATGATGACTATGCCCATCATCCAACGGAATGCAAAGCAACACTAAGCGGAGCAAAATCTGGATGGAGAAAAAGAGTTGTGTGTGTCTTTCAGCCACACTTGTTTTCACGCACGAGAGATTTCTATGAAGATTTCGGCAAAGCCTTTTTATTTGCCGATGTTCTTGTCGTGACAGATGTTTATCCGGCGCGAGAAGAACCAATTCAGGGCGTCACCGGCGAATTAATTGTCAATGCTGCAAAACAGTTTGGTCATAAAGAGGTGTATTATGTGCAGGACAAAAAAGAAATTCCCACGTTCCTGAAAAAAATTACGAAAAAGGGTGACATTGTTATCACAATGGGTGCCGGCGATATTTGGAAATTTGGGGAACAATTTTTATCCGGTAAATATTGATTCATGATGGAATCAGAACAAGACCATATTAAACCGAAAGATGAAAAAACGTATGGGAGACGTGTTTATGTCTATTTTGCGTTGCTCGCATTCTTTGTTTTCGCAGTAATTATTGTGAAAGCAAGATGGCAGCAACATGTTCTCGCGCGTCAGGTAGTCGTTGAAGGAATAAATATTTTGACGAAGGATGATGTTCTTCATTTGATGAAACTCCCGCCGAATGTTTCGATGTATGAAATGGATTTGACGGTGCTTCAACAAAATATCCTTGCAAACAGTTTCGTGAAAAACGTTGTCGTAAAGCGAGATTCTCCGGAATTGATACGCGTGCAGATTCAAGAACGGAAACCTGCTGCGCTCCTCGTCGCAAATGAATTATTTTACATCGATGAAGACGGAATCGTCTTGCCCTATCTGCCGTCGACCGAAACGTACGATATTCCCGTGATCAGCGGATATGATTCGCTCGGTGGGATTCGAAGCGGTCAAAAAATCATGAACCTTGATGTTGCCGATGCACTAGAAATTATCAAAACGTCAAAAGCAGTCAGCGAAAATTTATTTCATTCTTTATCAGAAATTCGTCTTCGTAAGAGTCACGATGTTGTCATGTTTTCATTTGAAACCGGCATTCCCATAATTTTTGGCAAGGGTGAAACAGCAAAGAAGCTTGTAAAGTTAGATGCATTCTGGCAGAAATTTTTACAGAATGCCGATACGAAAGATGTTCAATACATCGATATACGATTTGACGATCAGGTAATCGTATCAAGAAAAAATTCATAGCGGAAGCGGGCAAGTATTTTCATGTCTGCTAAGAAAACTTAAAAGGAAAACAATGAACGAAAATATATTTGTCGGATTAGATATTGGAACAACGAAAGTGTGCGCAATAGTCGCTTCCGTTGCCGCCAATGATGAAATAAATATTTTAGGAATAGGAAAAAGTAAATCAGACGGCTTAACACGCGGTGTTATCACCCATATTGATAAAACGATTTCTTCGATCACCGCTGCCGTAAAAGATGCTGAAGCACAATCCGGAGTGAAAATTCAATCGGTGGTGGCAGGAATTGCCGGTGACCACGTTCAAAGTTTTCAAAGCCGCGGCGTTGTCGCAATCAGCGGAGCGGAGCAGGAAATTTCGCAGGCAGATGTCAATCGCTTAATTGAAGACACAAAAAAAATTGCCCTTCCGTCCGACAGAAAAATTCTTCATGTCATTCCGCAGGAATTTATTGTTGATGGACAGGATGGCGTGTATGATCCGGTTGGAATGTCCGGAGTCAGAATGGAAGCGACGGTGCATATCATCACCGGGCTTGTTTCAGCGGCGCAAAATATTTTGAAGTGTGTTCAACGCGCCGGAGTTCAGGTCAGTGATATTGTTCTGGAACCAATTGCATCGAGTGATGCTGTCCTTGACTCGGAAGAAAAAGAAGTCGGTGTTGCGCTGATCGATATCGGCGGGGGAACGACCGATTTGGCGGTATTTGAAGACCGAACCATTCGTCACACAGCGGTAATTGGAATTGCAGGGAGTAAAGTGACGGACGATGTTCGGCGAGGTCTCGGTGTACTGACAGCCCAGGCGGAAGAATTAAAAATTAAATATGGTCACACGCACATGCAGTCCATTGCTGATAACGATCCAATTATGATTCCCGGAATCGGCGGACGCGATCCATTGACCATCGATAAGAAAATGCTCTGCCAAATTATTCAACCGCGTATGGAAGAAATTTTGGAAATCGCAGCGCTCGAGATTAAGCGTTCGGGTTATCAAAAACATTTATCGGCAGGTGTTGTATTAACCGGCGGCGGTTCGCTTGTCAAAGGAACTGCGGATATTGCACGCGATATTCTTGGTATGCCGGTAAAGATTGGAATTCCGAAAGGTTTCCGCGGAGGATTTGTACGCGAAATTGAAAATCCGATGTATGCAACCGGTGTCGGACTTGTTCTTCATGCGATAAAAAATCGATCACGCGGCGTGACAACAAATGTGGCGGAATCAAATAAAAAAATGAGCGGCAATGCAAAATCAATTTTAGATAAGATGAAAGGCTGGTTTGACGAGCTGTGAGATGATCGGTCATCGGTTTAAAAAACGAAACACAAAGTTTTTTTCTAATAATTATTTAACAACCAAACATAAGGAGTTCATATGATAGAATTCGATAGCCCTGCAGAGAATGGAGCAAAAATTCGCATCGTTGGAGTCGGCGGCGGAGGGACCAATGCAGTCCACAGCATGATCAGCCGTGGACTAAGTGGTGTAGATTTTGTTGCTGTCAATACCGATGTGCAAGCTTTAGAGCGTAATGCTGCGCCGACGAAAATCCGCATCGGGAAAAATTTAACTCGCGGTCTTGGCGCCGGCGCTGATCCTTCCATCGGTCAACGAGCAGCCGAAGAGGATAAAGAAGAAATCGCACGCGTGCTTTCCAACAGTGATATGGTTTTTGTTACTGCTGGAATGGGAGGCGGAACAGGGACCGGTGGAGCGCCTGTTGTTGCAAACATTGCAAAAAGTCTTGGTGCTCTTGTCGTTGGCATTGTTACCAGACCGTTCACACACGAAGGGAAGAAACGAACAGCCCAAGCAGATTATGGCATTGAAGAATTGCGAAAGCATGTTGATACATTGATCGTAATTCCGAATCAACGCTTGTTGACGATCGTTGAAAAAGCAACACCGATCATCGAAGCATTCGAAATTGCCAATGCTGTCCTTTACAATGCAACACGCGGCATTTCAGATATCATTACTGTTCCCGGACTGATCAATGTCGACTTTGCTGATGTTCGTCGGGTGATGCGTGAAATGGGTGATGCGTTGATGGGAACAGGTACAGCGACCGGTGAAAATCGTGCCATTGAAGCAGCACAAAATGCAATTTCTTCGCCGTTACTTGAAGGCGTTCAAATAACCGGTGCTCAAAAGCTGTTAGTCAATATTACCGGCGGAAGCAGTTTATCGCTGCATGAAGTTGATGAAGCCACGGGAGTAATTCATGAATCGGCTGGCGGCGATGTTGAAGTGATTGCTGGTGTCGTGATCGACAATAATATGGAAGACGAGATCATGATCACCGTAATTGCCACCGGATTTAATAAAAAGGCAACCGCAGCACAACCGCAAGATCGTTTTGCAACAACAATGCGGAAAACCGGAATTATCGATCATATTCCGAACGGCGTTCGTGATTTGCAAAAACTCGATACACCAACGTACATGCGTCGGGGAATTGCAATAAACGCGATGCCTGCAGAAGAAACAAAAATTCATCCAATGGAGTCATCGCAAAGCGATTTAGATAAGCCGGCATTTTTGCGAAGGATAATGGATTAATTGAGAAGTACGTGCTGATGTGCAATCAGCAACTGGAAGAAAAAAACCCGCGTTCATCACGCGGGTTTTTTATGGTCAGATCTTCAAATTTTCCGTTTATTACTTTACGAGAAGCATTTTTTTTCTGCCGATATAGAACAGAATCGGTTGCCGCATAGAGTGCGCCATTATGATTGACGATAGAATATACCGGCGTCGAAGGAGTTCCAATTGCGCAAATATAGAGATGAAGCACTTACAATGAACAAAAAATGATTTACAAAAAAAATATTTGTGAAGCATTAGGTATAAATTATTAAATGAATTAATTTTGCTTAGTACCTTTGCATGCTGATAACATCCACGAACATAAAATATCAATTTAATTTATTTAGGCAAAAATTTTTTTGATCTTTTCCAATGCCCAATCAATTTCTTCTTTGGTGATTACCAGTGGTGGTGCGAAGCGAATCACGGTATCGTGCGTTTCTTTGCAGAGAATTCCTTCTTTCATCAATGCTTCGCAAAAAGGACGCGCATTCGTGTCAAGTTCGATGCCAATCCATAGACCTCTTCCGCGAATTTCAACAATATGAGAATTTTTCATTGTTCGAAGCTGCTGGATGAAATATTTTCCAAGCTCTTGTGAGCGTTCAATAAGATGTTCGTCAATCAGGACATCTAAAGCGGCAATTGCAACGGCGGCGGCAAGAGGATTTCCACCGAACGTTGACCCATGTTCGCCAGGTTTGAAAACGCCCAGTACTTCTTTTGTCGAAAGCACAGCAGAAACAGGATAGAATCCACCGCTTAAAGCTTTGCCGATAATTACGGCATCAGGATGAACTTCTTCGTACTCATACGCGAAAAGTTTTCCGCTTCGACCGAGCCCTGACTGAATTTCATCAACGATAAAAAGAATGTTATTCTCTTTGCAAAGTCTTTCTGCTTCACGCAAGTAGCCATCAGATGGAATGATGATACCCGCTTCCCCTTGAATTGGTTCAACAAGAAATGCTGCAGTGTTTGCGTTGATAGTTTCTTTTAACGAATCGATATTCCCAAATTCCACAACACGAAATCCGGGTGTGAATGGACCAAAACCATTGCGGTAATCGGCATCGGTGGAAAAGCTTACAATGGTTGTTGTTCGTCCATGGAAATTGTTTGCAGCAACGATAATTTCTGCTTTTCCATCAGGAATTTTTTTGACGGTATAGCCCCATTTGCGTGCTGCTTTAATTGCAGTTTCAACAGCTTCCGCGCCGGAATTCATCGGCAACACCGTTTCGAACCCGGTTAACTGATGTAGCTTTTTATACAACAGGCCGAGTTTGTCATTCCGAAATGCCCGGCTTGTGAGCGTAACATTTTTTGCTTGCTCGACAAATGCAGAGTAAATCTTTGGATGGCAATGTCCTTGGTTTACCGCCGAATACGCGGCGAGACAATCTAAATATTTTTTGCCGTCGACATCATACACCCAAACGCCTTCCGCCTTGCTGATGACAACGTCTAAGGGATGATAATTGTGCGCGCCGTATTGTTCTTCTAAAGTAATAAAATCGTAAGTGTTCATAATCTTTCCCGTATAAAATAAAAAGTGATATATAAATGAAGTGGAACAAAAAACCTGTTGTTCCTCAGTCGGTAATACTATCTATTTTTAATGTCCGCTTACGGACGCGGGGAAAGAGCAATATAGGTCGGCTTCTCCGCCGGATTTACCGGCTGAGGATACGACGGAGAGTTACGTCGAATAAACTGAGAGTAGTATGTAAAAGTTTGATTGATCATTTGATGCAAGATGTTGCTTCTATATTGTAAGAATCTTCGAGAGAATAATCAAGATGTAGGAGCAAAAAAAATCATTTTTCTTTTTCTCCCATGCGCCGTGACTTGTCTAATTTTTATTTTGTATTTTATATACGAGAGAACGGAATGCGAGTTTTTTATACTTCATTGATACCAATGCAAAAATATTATAAAATTTTACTGTTATGCAGCCTGTGCTTTTATGGAGTTTGTGCCACCGCGCACGCGCAAACAAAACGCATCAATTCTCAATTTCGCATTGCACGGCTCAAATATTCAGGCGGGGGTGATTGGTACAACGACCCTTCAGCTGAAGTAAATCTGCTCAAATTTGCGAAACAACACGCTTCTATTGATACCGATCCAACGTATGAATTCATAGAAATTTCTAACGACAATTTCTTCTCATATCCTTTTATATTCATGACAGGACACGGAAATATATCCTTTTCAGATTTTGAAATCCGGCGGTTTCGGACATATCTCGAAAATGGCGGGTTTCTTTATGCCGATGATGATTATGGAATGGACAAGGCGTTCCGAAGAGAAATAAAGAAAGTTTTTCCGGAGTACGAACTTGTCGAACTGCCGTTTACGTACGGGCTGTATCAATGTTTCTATAAATTTCCGAACGGAGTTCCGAAAACGCATGAGCATGATAATAAACCGGCGAGAGGTTTCGGGATTTTTTTAAAAAATCGACTGGTTGTTTATTACACCGTTGAATCCAATCCGAGCGATGGATGGGCAGATCCCGATGTTCATAAAGATCCTCCGGAAAAAAGAGAAGAAGCATTGAAGTTTGGAACAAATATTATCGTCTGGTCTCTCAGTCAATGATGTGGCATTTATATAACGAATGACAAAAGAAATACAACATAGTATTCAAGAGATTCATCGACGCATTGATGAAACGAGAGGAAAATTATATCAGGAAGAATTTTTCCGGGCGGCAATCAATGCGTTTTCGATACTCATGCTGGTGTGGACGATTCTGATGATGGTTGAGTCTATCGCGGAATTCAGCGAAGACGTACGGACAATACTTTTTTACGCGTTCATATTTTTTTCCATTGTGGTCAGTATTTGGTTTGCTGGAAAGCCGCTGCTTCGAGTGATGAAAATTTTGCCGCAAACGTCGGATGAAGACGTGGCAAAAATTATCGGGGCGAAATTTGAAAAGATCGGCGATCGACTTGAAAATGCCCTTGACCTTGCCGATATGCTTCGCGACGAGAATGCTCCATATTCTCCCGAACTGGTTGAAGTATCGTTGGAACATTTTCAACGATCGACAGTGGGAATGAATTTTGCCAATGCTGTTTCTTTTGTCGGAGTAAAACATCTTTTTAAAGTCGTTTCAGCGGTGACAACGGTTGTCGCGGCAATTTCCGCAATTCCAGGATCGCCATTTGCGGCAGCGGCAGAACGATTGTGGAATCATGATCAAGCGTACGAGATCGCTGCTCCTTTTAAATTTATTGTCAAACCCGGCAATGCAGATATTGTGAAAGGTGACGCTGTCGTCGTAAAAGCGATGCTCGAAGCAAATACAATTTCAAATTTTGCGTTGCCCGATGAAGTGATGATTTCTTTATGGGAAGAGGGAGTGAATGTTCCGGAGAGGATTAAACTTAAAAAAGATATCTCCGGTTATTTTGAGTATCATTTTGCTTCGGTTAATAAAACTGTTCGATATCAATTTCAGGCGAATGATGTAACAAGCGATGATTATGCACTTACGGTAGCCGACCGACCATTTGTTCGTTCGCTGCGTCTATCGCTTTTGCCTCCGTCGTATTCAAAATTGCCGCGCCAAACACTTGAAGAAAATGTTGGAGACGTTGTTTGCCTTGCCGGAACAAGAGTCGTGTGGAAGATTCAGGCAAGCAAAGAGCTGAAAGCTGCAATGATCGTGTTGAACAACGGAAAGAATATTCAACTTGATTTCGATGGGAACGAATATTCAGGATCGACAATTATTCGGACGCCGGCATCATATACCGTCAGGCTTGAAGACCGCAGTGGAATTTTCAATGAGCAGCCAATTGACAATAAAATCACCATTATCCCCGATGAATATCCAACCGTAGATATTGTTACTCCCGGCAAGAACATCGATGTAACGCAGGCGATGCAAATGCCGTTGGACTTTAAAATAGGGGATGATTTTGGAATTTCGTATTTACAGCTTGCGTTTAGATTGGTGCAGTCACGATACGAAAAACCAGAAAATTCATACGGGGTCATTATTCCATTTGATACCGTTAAATCGGTAAATGAAGTTGTGCAATATGACTGGGACATGACTGTGTTAGGCCTTGTACCGGAGGATGTTATCGAATATTATGCCGAAGTTCATGATAATGATAATATTAACGGTCCAAAATCGGCGCGAAGCAAAACGTATTTGATCAGACTCCCTTCGCTGGAAGAAGTATTTTCTGATGCCGATGACCGTCATACCGATGCGGAAAAAAATCTAAAACAGTCATTGAAACAAGCTGATGAATTGAAGAAAGATATCGAAGAATTATCACGCGATATGAAACGGAATCAGCAAATGGATTGGCAAAAACAGAACAAAGCAGAGGAGATAACAAAAAAATATCAAGAAATTCAAAAGAAAATTGATGACGTGAATAAACAAGTCGAAGACATGACACAGAACTTGCAGCGTAATAATGTGCTTTCGAAAGAAACGCTAGAGAAATACTCCGAACTTCAAAAAATGATGCAAGAATTGAATTCGCCGGAATTTCAGCAGGCGCTTCAACGCATGCAGCAAGCGATGCAAAATGTCTCTCCCGATCAAATGCGCGAGGCGATGCAGCAGGTTCAATTTTCAGAAGAACAATTCCGCAACAGCATAGAGCGGACATTGAATTTACTGAAACGAATTCAAGTAGAACAAAAAGTCGATGAAATGGTGAAGCGTGCGAATGAGATGATCCGTCAGCAGGAAGAAATTCAAAAAGCTACTTCGGAAATGAAAGAAAACGACGTCCAAAAAGCATCGGAACTTTCACGTAAACAGGACGAGATAGACAAACAGTTGGAACAAATGAAAGAAGGAATGAAAGATGTTCGTGATAAGATGGAATCTTTCCCGAAGGAAATGCCGTTAGATAAATTACGCGAAGCGGAAGAATCGGCAAATGACCGCGACATGAAAAATGCAATTACGCAAAGTTCAAAAAATCTTCGATCGATGCAGATGGAAAATGCAATGACTGCCCAGCAGCAGGCAGCCAGTAAGATGAAAGAAATGTCCGATCAATTATCAGAATTGCAGGAACAGATGCTGAACAATCAGATGCAGCAAACAATGAATGCATTGCGAAAGGCAATGCAGGATATGTTGCAACTATCTCAGCGCCAGGAGCAATTAAAAAATCAGTCGCGTTCACTTGATCTGAATTCTCAACAGTTTAAAGATATTGGAGAGCAGCAACAAAATATCCAAGGAGATCTTGCAAACATTGCAAACGGACTTGCCGAACTTTCACAAAAATCATTTGTCGTAAGCCCTGAGATGGGAAAAAACATTGGTCAAACGATGGGGCAAATGCAGCACGCAATGGCAGGGATTGAGCAGCGAAATGCCCAGGCGACCAGCGGTGCGCAAGCTGAAGCGATGGCGTCTTTGAATAAATCGGCATCGTTAGTACAGGGCGCAATGCAATCTTTACAACAAGCAGGCGGGCAAGGTGGCGGATCGTTGATGCAGCAACTGCGGAACATGGCATTGCAGCAGCAGAATATTAATATGCAAAGTCAGCAAATGGGAGGACAGCAGCAGGGGTTGACACAGCAGCAGATGGAAGAAATTGGTCGGCTTGCACGTCAGCAGGATGCTGTAAGAAAATCGCTGGATCAGCTGAACAAAGAAGCTCAAACGTCTCCCGAGAAGGACCGGATTCTTGGCGATCTTAAGAAAATTTCCGACGAAATGAAAGAAGTTGTCGAGCAGCTCCAACAAAATGATCTTAATTCCAACACGATCAAGCAGCAGGAACGAATACTTTCTCGATTGTTACAAGCACAGCGCTCAACACGCGAACGCGATTTTGAAGAGCGCCGGCGAGCAACAACCGGAACGACAATCTCGAGAAAAAGTCCAGAAGAAGTTTCCCTTCAATCAAAAGAATCAAAACTTCAACGCGATCTGCAACGAGCAGTAGAGGCAGGATATTCAAAGGAATATATCGATCTCATTCGAAAATATTACGAAGCGCTTGGTAAGAACGACTAAATAATGACACAAAAAATTTATGATGTTGCAATTATCGGCGGAGGAATTGTCGGCGTTGCAACGGCACTTTCGTTAGTTCAACAAAAACAACTTTCTGTCGTAATTCTTGAAACGGAGAATCGTTTATCGGGTCATCAAACGGGGCACAACAGCGGAGTTATTCACTCAGGATTATACTATAAACCGGGATCGTATAAAGCGAAGAATTGTACCGAAGGGAGAGAAATGCTGTACAGCTTTTGCAAACGGTACGAAATTCCGTTCGAGCGGTGCGGCAAAATAGTTGTTGCAACAACGGGTGAAGAATCGACAATGCTGCGAACGTTGGAGGCGCGAGGAATCGCAAACGGATTGACCGGATTGAAACGATTATCTGCCGGTGAATTGAAAGAATATGAACCCCACGTGAACGGTATTGAAGGACTGTGGGTACCGCAAACGGGAATTGTCGATTACCCTGCTGTCGTCGACGTTTACGCAAAAATTGTCCGTGAAAAAGGCGGAGAGATTCATACATCAACAAAATTTCTTCGAGCTGACGATGACGGAGGAATAATCGTTTTAGAAACATCACAGGGAGAGTTTCGTGCGCGTGTACTTGTTAATTGCGGAGGTTTACGCTGTGACGAAATCGCCCGACAGTGCGGGGTTGAAACAGATATTCACATTATTCCTTTTCGAGGCGAGTATTATGAAATAAAAAAAGAGAAGGAATATCTCGTCAAGAATTTAATTTATCCGGTTCCCGATCCCCGCTTTCCTTTTTTGGGAGTTCACTTTACTCGAATGATAAACGGAGGAGTTGAAGCGGGGCCGAATGCCGTGCTGGCGTATAAAAAAGAAGGATACACGAAGAGTGATATTTCGGTGGAAGACCTTGTTAGGATGGCACTCTTCCCGGGCTTTTGGAAGATGGCGCGCCGGCATTACAAAATGGGTTATGAAGAAGTGAAACGCTCGTACAGTAAAAGACTATTTGTTCACGCGCTTCGAAAGTTGGTTCCGGCTATTTCAGAAAGCGATGTTATTCCGTCAGGATCAGGAGTGCGGGCGCAAGCACTTGACAAGAGTGGAACACTCCTCGACGATTTTCATATTATTGAAACCAAAAATATGGTGCATGTATTGAACGCACCCTCTCCCGCAGCAACATCATCACTCAGTATCGGATCGACGATTTCCGAAAAAATTATCCAACGATTTTCTTAACAATGTGCGCATTCCCAAAAAATCCTTCGGCGAAGAAAAGTGAAACGGCACACTTCGGTTCAGTCTGGCTGCATTCCTCCGAAGGCATGATGATCACCGATGGTGAAGGAAAAATTATCGCCGTAAACAATGCTTTGTGCGAGTTGATCGGAAAATCGCGCGAAAATATTATTGGTCGGTTGTTTACAATGATTGAATTTGGCAAAGAAAATGCGCCCCAGCTGCTTGAGAAATATCGAGATCAGTTTGCTCAAAAAATAATTACCCCGACTCGCACTGCGGTGATCTCTTCATTTAGTAAAAAAACAATTGCGGTCAAAATTGAACAGGTATTGATCGAAGAAAACAACGCTCCATTTTTGTTGACAATCTATCGTCCCTTATCGTCTTTCCAAGGATTGGTCAGCGGCGATCTGGATATTTCTCGATAAGTTTGTGG
>JBBINR010000037.1:0-32852 GCA_037443785.1 Ignavibacteriales bacterium | reverse complement strand
CGCCGACATCATTAACCTTATCCAATATTAGTCAATCCGGAATGATTGTGAAATGGGTCGATGCGTCGACGAACGAAGTTGGATTTGCTGTTTATCGATCTGATGACGGCGGGGCAACGTACAATTTCATTGGACAAACTCCCGCAAACGATTCATCGTATACAATGACAGGCATGCTTGCAGGAACGACATACTATTACAAAGTTTACGCCGTCAATGAAGGGCGCTTAAGCACGGCATTAACAGGAAGTCAAGCGACAGCACCGCCGGGTTCACCGTATACGATTGCATCGGGTTCTTGGAAAAACCCTGCGACCTGGTCAACAGGCACAGTTCCTGGACTTTCGGATGATGCACTAATTTCCGATGGAATGACTATTTATATAGATTCTACTGTCACGGTGAATAGTATTACTGTTGGCCAAGGTACGAGCGGTACACTACTAATTGGCGATGATAATACTGCACGGTCAATCATGGTTGACGGAAATATTGATGTCAAAGCTGGTGGCGTTTTTAGAGTCAATGGGAATTCAAATACTTCGGGGCATACATTAACAACCTCTGGAAATATTTTAAATGCCGGTAAATTTGTTATGGCGACCGATGCAGACAGCCGGTGTGCTGTTATTTTTGACAAGAGTGGAACGCAAACCATCAGCGGAAGCGGTGATTCGACACACTTCTATACTATGGCGCTAAATATGGGGACGTCAAATATCAATATTCTTGATGTCTTCGCAACAAACTTTACAACATCAGCTTCAAATTTCTTAACGATAACAAATGGGACGTTCAATTTAGCAACAGGTGCTACGATTACACCGTTTACATCAAATGCTACAATCCCATCAACAGGCGGAATTCACATTAACCATGCATCTGCAGTTTTAAACACAACCGGCGGCACATTAACCATTGCCGGTGAATTGAAAGTTCAAAATGGAACTCTCAATGTAGGAAATGCCGCCGATCAAAATTTGTCTTCCAGCGGCGGAACATTTAATTTTTCGGGTGGAACAACAACCGTTGCTGGAAGATTTGATCCGATAAATAATTATGTTATTACAGACTTTACCATGTCCGGTGGAACGTTACTTGTCGGTGCCACCGGAAGTACTTCAACAACCAATGCTCCATTTACAATGAATGTTGCCGGTTCAAAATTTACAATGAGCGGAGGAACAATTATTGTAAGACGTGAAGGGGGCGGCGGAACTGATGATTTAGGATTTATCAATACCGGTTCATCCACATATACCGTAACGGGGGGAATCGTGCAATTTGGTGATGTCAGTACACCGGTTGCACAGACAATGAGGATTAATACAACGGTTCCACTGTATGATCTAACAGTAAATAGTGCCAATGCAACTGCCATGTTGATGACAAACAGTTTGATTGTAAAAAATAATGTAACGATTACTGCAGGTTCATTGAATGCAAATGGATTGAATATGAATGTGGGAGGGAATTGGTCTGATGCCGGAACATTCACGGCAAGTACCGGAAAAGTTACCTTCAACGGAATCAGTTCTCAATCAATTTCGAATGCTGCGGGAGAGACATTCAATAAAGTTACAATAGATAAAGTCAGCGGCTCCGTTGATCTATCAAGTACCACGACAATTAATGATTCACTCAATATTACAAACGGAACATTAAATATTGGAAATACCACGTTAGTGGTAAACAGTGTATTTGTCAATTCGGCGACACTGCAAACCGGCGCCACCGGCACGGTGAATTATAATCAGGGTTCAAACGGGCAAAATGTTCTTGCATTCAATTATGCAAATTTAACATTCAGTAATTTCACTAAGGTTTTACCAAACGGCGGAACTGTTGGAATTTCTGGGACGTTCTCTCCGGGCACTGCCGCCGGTCATACGGTTACCGGAAATACAATTGAATTCAATTCGTCCGGCGCACAAAACATTTCATCATTCACGTATAACAATTTGACCTTAAGCAATGCCGGAACGAAAACGCTTCAAGCAGGTGCTGATACCGTTTTAGGAACATTGACAATTGGTGCAAGTAATACGATAGCGACCAATGGAATTACATTGAGAGTTTTTGGAAATGTGATTAATTCAGGAATACATTCCGGGACGGGTTCTATTGTGTTTAACGGTGCGACTGCACAAGTGTTAAGCGGCGGAGGTTCATTCCAAAATCTTACGATGAATAACGTTGCCGGTATTTCAATGAGTGGAAATACAACGATCAATGGAACGTTAACATTTACGACAGGAGTAATTACCACAGGAACTGATACGCTGACAATTGCATCAACCGGAACAGTTGCTCGAACGTCTGGTCACGTGTATGGGTGGTTGAAGAAAAATGTTAATACTGGTTCTAATATAACTGTTACGTTTGAAGTTGGGGACGCTGCTGTTGCGAACTATACGCCGGTATCATATACATTTGCTTCAGTAACAGCAGGTGGGAACATCACCGTGACAGCTGTTGGTGCTGAACATCCAAATATTATGTCGTCATATATCGATATGACAAATGACGTGAATCGATACTGGACTCCTATTAATTCTTCAAATATTGTATTTACAAATTACAGCGCCACATTCACGTTTCTTAACCCCGGCGATTTGGATGTTACTGGTTCTGAAACCAGTTATAGAATGAATATCTATAATGGAGCAACGTGGGATTCTACAACGGCGGGAACTGCTACAACGACGACTAATCAAGCTACAGGTGTAACAACATTTGGAACTTACGCAGTCGGCCTTCAAGTAACTTCCGGAGCGTATAGAACGGCTGCTTCAGGCAATTGGGGTACTATTGCGACGTGGCAACGATTTAACGGTGTAACATGGGTTGCTGCTTCGGTTGCTCCAAATAGCGCCAATGCAGGATTAATAACCATACGTTCAGGACATACCGTAACTGTTAACACAACCATTACGATTGATCAAACGGTTATTGAATCTGGCGGACAAATTACGCTTAGTACTAATACCTTAACATTAGCAAATGTCACCAATGCCTTAACTGTGTTTGGTACACTTCGTATGCAGACGGTAAACAGATTATCTGGCGCGACGGCCACAACATTGACAATTGGATCTGGTGGAGTTTATCAACATGCTATGTCGTCACCAGCGCGTGCCGCAATTCCAACTGCAACGTGGAATGCAAATTCGACTGTGCAAATTGTCGGTGCAGCAACTCAAACAGCTACCACAACTTTTACCAATACGCTTGCGCAGGCATTTGGTAATTTTGTTTGGAATAGTACTGGTCAAACGACTACAGTAGCTTTTGCAGGAATGTTGACAAACGTCCAAGGTAACTTCACTGTTAGCAGCACCGGTTCGAGCAATTTAACCTTATATGGAACACAGACGACAACAATGAATGTTGGAGGAAGTTTTGTCGTTACTGGTGGAACAATCATTGGAAAGAATAATACCGGTGCAGTTATTATCAATATTGGTGAAAATGATAGTGTCTCTGCCGGAAGTTTTACGTTATCATCGAGTGGTGCGGTGTACATGCGTACAACAGGCGGATTATATGTTAGAGGTGGTACCTTAAATATGTCCAGCGGAACTGCAGTAGATTCAATTCGTATTGGTGGAGATTTAGTCTTAAGTGGCGGGACATTAACCGAAACGAGCAGCGGTTCAGGAATCATTGCTGTTAATGGAACGGCAGTTCAAAGTTTTACTTCGGGTACAACGATCGCAAATAATATTAATTTTGTTGTCTTTTCCGGTTCTACGTTGAACATGGGAACAAATGTATTAACAGGGCAATCATTTAATCTTCTTAGCGGTGCGGCATTGCAAATAGGTTCGACTAGTGGCATTGCTTCTACAGGTGCTACAGGAAATATTCAAACAACAGTGAGAACTTTTAGTTCACTGGCAAATTACATCTATAATGGAAGTCTTGCGCAGGTAAGCGGCGTATTTACTACAACGCCAGCAGCGAGAACAGTAAATGAATTAGAGATCGCAAACAGTGCGGGCGTAAGTTTGTCGGATTCGATTAGCATTACTGATTCATTAAAATTAACAACAGGTACTTTTGCTATAGGCTCATATACACTCTACATAGAGAATGTAGCAAATCAGGTTTCAGGTACATTGACGAGTAATGCAAACGGAACAGTGAACTATCACAAAGCTTCGAATGATCAAACAATCTTAACGTTGAATTATGGTAATTTAATTTTTAGCAGTTTCAATAAAACACTTCCGTCTGCAACCATTGGAATCGCCGGTTCATTTACTCCCGGTTCAGCAGCAGGACATACAACAACAGGAAATACTATTGATTACAATGGTACCACTGCACAAAGCGTTTCGGCGTGGGCATATTACAATAACCTGACAATCAGCGGCACCAATTGGAAGCAATTAATTGGGTCATCTACAGTCAATGGAAATTTGAGCGTTGCAAATGGAATCTTAAGCGATAGCATTTACACGTTAACAGTAAACGGAAATATTTCAAACAATAGTGCCATCACCGGCAGCGGCGCAAACGGCATTACGTTATTGGCTTCTGGAATTGCTTCACATATACTTTCAGGAACCGGATCATATTGGATTTTGCAATTGAATGATCCGTACGGAATTACTGCATCGGTTGATATCACGATCGACAGTATTTTGGTCCTAACGAATGGTGTTGTAATGATGGGTTCCAGTACCGTAATCTGCAATGCTGCCCCCGGTGTATATCGACCTGTTTCAGGTGGACACATCAATGGGCATGTAAGGAAAAATATCAGCGTTAGTGGAACGCCGGCAAATTATACGTTTGAAATTGGTGATGCCGCGAATTATACACCGATTGATATGACGTTCCAATCAGTTTCAGTAGGCGGGACAGTAACAGCATTCCAAACTTCCACGGAACATCCATTAGTGAAATACTCCGGAATCGATCAAACAAAAAGTGTCAATCGATATTACACAATTTCGGGGAGTGGATTGACGTTCACGTCATACGATGCATCGATGAATTTTGTCTCATCCGATATTGATGCCGGCGCGAACACTGCATATTTCTTTGTGAAACGCTACAACTCTCCATCATGGTATCCATTAACGATAGGTTCCCGTCAGTCAACAAGCACTCGGGCGTTAGGAATTACGGGATTTGGAGAATTTCTTGTTGGTGAAGCATCTACAATTTTTTATTGGACGAAAGGAGCCGGAACATATAATTGGGGCGATGATTACAACTGGAGTTCGCAAAGTGTTCCGACTGCCGGAAACACAGTGTACTTTGATGGCAAAGATACCATTGAAGTAAATGTTCCCGGAGTATGCAAAGATTTGATTCTCTTTAATGACACTCTCAGGGTTACAATTCTTGCTGGCAATACACTTACTGTGAATGGAAATTTAGAACAACATTCAGGAATTTTCAGCACAAGAGATGCTTTCCCAACCGTATCCGGAATAGTATCATTATCCGGCGGGACCTTTGGTTATGATTCGTCAGGGGGGACTCAAACAGTCTCCGCACAATCATATCACTATTTACGATTATCAGGCGGTGGTTCAAAAAGTGCGGCAGGAACATTTACAGTAAAGAAAAATTTATCAATCAGTTCAGGCGTAACATTTGCTGATGGCGGTGGAACAATCACTGTTGTTGATAGTATCACAAATAACGGTGCGCACACCGGCAGCGGAAAGATTCTTTTGAACGGAACCGTCCAGCATCAAATGACCGGAGCGGGATCATTCACAAATATTCAATTGAATAATTCCAGCAACGGAGTCACTCTTGACAGCAATATTACTGTTAACGGTACACTAACATTATCTTCTGGAATAATTACAGCACCGAATGACACGCTCTTTATCAGTTCTACAGGATCTATTGTCAGAACAAGCGGATACGTCAACGGAAATCTCCGAAAATATTTTGCCCCCGCTGCTGATTCTTTGTCATTTGAAATTGGCACTGCCACAAATTATTTACCGGTTACAGTATCGTTCGGAACAATCACGACCGGCGGCAATTTGACTGTTCAAATGATTTCAATGGACAATCCGGATGTAAGTAATTCTACCGTCGATCCTGATTCAAGCATCAATCGGTATTGGAGTCTCAATAACAATGGAATTGCATTTGATACGTATAATATAACGTTCAATTGGCTGGCAAGTGACGTCGATCCCGGTATATCAGATTTTTCTGATTTCATCATGGCAATAAAATCAAATGGCATTTGGGATGAACTGACTGCCGGCACTGTGACTTCGACAAGTATGAGAGGAATGTACGGGACTTCATTTAGTTCATTCGCTATTGGTAAAGCGTCGACAAAAACGTACACGTCTGTTCAAACAGGAAATTGGAATACTGCCTCAACATGGGATTTGAATAATATTCCGAAACGGCGTGATAAAGTAATTATTGTTTCGCCGCATGTTGTTACGCTGGTTGATAACCGGAAAATTGCTCAAGTGACACTCAACTCCGGTGCCACATTGAACAACGGCGGGAATATTTTAGATCTATACGGAAACTTTGCGTTCAATGGAACATGGAGTGGAAGCGGATTAATTCGTTGGAATGACAATATTGGCGATACTTTAAGCGGATCGACTGGAAAAACATCTGGAATATCGTCGCTCTATATTAATGGAGATAATAAATTAATAACAGCAACGAACGATTCGTTGTATCGCATTGAAATTCCTTCCGCCTACACAGTAACAAATAAAGGAACGATTCAGATCGCTCGATTGATTGGCGGTGTTACGGGATCGACATGGTTGAACTCGGCAAATTCTTCGCTTTCAGTTGCCGATAGCTTTTTAACGACAGGAACTTTGACAGCAACATCGAGTGGTAATACCGTTCGCTATGATGGAACAACGAATCAATCCGTGAAAAGCACAACTTATTACAATCTTGCCTTAGCAGGAACGCGTGGAGTAAATTCTATTACGTTGCCATCGTCGAGTATTAGTATCACAGGAACGTTTACTCCGTCAGCGACCTTTAGTTCTGGTGGATATATAACGACATCGAACACGATTGATTTTAACGGAAGCGGCGCTCAATCGATTCCGGCGTTTACATATAATAATTTAACTATTAGTGGTGCACGCGGCAATGCAAACGTAACATTGGTGAGTGGCGATACGATCAAAGTGGCGAATACATTTTCACCGACAGCAACATCAGTGAATTATATAAATACAAACAGTTGGTTCAATTTCAATGGGACAGGCGCACAGACGATTCCTGCATTCAATTACTATGGATTGAAAATTACCGGTACGAGAACGACGAATGATGTAACGTTAGCAAGCAGTGGAACAATCGGTATTGCATCGACATTTTCGCCGGCGGCAACATTTACAACAGGCAATTACGTGAATACTGGAAGCACGATCGACTTTAATGGAAGCGGTGCTCAATCGATCCCTGCTTTCGCATATAATACTTTAACGATCAGCGGTGCACGAGGAAGTGCAAACGTAACATTGGTCATCGGCGATACGATTAAAGTTGCGAATACATTTTCACCGACGGCGACTTCTGTGAATTATGTGAATACAAACAATTGGTTCAATTTTAATGGAAGCGGAGCGCAAACAATTCCGGCATTCAATTATTATAGTTTGAAAGTTACCGGTTCGCGTGGTGCAAATAGTGTAACACTTGCAAACGGAGGGACGATTGGCATTGCATCGGTCTTTGCCGATTCTGCGACATTCACAAGCGGCAGTTATGTTACAACATCAAATACAATTGATTTCAACGGAAGTGGTGCTCAAATAATTCCGGCTTTTGCGTATAATAATTTAACAATCAGCGGTGCGCGAGGAAGTGCGAATATTACATTGGTGAGTGGCGATACGATCAAAGTGGCGAATACATTTTCACCGACAGCAACATCAGTGAATTATATAAATACAAACAGTTGGTTCAATTTCAATGGGACAGGCGCACAGACGATTCCTGCATTCAATTATTATAATTTGAAAATTACAGGTGCCAGAACTACGAATAACATCACGCTCGCAAGCAGTGGTACTATTGGCATTGCATCGACCTATTCACCGACAGCAACGTTTACCTCAGGCAATTATGTGAATACGGGAAGCACAATCGACTTTAATGGAAGCGGCGCTCAATCGATTCCGGCGTTTACATATAATAATCTTCAAACGTCTGCCGGCGGAATAAAAACGGCTGCAGGCCCTTTGAGAATTTATGGAAACATGTCCATTGGTGCTTCATCAACATTTGACGCGGCGGCAACAACTGACACGCTGTATGGCGATTGGACAAACAGCGGTTCGTTTACGTCATCAAGTTCGAAAATTGTGCTAGCAGGTTCGGCAAATATTTCATTGACAGGAACGACAACATTTAACGATCTTGAAGTAAACAAAAATTCGTCAGCAACAGTTGTTGCTTTGACTAACAACATTCAGACAAATAATCTTGCCATGACGTCCGGTTTAATGCGCACTGGATCTAATGCAATAAGCATTACAAACACGCGCATAGGAAATGGCATCATCATTGGAACAATAACACGCACCCATACTTTTGTCGCAGGAAATTCTTATGCATTTGAAGGACCAAACAACACAGTAACATTTGATGCAGTTGGAACTTTGCCAACCTCTGTCACGGTGTTTGTCGATACAGTTTCGCCGGGTGCCAATACATACATGGAACCGATTGATCGTTATTATGTCATTTCGCAATCCGGCGGTTCTGGTTTTACTTATACGATGCGCTTACATTATCAGAACAGTGAAATTATTTCCCCCAATATTAAATCATCGTTAAAGATATGGCAGCGCACTTCAACCGGACCTGATGTATGGGATCGGTGGGGAGTGACAGTAAGCGATACAGTGAATTACTGGGTCGAGTTATCAAATGTTAATACTGTTGGAACATGGGGTTTATCGAGCCGTGCTGTTCCGAATGTGACACTGACACTTTCTTCAAGCGCAACAAATCCGGTTCCTGGCGATACGGTAGTGTATACGATTATTTATAATAATATTGGGGATGGAAATGCGACAAATACTGTCGTAACTTCTAGTGCTCCGTTTAGGACAACATATGCGGTCAATTCAGTTACAGTGAATGCTGTTGGGAAAACTGATCTGGCAGATTCCGATGGCGTTTCAGTGAGTTCAGGAAATATCACGATAAATCTTGGAACCATTATTGGAACGATTGGCCCGGGTGGTAACGGTACAATTACCTATAAAGTGACGATTAATTAGCAATTAAAATTTTCATTTACGACAGAGAAAATAACTACAGGAGTCAATATGAAATATTCAACACGCGTGTTCATGATAGTAATGATTGTTGGGGCGGGAATTGTGACAACATTCGCTCAGCAGAATCTTTCCATGACGTACGGACAATTCACCGTTTCGTTTCAAACCACTGCACAAAAAGGGTCTGTCCTTTTACCGTTGCTTGACGGCCAATCGGCAACCGGTGCCAAAGAACGACTGGGAATACTTTTTAAAACTGATCAAGCAAAAAAAGTCTTCGTCGAGATTCTTGATAATGCAGGAAAAGTTATTAAAGGTATTAGCGTAAATGATTTTCTTGGAAAAAGTTCGAACAGCAGCGTAAAAATAATTTCAAATACTATTTCCGGCAGCGGCCGCATCATGGAAACGATCCATGAAGTGAAATTACCGTCTGGAACAACGCAATTAATCACTCGTGCTTTGCTTGCGGGTGATAAAAATAATCCAGCGTCTCCAGAACAAATCATTCTAACTTTTTCTTTAAAGAGCTCCGTCTCGGCAAATTTGTCACTTCGTTTGTCATTGCCGGTTGACGGTTCGGCCGAAATAAAAGAGGGTGGAATCGTTCTCTCCGGGAAATCGATACCATCGGCAATTGCCATTGCTGTTTTGCCGAAAGAAACCAAAACTGAGGTTAAGAAAAATATTGTTACTCTTTCAAGTTCTACAATCTCCGTATCAGATGCTACGCCTTTGCTCTGGTTGATAATTACCGGCGCCAATGCAGCGTCAGTTTCTGGTGCAAAATCTGCCGCAGAAACAAGGCTCAGCAGTGATAGCAAAGCATTTCTTGATCCGAATGTCGTTGTGATCAATTCTGTCAGCAAAATCAATGCACAGCCAGGGGATACAGTGATGTATTCAGTTATTTGCAAAAATGTCGGTATTGGCGACGCAACTAATATTGTGTTGTCAAGTCCAATTCCTCCGGGAACAATGTATGTGGAGGGTTCGGCAACAGAAACACAGGTTGATCTGAGTTTTGAAAAAGAAAAGGTAAATGCGCCGCAAGTTCCAGCAGTAAAGACAATACAATGGAAATTGAAAGATGCGCTGAAATCTGGCGAAGAGCGTTCGGTAAGTTTTAAGGTTGTTCTTCAGTAAATTTGAGTGTTGATAATTTAGCAAGGGGATGAATCAATGAAAAATAAATTATTTGGAATGTCGGGGCTTTTAGTTCTAGCACTCTTTGCCGTTCATGAAGTTACATTAGCTGCTGGGACTCCGGCGGGAACAACAATTCAATCTCGATCGCGTGTTGTCTATACAACTGCATCCGGTACGGTAAGCGATACAGTGTATTCAAACACGGTGAGTTTTGTTGTTGCCCAAGTTGCTGCTGTTAACATCACCCCTCCGACAAATGCAACATCGACAAATTCTGATAGCGTCTATGTATCCTATGCAATGACAATTACCAACTCGGGAAACGGAAACGATCAATTTAATCTTACGAGCACATCGTCCAAAGGCTGGTCAAGGGCATTTTATTTTGATGCAGACGGTGATGGTGTGTTACAACCCGCCGAACTTTCTGCCGGTGCAATTACACAAACAGGAATTGTCACGGCTGATGGAACATATAAAATTATTGTAAGGGTGTTTGTTCCTGGGGATCCTTCATTGAATAATCAAGTGGACACGACAGTTGTCACGGCAGCCTCACTGTTTGATAACACAAAAAATAATGCCGCTTCTGTGCAAACCACCGTGCATACCGTTTATTTTTCGACGATTGGAACGGCATTAAGTGTTTCACCGACAAATCCTTCGCCTGGTCAAAATGTTACATATTCGATGACTTTAACCAACAACGGCAGTGTTGCCGCTGCAAGTGTTAATTTTTACGATCTCGTTAATGCATCACAATTCACATATGTTTCTGGGACGACAACTCAAGGGACATTTAACGGTGCTACTGTTCCCGCGGCCTGGAATATTGGGACGTTGAATCCAGGAGCCAGTGTTACGGTCACAATCGTTCTGCAAGTAAAAGCAGGCCTGACTATTGGGACAGTACTTAACAATACAATAAGCGTAACGTACAATACTGGTGGAAATACATTTACGGTTGTTTCAAATGATCCTTATGCGGCAGTTGGTGTCATTCGTGGCGTATCAATTTCCCCAACATCATTATCGGCATCGAAACAGCCTGAAGATACACTTGTCTATTCACTGCGCGTGAAGAATACAGGAAATTCAAGTGATATTATTGAAATGTCATACAGTTCCTCAAAAAATTATACGTGGATGTTGTTTAAAGATGTTAACGCAAACGGTGTATTAGATGGCGGAGATACTCAATTGACAGATTCACCCGGTTCTCCAACAGGGGTTGATGTTGATTCCGTTGTGACAGCAGATAGCGTAAAGATTTTGGCCCGTCTTGTTGTCCCAATTGTATCGATCGATCAAGATCAGGACGTAACAACGTTCACGGCGAAATCCTCTGCCGATGCATCCAAGTTTCAAAGTGCTATCGCCACGACAACGATCAATATCCCTGTTCTTTCTATCGTTAGGTCAGTAACTCCATCGGGAAATCAACCGCCGGGGCAGCAGATGCAATTTGCAATTACATATCAAAATACCGGAAATGGAACAGCCTACAATGTTATTCAAACAGAAGATGAACCTGATAGTACATCGTATGTTGCAAATTCTGTAACAATCAATAATGTTGCAAAAACCGATGCTGCCGACGCGGACGAAGTAACGGTAACAACTGTCAGCGGAAGAAAGAAGATCACAATAACGCTTGGAACTATTGCTCCTCTTTCTACACAGGGAACAATTCGTTTTCGGACAACAATTCACTAGCAGGATGATAAAAACTTGGTAACGATTACCATGAAGAAAATTCATAAAAAGCGGCATACAAAAATCACTTCCATTATTCTCGCAGTAGGTATGTTGATGCTTGGAATAGTTATGGAAGGTTTTGCCGCCGGAACTCCGGCAGGCACTGTTATTCAGAGTAGGAGCCGTGCAACGTACACGACTGCTTCCGGTGCAATTATCGATACAGTGTATTCCAATGTCGTATCGTTTACCGTGTCACAAATTCCAGCATTTAATGTTACTCCTGCTTCAAATCAATCTCAGTCGACAAGTGACAGTAGCACAGTCGATTATGCACTGACAATAATAAATTCTGGAAATGGCGCTGATAAGGGACTAGTATCAGCTGTTTCGTCAAAAGGATGGGTGACACAAATATATTTTGATGCAAATGGAGACGGTGTACTGCAATCAGGTGAAATCGTACCAGGTACTATTTCACAAACATCTTCACTTGCCGCAGATGCAGAATACAAAATAGTGCTGCGTGTTTTAATTCCGCGCGGCGATGGACTTGATGGAGAGAAGGATTCGACTACGTTGACCGTCATATCAAACTTTAATAACCCAACAGTAAGTAATGGTTTATTTGTCACAACAGTCAAAACCGCTAATCTCGGGATTCCAACGTCATTGGTTGTGGATAATCCAATTCCCAATGCAGCAACAAATGTTGTGTTCACAATTCATTTGTCCAATACAGGTTCAGTTTCAGCAACCGGAGTTTTAATTTCGAATTTTATTCCCTCAGATTTTACCTTTGTTTCCGGAGCAACGACGCAGGGAACATTTAATGGTTCACTAACTCCGGCAACATGGAATGTGGGAACAATTCCCGCCGGAGGTTCAATAACGGCGAGCATTACGTTGATGGTAAAATCATCGGTTGTGAAGGGAACCGTTCTTGGTAATCAAATGATGGTGAATTATACTGTTGGAGCAAATACATATTCTATCCCAACAAACATTTCACAAGTCACCGTTGCTGGAGCAATTGCCTACGGTGTAGATATAGTCCCAATGTGGACAGCATTGACAAAGGAAGCTGCTGATACAGCAGTATATCGGTATAAAATTCAAAATACTGGAACCATTAAAGATGCATTTACACTGTCAGTTTCTTCGACCCGGTTTTTTTCGTGGAATCTATTTAAAGATGTCAATAATAATACACTTCTGGACGGATCTGATATTCAAATAACTTCCACCGATTCGCTTGCTGCGGGAGATAGCAGCAGAGTATTTGCCCGAACAATTATCTCACGGCAATCGAGTGCAATTGTTAACGATACACTCACAGTCATTGCAACATCACTTGGAAGTAACGTAAAGAAAGATACTGCAACAACGATTACAACGATTCATTCGCCGGTCATCAGCATTTCAAAAAATGTATTTCCTGTCGGCGACCAGCCACCGGGAACGGAAATGACATATTCAATTTCGTACAGCAATCCTGGAAATGTTGGCGTTTCTAATTTTTCTATTGTCGACTCATCTCCAGCAGCAACAACATATATGGCAAACAGCATCAAAGTAAACGGGACTTCAGTATTGGATAATAATCCACAAGTATCGGTTGCGGATGACGGCAATGGCAATAAAGTTATCGCTGTAAATATCGGAACACTCAATGCTCACGCAAGCGGCTCAATTGAATTCAAAGTAAAAATAAAATAACCATGCCGATTACGATGGCGGACACTCTCAACATATTATTTCGATCACTTGTCGCGTACGTGTGTTTTGCACTCGTTGCTTTGGTAGGATTTTCTTTTTCGCAGACAGCGCCCAATACCCAAATTACGAATCAAGCAAAAGCTGTGTATAAGTATAAAACCTTCCCGACTGATACAATACATTCAAACCAGGTTTTGTTTCGCGTAAAAGAAGCTCCAAATTTTTCAATAAGTTTTGGTGCAAGAGATACCAATGTATTTGGAAAAGAGACAGTGTTTGTCCGCTTGGTGTATACCAATATAGGGAATGCAAATGCTGACACAGCAACCATTGAAGGAATTTTACCGCCTGCCGGTTTGCGATTTGTTCCCGGCTCAACCAGTGGAACAATTTCCGGCAGTACGGTAACATGGAAGATTTTTAATGTACAGGCAGGGAAATCCGATTCTGTCGGAGTTAAAATTGTTGTCGACAGTACGCTGTTAGCGGGAACAAATTTGCAAATGGAAGGAACTATTGGGTGGCAGTCGTCACTTCTTTCTGTTACTAAAACATTTGTTGTGGGAAATTTTCCTCGATTGGAAATTTCAAATATCTCCTCTGCATCATTTGTCGGAGCGGGAAGAACGTTGACATACCAAATTACCGTTTCTAACAGAGGAAATATTGCATCTCTGAATACCTCGGTTATCGATTCCATTTCATCTCTTGGATCGTTTGTTCAAGCAAGCATTACTCCTGACAGTCTTTCTCCCGATGCAAAAATTGTAAAGTGGAATTTAGGAACAATAAATGCTTTTTCAACCAAAACGATTTCAATTGTTGTTTCGACTGCACCGAATTTAGGATTTAATCAATTACGGAATTCTGCTTTTGTAAGCGCGTCAAATGTAGGCAACAGTGCCTCAAGCGTAATATTTGTTCAAATCGTTCCTATCGCACCCCAAAGTATCACAATGACTGTAAATCCGAAATTTATTTTTGGACAGCAAAATCGGGATAGTTCTAGAATTGAAGTAGTACTAAAAGATTCGCTTAATCAATTGCTTCCTGAAGGAGTTCCGGTTCAGTTCACAACATCGCGTGGCACATTTCCAAACAATGCAAATACATATCTCACAACTCTTCAAAATGGGTTCGCAGTTGTTTACGTTAGGTCTGAAGATGTGCAGAATACAATACAGTCATTCACCGTTACGGCAGTGGGAGGATCGATACTTTCTGGAACTGTTGCCAGCAGCAGCGAATTATTTTTATATCCGGGCGCTGTGACCGGAAAAGTAATCAACGGATTGGATCAGTTGCCATACCAAGGCGCAATTGCGACGGTCTTCAATCAGGCAAGTCAACTCGTTGGGACAGATACAACAAAGAACGATGGAAAATTCTTTATTGCGTTAAATAAAGATGTTACAAAGTATTTATTGAAAATTTTTGTTGTTGACAAATTTGGAGATACCGTTGTTACTCAAGCACCAATTGATCCATCGAAATTCCCGTTACCGCCATTGGTGATTCCAAATTCACTTTTTGGCAGGATACTGTATCGGCAATCAGGTCAACCTGTGCCAGCAGAAAGTATTACGGTCTTTCTTGATTCAGCGCAATCGGCTGGATCAGCATTAACGCGGCGGGGAAAATCGGTGCTTCCGGGAAGCCTTGGAACGTTGACCAGAGTGCAACAGCAAAAAACTGATTTCCATGGAAGATTTAAATTTGAAAATTTGAAGCCCGCGGTCTATGTCGTTTCGGTCGATAGTAATCAATTCCCAAGTCTGAAAGGAGCAAGCGTCATTTCTGACACTGTTTCTGGATCATTTACAATTAATTTGAGCATTGAAATTGAACAAGATTCTTCTGTTACTTTGGGAATGAATTCGCCGGCGAAAGCAAATGCAGGAGATACATTACATTATTCTCTCTCGGCAATAAATTCCGGGAACTACCTTCATAAATCGGTAACATTAATTGATACTCTTCCGATCTTTTCTCGTTTTGTGTCGGCACAGCGAGGAGGATTTGACTCTTTCGCCTTTGATTCGACGGCAAAAATTTTGACATGGAGCCGTGATTCATTGGCGCCAACGGCAGATGATTCTGTGTCATTTGCTGTTCTTCTCACCAGAAACATTCCCGACAGCACGAAAATTAGAAATTCGGCGTGGTTCAGTTCAAATTTAAATCTTACGGTAAATAAAGTTGGATTTACAACTGTACGATCTGCCGCTATTCCTATGTTTGGAATGTTTTATACCGGTAATGATTCATCAGTTGTTGCCGGCGACAGTGTGAAGAAAAAGATTTGGTATGGGAACACAGGTACGGATAGTTTAAGAGGTATAAAAATTATTGACTCTGTTTATTTTGGAGGAAAAAGCAGGTTAACATTTAAGAAAGCAAAAATTGATTCTGTTGCACTTCAAGCAGACAGCATTGCAACGATTTATATTGGCGCCATTCCCCCGGGTGCTTATGATACCCTGACAATAGGCTTCAGTACGGATTATAGTTTAAGCAAAGGGACAAAAATTATTTCTCGTGCTTATCTTTTGAAAAATGATTCGGTCATTGCGAGCGATGAGAAATCCCTTACAATGAGTGATAATCCAAATCTTTCATCCTATTTAAAAATAGTGAAAACAGGAAATAAAAAGGTTGCTGAAATCGGCGACATTATCACCTACCAAATTCAAATTAGCAATACAAGTCCGGACAGTGTTTATTCGATTGGTGTATATGATCTGCTCCCGCATGCATTTAAGTATATCAAGAAATCGGGGCGCTATAATGGAGAAGCCTATGAACCGACGATTAATGCAAATCTAAATTTATTAACATGGTCGATTCCGAAAACAATTTTATCTTCGAAAACCGGCATATTGGTGTATCAACTTGCTATCGGTGCGGACGCAATGGAGAGTCAAGGATTGAATACAGCGACCGCCAGCGTTTTAACGCGGGGAGGAACTCAACTCGTTTCTGCCTCATCGCAATGGCAAGTCACGGTTCGTCCCGGAGTGTTTACAGAAAAAGGGTTGATCATCGGAAAAGTTTTTTATGACGATAATCGGAATACGTTCCAAGAATCTGGCGAAACAGGAATAAAAAGTGTCGAGTTGTGGATGGAGGATGGTACAAGAATTATTACCGGCGATGATGGGAAATTTTCTCTTCCAGAGGTAAAACCCGGACAGCATGTGCTGCGCGTAAACGAACGAACATTGCCTCCTTCCACGGAATTGCTTGGCGGATTAACGAGTTTTGCAAAAGATCCGACGTCACGTTTTGTGAATGTTACTGAAAGCGGAATTGCCAAAGCGAATTTCTTTGTGCGAAGAAATTTAAGGGATTCACTTACTCAAAGCATCGGGAAGGTGAATAAATTAACGGCCGTCCGTCAGGCAAAACCAAAATATCTCTATCATGATGACATTCGAAATATTTCACGTGATACTGTCGATATGTATGTTTCGCTCTCTTTCAACGGAAATAAATATCTTCAATCAATTGAAATAAATGAATCGCTGGCGGGTGAATTTTCTATTGTGCCGAATAGTGCAACATTTAACGGCAGGAAAGTTATTCCCGTATTGCTGGGAACGACTGTCAACTGGAAATTAGGAAGAGCGAAACAATCGATGCAGGGAATCCTTCACTATAAAGTTGCTTTGAAAAGATTTTCAAAAAAGGGAAGCGTGTTGTATACTGTTTCTTCCGTTAAAGTAATGACGGCCGATAGCATGGAAATAGAAAGTAATAACGTGATAACGGAAAATATCGTCAACGATGTGGTAAAAAACAGCATTGAAACATCTGATGTCCAGCTAAAAAATTCAAACCCGGATATCGCAACGCAATTGGGAGATTCGGTTTCATTAAGTTCGGGCGAAGAAGTATTTTTTAAGACGTCCATTTTTATTGATCCAAAAAAGAAAGTGAAAGCAGTACAGCTTATTGATTCGTTGGAATCACAATTCCTTCTCAATGAAAGATCATTCACCATAAATGGAGCTCCGATTCCATATAGAAACGTAACTGTAAAAGTGAAGTCATCGGCGCTGACTGCTCGAGGGTATTTGGAAAAAAATGAAATCGAGTTTTTACGGATTGCTTCAGTTACTTTAACTGATTTAGTCAGGAGCGGGTTAAATGAAATAACATATACGGCGAAGCTCCAATCGGCCCCGAAGGATACCTTTTATTCAAAAGTCACCCATGCAGTTATTAAAAATGAGTTTGGAGAAGAATCGTTTATAAGATCATCAGGTACAAAAATATTTATCAAATCGACCGTGAAGCCGGAAGCAGTTTCTCTGGAAACATCATATGTAGAAATTCCGAGAAGTGCAGTAAAGCCGGAAGAGAAAATTGCAGACGCGATAAAATTGATCGAGTCTTTAAAAGATAAAAATGCAAAAACAGCTGTTATAGAGGGAATTACATTTGAATACGGGAAAACAGTGCTAACGATGGAGTCTAAAGTATTGTTAGATAATATCGCAGCGACATTGCAACAAAATTTAGAAATGAATTTGCGAATTAACGGATACACCGATAACACCGGTAATGCTGCAGTAAATCGGAAAGTTTCGCTTGATCGTGCCAAAGCTGTTCGTGATTATTTAATCGTCAAAGGAATAAACGGGAAAAGATTGTCTGCACAAGGGTTTGGGTCTGATAAACCGATAACAACAAATAAAACTGAAGAAGGAAGAAATAAAAACCGCCGGATTGAATTTGAAAGAGTTAAATAAAAATATTCTTGCGATTCGTCCGGTTTTGACGTATTTTAAAACCAGCGAAATGGTAAATCAAATGTGATTTACCATTTTTACCGTACGGACTCTTAGCTCAGTTGGTTTAGAGCGCTTCCCTGACACGGAAGAGGTCAGAGGTTCGAATCCTCTAGGGTCCACAATTCAATAAATGCTGCCGAACGTTGAAAACCAACATTGGTTCCCGTCTAATATCAATTGCATTTTCTCCGCTATTTTGTTATATTTCAGAGCAAAATCTATGTTTTAATTGGTCGGAGATTGCAGTTTCTCCGATTTTTTTATTTTTGAACATTGCTAATGTCTGATAAAATTAAAATTACATTTCCCGATTCTTCAGAAAAAGAGTTTGAAGCAGGTGTAAAAGGAATCCAGATTGCGGAAGGAATTAGTCGCGGTCTTGCAAAAAATGCTCTTTCGATTTCTGTTAATGGCGAAGTTTGGGATCTCGGCCGTCCGATAATTTCTGATGCAGCAATCAAAATCAATACGTGGGATTCAGTCGAAGGGAAATCGACCTATTGGCACAGTTCCGCTCATTTAATGGCTGAAGCGATTGAGGCAATTTTTCCCGGAACAAAATTTGGAATTGGCCCATCGATTGAAAATGGTTTCTATTATGATATCGATATGGGAGATCACTCGCTTACTGCGGATGATCTTAAGAAACTTGAAGAGAAGATGGGTGAACTTTCGAAACGCGATGTTCCGTTTGAAAGAAGTGAGGTGAAGTGGGAAGACGCAATTGAATACTTCAAGAAAAAAGGCGATCACTACAAATTAGAATTACTTGAAGAGTTTAAAGGCGAACAGATCAGCATGTATCATCAGGGTAATTTTACTGATTTGTGCTATGGACCCCACGTTCCGTCAACAGGAAAAATAAAATTTATCAAATTGTTGAGTATTGCAGGAGCGTATTGGCGCGGAAGTGAAAAAAATAAAATGCTGCAGCGCATTTATGGAATTACATTCCCCACCAAGCAAGAGCTTGATGAATATCTTTTTAGAATTGAAGAAGCAAAACGTAGAGATCACCGGAAGCTTGGAGTTGAGTTTGAATTATTCTTGCTGACACCGAAAGTCGGAGCAGGTCTTCCAATCTGGCTTCCGAAAGGAACGATCGTAAGAGAAGCTCTTGAAAATTTTTTACGAAATGAACAACGCAAAAGAGGATATCAAGCCGTTGTTACTCCGCACATCGGGAATCTTGAACTGTATAAAACGTCCGGTCATTATCCGTATTATAAAGAATCTCAGTTTGCTCCCATAACTATGGAAGATGGCGAACAATTTCTTTTAAAGCCGATGAATTGTCCGCATCATCATCAGATTTATGCTTCGAAACCAAGATCCTATCGTGATTTGCCGATTCGTCTTGCAGAATTTGGGACAGTGTATCGATATGAACAATCCGGTGAAATGAATGGCTTAACACGCGTGCGCGGATTTACTCAAGATGACGCGCATATTTATTGCGCCCACGACCAATTGAAAGATGAAATTAAGCGAACGGTGGAATTAACTCAGTTTGTTTTCAAGACGTTTAATATGCAAGTCTCAACTCGTCTTTCGTATCGTGATGATCAGAATGTGGAAAAATACGGCGGCAATTCTGAATATTGGGAGCGTGCACAACGCGAGATAAAAGAAGTGGCTGATGAAATGGGGCTTAATTATTTCATCGGAATTGGCGAGGCATCATTCTACGGTCCAAAAATAGATTTTATGGTGAAAGATGCGATCGGCCGAACATGGCAATTAGGGACAGTGCAAGTTGATTATGTTATGCCTGAACGTTTTGAATTGGAATATGTTGGCAGCGACGGACAGAAACATAGACCGGTTATTATCCATCGTGCGCCATTCGGTTCTATGGAACGATTTGTCGGATTGTTGATCGAACATTATGCCGGAGAATTTCCTCTGTGGCTCGCTCCGGTTCAGGCCGTTATTCTTCCTATTACCGATGGACAAATCGAATATGCGAAGAATGTTGAAGCTCAGTTGAAAGAAAAGGGATTGCGTGTTGAGATCGACGACAGGAATGAAAAAATTGGATACAAAATTCGTGAACACGAAGTAAAAAAGATTCCTTACATGCTGGTTGTCGGTGAAAAAGAAAAGACAGCAGACTCCGTTTCTGTTCGACAACATAAAAAAGGAGATATCGGAACAATGTCGATTGCCGATATTTTGAAAAGACTTTCTGACGAAAACTCTGTATATTCACAAACAAATTAGGAGATACTCTTATTAAAGAAAAGCGGCCCCGTATCAACGAAGAAATTCGCGGAGATTTAATTCGCGTCATTGAAGATGGAGGAGGACAAGTTGGGTTAATGACACCTCGTGAAGCACATGCACTAGCAATTCAAAAGGGAAAAGATCTTATTGAAGTGGTGCCCAATGCTGTTCCTCCCGTCTGTAAGATCATGGACTTCGGAAAATTCAAGTACGAACTTCAAAAGAAAGAAAAACTTCAAAAAAAGCATCAGCATGTTTCACAATTGAAGGAGCTTCGTTTTCATCCCAATACCGATACGCATGATTTTGAATTCAAAGCAAAACATGCCATTCAGTTTCTTGAGGATGGAGATAAAGTGAAAGCGACCGTTATCTTTAAGGGACGCGAGGTTGCTTACAAAGAACTTGGCGAAGAGTTATTGAATCGATTAGCAGAAAAATTATCTCCCTATGCAAAAATCGATCAACCGTTGAAAATGGAAGGACGGTTCATGGTAATGATTTTTACGCCTGAACGTTCGTCAAAATCAAAATCTGAAAAACTAAAACAGGAACAAACAAACTAAAAGGTTTTACTATGCCGAAAATGAAGTCACACCGTGGAGCGAAAAAAACATTCGGGAAAACCGGGACAGGGAAAATTAAACGCCGGAAAATGTTTCGCCGTCATATCTTGACAAGCAAATCAACGAAACGGAAACGACAGTTGAGAAAAGCGACACTGGTGTCAAAAGCTGATGCACCGAAAATTAAAGAAATGTTGTTGTAAACCATTTAATTCACTGATTTCACAATTAACAGGAGACAAGAGCAACTATGCCACGTTCGCAGAATAAAGTTGCCTCCCATCGCCGTCGTAAGCGGATTCTTTCGCAAGCGAAAGGTTACTGGGGTGCCCGAAGCAAGGTTCTTACCATTGCTAAACATCACGTCGATAAAGGTATGCAATATGCCTATCGTGATCGAAAAGCAAAGAAGAGAACATATCGCCAATTATGGATTGCTCGTATCAACGCTGCTGCCAGAGCTCATGGAATAACATATTCAAGACTGATTGATGGTTTGAATAAAAAAGCTATTTCCATTAACAGAAAAGTTCTGGCCGAACTCGCAGTTCATAATCCGGAAGCTTTTACACAAATTGTAAATTTTGTTAAAGCGTAATCCTATAAACTTCCCATTGGTTTCTTGTAGAGTGTACAGGGATCGGTGGGAAGTTTTTTATTTTGATAAATCATATGCTGAATGAAAAAATAGACCAAATTAAAACAGAGATTACCGGATTAATCTCTTCCATCTCTTCGAACGAGGATCTCGAAAAATTCAGGATTGAATTTTTGGCGCGAAAAGGAAAGATTGCATCGTTATATGATGACTTAAAATCTGTTCCTGTAGAGCAAAAACCAATAGCCGGCCAATTGATCAACTCGTTAAAGAAATATGCCGAAGAAAGTTTCGAGAATATTAAAAAGACCATCCAAACAGCGGCGAATGAGAAAATAAATTTTGTTGATTTAACATTGCCAGGTCGTTTACGACCACGCGGAACTCGGCATCCGATTACTCAAACGATGGAAGAGATGAAGTCTATTTTTACCTCTATGGGATTTGGGATTGTGTATGGCCCGGAGATTGAAGATGACTACCACAATTTTGAGGCATTAAATTTTCCTCCAAATCATCCTGCCCGAGATATGCAGGACACTTTTTTCATCAAGGATGATGTCGTTTTACGAACACATACAACACCAGTGCAAATTCGAATTATGAAAGAGCGGAAGCCGCCTCTTCGAGTTATTATGCCGGGTCGTGTGTATCGAAATGAAGCGGTGAGTGCGAGAAGCAACTATTTCTTCCATCAAGTCGATGGATTGTATGTTGATAAGAACGTAACCTTTGCGGAATTAAAAGGTACGCTTGTGACCTTTGCCAAAAATTTTTACGGAAGCGATATCAAATTCCGGTTTCGCCCTAGTTTCTTCCCATTTACCGAGCCGAGTCTTGAAATGGATATCACATGTTTTTTGTGCTCCGGGAAAGGGTGCCGGATCTGTAAAAACACGGGTTGGCTTGAAGTTTTAGGAGCTGGTATGGTTCATCCCAATGTATTGAAAAACTGTGGATACGACCCCGAAAAGATATCGGGATTTGCCTTCGGAATGGGGGTTGATAGAATTTCACTTTTACGATACGGTGTGGATGATATTCGAACTTTTTTTGACAACGATACGATTTTTAAATCAGTTTTAATGAAATCTCTATGCGCATAAGTTTCAATTGGTTAAAAAAATACATTGATATTAAAACTACTCCTGAAGAAGTAGCTGAAACGTTGACTTCAATCGGTCTTGAAGTAGAATCCATTGAATATCTCGGAAAAAAGTTTGAGGGATTTGTCATTGGAGAAGTTCTTCAAAAAGAAAAACATCCTAACGCCGATCGATTGTCTGTTTGTTTGGTACGTGTTGAAAAGAATAAAAGTGGTCAACAAATTGTTTGCGGAGCACCCAACGTTGCCGTAGGCCAAATGGTTATTGTCGGGCTTCCAGGTGCCGTTGTTCCTCAAAATCAGCATGATCCGAATGCAAAGCCTTTTACGCTATCTAAAACAGCAATTCGCGGAATAGAGTCGAACGGGATGATTTGTTCCGAATTTGAATTGGGCTTAGGGGAAGATAAAAATGGCATAAAAGTTCTAGAACCTACTGCAAAAGTGGGAACAACGTTAGCTTCCTATCTTGGTTTGGATGATGTTGCATTTGAGATTGGAGTTACACCGAACAGACCTGACTGCTTAAGTCATATTGGTATTGCGCGCGATTTATGCGCCGTATATAAGAAAAAGATTCTTTCCCCAAGTATTAAAATACCCAAAAATAAAAATCTTTCAATTGATAAACAGTTGACGGTAAAGGTCATTAATAAAAAAGATTGTCCGCGGTATTCTGCTCGGATGATAAAACGAGCTACGGTAAAAGAATCACCCGATTGGTTAAAGAATTATTTGACAGCGGCAGGTTTGCGTCCTATAAATAATGTCGTTGACGTTACAAATTTTGTTATGTTGGAATACGGACAGCCCCTCCATGCATTTGATTATAAAAATATTTCAAAGCAAGTGATTGTTGTAAAGAATACAAACGCCGGCGAAAAATTTTCTACCCTTGATGGGAAAGAACATACTTTAGATGGGTCGGAACTGATGATCTGTGATGGACGAGGTCCGATAGCTATCGCAGGTGTAATGGGTGGATTAAATTCTGAAATCTCCTCTGGGACAACTACCATTGTGTTGGAAAGTGCATATTTCAATCCGATAAGCGTCCGTCGTACATCAAAGAAATTAGGCATAAGTACTGACGCATCTTATCGATTTGAACGTGGAACTGATCCGCATAATGTTATTGAAGCATCGGCACGTGCGGCCAAGTTGATCGCGGAATTAACTGGAGGATATGTAGTCCAAGGTGTAACCGATGTTTACGACACTCCAATTGAACCCCTAAAAATTATGTTGCGATGTGATCGTGTTAATAAAATTTTAGGATCTAACATTCCGTCGAGAAAAATAAAAAGCATCCTTTCGTCAATTGGTCTTACGGTAAAGAATGGAAAAAATAAAGAGACATTTAATTGTGTCGTACCAACATTTCGTCCCGATATTGAAAAAGAGATTGACCTGATCGAAGAAGTTGCGCGGCTCTATGGATACGATAATATCTCAAATCAAACATCGGTAAGTGTTGTTTTCAATCATCCGGATATTATAGAAAAAAGAATCAATGCGATGCGAAGTTGGTTTGAAGCGAATGGTTTCAATGAGATCATGACGAACAGTCTTATTGGGAAAGAAATTTCTTCGGCAATTTCTGACGCTACGGTTAATGTCAAAAATCCTTTGAGTGTTGACCATGAAACATTACGTCCGTCATTGTTGCCGACGATGCTGCAATCAGTTGCTTACAATTATAATCACGGGGCTGAAAAATTAACTTTTTTTGAAATCGGATCGATTTTTAAAAAAGTCGAAGATGGAATTCCTGCAAAGTATGTTGATGGATTTTATGAGCAAAATACGCTTGGGATTTGCTTGGCAGGGCAGGCGTCACCATTGTCGTGGGCAGAAAAGCAGCGAAGTGTAGATATTTATGACATAAAGGGGATTGTTCAATCTCTTTTGAGCCAGCTAGGGCTTGACAATATACATTTAATTTGCTATGATGCACCAAGTTCTTTAACTGAATTGACCCTGACTGTTGAAATAAATGGTAGTTATGTCGGTTTTGTAGGGAAGGTAAGGCAGTCGATTCTTGACAGATTTAAGATTGAAAAGGATGTGTTCTTTAGCGAAATCAATCTTGATGTGTTAATGAGTTTTGACAGTGCAAGAAAATTTACCGGTTTTTCGAAATTTCCAACTGTGACACGAGATGTCGCATTTATTGTGGAAGATGAAGTTCAGGTTTCCAAAATAGAAAATGTAATAAGAAATTCCGGTGGAGCATTGATAACCAGCATTACAGTGTTTGATGTTTTTTCTGGAAAAAATTTGGGAGAAGGAAAAAAGAGTTTAGCATTTTCACTCCAATTGAATTCTTCAGAAAAAACTTTGAATGATGCTGAGATTGAAAAAATTATCCAAAGAGTAATTCAATCAGTGACATCAACATTCGAAGCAACATTACGAAGCATATAATTCGGTAGAATGGTGGACCAAAAGTTAGATCAAGAATCAATCGATTCAGCTTCTGCAATAGAGAATGCCTTGAGTGCTTTATGGGAAAAAGCACGTGAAGCATCGCTGCTTATTTCCACTCTTCGGGAGGAGAAGAAATCATTGCTCCAACGAATAGATGATCTCGAAGAGGAACTTCAGCATTCAAAGAATGATTCCATTATGAAACAAACGGCTATTGAACAACTACGAACCGAGTTGAGTAGTAGCAATAATGGCATACCAAACGGTTCCTTGAACCTCTCACTTGAGGATAAGAAAGAATTAGAGAAAAAACTTAAGACAGTTATTGCTAAACTAGACCAATATCTTTCACCATAAAAGGTAGTATTTTTCGGCTGACAGACCGAACACTATTTTTATTACGACCTATGGACAGAAAAAGCGTACGTGTTAAAATTTTTGGTTCTGAATATCCTCTTCGCGGGGACAGTGAGGAATTTACAAAAAAAGTTGCAACGCACGTGGACACAATGATCAATAGTGTTCATGATAAAATTCCGGAGCAACCGCCACTGACGATTTCTGTTCTCGCTGCATTGAATATTACTGAAGATCTTTATAAAGAACGAGAAAAAAATTCCCAATTAGTTACTTCATTGGAATATGAACTTTCAAAGATAACAAATTATTTGGATACCAGTATTCACAGCACGGAATCGTAATATATAATAGGAGAATCTATAAGAAAATAAAACATCCGCACTGTCAGCTACAGACAACGATAAAAAAGAACTGATATTTTAATATCATGGGAGTTTGACTCATGACCGTGATATTACAGGCCTCAATCATACAATGTATGATAGCGCGAAAGCCTTAGGGTTGTCCGGCGTACCGGAATAGCAAACGGAGGAAGTAAGAGACGATTAGGCAAGCACCCACCGTGTCAAAGAAAGAGTTCTTTCTTTACACTTGTCTCAAGTTGATATGCGGATTTTTTATTTTAAATACCGGAGTTTGAATGGACACGAATCTTATAAATATCATTGTTGTAGGACTTATTGGCATTACCTCATTTTTTATCGGATGGTTTGTTAACAGTAAAATTGGCCAAAACAAAATCTCCTCTGCAGAAGAAAGAGCAAAAAAAATTCTTGCTGATGCTGAAAGAGACTCTGCCGCAATTCAAAAAGAGAAATTGTTAGAGGTAAAAGACGAATGGTATCGGAAGAAACACGAATTTGAGAATGATGCCAATCAGAAAAGGAATAAACTGCAGGCATACGAAAAACAGCTCAATTCAAGAGAAGAAAATATTGATCGAAAAGTTGAACTGCTGAATAAAAAAGAAAAAGAAGTTCAGATAATTCAGAAACAAAACGATTTACGATCAAAAGACCTTGAACAGAAAGAAAATCAGCTGGACCAAATGGTTGCCGAAGAAAACGTTCGTTTAGAACGCGCTTCTGGAATGTCTAGGGATGAGGCACGTAAACTATTGCTGGATAATCTTCTTGATTCAGTAAAGACAGAAGCATCTCAAACACTAAAGGAAATTCGCGACAAGGCAAAAGAAGAGGGGAAAAAAGAGGCTCAAAAGATCATTGTTCAAGCAATTCAACGCTCTGCCGCTGATCATGCTGTCGAAACTACCGTTAGCGTTCTTAATATTCAAAGTGATGAAATGAAAGGTAGAATTATTGGGCGAGAAGGAAGAAATATTCGCGCCTTTGAAGCTGCAACAGGAGTAGATGTTATAGTCGATGATACGCCTGAAGCTGTTATTTTATCAGGGTTTGATGCATTTCGACGAGAAGTCGCACGAATATCATTGGAACGCCTTATTGCCGACGGCAGAATTCATCCGGCGAGAATTGAAGAAGTTGTGGAAAAAGTGAAAGGGGAACTTGAAGAGGAAATTTTGCGTGTCGGCGAGAATACGCTTCTTGAAGTCGGCTTACCTGGTGCGCATAACGAAATAACAAAGCATATCGGCAAAATGAAATATCGTACAAGCTATGGACAAAATTTGCTGCAACATAGTATTGAGGTTTCTTATTTGTGCGGTATTATGGCATCCGAACTTGGAATCGACGTAAATTTGGCAAAACGAGCTGGACTTTTGCATGATATTGGTAAGACAGCGGACAGAAGCATCGAAGGTCCACACGCCATTATAGGATTGGAGATGACAAAAAAATACAACGAGCATGTTATCGTCGTTAATGCTGTTGGTGCTCACCATGATGATATTCCGATGGAACATCCAATTGCTGCTTTGGTGCAAGCAGCCGATGCGATTAGCGGAGCACGTCCTGGAGCTCGGCGTGAATCTGTTGAGGGATATGTTAAGCGACTTGAAAAGCTTGAGGAGATCGCAAAATCATTTAAGGGGGTTTCTGCAACATATGCAATTCAAGCCGGAAGAGAAGTCCGTGTAATTGTAGAACATGATAAAATTGATGATGCAATGGCAGATCAACTTGCCCATGAAATTGCTCGAAAGATTCAGCAAGAAATGGAATATCCCGGTCAAATAAAAGTAGTTGTTATTCGCGAAATACGATCTGTATCTTACGCTAAATAATTTCTATTACATATGATTTCAATTGGGGTTACCGGCGGGATCGGAAGTGGAAAATCTGTTGTGTGTTCGCTTTTTGAAAAGCTTCACGTTCCTGTGTTTTATGCTGATCTTGTTGCCAAGCAAATTCCGCAAATCTATCCCGAAGTATTAACCCAATTAGTAAAATTCTTTGGTGCTGAATCTGTTGATCTTTCGTCAAAGTCCATCAATTCAAAAGTGATGGCAGAAATTGTTTTTACGGAGCAAGAAAAACTTCTTCAATTGAATTCAATTATCCATCCCTACGTTTTTAAAGAATTTGACCGCTGGAAATCTTCAAAAGAGAGCTCAGCAAAATATGTTTTAATAGAAGCAGCATTAATTTTTGAATCTGGGATGGATGAAATATTGGATTATGTTCTCGCAGTTACTGCCGATGACAAACTTCGTATAAAAAGAATTGTGGAACGAGATCATTTATCAGCCGACCAAATTAAAGCGAGAATGCTAAGCCAACTTTCGACTGAAGAATTAGAACAGTCTGCAGATTTTATAGTGAAAAATGACGGTTCACGTGATGAATTGTCGTCCCAAATTAATTTTTACCATACACTTTTTTCAATATTACAAAAACGAAACGAAGAATTATGACAATGATTGATAAAGAATCGCAATTATTTTTCCATACATATAAAAGACTTCACGTGGAAGTTGAACGCGGCGAAGGATGCTATTTGTTTGCAAAAGATGGGAAAAAATACCTTGATATGTTTTCCGGTTTGGCTGTCAATGCACTTGGATATGCACATCCAGCAGTAGTCAAGGCGGTAAACGATCAAATGAAAAAATATGCACACTTGTCAAACTTTTTTGTCCAGGAACCACAAGTCGTATTGGCGGAGAAACTTCTTAAGCTGTCTGGATTTGAAAAAATATTTTTTTCCAACAGCGGAACAGAAGCCATCGAAGGAACCATCAAGCTTGTCCGCAAGTGGGGGAAACAAAAAAATAAAATAATGATTTTTGGAATGAGCAATGGATTTAGCGGACGAACGATGGGTGCGCTTTCGTTGATGGACAAAGAAAAATACCGAGACGGATATGAACCTTTTCTTTCAAACTTTGGAAGTATAACTTTCAATGATATTAATGATCTTACATCAAAAGTAAATGAGTCTACGTGTGCCGTTTTTCTAGAATGTATCCAAGGTGAAGGAGGAATTGTCTGCGTTACAAAAGAATTTGTTGATGCCCTTGAGTCATTACGGAAAAAATACGGATTTCTCATCGTTGCAGATGAAATCCAATCCGGAATTGGGCGCACAGGAAAGCTGTTCGGCTATCAACATTTTAATTTTCAACCCGATATCGTTACTGTTGCAAAGCCTATTGGCGGTGGTTTGCCGTTGGGTGCAATTCTCGGTTCAAAAAAAGTTGCTGATGTGTGGTCATACGGCGTTCATGGAACAACGTTCGGAGGAAATCCTGTCTCATGTGCGGCCGGCATCGCTACGCTTGATATCGTGCTGACCGATGAATTTTTAAGAAATGTGAAAACGAACTCTAATTATTTTTTCAAAAAATTACATGACCTGAAATCACAATATCCCGTTATCAAAGAAGTTCGCGGTTTTGGGTATATGATTGGTATAAATCTTACGAAAGAAAGTACGACAATAGTCGATTTTATGCTTCAGCATGGGGTTCTCGTTAATTCAACCGCAAATACAGTGATTAGAATACTGCCCCCACTGATTGCCGGGGAAAAAGAATTTAATACCCTGCTTGAAATTCTGGAACTTGGATTGAAATCGATTTCTTAATGGATATTCCGTTGACACTGTCAAGGGAATTACATATTATCAAACAGAATTTGAGAATACCTATGAAGAAATCACTTCTCTTGCTCCTCTTCGGAATTGTTTTTCTACCCGCACAAAATAAGTTCTATAATTATTATTCTGCTGGTCTTGAGTATATGGAAAAACAAGATTGGCAGAGGGCAATGGCAGAATTTAAATCGGCATCATCGCTTGAATTTGAAGATGTTCAACGAAAACGAACATACGGTACACACTTTATCGAATATTATCCACATCGGGAGATTGGCATTGCCCATTACATGCTCGGTGAAAACGACCTTGCAAAAAAAGAACTTGAACTCTCTATTGCTTATCGATCAACAGACCGGGCAGAGGAATATTTCCGTAAAGCTTCTGGTGGCATTGCGCCACCAAAATTTGTAAAGAAGGATGAATCAAAACCAGAGTCGAAAGCCGAAGAATCTAAACCGATATCTTCACTACCGCCAACGTCGTTGTCGATTCAGCCTTCAAAAAGCAATCTTATCGTTGTGTCGAGAAAATATGATCCAAATGCAGTACCCCAAGTTGGTTCCCGCCTTGCCATTGCTGTATTGCCCTTTGACGGAAAAGGGGCAGCAGCAAAATTTAAAGATGTTGTAACCAATAAATTGATCAATGAATTAGTCAACTCACGGCGTTTCAAAGTCATTGAACGATCTGCAATTGATAAGATTATTACGGAGCAAAAAGTTCAAGCCTCGGGAGCAGTGGATGATAAAACTGCCGTCAAATTAGGAAAGATTGCAGGTGCCGATGCACTGGTAATTGGAACAGTGACAGTCATTGATAATTCATTGAAAGTATCCGTCCGTCTGGTTGATGTTGAAACTGCTGAGACCCTTGTTGCCCAAGATGCAAACTCTGAGAATACTTCTCAACAAGTGATTGATAATACAGTTGGAAATGCTGCAACATTGGTGATTAATGAATTACCGATTATTGAAGGAGATATTATTAAAGTAGATGCAGATGAATTATTTATCGATATCGGAAGTGTTAATGGAGTAAAACGCGGAACAAAATGCGTCGTATTTCGCGAGGGCGAAAGTATCAAACATCCTATTTCAGGTGAAATTTTAGGAAAAAAAGTAACGAGACTCGGAGAGATCATCGTTATTCAAGTAAACGATAAATTTGCAACAGTTAAATCGATTGACACAGAGCAAAATATTCAGGTAGGCGACAAAGTTATTATCAAATAATTTTATGGAGACCCTATGACCAAATCGATAAAAGTTTTTTCAGCGATTCTTTTATGCTTTTCTCTTTCTTCTGCACAAGATTTTAATTTGACTGGTGCTGGTGCAAGAGCCGAAGGCTTTGGCGGTGCATTTATTGGATTGGCAGATGATGCAACTGCTGTTGTGTGGAATCCGGCAGGATTAACACAATTGGAAAGAGCAGAAGCATCGATAGTAACTCGTTACATTAGCGAAAAAGTCGGGTATAATTATTCAGATAATTCCAGTTCTGCAAGTTCCGAAGAATCGCAAGGACATTTCTCATTGAACTTCGGAAGTTTTGCTTTCCCTTTATCAAAAGGAAATACAAAAATTGTTGCCGCTTTTGCGTTCCAACGTCAATTAGATTTTTACCTTAACAAAACCGAAGATTACGGCACTTATAAATATAAGCAAGAATCAAAAGGTGGTGCCAACACCATTACTCCTGGAATCGCCGCTACGTTTGGCGATCTAATTTCTGCGGGCGTTTCTGTAAATATTTGGACTGGTTCATGGAATTTTGGCCAGACTATATCAAATTCAGGCAGCGTGATTGATCAAAATTCCACTGATGTAAATTTTTCGGGATTAAATTTTGTGATTGGAGGCCTATTTGATTTTGAAAGAAAGCAAAATGGATTTCCATTAAAACTTGGCCTCACAATGCGGACTCCGTTCACCTTAAAAGGTGATGTCTCAAAAGGGGGCGGTTCATTAGAAATTAATATGCCATTTATGATCGGGTTTGGAGGATCGTACCGCATCGGTGATAATCTCACACTTGCTTTGGACTACGAAATGCGATCGTATGCGGATAAAAAAGTATCTGTGAATGGAACTGATATTGGCAATATCAGTGAAAGCAATAAAAGTTTGAACGAATTTAGAGTTGGTGCAGAGTATTTGGTTGTGATGGAAAAAGCAGTTATTCCTTTGCGAGTTGGTTATAAAACTGTTCCGACCATTCTCGCTGATGAGACATTGAACTACGATAATTTTAGTGGAACATTTAGTACAACATCAACGACCAATCAAGTTGTTGGTTCCGGTATTTCATTCGGCAGTGGTTACATTGCCGATGCGTTTGCTTTTGATATAACGTATAGCCGCACAAAGTATGTGCAAAATTTAAATACTAATATATTATTAAACGGAAGCAAGGCGTCGACCGATTACATAACCGGCACGTTAAGCACTTCAATCATATTCTATTTTTAAATTCACCTGACATAATTTCTCTTGACTATAGGGTAAACCACATATATATTTGCAATGCCTTCGATAGTCAAATTCTTTCACTCAAAATCTTAATGGAGGTTCATTTATGAAAAAGTTTTTTCTTGTTGTTGTGGCGATTGTCGCGATGAGTTCTTTATCCCTTGCACAGTTGAAATTGAATGGGGTAGGCGGAACAGTTGGTTATTCGTCGGTCTCTTTCAACGGAGGATCGTCAACAGAATCGCTTGGCGGTTTTGCAATTGCTGCTCATGCAGATTTAGGTGAATTCACGCCAGGTTTCGGTTTATTCCCTGAAATTCAATATTTTTCTACCTCAAAAGACGTTTCTGGATTTAAATGGAAACTCAGTGACTTTGCAATCAACGCAAACGTCCATTACAATATTGCCATGGAAGGTCAATTAAAACCATATGTTGGAGCAGGATTGGGA
>JBBINR010000036.1:0-34581 GCA_037443785.1 Ignavibacteriales bacterium | reverse complement strand
ACGTCGTCGCACCTCCAAAAAAGAACCGAGCAGCTGCAGTTCTTGTTAAATCCTGTTGGTATTCAATGCCAAAGGAATAAAATGTGTCTGTCGTTTTTGGTCTGAACACTCCTATAATTCCTTGCAGAGAACTTTTTCCTTCCAGATGGTAGCGATAACTTAATCCAACACCGTTTGCGGCTCCGCCCGAAAAGCCTAATCCATGCACTCCTGTTCCGAACCCTTCACCACGGGCGCTTGAAACAGCGACTTGTGCATTTAAAAAGTTCAAACTCATTAGCATTCCTAGAGTAATACATAATATTTTTTTCATAGATTCCCTGTTATTCAGTACGCATCCAACTGATAATTTCTTTAAAATTAGGTCTCTTCCCTGTAATCAAAATTCCAATCCTGAAAATTTTTGCGGCCATCCACATCAGCAGCCAGATAGTTATGAGAAGAGTAAAAATCGACAATCCGATTTCCCACCACTCCGGCATTTGTACAGAAAATCGCATAATCATCATTGTAGGGGCCACAAATGGAATTTGCGAAAGAATTTTCACGATCAGTGAATCGGGATTTAACATTACCGGCACGGCAAGGACGATGGGAAGAATCAAAACAAGACTTACATATTGTGTCATTTGCTGCGCTTCTTGTTCGGTTGAAACTGTTGACCCTGCCATGATAAAAACAGCAACATACATCAGATACGCCAGCACAAAATAGATCAACGGTAAAACAATATTTTCAAATCCGGCGAAAGGAATCGGTGACGCAATATTCACTCCAAGAAGGATAATGATCCAGAAAATTACCGTGGTCATTCCAAGCAGCGCAAGCCCGAGGATTTTTCCCATCATCAATTCACGCGAAGAACAGGAAGAAACAAGCACTTCGATGATACGGTTTGATTTTTCTTCCAATACGCTTCGAATCAACATTTGTCCGGTGGTCATCACCAAAAACATCAACATGATGATAAAGATGTATCCCGTAAAAAACGTATCTAAAAATCCAGATTCCTTCTCGGTTCCTTCTTTCGAAACCTTAATAGTTTTGATATCGACATCTTTTGTCAATTTCTTTATCACCGCAGGATCATAGCCTGCAGTCGATGCACGGCGTTCTAAAATAATTTCTTCTAACACTCGTGAAAACCGCTCTTGATCTCGGACGTTCCCTACGTTTTCCGATCGATATTCGACTTTACCACTATCGACGACATTGAAAGGAATAATAAAATATCCGGCGATCTCACCGGACGTAAGTTTGGCCGATGCAATAACTTTTAGTTGCTCTGTTCCCAAATCCGAATCAACAATTGGAACTACTTGGTAAATTGGAGAACCATCTTTTAATTTATATTTTTCGTAAAACTGGGTTTGAAGCTGTGGTGAGATAAAATGTGTTTCATCAATAATGCCGATCTTTTTGGCCTGCTCTTCTTCGCTTTTTGTGAGCAATCCGGGCAGAATGCCAAAGAGGGACATGATCAACGGCATCATCACCAATCCAATGATGAATGCTTTCGTTTTTACTTTTTCAACAAATTCCCATTTTGCAACGGCAAGAGTTTTGCTCATTGTTGTTCTCCTCTTGTTGCCTCAGCATATTCTCTTTCGGCATTCTTCTTTTCCTTCAGTAACCGAAAAACTGAATACAGCAAACCAGCTGAAAATACTCCAACTGATAACCAATCTGGTTGTGGTTTTTTGATATTCACGATTGTTATTGCAATAGTGATAACCAATAAGACTGCAAGTGAAAGGAATGCTTTTCGAACTTTTGGATGTTTTGAAACCAAATTAATTTTTGGGGCAGGTAATGCCGTTTCGAACGTTTCTTTCTTTTCCATCGCCTCGCTCGTCACGCCAACAACATCCAAGAAAATTGAATTGAGCGATGGTTCAACAAACTCGAATTTACGCAGCTCAATATGTGAACTTATTGCACTGATAATATCGTTGGTTCGTGTTCCTTGAACGATGGAAAGCTCTGCGTAATTTTCATAGACGTTTGCCTTTTTTATAAATGGAAGAGACGAAAGAAACTTCCCATCACCGTCATATTCTACATGAAGCGAGTTTGTTCCGAATCTCTGCTTGACCGCTTTAATGCTTCCTTCGAGAACAATCTTTCCTTTGTTAATCAAACAAATTTCATCACATAACTTTTCTGCGGAATCCATTTGATGGGTCGAGAAAATTATTGCCTTTCCCCGCTGTTTCAAATCCTGAAACACATTTTTCATTACAATCTGATTGACAGGATCAAGACCTGAAAACGGCTCATCAAGCACAACAAGTTCCGGATCGTGCAAAATGGTGGTGATGAACTGCGCTTTCTGCTGATTTCCTTTTGAGAGTTCTTCAACCTTCCGTTTTGCGTATTGTTGAAGGTCGAACCGCTCTAACCATTCCCATCCTCGCTTTTTCGATTCATGAGGTGTTAATCCTCGCAATGAGCCGAAATAAATAATTGTATCGAGCAACCCATTCTTTCTGTACAGTCCGCGCTCTTCAGGTAAATAGCCAATTTTGTTTCGAACTGCATCCGAAAATTCTTGCCCGTCGTACGTGATTGTTCCAGCATCCGATGTCGTAATGTGAAGCAGCATTCGGATTGTCGTGCTTTTTCCTGCACCGTTTGGACCAATTAATCCGAAAATTCCTCCGCGCTTAACTTCCAATGAAACATCATCAACAGCAAGAACCGTTGAAAATTGTTTTCGAAGGTTTTTGGCAATAAGCATCATTTTTTCTTAAGTTTATATGAGGCAGCAAGTGCTTCGATTTGACGAAGATGATTGATGTCGTGACCCGCTTCAAGATTTATAAGACGAGAAATTGATTCTTTTCCTCGTTCAGCATGCATTCCAAAATTTTCGTATTTCTCTTTCGGCAATCCTTTGATAAACTGCAAATTCGCTTCGCGCAAAACAGAATATAGATTCAACATTGCTTTTACATCCGTTTTCTGATAGTTCGAATTTTTTGCCCAGTCATTCTGCTCAAACGGCTGAATTGGCACTTCATTTTTTTCAGCGATGATGCGAAATCTCCATCCATTCACAAGTTCTGTTTCTGCTAGATGGGCAACAATTTCCGCGATTGACCATTTCGTTTCAGAAGGTTTCTTATAGATCGATTTTTTTGTCAGCTTTCCGAGAATTTTTTTAATCTTTTGCGGTGTAGTTGAAAGAACCTTCATTGAATCTTGTCCTTCAACATTTCCCAATATTCTTGCGGCGTATTGTTGTGGAGTTTCCATAAATTTTTTATATGTAAATAAAGAAAGTTATCAAAATAGAATTAGAGCAAATATCATTATGGCGTTATACGATAGATCATTCTTGGGAATGGAATGGTCTCCCGCACATGTTCCAATCCGCAAATCCATGCAACAGTTCGTTCTACTCCAAGCCCAAATCCCGAATGTGGCACTGAGCCATATCGACGAAGATCAAGATACCAATCGAATGCTTCCTGCGGAAGATTGTGCTCTTTCAACCGAGCAAGTAAAAGATCAATATCTTCTTCGCGTTGACTTCCACCAATAATTTCTCCGTATCCTTCCGGTGCCAGTACGTCAACAGCAAGTGCAAGCTTTTCATTCTTTGGATCACGCTTCATATAAAATGCTTTCACTGCGGACGGATATCGATGAACCATGACAGGACGATCGTATTGTTCTGAAATTACCGTTTCATCAGTTCCGCCAAGATCATTTCCCCACTCGAATGCAATTCCTTTTTTATGAAGAATATCAACCGCTTCGTCGTACGTGATTCGCGGCAGCGGTTTCTTTACGTTTTCCAAAAATTGTACGTTTCGTTCCAGAGTTTTCAATTCGGGCATACGATTGTTGAGAACATTTGTTACGATATGCTGCAAAAATGCTTCAGCCAAATCCATGTTATCATCAAGGTCGTTGAATGCAACTTCCGGTTCGACCATCCAGAATTCGGTAAGATGACGACGTGTTTTAGATTTTTCTGCACGAAATGTCGGACCGAACACATACGTTTTTCCGAACGCCATTGCACCGGCTTCTCCGTACAACTGACCGGACTGTGTAAGAAATGCTTTACCAAGATCAAAATATTCTGTTTCAAATAGTGTTGATGTTCCTTCACAAGCGGCAGGAGTGAAGATCGGTGCGTCCATTAAGGTAAAGCCGCGATTGTCAAAAAATTCTCTAATGCTTCGAATAATCTCATGACGCACTCGCATAATTGCATGCTGGCGTGAAGAGCGAAGCCATAAGTGGCGGCGATCCATTAAAAAATCTGTTCCATGTTCCTTCGGCGTAATAGGATATTCTTTCGCGATTGAAATTATTTTCACGTCAGTCACATCCATTTCGTAGCCGCCGGGTGCGCGATCTTCTTTCCTGACTTTTCCCGTCATTGCAAAGGAAGATTCCTGCGTTAATTCATCGCAATGATTAAAAATTTCTTCATTCACATTTGCTTTCACGACAACTCCCTGGCATACTCCCGTGCCGTCACGAAGCAATAAGAATTTTATTTTTCCGCTGGAGCGTTTGTTATACAACCAGCCTTGAAGTGTCACCGATTCACCAACATGTTTTGAAAGATCTTCGATATAATATTTTGACGCCATAGAGTTCCTTTGTTATTAAATTCTCAAAAATATAGTAAAACAATATACCATCTACAAAAATAAAAAATCCCGCTCACGGCGGGATTTTTTATCAACTCATTTGCAGCATTCGCTCAATTGGTTTTTTCGCACGTTCGATGAGATCTGCTGGCATGTGAATTTGCGGATTCATGTTCTTCATGCAAAGATACAATTTCTCCATCGTGTTACGCTTCATATGCGGACATTCGTTGCAGGCACAATTTTCATCAGGGGGCAAAGGGAGAAATTTTTTGCCCGATGTATGTTTTTCCATCTGATGAATAATTCCTACCTCTGTTCCCACAATAAATTCTTGCTTATCGGTGTTCTGCACGTACTTTAATAAAGCACTCGTTGAACCGATGAATTTTGCTTTTTGTAAAATCACATCCTCACATTCCGGATGAGCAATCAATTCTGCGTCTGGATGTTCAATCTGTAAAGCAATCAGTTTCCGTTCGCTGAAAGTCTCGTGAACGATACAACTGCCATTCCACAGCAGCATGTTTCTGCCTGTTTTCTTGTTGATGTATGCGCCAAGATTTTTATCGGGAGAGAAAAGAATCGGCTGATCTTTTGGAATTTGGTTGACAATCTTTTCTGCATTGCTCGATGTGCAAATAATATCACTCAACGCTTTTACTTCAGCACTGCAATTGATATAGGTAATTGCAAGATGATTTGGATGCTCTTCTCTTAATTTTTTAAAAGGAATCGGCGGACAGCCGTCGGCGAGCGAACATCCCGCTTCAAGATCGGGAAGTAAAACCGGTTTGTGCGGATTTAATATCTTTGCTGTCTCCGCCATGAAATGAACGCCGCAAAAAACGATCACATCGGCATTCGTTGACGCCGCCTTTCGTGAAAGCTCAAGACTATCGCCAACAAAATCAGCAAGGTCTTGTATTTCAGATTCTTGATAATAATGAGCAAGAATCACTGCATTCATCTCTTTTTTGAGACGAAGAATTTCTCTTTCAAAATCGATGGTATTCATGAGTTCACTTTTATTGTTCATCACAGCAGTACAAACAAATTCAATCCGTCGATAGTTTCGTCATCCGATGATCATGTAATTGTGCCTTTAGAGCTTCAATCACCATTTCAACAGTTATCGAAGTAATTTTCGTGTCCGCAGCGCGAACCCCTATATGACGCGGGTGCATCGGTTTCCATATTGCCGGATCATTCGGCCCATGGAACGAAACGGTCGGCACACGCATCGCCGATGCGATGTGAAGTGTACCGGTATCATTGCACAAGAATAGATGAAGATGTTTCATAAATGCAGCAGCCACGCGAATCGGCATAATAGGAGCTGCATATACTTTCGATTTTATCATTCCCCGCAATTGATCACGTAATTCCACTTCATTCGGTCCAATCATGAGAATAATTTCACATTCATAATTTGTTGTCAGCCAATCAATCACTTGTGCCAACTTTTTTAAAGGAAATCTTCTGGTTTTATCAAGCGTGCCAAAATGAACTCCAATAACAAGAAGTGTAGTATGAATTTCCATTGATCGAAAAATCATTTCAGCCTGAATGCGTTCTTCATTATCGATTTCAAGATCGTACTCGTACCCATCAGGTTGAGCGCCGATCGCTTTAACAATGTCAAGATTGTGTTCTATCTCGTGCTGCTGAACTTTTGCCCGGTGCGTAACGACATTGTAAATTTTTTCCGGGTCATCCGGAACCAATTTTATGTGGTCGGGTCCGATGATATATTTTGCTTTACTCAACACTGCAATAATATCGGATGATAGTGAACGCCATTTCTGTATCCAAACAATTGCACAATCATATCCGCCTTGTTGACGCAGCTGCTGAAGAAAACCTCGAAATGTCACCCAGTTCCATTGCTTAAATTTTTCATAGAATACAATGACTTCGTTAATATGCGGATTGTCCCACATCATTGGCGCAGTATATTCCCGCACAACAACACTAATGTGTGCATCGGGAAATCGTTTTCGGACAGCGCGAATTGCCGGCGTTGTAATTAACAAATCACCAAGCTGATCATGTTGTCGAATAAGAAGTATTCGTTTGAAATATTTAACGGGAAGCTCTTTTGGCGAGATTTTTCTGTCGGAGCGGAACATTCCGATAATTTGAAGCAATAATCTTTTAATAAATTTTTCGACCGATGCCATTGGAAATTATTTTTTATCTTTAATCTCTTCGTAATCTACGTCTTGAATTTCATGCTGCTCACGGTTCTCTTTCCGATCTCTGACTGATCCTTTTATATAGCTCGGAGGAAACAGAAAATTACGAACAGTCTTCAGAAGCACGCCAAAAATTTTTGCAATGATGAAACCAATAATCAGCCAAACGATAAAACGGAATAACATAGCTACTTTGCCTTCGATTTCGGATTGTAATACTCAACCGGAACTTTGTCTTTCCGCAAAATTTGCTCCAGTAAATCTTCAAAATCTTCCGGATTGCTGACGAAGTCAATTTCCGTCGCGTTGATAATTAACAGCGGACTTGTTTTATACCGAAAGAAAAAATAATTATAGGCCTCGTTCAAATCCTTGATATACTCCTGCGACATATTATCTTCAAACGAGCGTCCCCTTTTTTTAATATTTGCCATCAGCCGATCCACACTTGATTGCAGATAGACGACGAGATCGGGAGTTGGGATATTTTTCTCAATCGTCCCAATCAGCGATTCGTATAACTTTAATTCATCATCCTGCAAAGTCAGATAGGCGAAGATTTTATCTTTATCAAAGATATAATCGGAGACCAAAAAGTTGTGAAACAAATCTCCCTGGAATAATTCTTGTTGCTGCTTATAGCGGCTGAGTAAGAAGAAAATTTGCGTTTGAAACGCGTAATGTTCCGGATCCTCATAAAACTTCGGCAGAAACGGATTTTCTTCAAATTTTTCCATGACGAGTTTTGCATTCAAACGCTCTGCAATCATGTTCGCAAGGGTCGTCTTTCCTGCACCAATCACTCCTTCAATGGCTATGTATCTGATGTCAGCGGGTCGGGTTTGTAATTGAATCATTGATCAGCAATAAAAGTTGTGAAGTGAATTGATCGGAAAACATAATTCCGTGGGTGTCTGTACATTCAGAATTCATTTCACCGATTGTTTTTTTAAAAACAGGATGGACAACATTCGATGCAATATCGGCCAACGGCTGCAAAACAAATTTTCTGTTTTGCACTTCTCGGTGCGGAATTTTCAAGGTTTCAGTCTCAACAATAAGATTATCAAATAATAACAGATCAATATCTATTTCGCGCGGTCCCCAGCGTACCGTTTCCTTTCGGCCAATAATTTGTTCCAATTCCTTTATTTTTTTATGGAACAACTGATATTCAAATTCAGTTTTGACACACACGGCAAGATTGAGAAAATCATTTTGCGCGACTCCGCCAACAGGTTCTGTTTGATACACAGGCGATATTGATTCAACACTTGTTCCGTCAAATCGTGAAATCCCTCGAATTGCTTCGGCAATAAACTCTACACTGTTCCCGACATTAGATCCAAGCCCAAGATACACCAAATGCCTCATCGCTCGTTTTCAACCTCCACCTCTATTGTATCAATCACACCATGCACTGGTGCGCCAGGTTTTCGCACACGAACAATCGTTTTTTGCACAGCGCTAAATTTTTGAAGAATGTTGTCGCCGATTGAATGCGCAAGCGCTTCAATCAAAAAATATTTTTTTTCTGTCACTACGTTCTTCATCGCTGCATAGACTTTTTCGTAATTCACCGTCTCGCTGAGATGGTCACTTGTTTTTGCGTCCGATAAATCGCAATACAGTTCGACATCAATCTCAAATTTTCCGCCAAGATTTTGCTCATCGCTTAATGCTCCGTGATACGCATAGAACACGGCATTATGCAATTTAATGATGTCGAATTTTTTCATGTAGGAATATATTTAAGCATCGCTCCAGAAGCAATGCCGTTATTGTCTTACCCCAATTGCTGCAACGCGCGTTCAATTCTTCGCATTGTTGTTTCTTTTCCCAGCACTTCAATCATATGAAACAACGATGGGCCATTAGGAACACCCGAAACAGCAAGTCGAAGTGGATGGATCAACTTACCTGCACCCACAGAAAATTCTTCCGCTGTCGAACGTAATGCTGCTTCTACAGAAGCTGATTCAAACTGTGTAATCAGTTGAAATCGTTCCGCCAATTTTCGTAAATAATTCGGTGCATCAGCAGTCCAGCTTTTTGCACGAGCCTTCTCATCATATTCAATCGGATCATCAAAAAAATATCGGCATGAGTCGATAAATTCAGGAAGGAGCACAACACGTTCTTTCATCAACCCGATGACGTGAGTAAGATATTCATCCGAAACATGTTGAAGACCCCGTGATTGAGCAATTGGTTTTATTATTTCAAAAAGGCTTTTGTCTGAAGCCAACTTTATATGTTGTTGGTTCATCCAGTTGAGCTTCTCAATGTTAAATACTGCTCCGGATTTTCCAACGCGTTCCAAAGAAAATTCCTTTATCAATTCCTCAAGAGAAAAAATTTCCTTTTCACCGCCGGGATTCCACCCAAGAAGCGCCACAAAATTCACCAACGCTTCTTTGAGATATCCTTTTGAACGATAATCTTCAACAGCGACATCTCCTTGCCGTTTGCTTAATTTACTTTTATCAGGATTGAGCAATAATGGGAGATGCGCAAATTGAGGAATCTCCCACCCAAACGCTTGATAGAGCAAAATATGTTTGGGTGTGCTCGGCAGCCATTCTTCACCGCGAATAACGTGACTAATTTTCATCAAATGATCATCAACGACGTTGGCAAGATGATACGTCGGAAATCCGTCAGACTTCAACAGCACCTGATCATCCGTTATATGATTAGAGATGTTGACGGTTCCGCGAATTTGATCAGTAAAAATAACTTCACCGTCAATTGGAACTTTCATTCGTACGGTGTGAGATTCTCCGCTGGCGGCTCTCCGCTTTGCTTCATCAATTGAAATTCCTCTGCAATGACGGTCATAAATTGTTGCGTGATTCGCTTCTGATTGCCGTTTACGAAGTTCTTCTAATCGTTCCGACGTGCAAAAGCAATAATATGCGGCTCCTTGATCCAATAATTGCTGAACATGGGTGCGATAAATTTCCAATCGTTGGGATTGAATGTATGGGCCAGAATTCCCATTTTTTCCCGGTCCCTCATCAAAATCAATTCCCGCCCAATGAAGCGATTCAATTAAATTTTCAACAGCGCCTTCCACTTTACGAGATTGATCGGTATCTTCAATTCGCAGGATAAAAGTGCCGTCATTTTTTTTCGCAAGAAGATAATTATAAAGAGCAGTGCGCAATCCGCCGACGTGAAGATATCCTGTGGGACTTGGCGCAAACCGTACACGAACTGAAGTCATTAATACCCTTTTTATTTCGAATAATAAGAAAAATACCAAACTTTTGCCTGACTTCCAAAGAGAGCCATGATTAAATCAATTCAAAATATTTCATCATTAGAATCCATTAAACTTGAACCGTATCGAACGCTGCGTCGCCCAATGGATCACCTGTACCAGGGAATTTTTGTGGCGGAGAGCGAAAAAGTTGTATTGCGCCTTCTTGAAAGTTCAATCGAACCGATTTCAATTCTCCTCTCCGCTGAGTGGCTCGACCTTCATCGGATGTTAATTGAAAATAATCCTCACCGGATTGAAATTTTCGTGGGTGAAAAAAAATTGTTGGAATCAATTGTTGGACATCGGCTACATCAGTCAATTATGGCTGTCGCAAAAGTGCCGCGGCAAATATCAATTGAAGAAATGCTGCAAAAGAAAAAAGCAACTTCGCGGTATGTGCTTGTCGATGGAATTACAAATTCTGAAAACATGGGTGTTATCGTTCGGAATTGTGTCTGTTTCGACGTAGACGCTTTGATTGTTCTTCCCTCTTCGTGCGATCCTTATTTGCGTCGTTCGGTGAGAAATTCGATGGGAAATATTTTTCAACTTCCAATTGTCTATGCAAATGATTCACTAGCGGATATTCAAAAAATGAAATCGACAGGGATAATTCTTTATGCCGCTCATCCGCAAATGCAGAGCAGAGAAATTGGGGGAACACCTTTTTCATCAAACAGTTGTATTGTTTTAGGTGCGGAGGGACATGGAATTTCGGCTGAAATACTCCTGCAGTGTGATGAATTCGTCACCATTCCGATGAAAGATGGCGTTGATTCACTGAATGTAGCAAGCGCCAGTGCAGTAATATTGTACGAAGCAATGAAAAGGAAAAATTAACTAAAAGATGCCCGCCCGCACACCCAAGCATAACACGCACCCTCTCACGATCAAATCTTTTTTATTCCAATTCCCGGAAGGTCTGTTAACGTCAATTTCCCATCGACCACCGTTGTTCCTTTAAAGGGATCATTGGTAATTAATAAATTTCCATCCAAATCTGCCCAGTCGACAACTGGCGAAAGTTGCGATGCCGCTGATATCCCGCATGATGTTTCTGTCATGCAACCGAACATAATCTTAAGATTGTATGCACGAGCAAGATCAATCATTTTGTGGGCTTCGCGCAAACCAGTACACTTCATTAATTTGATGACGATTCCGCTATACGCTCCCTTGATAATATTCATGTCCGAAAGTCTCTGACAACTTTCATCCGCGAGAATCGGCAATGGAGACCGTTCGGTAAGCCATGCGTGATCTTCTAATCGTTCTTTCGCCATCGGTTGCTCAACATACACAACGCCTTGCTCTTTCAACCAATGAATCATATCAAGTGCGTAATGTTTGTCTTTCCATCCTTGGTTTGGATCGGCAGTGAGCGGTACATCGGTAATTGCCCGCACACTTTCAATCATTTCCCTGTCGTTATCTTTTCCCAGCTTCACTTTAAGAATTTTAAATCCTTTCGCTTCTTTTGTTTTTTCTTTTACGACGTCGGCTTTATCAATTCCAATAGTAAATGTTGTCGTAGGCGTTTTTTCTTTATCATACCCCCAGATGTTATACCATGGTTGATTCATTAATTTCCCAACAAGGTCATGCAGCGCAATATCAACCGCAGCTTTTGCAGCGGTGTTATAAAATCTCATATGGTCGATATCTAATAAAATATCTTCGAGATCGAATGGACTATCGTATTTTGAAAGATCAACATGCTTGAGAAATTCTGTCACACTTTCTTGAGAGTCACTTAAATACGGAGGGAGCGATGCCTCACCGTATCCAACAACACCATCATATTCAATTTCCGTGAGCACGGCAGGCGTTACTGTTCGGCTTGCCTCCGCAACGGTAAATCGGTGTTTTAATTCCAAGGTGTACGGACGGAACGCAAGTTTCATCGTTTTATTCGATTTGGAATTAATATTAAACAAAGAGAATGCCGATGCTTTGGAAGCGACAAATGCCGATGATCCAAGTGCAATCGCAGATTTTTTAAAGAATGAACGGCGGGAAGTACTCATAAAATTCTCCATAATGAAATCATCATGTGCATCGAAAAAGTATAACAATTTTTCGAGATTTCAAATTGATAATAATTTCTTAACATTGGAAATCCTTTCTTTTTTACCCATTGTTCGGTATGTTTGTGCCCAGTATGAATTCGCCAACAACAGAAAGATGATACGATTATGAAACTTGATAGACTAATCCAGGCATTGCTTCCCCATGATGAACATTTTTTTGTCATGTTCAATAACCTCGCTAAAACAATGGTAGAAGCAGCTGAAACTCTTCGCACCCTTCCAAGTTTGGGAAAAAGCGAACGCCAGCCAGTTATCGATGCTATCAATAATATTGAACATGCCGGCGATAATATTACGCACAGTATTTTTACGGAAATGAACAGCACATTTGTAACTCCGTTTGACCGTGAAGACATTTATAAACTCGCGTCAAGCATGGATGATGTCATTGATTACATTCATGGAAGCGCCAATAGATTTCATTTATATAAGATCCAAAAAAATTCGACCGATATACAAAAACTCACTGATATCATTTATCAGTCTTCTCTCGAAATCCAGCGGGGAATTGCAATTCTCAGCGATTCGCGTAAGGCCGAAGAGTTAAATAAAATTCTTCAAAAAGTAAATCAATATGAAAATGATGCCGATGATATCTTTAATCTGGCCATTGCAGAATTATTTGAGAATGAAGACGATGCAAAAGAACTGATCAAGGCGAAAGAAGTTCTCGTTTCGTTGGAAACAGCCACAGACAAATGCGAAGATGTCGCAAATGTGCTCGAGTCAATTCTCATTAAAAATGCGTGACGCTTATGCTATCACTTGTTTTTTTCATCATTTTCGTAGCGCTTGTCTTTGACTTCCTTAACGGATTTCACGATTCCGCAAATTCAATTGCAACAATTGTTTCGACCAGAGTATTAACTCCGCGGAAAGCAGTCGTCTGGGCAGCTTTTTTTAATCTTGTCGCCGCATTCTTGTTCGATGTTCATATTGCAAAAACAATCGGTAAAGGATTGATTGATATTACGCTGATTGATGAATGGGTAATTCTTGCCGGACTTCTTGGAGCAATTGCCTGGAATCTCATCACATGGTATTACGGACTTCCTGCGAGTTCATCACACGCATTAATGGGTGGTTATGCTGGTGCGGCAATTGCAAAGGCCGGTTTCAATGCCGTAATTTATAGCGGTTGGACAAACACACTTATTTTTATTGCCGTTGCACCGATGTTAGGATTAGTTATGGCTTTTATTATCATGACGGCATTGATGTGGATTTATCATAGACGACCTTCTTCAAAAATCAATAACACATTTCGGAAAATGCAGTTGCTTTCTGCGGCGGCGTACAGTCTCGGACACGGCACAAACGATGCTCAAAAAACGATGGGTATTATTACCTCCCTTCTTGTTACTGCAACAGCAGCTAAAGTTGCTGGACTTCCAGATTTCCTGCAAGTCCAAACATTCCAAGTTCCGGTGTGGGTAATTTTCCTATCACATTCTGCGATTGCTCTCGGCACATTATTCGGCGGATGGCGAATTGTAAAAACGATGGGACAAAAAATCACAAAGTTAAAGCCTTCCGGCGGATTTGCAGCTGAAGCGTCAGGAGCCATTACGCTTCTTGTTACGGCATTCAACGGTATCTCGGTCAGTACGACACATGTTATCAGTGGTGCAATTATGGGTGTTGGGGCGACGAAACGAGCATCAGCAGTGCGCTGGGGCGTCGCGGGAAATATTGTTGCAGCATGGATTCTTACAATCCCTGCTTCAGCAGTAATTGGCGTATTGTCTTATTGGATTGTTACTCTTTTCAAATAACAAATCGTTTTTACAAACGAAAGCCGCGGAATATTTCGCGGCTTTTTTTGTTTTACCAACGCCATTAATTTTAGAATTCAAAAATTTTTTCTATACGATAAAACACCGTTTGATGTTATCAAAATTTCAATCGCTATTTTTTCAATTCTTTCTCTACTTTTTTCTTTACTTCTTGAAGTTCTTTATTTTTTTCGTTTATAGTTTGCTCCGCTTTTTCAACTGCTTTTTGAGCCGGAACGACAACGGATGTAACGGGCTTTTCACTATAAATTAAATATCCTAAAAACGCAATCAGAACAATAGAAGCATAAAGAAGCAGTTTGATCATTTTTTTTATAACAAAAAAAATTAACGCAATAACCAAACCTGCAGTTATTATTAAGTACAACTGATTTGAAAGAATCGCATCAATAAGATTTTCCATAGTTATTCGACCATTCTTTTAATAATAGTTTTATTTAGATGATTGCAAACATCTTTCCCTTCAGCTGTAAAGAGAAAATCAATTCTGTCTTTATAAAAGGCAACAATTTTTCCTCTTACCATTTTCAGCGTACTGTTCAAAAAATGATTTTGCTCCGTAAAGCTTTCTCCCAAAACAGCTATTGCCGAAGGAATCCATCGATCCGGAAACTCACCTGAAAATCTTCCTCCAGGTTTATATTCAGAGATTTCTGCTTCAAGAGCACGAAGAATTGCCTCTTGTCCTTGGTTTGAGTGAACCGACAACTTTTGCAGCAGCAGATAGGAAAGAATTTTTTCTTTGTTCGGCACAACTAACGCTACAGTATATTGCGATTGGTTATTATACAGCATTACCTGTTCTATAAACTGTGTGTTCTCAACCAATGTTTCTTCGATTCCTTCCGGACTATACTTTTCACCGTCATGCCCTATCAGCAAGCTTTTTTCTCTTCCAAGCACATATAAAAAATTGTCTTCATCCATATACCCGAGATCGCCGGTAAAAAGCCATCCATTCCTAATTGTTTCATTTGTGGCTTTTTCATTTTTCCAATAGCCGAGCATTACGTTTTCACCCTTCACAACAATTTCGCCTTGTTGACCGACGGGTAATGATGTTCCATGTTCATCACAAATTTTCACTTCAAGATCTGGAACAATTGAACCTGAAGAACCAAGCTTATGCCGCTGAGGAACATTGGCGGAAATAACAGGAGCTGCTTCAGAAAGTCCATATCCTTGATACATTGGAATTCCAATTGCGTAAAAAAATCGCTGGAGATCGATATCCAACAATGCTCCTCCACCGATAAAAAATTCTAATCGCCCGCCAAATCCCTGACGAATTTTTTTAAAAATCAAAGTATCGAATAACCGATATTGAAATTTTTCAATCAGGGTCGCATTCTTCCCTTTATCCCATCCGATTCCGTTGATTTTATATGCCAGCGAGAGTGCTTTCCCAAATAATTTTTCTATTTTCTCACCTTTTTCATGAATGCCTTTTTCGATATTCTTTCGAAAATTTTTTGCCAATGCAGGAACGCTTAATAAAAAGATCGGTTTGATCTCTTTAATATTCAGCGGCACATTTTTCAAAGTTTCCAGCGCTGTTTTACCAACCTGCACTGATGCCATACTCGCCCCATTTTTCATAAGGGTATAAATTCCGGCGGTATGAGCAAAACAATGGTCCCATGGCAAAATGAGTAAAGAGCAATAGTGCTGTGGGATTAGCAGTAATGCCGACGCTTGCTCAACATTTGCCGTATAATTTCGGTGTGACAAAATGATTCCTTTGGGATCGGCAGTTGTTCCTGAAGTATAGCAGATATTGGCAGCATCATGTTCGCTTACAGATTTCCATCGTGCTTCGAATTCATGGACATGTGTTTTAAGAAATTCTTTCCCGCTCATAAGCACGGAATCGAACGTCACTTCATCACCGCTCTGCGTCTCACCATCAAGAATAATTATTTTTTCAAGTACGGGAAGATCATTTTTTATCGACCGAACTTTATTTGCATGTCCGCCGGACACAATCACCATTTTACTCCCGGAATGGGAAAGCCGAAATTTAAGATCAGAAAGCTCGTCGACTTTTACCGAGACAGGAACATCAATCGCACCGGTAAAAAGAATTCCAAGCTCCGATACAACCCAGTCATTTCTTCCTTCTGAAATTAACGCAATTCTATCTCCTTTTTGAATTCCAAGAGTCATTAATCCGGCTGCACAAAAATGCACAAGATTTGATATTTCAGCATACGTCGTTCCCTGATAAGATTCTCGCTTTTTTTCCCACAACAAAACATTATTTGGAAATTTTTTTACACTTTCTTCAAACAAGTGTGGAAGGGTTCGGTGTCTGGTTTCCATAAGTAACTTGAAGTTATTAAAGGTTGGTTCAATCTACCAGAATTTCATGCAAAATCAACGGGGATATTAATCAAGTTGTGAGATTTGGGAAAAAGAGAAAAACAGACAAACACGTCTTTCTCAAAATTAGTTTGAATTTGAGAATAAGAAGTGTTTAAAAAAATAATCCCCGCATTTGCGGGGATTATTTGTGATCGCGGATGGTCTCGAACCATCGACCCTCTGCTTAAAAGTGAGATACTTTTTTGTGAATATACTAAAATTTCCTGATTTCAGCTATTCACACCCATGCTAAACACGCTAAACGCGCTAAAGACGCACATGGCGGCACACTTTACGGCACACCTTTTTGCAAAAAAACAACATCCCGATGGCTTCTTCATCGGGATGTGTGTGCATGTCGTCGTCAGTAGCATTGCGCTTTCGTTTGTGTTTCCGGTAGGTCGTTAGTGCGGGATGTTCGGCGTGATTAGTATATTTTATACCGCAATTCCGCGCCGATTGCTTCATTGGAAAGGCGCGACGTGAATGTAAAATTGTCGCTCACATTGAAATTTGCATCAAGAAAAAAATAAACTTGTGATGAATCGGCTTTTCGATATCCCGCACCAAGATACGCTTCAAACCATGACCGCTTTTGAATGATTTGCGTTTCCTTTATCTCCGGACGCATAAATCGGATCGGTTTGTAGAATGGAGAAAAGAGAGCTGACTTCAACAACGGACTAACCTTCACGCTCATTTTTTGCAGTGTATCTTCATATACAAGATTGAATTTTTCTGCAAGATATGATGCAATTGAATCGCCATAGATTTTTTTTATCGAATCCATTACCGCCCAATCGATTGCTGTAATGGTATCGCGCTCACCCGGAATAATCACCGGCTTTGGCTGCTTCGGTCGGATCGTGTCCATAACCCAGATGGTATCGCGAATTATTGCCGAAGGATTGCGTTTCGATTTCTCGTTGAAAAATAATAGCGCAAAAATAACACCAACAATAAGCATTATGAGGAGTGAAACATCTTTCATGGCAATGGCACCGCCTGTCCTAATTCTGCACCATTTAAGAACGCCTGCAAATGATCAAACCTGAATCGTGGATGCGGGTCCGTCTTGTCTTCTCGCACATTGCAATGGCCCAGTATGCCGTTGAAATCGAAAAACTTCTCCGAGTAGATTGTCCCGTCTTCTTGCGCAATGCACTTCTTCGGCACGCTGAATTGTTCGCAGAGATATTGCACAAGATTGTAGAGCGATTTCGTTTGCTCTGGTTCGTAGCAATCGAAGTAGCGATATCCGCGCCATGTAAACTGATTGTCGATGTATGTTTGTCTAAAGATTGCCTTCCCATTGAATGCGTTGAGTATGCCCGCATCATCTCGCGTCAACGCCCCTTCGCTGGCCAACTCAATTCCGATCGATTGTTGATTTAACTGCGTATTGCGTTTGTGATGCAGTCCTAAATGATGACACCAATACCGTGGATCGAACGTCTCGAAGATCGTTCCATCGCGATCGATGATGAATGCCGTTCCTACTTTCTCCGGCGAGTCTTTCCAATAATTGAATGAACTCTCTGCGCTTCCGCCAACGGTGTGATGAATGTAGATCTGTCTCTTTGGATAGGCTTCTTGAAAGAATTGATCGGCAGGCAAACGCAATAACCGGTTAATAGCAAGTGCGCTGTTCATGAGGTTATCCCCTTAATTGTTTCATCGGCACTTTTTTTCGCATCGATAATTCTCTTAAAGAATTGATCGCTCCCCAAATAGGTCACACTGGCCGTGCCGAAGTAGTCAAGAAAATTTGCAAGTTCTTGATGCGGTAAGTTTGATAGATCGAATATCCGCTGAATAAGTGTGATGTTGAAACTCCAACAAAACAAAAGTGCGATCGCAAAATTCAATACCGGAAATGATTCCGATTTCATGTCCTCATTGTGCCATAGCGTTTTCCATAGGTCAAGTAGCAGTTGCTTTATGCCGATTGCCGATACTCCTTTGATCACTTCAATTGATGAAGAAATAAATATCGAAAAGATTGCAATTTGCGCGATTGGTTGTAAAAGATTTTGCCAGTTCATTTCATTTTCTCCTGAATAAGTTTGTCAAGCTTGTCGCTGATATCTTTTAGATCGCCTTTCCACTCCAGTCGAAGTGTTTCGGTTTTCTTGTCGACGTATTCTTTGTTTTGCGACGTTGCATAGAGCGCACCAACATCAAAGACGGTTCGAATTACCCATAAGATGATTGCGCTCCAGGCTACAAGATTGAGCGATACCTTTTTTTCTTTTTCTTCGTTTGACATTTTTCTCCTCTGATTTTTTTTCAACTAAAATGATTGAACACTTATTTCATTTGGTTAATCAAATTCGACTTCCACAGTCATATAACCTCCATCACTTATTGCTCTGGCTGAATTATTCGCTACAACAATTGACGAATTTTTCATTAAATTCAATTGATAATTCGATACGGAGCCTGTAATTTTTCCGCCCAATCTATCTCCCCTTACAAAACCATAACCGGCGGCACCATACGCAGCAGTAATGGTATCGTTTTGTGTCATTGATGAGTAGATATAGAAAAATTCCACACGGGTGATCGTTCCAGGTCTGGACATAACAATACCGTCCAATGATCCGTCAAAAACTCTTCCGTTGCATGCCGCCCATACGTTTGCTCCAACGGCTGTCGTCCACGCAAATGTGAAGACTTGCTTGGTCCTGGTGTTGTCACGGGAAATTTTTGCAGCAGTAACTCCCAAATCTTTCGCCTGTAATCCGTTTGTTGCATGAATTTCTAACGTGTTTCCATCAATACTAATTTCTTCGGTTGCTCCTGCTCCTGCAGTCTTGCGTCCTAATAATTTATTTGGCGCAGATATGTTTTGAATTTTTGCATACGTAATTCCCGCATCCTTCGCTTCCATTTTATTTGAATTAAATCCTAACGTCACTCCATCAACAACACTATCCGCACCGGACTGAACAAGATTGCTTCCTTTAATTATATTCGGTTTATGCGATCCGTCGGCATTATGCTGCGTGCCGACTGCCGCATCGAGCAGCAGCCAATTACCGTTCAATCCAGTGTTCGCAACGGTTTGCGATCCCGCCCCGGGATATTCATTATCGAGCCATGTGCCGATTCCTAAATTTGGTGTTCCAAGTCGTGCCATTTATTTACCCTCTATTCTTTTGCGTAATTCCGGTTCAATGTCTAATTCACCACTGCTCACATCAATAAAATCTTTTCTCGTGTTTGGCGGCGAGAATAATACTCGCAACGCTCCATCATCATTTGTCTTTACTGCAATCGTTGTATCATTTCCCTTGTAGGAATGAATGATCAAGCTCTCATTTTCTTCCATCGTTATATTTGGAACTTGTAGGATTATTCCGTTCGACATTCCAAATAAAATTTTTAATCGTGCGGCAAGCGATAAGTATTGTTTACCAATTCGTAATCGTATCATAAGTTCACACCATAATTTGTTGCATAGCCGGTTCCATATCCTGCGCGGTTATTTTCAATTGGAAACCCGGGTAGATTCTCTAACGCCTTGAATGAAAAAATCGGCTTCTTATAGCCTGGCGATTTTCCGAATCGCGACAGCTCTATCGGATCGACAAAACGGACGACATATTGAAACTGCGGTTTATCGATCCTCGGTATCACAATAAAGCGATCATTCTTTGCGGCGGCGAGAAAATCTCTCATGTTGATAAGCGTATCGGCGGAAATGTATTTTGAGTAATCCAACTTCAAATAATATTTCCAGCCGCGATGTTTCACTTCGTCAATTGTTCCTGCATCACCGGCAAAGAGTTCATGCACAAGATCGTCCGCTTCAAATCGCTCTGTCAATTCCTGGCAATACGGAAGATCGGCAATCCATCCATCAACGATGAATCTCTTTCCGTTCGTCGGCGTGCCGTTGCTCCATCCGTTGCTGTCAATTGTTAATGCACCGGTCGCTTTTGCCGTTATCTTTGCAAAGGTCGGATAATCAAGTCCGCTCACCGTCCGGTATGACAAGATTCTCATTCCCGCGATCACTGAAGGATATGTCGGACTTCCGGTTTCGGTTAATCCTGTTGCGCTGTAAAACGTTGTGCCTGTCGATTCGTAAAATGATGAGAGTGCTTCGAACATTCCGCCTGTTCCTGCCACGGTTACCCAAATCGGAATCTGAAATGTGTAATCTCCGGTGACCGTTATCGTTACTGGCGTGTCATTGATTGACGGCGTGGATCCCGCATGTCCCATTATTCGCAATCGCTGTCCGGTTACCATTTTGTGCGGCTTCAATGTTGTGATTGTCGAACCAACGATACTCGATTCCGTCCATGTTCCGCCGGTGCCTGCGCTTGTTTCCGCAAAGGTAAATGCTGCGGCTGATTGTATGCGTAACGTTGCCGATGCAGGGTTGGTAAGCGTAATGCCGAGCGCGGCGAGTGTTGCTCCGTGCGTTGTGAAAAAATTGGTTACGGTCGTTGCCGCGTTGGTGCTGAAGACCTGTGAGTATGCCGTGCCGTTGATCGTGAGCGTAACTGTCCCGCCGGAAATCCCCGAAAGAATTTCGGTGATATCGGTGATCGTGTTGGTGGAAGCGACAACATAGCCATTCTGCTTTGCCAGCTCGATGATCACTCTTGGTTTTCCGGATCCTGATATAAAATCGGTCATATCTTAATTAACTCAATTTGTGTTTGTTCGCGCATCAATTTGTTCCTTGCGTTCTTGCAAAGATATTTTCCCGCCGGTATCTTCGGATGTTTTGCTGTGATAAATGTATCTCCGACTCGATAGGGAAGATTCTTTATCGTGCAGGAAATTTTTCCTTTATAGATGAAAAAATCTTGGAATTGCTGGGCAAAGATGTTGATGTCGTATTCGCGGCCGAAAAAATAATACGCCCAGTAATAATTGGTCGCTTCAACTTGATTTGTTGCCGGATTGATAAATTTCAGCGATGGTGTTGAATCGAAAATTTTTCCCTGCGGTAAATCAATATCGGATGATTGTTTGAATAATGTCGTCCATGTGCCGATCAATTCATCATACCGTATGTAAAGATCGCCGACGACCGAATAATTTGTAAATATTTGGCCGTTTGTCTTTACCAAGTTGTGAATTTGTGTTGGCGTTATATTGACAACAAGCCCTTCTGATGTGCGTTCGAAGATCGTTGCATTGGCTGAAATATTTTCATCGCTTAAATCAATTATTTTACTCCATCCCGAATCGCCTTTTTGATAAATCGAAGCGTAGGTGAACCCTGTCGGTGGATTTGGAATGACGAAAGGTTTGTAACTTGATGTTGTCGGTCCTCCGTATGGATCAACCTTCAATAATAAATAGGGGTCATACTCATTACTGCTTGTCGATTCAATTCCCTCGATAATTGTTTTCAAGGTATACATCACTGTGTCGTAAGGAATTCCTGATCCCGATCTATCCTGAGTATACATATCTGCCGGCTTCGGTATTCCGTAGGCAACCTTTACATAATCATATTTTTTTCCGTCGGAGTCATCGAATGATATTCCCTCCGTGTTGATCAATAATTCATCAAGATCGTGCTCAACGTCATTTTGGATTGAGTTTCTGCGAATCATCGTAAATTTGTTTGTTTCGGCATCAATGAAAAATTCTGCATTGTAATAAATCGCCATCGCCGTCAAGATCTCATAGATTGTCGTCTTGGGATCGAGATCAACATATCTTCCTTGATTTCCGACATCGGCACTATCTGAGCCCCATGCCCAGCGTATTTTTCGATTATTATATAATGCGTCGATATCATATCCTGCAAATATTCCTTCCTGTGCAAAACGGTCAAGATTATATTGAAGGAGTGTCAAGACCAGGACATATTCGGAATAGATCGATGTATCAACTTTCACAAAAGAATTTTGCATGAAGGGCAATATCTTCGTCACTTTCGCTTTTTCCCAAAATTCTTTGTTCTTGGAAAAGCATTGCACTTCAATCCAATCTTCTTTTACGTCACTCGTGACCGGCCGGTCAATTCTCCCGGCGAATAACTGCCTGTCGGAATCTTTCACAATTACATCCCACACGGACGTAATAGGATATTTGCGGAGCGTGTTCGTCAGTTCGTTTTGCTGGTCGGAAATCTTCAACTTTACATCTTCGACGGTTCGCTTGAATTCATCGCGCTCCCTGCCTTGTGATACGACAATATCCGTTCCTGCCGCGAGCTTCGGCGGATTCATCAAGTCAATAAACTCTCTTGCATCTAATGCGAGCGTAACGTCCATTTAGTCCACATTCTTTTTTACTTTGAACTTTTCATATTCCGGTATCTCCGTCCGCAATCCTTCCTGAAGCGTGATCGGATTAACAATCTTCACCGTTGGCGGCGGCATATTTTCGATCGCTGAATTTAACGATCCAATATCTTTCGATAGTTGGTCAAGCCGCGATTCAATTCCTCCGACATCAATTCTTTGTGCTTCGCTTTTTGCTGCTGCCGTTGTTGTCGATGTGCGGACAAGATCTCGCTGTGCCATCTGCACCACTTCCGGAATGAGATCGCGGCGGTCAAATATATATTTCCCAATGGAGACTTTCCCCGCGGCATATTTTGCTGTCTCAAAAATTTTCGGCAAGGTGCCGTCATGGATCCGTTGCAGCGTTTTGGGATATTCCGATGTTCGCCGTGCGCTGGTGATCGATTCTCCTGCCGAGATCATCGCCGGTATTGCATCCTCTGTCGGACCGCCGGGACCGCGCACTACTCCTTTGCGATCAATATTTACTTCTCCTTGGGCGAATTTTGGAACGAGCGATTCAAAGACTGCCGCGACTGCCGCGCCGGCTGTTTCGGCAACAATAATGCTGAACGGAAACGGAACGGTTGCAAAAACCGATTTTAACGAATCGGCAACGGCAACTGATAATGCCTGGCGAATAGATTGTCGCGCAATGTTCCCCATATTTGCCGCAATGGATTGGCTTGCATCATACGCCGCAAAACCGCTTTGAATCATCTGCGCTGTGGCTTCTTCGCGTGCGGCAATTTCCGTTTGAATCAATGCGATCTTTTGATTGGTGGCATCGCGTTCGCGGTCAAGCTCTTCCTTCCTCGCAATATCTTTTTCATTCAGCAATTGCTTTTCGATATTGACAAGACGATTTTCTTCGCCGATTAATGCCGCATTGAGCTGCTGCGTTGTTGCGAGCTTTGTGACATTGCCATGCTCTTCTTCCTGATTCCCGGCAAGTTTTGCATCGATCGATTGCGAAAGATTTTCGACGCCTTGATTGAATTGTGCATCTGGAATTTTTTTACTGTCATTCGTTTTCGTTGCTGCCTGATATTTTTCCGTGAAAAGACCTTGTCGTTGTGCCAATAAATCAGATTTTTCTTTGTCTGTTAACCCTGGAACATTTAACTGCTGATTAACTGCTTTAATTTTTGCATCGAGTATTTTCTGCTCAGCATCATTTTCTATGTTAATCCGTTCCAATGCTATGGTGCGGGCAATTGCTAATTTTTGGTATTCCGTTTTTGCCGCAGCCTTCAGATAATTTTCTTCACCCTGCAGGCGTATTGTTTCAATTTCTTTTTTAAAATTGATCTGCGCGGACTTTACGGCGAGTGCGATGGCGATCTCTTGTTCCGCCTGTTGTTTTTTTACGGCGAGAATTTCACGGTCAACCGCTGCTTTCTTTTCCGCATCAATCAGTATTGCCCTGGCTGTTTCAAGTTGTTTGATATACTCATCGGTCGTGAGCTTTCCGGTCGAATAGGATTCCTTCGCCCTTTTCACCAATTCATTCTGCGCATCATCGGTGGACTGCGTTAGCTCTTTTCTCTCCTTCTGCAGTTTCTGTTCTTCATCGGCAAGCTTTTTTCCGTTCTCATCGACTGCTACACCTTGCGCTTTCTTTTTATTAATCTCCGCAAGCCGCGCATCGATCTTCTGAATCCGGGTTCCCGTTTGGATGATGACATTCTTCGTGTATTCCTCGTAATCCTTTTGCAGTCTCGCTTCTTCCGAAATCTCTTTTGCTTTATCGAGATATTTTTCTGTCAGCGCAATATCATCTTTTTTCGCCTGAATGAGCTGGATCTGCTGCGTATAGGCAGGATTCGATTCCCGATACGTATTTTCTTTTCCCGGCAAAAATTCCGGGATGCTCAAAATATCTTTTTGCGCTTTTTCCAAATCCTTCTTTGACTGCGTTAATCGTGATTCCAAAAATCCCTGCACTTTGCCTTGTTGACCGATCGGCATATCCTTCAATTTCTTTTCAAAATCCGATAACCCTTCCTCCGCCGCTTTTTTCGCTTCTTCATTCACATTCATAAAAAATGAAATCAATCCCGCGCCGACGCCGACGACCGCACCGATTGTGCCTGCATTCGCAATCAAGCTGTTTGAAATTTTTCCGAATATGCCGGGGAGATTCCGTCCGGCAATGCCCACCGCGGCTGTGCTGAATTCCATTCCCTGAGCCGCCGTAACACCGGCGAGAAGCGATTGCGTTAAATTTTTTGTTGCTCCTTCTACTTTTCCGCTTGTCGAAAAGAGTGCGGCAAGCCCTACGGTAAATCCGATCACTGCCTGGCTTGCTTCGCGTGTGGTGCGATCTTGAATCCGCTGTTCGCGGTAAAATTCCCGCAAATGCTCTTTGCCGGATTTTAATCCTTGATTGTTTTTTTCCTGAATCCTTCCCCAGTCTTCCAGCTCGTGACCGACACGAATGCCCGACAAATCTTTGAGATTCGTTTTCAAAATCTTTGCCGCAGTTATTCCCTGCTCCAACAATTTATTGAAAACCGTCAGATCAAGATTCAGTGCCGCAATGAGTTTTTCGTCTGAGGATGCCATGAAAGCAATTATGAATTATGAACTTATCGTTGTGAATAATATTGTATCTCGTGTTCCAACAATTTCGGGAATTCCGTTTCATACGCTTCTTTAATCACTTGTTGAATGAATTTCGCTCCCGCCAGATCTGCCGCCGAAGGACCAACGACGCGACGCAATGGATAATTTTTCTTCCCCTGTCGTGCAAATACCGTTTCATCTCCTCCGCCGTAGGTTACTCCCCGCGCCCGGCGTGCAATGAATGTGCCGATTGTTCCTTTCTGCAATCCCCGATACGCTGTGCCGTGCCCTTCTGTTTCCGATGTTGCTTTCGGTTTTACGCGGAGTTCAACCGGTTTTCCCTTCGTAATTTCTACGATCACCCCACGGCTGCCCTGGCTCGGTTTTCCAAAATGATCGAGACCGATTTTTTTTGTTTTCGCTTTTATCTCAACCGTCAAATTATTGAAGGTTGCTTTTTTCATGACTAATAAATCGTCGAGATAATCTTTTCGCAGATTGTATTTTGCACGGACTTCAGAGGAAATTCGCGTCTTGGCACGCTGCCCCATTTTGTTCAATGCGCTCACTGCCGCCGATCGGACATCTTCTTTGTATTTTTTGAGAGCAAGTTCCATTTTTTTACGTCATGGTTCGACTTCGCTCACCATGACTATTGTAGATAATCGCGTAAGTATTCAAGATCTCCGCCGGTTGGTTTCTTTACCGCCTTCAAGAGCCGGCGATTTTGTTTTGCTTTGAGAATTATTTTTTTGAAAATGTCGACCGCCGGAAGCACTGAGAGTTTTTCTAATTCGGTTTCTCTTCCGTCGGCGAGGATGTCGAGGACTTCACGCCAATGGATTGGGTCATCATCGCTATTGCCGCCGTCAACGATTGCGTTACGGTCGTACCCAATCTCACCGCTGAATCGTTCAAGTTCGTCATCCACTGCGAATTCAAGAAAAAAAAAGCGTCGTAGAGTTTGGCAATATCGTTCACGTCGGCATACTGAATCGGATCCGTTACATCAATTTTCTCTGTCCGGATGAATATCCAGTTTTTGATTTTCCCGAAGAGTGTCGGCGCGATCGGCTGGACAATAATTTTTGCCAGCTGCGGAATTGTTTCACCGAGAAAATTTTTCACCGAGACAATCAATTCCTTCTCTTCATTGGCGGCAAGTCCTTGTATAAATTTTTCGATGCTTTCAACAACGGACATGAATTCCGGATAACTTAACGTGCGAATTCGCCAGGTGACATGTTTGCACCGGGCGAATTCGAGATACTGTTCTGTGATGTTCTGTTCAGGCATCGAGATCGCTTTCATTGACTGAGGCTGCCGGCGATTGATCTTGAGCAGCCACTTCTTTTGCGTACCATACCCCTTCGGCTTTCGGCGAATTAAGTTCTACTTGAATTTCTTCGAGCGAATAAATTTTGATGCTTGTCTTTCGTTTCAATGCCGCCAGTTCATCATCAGTGAGATTCACTTCATAGATTGCCAGCGATTCATCGATCGACTTGCGAACATCGTTTCCATTATACGCCGGAAATAATTCTTGCAGCTTCGCCGGTGTGCCGATGATATACCTTTTATTATAATCCATAATATGATTTCTCCGCGTTATAATGATTGGAGATAATTGTCGCGATATCGGAAGGAAGACCGCCGGCGCCAAAGTTGTAAACTCGCAAACAGCCTTGTTGAATGTTCGCGAATGTTCCCGATGTTGATCTTGATAGATAGAGAGAAAGAGTATTCGTCGCCGTTGGAACAGTAGCAACAGAAGAACCTGCCCCACTTGGAGCACCATTTATATAGATTTGCCCGGTACCATTCCTGTCGATCGCGACAGCAATATGTTTCCATACATTCTGTAAAACTGTCGCTGGTGAGAAAACTTCGACAGCTGTAGTTCCGTTTGATATCTTAAAATACATTCTATTATCTGCACCGTTACGCGTTAATGCATAACCAACTGTTGTATCAAGCGGTGAATTCTTTTTAGCAAAAACTACCTGAGTTGATCCATCGGCCGCGAGAATTTTTATCCATGATTCATGGAGTAGATCACTTACGCCGTCATCATTAAGGGTATCTCCAAAATCTGCTTGATCATTCACGCCGTCAAATTGCAAGTAACTGTCGGGATTGCTTCCGGTTTTCCATATCGTTGCAAAATCAGAATTGAGATCGCCGTGACGCGCAAAGCCGGAAATATCGAATACCTTTGCGGTGCCTAACTCGGGTGTGGTTGGGTTTCTTGGATTGCACCACAACATCAAATTATCGGTGCGTATTTTCGCTTTTGCTTCGGCAAGATGATAATTGGGTGTCGTAAATCCGGATGTGTCTTTGTTGATGCCGACAAATTCGAACGGCAGCTTCTGATCTTTGTTGAATTTCCGGTCCGTCTTTGGAATGATCTGCCCTTGCTCGAAACAGAAATACTGAAACATTTCGGAATTGGCCATACCGGAATACCGAATGGAATGTCTTTTTGTTATTGCATTGCTAATATAGTTCCATTCGTCAATTCCGACCTGCTTTAAGTTCGTGACAAACCGCGAGCCGATCGTGTCGAACAAGACATTTTGAATTTTCCCGGTTTCATCTTTGATGATTGACGGTTCGACGACATCTTGGACTTCGGAGCCTTCTTCATCAAGAGTTCCCAGATTCGCATAGGCTGCATCGGAGCCGGGGTATATTTCGCGGGATTGAAGTTTCCCCAGCCCGACTGTGCTGAACCGCGAGCGGGTTTGTAAATTTGCCATAATTGTTTTCCTTTCTTAGGCTCCTTCTTCGACCCCCTTTGTATCTCCCCCTTGAAAAGGGGGAGAATTATTTTAGGGGGAGAATGAGTTTTGATTATCGTTAAACAATTGTGGTATAAATCGTTCCGGTCGATGTCGTGACTTCTCCGACCGGCGCGTTGGATTCATAGATCGTCCCATACGTATCTGCAGCAACACTTAATCCTGCAGGCGTTGTGGTCAATGCCGCTTTTGGCATTAATGCCGTGAATTCGACCGGAAGATTGCGCGCTTCGTTTTTGAATTTCAAATCGATCGGTGACGTGATCTTCACAAGAGGAATATAAATTTCCTGTGTGTATCCGTCTTGACGGGTTGCCGATTTGTAATAGATATGGAAGAATTTATTGTACTGCCGGATATAATCGATCTCATCTTTCCCGACCTGCATTAAGACCGAATTGAATTTCCAAATCTCGCCGCCGGAAATAATGTTCATCATCATTCCGCGTTCGTCTTTGAATTCGACATTCTTCGGATCGATGTTCAACCCCGACTCGCCGAGGAACGAGAGAAACTTCATTGTGACTGCCGAGCCGCCGCTGGCAATTTCTTCAATCTTTAATATTCCGCCGCCTTTGTTCGAAAATTTTAGGCGATCTTGACCAAGTGTCCCGATAGGCATGATGTAACTCCTTTCAAATAGATATGATTAAAAATTTTTCTGTTTCATTTTCTGCGTTATGCTTCTTCCAATGCCAATGTGTCAAATTCAATAATGAATATTGATTCTGTTCCGATAATTTTTACGCCCGCTTGTTCAACTTCAAATTTGTTGCCGCTGTTTGTCCATCGTCGTACATTGGCAATCCACCATGTATCGTTCAACAATGCTTTCATCGCCTTGCGCACGTCGGCGATTTGCTTCCTCGCTGTTTCCGGCGTGAGCGGACTTTTTGCAATTGTTTTAATAATGATCTGCAGCTTGTGATTTTCAATTTCTTCCGCTTCTGTTGTCGTTTCAATATCATCATCACCATCAATCACATCTACGCCGTCCATTCTGTTCTCGCCGAATGGATTGGATTTCCCTTCGGTGACTTTCGTTCCGATGTTGGAATAAAATCCATTCGTGGTTGTGACGGTCGCGAGCGCAAATTTTATTTGATCAATGATGATTTGCTGTTTCACGGCGCGTCCTTAGAGAAAATCAATCGCGTTATTCCGGTCCCGTCCGGCCGCACATCAATCACATAATAGGTTTGGCTGTTGCGAACGACGGTATCTTTATCGGTTGCATTGGGAACATCGACGGAACGACAAAGCGCGTTCGGTTTAAAATTCATTGCTTCCAAGCCTTCAACGCTTGTTGCTGCATATTGTTCATCCCATATCACGACAATTGGCTTTGACGCTGCTCCATATTCTACGTACTGAATTGATTCGCGCCCTGGGTCGTTCACATCAAAGAATGCATCGACTTCATCTTGTGTGTTAATCATTGTTTTTTGGTTTGGTCAAAATTAGAAGGTGAATGCAGATCACTCCGCATTCACCTTGGAAAAAAATTACTTCGTTTGTTTCTGCCCTTCGGCAACAACACCCATTGCAAAAGACGGTGTCGTTCCGCCAATTGTGCCGACATACCGGATGTACCGTTTCACGGCACGCGTATCAAGCCCGATTGATTGCACGTCGTCGCTTGCTGTTGCCTGTGTGAACGTCGCGCCGGTTACGTCTGCCCAGCCGGTTGAACCATCGGCGGAGTCTTGAATCTTTCCGTCTAACGTTGGGGTCGTGCCGCTCACTGTTCCGACAATCTGCAGGATTTTAATCTTTCCGATATATCCAAGCAGATCAACTGCCGATCCCGTTACGGTGGACGTTCGCGCGGCAACATTACTGAGCGTGAGCGTTGTCAGTTCATTTTTCAAATCATAAATGAAATTGCCGAGCGCGAATAATGCACCCATTCCAGCTAATTTCGGAGAGATTGTCAGCATAAAAACAATAAATGCCGCCAGCGCTCCATATCTCCATAAAGGATCTGTATTCGTTCGTGCGATAATCATTTTTACAAAATGAATAACGCCGCTAAATGCCCGAAGGAACGTCTTTACATCTTCCGCCTCACGCATCAATATTAACCGGGCAACAACAATACATATTGCCAACAGCGCTGATTCCGGCGAATAGAACGCCAGCACGGCGCTTAAATTGAAGAACACGAAAAGAGCGTTTGCTCGCAGTGTTCCAAAAATCTTTTTCATGCTTTCTCCTCGGAACGGTCTTGCGACCGTTCCTAAATTTGTTTGGGAAAAATTTATTTTTTCTTTTCGTCTTGCTTTTCCACGACCGCTTCCGCTTGATTCTGCGATATCAGTGTTGCTTTAACGGCAGGATCAACGTCAATCACTTCACCTGCTTTTACATCTTTTCCCGCGATTGTTGTGCCGCGGGTAATTTTCACTTTAGCCATGATTCATTTTCTCCTTACTGCGCTGCCGAATCGGTTGATTTGGCAAACGACGCGGGATGCCGGACGATGAAGTCAAGCATCAATCCGATAACGATCTTTACTTTACCGGAACCGGCAAGTGTTAATGGATCGACCGTAATATCAATGCCTGCCCATTCGCAGAACAGTGCATCGTTCCAATTGCCAAATAATGCCAGGTTGCTTGGCATTTGGTTTGTTGCGCGGGCATTATAGCCGTTCACGATGTTGCCGTTTTCCCAGATGAATCCGAGCGATGCCGCTTTTTGGATAGCTTTCCATTTTCCGCGTGCTGCCGGTGTGGTCAGATATCCGAGCGATCCTGCGTCGGCGTTAGATGTTGCAACGTTCGTTTCAAATTCAAGAATCTTCGCCCATGTTGCGGCTGCACCGAATGTGACCGAGGTTGACAATCCGGAAAGATTGAGAATTCCGTTCGGCTCTCCCTGCGCGCCTTTACCGTTGAGTGCGACACGGTCTTTTTCAATCTTCATCGCCGTCAAAATATCCTGCCGGACAAATGCCTCAACGCCAAAGCCGGTTTGTGCGAGCAATTGCTTTGTGTACGCGGTTGCTGCCATCAATTGTTTCGGCGTTGCCGCGACTTGCCCGAATGATTGATCGCTCAACGTTACATCAACACCTTCCGCGAGCCAATAGACTGTAGCCCCGCCGGCAATTTTCGGGATCGCCACATTGCCAACAAGACCGGACAATGTTCGGACACCAAGCTCTTCCACGTAGGTTTTGTTCCGAAGTAATTCGACGGTTTCATCGGTCATCACATCCGTACCGATGAGCGCGCCGCCCTTTGCAAACGTGGATGCTTCTAATGCGCGTTGGTTGAAAATCAATTCGTTCGGGATGATCACCTTGTTTTCATTTTCTTCCCGCTTGGTCATTTTCACAATGTGCCGATGCAAATCGCCTTCAATGCCCGAAAGTTTTTTGCCGTTCGACAAATCGTTGATCGCGCGAACGATTGAGAAACCTTTGAGATCTTTGATATCGACACCGAGCGAGCGGAGCGATGTGTTACCGGGTTCAATTTCTTTCGAAGGATTTACCGGAGCGGATCGTTTCGCCAATTCGCCAATTACTTCGGCGGCGAAGTCCTGTACTGTAAAATTTTTATTTAATGCGTTTTCGCGACGTGCCGACATATCGGCGATATCATTCGCGAAGTGTTCTGCGTAGGCATTAATTGCCGTTACGCGTTCGCGTTCTGCGCGCTGCACATCGCCTACATTGATTTTCGGCTCTGGTGCGGCTCCGCCGTGCGCTCCCGGTTCGGGATCTAACAGCGGGATTTTTCTTCCGTGTAAATTCATATTTGTATCTCCTTGTTTATTTGTGTCTAAATTTGAATCGTTAATTTGTTCGTGTAAAAATTCTATTGCTTCCCTTTGCGATGCATTCGGATCCAATCCGGCTTCGACGAGCATCTGTTTTATTTCTTCCGGCAGGGATCGGGTTCCAGTGTTGCCATCCGCGCCGACTATTGTTCCGCTTAATTCTCTTACTTGAAATTTTGGCGTCAATCGAATTGGACCCTTATAGATCTGTCCGCGAAATTCCATTTGTTGACCCGAAGGGACATAATATGTTTCAAGCCAACGATATCCTGCTGATACATCTGTGAGATGTCCTTCCTTATATTTTATCTCGATGTCTTTTCCGTCCTGGGTTGAATCAAAAAATACTCGACATGAATATTGGGGCGGTGTCACATTTTCCAACAACCATTGTCTTGCACTCCCAAAAGCATTGCGTAAACTTGATCTATCGTGAGAATCAATAAATGGCACTTGTTTGTTATCCGGAAATTCAGCGCCATCCATAAATAATATTTCCATCACCGGTTCCCATCGCTCCATGTCATAAATCAAAACGGGATTTTGTGTTATGGCCACCGCTCCAATTGATCGGGTCTTTTCATCATAACTTGTATTGTCAACTCGAAATGAACGCTGTATGATATAATTCGCTGCCGCTTTCCTCATCGCCTCAAAAATTTTTTTATTCATTGTGCAACTCCATTTGTTTTTTGTTTACCGTTTGTCGCGGTCGGCGCCGGCATTGCCGCCGGTTGCTCATTGGAAATGTTGCCCGTCTTGCTATAGACCGGCATCACTCCATATTTTTTTTCTAATCGCATTGCTTCTTGACGGTCGCGCAAAATGTCTTCATATTTTCTTCCCTTCTTCGCGGCGATCTCAAACGGAGAGACAAGACACGCTTCAAGGTCGCTGCGAACAGCATTTGATTCATCAACGGGATTGATATAGTCCCACGACGGACCGGCAAAATATGGTTTGTTAAATTGTTCGAGCGGCTGCAACGACGATACTTTGAGCAATCCTTTCATCACCGCTCCTTCGAGCATCCATTCAAAAATTCGGAGATCGATCGCTTCAATCATTGACTGCTGTTCGGATTTTTTGGCGCGATGAATGCTTTCGGCTTCGCCGCGCTGTGATGAAAAATTGTGCTGCGAATAATCGCCGCTGAGTGATGAATAACTTTCGAATGCACCGCTCGCAATTTCGCGCAAGATGACGCGCGAAAACGGTTCGTGCTGTTCGTGCGGAAATTTTGGATCCCACTGCCATAATTTTTTGCTTCCGATATCTTGGAATGAACCCGGTTTGGCGCTGACCGTGATATTTTTCTTTGCATCTTTTCCCGTGCCCGGCAGTTCGCCCATCGGGTTCGTGGGGTCAACATCGGAGAGCAAGCCAAGTTTTGCAGCAGAAATTTTTGCATTGAGAACGGAATTGGTCGTGAAGTCACGATACCATGTGAGCAACAACAAGATCGGCGCGAACCGTGAGAAGCCGCGCGTTTGATCGGCAAACTTCGGGTCGTACCAATGAATCATATCTTCCGCCGCAATCGGGATGAGCTGACTGTATGCATCTCTGTTTCCCCACAACTGCGCTTCGGCGGTTCGTTTCCGCGCGTAATATCGTACGGGTCTTCCCCACTCGTTCAGTTCAATTCCCATCTTGACAATGTTACCGTTCGGCAGGACGGCATTGTATTCTTCGGCGATTATTTCGGGAGGAATGATTTGAAGATAAAATCCGAATTTTGCACCGGTGTCCCACACACGCCGGATAAATGCTTCACCGTCAATAAATCTTCCGGCTGCCGCTTTCCGGCTTGTTGTGCCGAATGAATCTTTTCCGGTAACGCTGAAATTTTTTGCTTTACAAAATTCTGACCACAAGTTTTCGATTGCCGAATTTTTTTCGTAGTCCGCTTCTTCAAAAACGTCACCGGTTTTCTTGTCCTCGGATTTTCGCGTGATATCGCTCTGGAATGTATGCCCGTTTTCTCCGGCGATATCGTTCACGTATAATTCGACAAGCCGCGTAGCAAATGCGTTATTGATGTATGCCTGACGTGATCGATTGCGCAGACGTTTTCCCCGCACGCGAATATCCTGGTCGATCTCATTGGATGATTCAAGAAAATCCGCCGTGATGCGTCCGATGCTTGCGGCTTCGAACGAGCGCCCGACAAATTTCCGTTGAATATATTTTTTTATACCGTCAAACATTTAGCTGAGTTCGTTTTCAAATGTTGAAAGAATCTCTCCGCCGCCTTCACCGTTGGCAATCTGTTCATCGAGCTGCTCTTGCCGCACTTCCGCGCGGTATTGATTGAGTAATTGTTTCGCTTCGAGAATATTGTTGCGTGAGTACGCACGTCCGTTGATCGTTTCGCTATGAATGGGGTTGACTGCAATGCGTTCCAAAAATGTTTCGATGATCGACACCATCTTTTGCGCGTGCGACCGAATATCGATCTGCTGTTCGGTAAACAGGTTTGCTTCGACAAGTATTTTTTGCGCTGTGCCGACAGGATATTTTTCCGAGCTTGCACCGCTTCCTTTTTCAAGAAAATGGAATACGAGATAATCTCCTGCCGCGATAGAATTATCCGTTGCCGTTAAAACAAAATTCCAAAAGTTGCCGGAAAAACTTCCGCTAATGGTTTTTTTCCCATTCGCACCGTTGATGGTTGCCTTCATTACATAGCCGTCTGCAGCGGCATGTTCGGAAACATCATCTGCCGTCCATTGGACTGTCTCACCGGTTCGGAATTTTTCGGGGAATGTGTTCATACTTTTTTTCACAACGTTCCCGCCCCGCGCTTTGCGGGACGGGTGTTGTGT
>JBBINR010000035.1:0-34984 GCA_037443785.1 Ignavibacteriales bacterium | reverse complement strand
CCTTCGTTGTATAACGCAGAAGTCGGATCGGTCGCGCCGTAAATATGATGTGTCACTGCAGGCGTTGTATAAATCCACATTGCAAACAATGCAAACCACGAGAAGAACTGCACCACAGCCAGTTGCTTCATCGTTTTCGGCATATTATAAAGATCGTTGAGAATAGAAACAAAACCGCCATTCATTTTTCCCGGTGAGGTCAACGTGCCGGCGAGAATTTGAATAACTCCAAAAATTATCGATCCAACAAATAAAACATACAAGCCATAGTCAGTTTCGTGAAGACCATAATGAAGGATTGTTGAACCGAACAGTCCGATTGCTGTCCAGCCTACTCCATTTCTATAGAAATTTGAAGCAGTCACTAATTCGTTCGGTGCGCGCACATTATTCTTCTCTACACCAGTAGAAGTATTTTCAGAAAATTTTTCCATTTCATCAGGTGAATATTCCTTTGTTCTTGCAACGGTCCATATAACCGCAAGAAGAAATATTGCTCCGCCGAAATAAAAAGAATATTTAACGGAATCAGGAATCTGCCCCGCCGGAGCCATGTTCGAAATGCCAAACCAATTCGTCATCATGTATGGCAAGGCGGACGCAATAACAGCACCGATTCCGATGAAAAAACTTTGCATCGAAAAACCAATCGTGCGCTGTTCGGACGGAAGCATATCGCCGACAAAAGCGCGAAATGGTTCCATAGAAATATTGATTGACGCATCCATAATCCATAACATTCCAGCCGCGACCCATAGCACAGGTGAATTCGGCATAAAAAGTATAGCTGAAGACGCAAGTATGGCACCGCTCAGAAAATATGGCCGTCTTCTTCCCAATCTGTTCCATGTATGATCGCTCATGTGTCCAATGATTGGCTGAACAATTAAACCGGTGACGGGAGCAGCAATCCACAAAATTGGAATCGAGTCAATACTTGCACCCAGAGTTTCGAATATGCGAGAGACATTTGCGTTTTGCAGAGCGAACCCAAATTGAATGCCAAGAAATCCAAAACTCATATTCCATATCTGCCAAAAACTTAACCGGGGTTTTTCCATAATCTCTTTCGATTTACTATTTAGATTTTATAATCTTTTATTGTGAAATTAGTGTATTTCAAATATGCGCCAATTTACGGCAGGAATTGACACCGCCACTTTATGGTCTTTCACAGAGACTTTTTCTCCGCTGACAACATCAACCAATTCTTTTGTTGTATAGGCGTTCGGAAGCTGAAGGTCAACGGTAGTTTCATTCTCATTCTTATTCAATATCACCAACAATCGTTCATTCATATCCGAACGACTGTAGGCGTATATATTTTTATCAGCATGCAGTGTATAAAAATCACCATAACGTAGTGATGAGTGATGGTTTCGAATACCAATGATCTTTTGTGTTTCCTTCAACATTTGTTTTTCATTGATGGTCAGTGAATCGTCGAACCGCATCATTCTTCTATTGTCAGGATCGTCCGCGCCGGTCATACCGAATTCTGAACCGTAATACACAACGGGCAATCCGGGAATGGTGAACAGGTAGGCGTAGTACAACGCAGCTTTCTTATAGCTCTTGGGATCATGAACTGTTGGCGGATTATTCCACGCCATTTCGCGCGTATCGACCCCTTGTAATTTTACTGCGCCATCCGCATAGGCCATGAAGCGAATCTTATCATGACTGTCCATGATATTTCCCATCAAATTATTGCACCCAAAGGCTTCAAAAGATTTCTTCATATGAAAATCGATCAACGAAAATGATTCGTCCGGTTCGATAAAAACCGGAATAGCAAAATATGAAAGGTTGAAATTGAACTGAGCACTCAACTGTCCATTGTTCACGTACGAAGCAACCAATGAATAATCTCCGAACGTTTCACCGATTTGATAGACTTCTTTCTTTTCCGGAATTTCTATTTCTTCCTTCAATTTCCTTGTCAACGCTCGCCAAAATTCATTTGGCACATGTTTCACGGCATCGTGTCGAAAACCGTCTGCCCCTGTTTCTTTCAGCCACCAAAGGCAATTTTCAACCATGTAGTCGATCGGTTTATTGGACTTTGTATAATCAAATGAAGGCATATACGGTTCAAACCATGTCGTCAACCGCTGTTCATCCCACAACCGCAAATTCTTTCGTCCATCCGGTAAATCCAATGTCCCAAACCACTCAGGATGTTCTTTATATAGCGGATTATCAATGTGCACATGATGAGCGACGATATCCAACAAAACTTTTATTTTATGATTATGTGCCTTCGCAATCAATTCCTTCAGTTCATCCATTGACCCGAACTTTTCTTCAACAGCAGTTTCACTGACCGGCCAATACCCATGATAACCGCTGTACCATCTGTGTGGCGGCGGAAATTCGCGGAAAGCAACATTTGGATTATCATACACCGGAGAGATCCACAAAATATTGATACCCAGGGAATCAAAATATCCTTCATCAATTTTTTTAATGATTCCACGGAAGTCTCCCCCTTGATAATTCGCCTGAACAAAAATTGAATCGTGTTTTACCGGTGCATCATTAGATCTATCTCCATCGTTGAAACGGTCTACCATGATGGAATACACTATTCCATCATCCCATTTTGTCGCATTTTGTGAAATACCTGCTGGCTTGCCATTGGTCAACTGCACTTGCTGAATGTTGGTATATTTTCCCTTTTGCGTAACAAGAACTCGCAATATTTTCTCGCCGGTCAGTTCGGTCTTCGGTACACGAATTTCAATTTTACTATCCGCCAGGTTGATTGATGAGGCAGGCACCTTGCTGTTATTGAGTAATGCAATCACATTCCCTTTTGCCAGTGGCGCGGAAGCTGCATTGTTTTCATAATAAAATGTGAAGATCGCTTCGGCTGTAGTTTCCAACTTTCCGCCAATGTGCAGAAATCTCTTTGCACTATCCGAATCAGCGATACGCAGAACAGAATTATAACTCTCAAAACCTGTCGGCGCAGTCTCAGAATTTGTCGGATCGATGATTTCTTTTCCATCAACAACAAATTTGTAAGTATAACTCCCTGGTTCTAATTGAATTTTTAATTCATATGTACCATCGCCGTTACTATCTTGCATAGGAAGGTTTTCTTTATTCCAACTATTAAAACTTCCCTCCACCGTTACTTTATTTATTTTATTTGCCGGTTTGAAAGTAAATTTGTGCGATTGACGAGAGACTGCCGAACTATTAAGCAATACGGGAACATATTGCTTTTTCCCTTCTTGCTCGAATTCAACTAATGTTGCGCCAAACGTAATATTTTTTGCGCGAAGAACAAGGTTATGTGTTGTGGCATTATAGTGAACAGCAACATCTTTGTTCTCAGAAAACACGAGATCATATTTTTTTGCATAGAAAAGATCGCTGACTAGGAGTGTATCATTACGATCCGGGTTTACTTTAATAGGTTGGATGATATCTGAAATATCTTGCGCAAAAATATTGCTTGCGAGTACAAGGAGGGAAATTATTTGTTTCATGAATAGTAAGAAATTGAATGTATAGAAATTTGATTTGATGATTGATCTGAAATTCTGGATGCTGAATGTCTAGTTCACATCAAGCATCCAATGTTTGGAATCAATGTCCTGCGGACACGATAGTCTTTTCACCGGCTCGCGATCTACTTTCTTTTACCAACACCCACAACACTGCAGAAATCGCCAATGTTACTCCGCTGATAATAAAAATAATATTTTTGTCTTGTGCGTTTAAGATAAATTTTCCCACAAACAGACTGACAAGGAGTTGAGGAATGACAACCGAAAGATTAAAGATTCCCATGAAAAATCCCGTGCGACTCTTATCTATTTTTTCCGTCATGATTGCAAAAGGCAAGCTGACGATTGATGCCCAGCCGACGCCGCACACTGCCATCATTATATACATCACCATCGGTGTCGAGCCGAAAAAAACGATTCCGAAATATCCAGCTGACATGATTGCGACCGCAATTAAATGAACTTTCACCCGACCGATTTTCTCAGCAACAGGTTCAAGAACGAATGCAGGGAGAATAAAACCGACTGTATTGAGCACTGCGAAAGAAATGGCAATTACCTGACCGGAAAATGCATTGAGATCCGCCTCGGCAACACCGCCAATAAGTTTTTGCTGAATGAATGCAATGATATACACAAACATTGTCTGTACACCGATCCAGGAAAACCCGTGAGCGATATAAATTCTCCACAACTGTCCCCATTCTGTTTCAGTCTTTACCAGTTGTTCATTGGAAGAAGATGCTGATTCAGAAAGTTCTTTTGGTTCAACAACAAACAGCGGCGGGACAACAGAGAACAAAAACACAAGCACAACACCGAAATTGATCAGCACATAATTGCCGAATGTTGCACCAACAACGTATGCCAGCACGCCGAAAAATCCCGAGATTGTTTGCATCCATGTGTATCCTTTTGTGCGAGGGTTTCCTTCGGGAGTTACATCTGCGATAATGGACCGGGTAGGGTTGAAACTGATATTGATAGAAAGATCGAGCGTGAGTGCGACAGCTACGGCTACAATAAGAATGTTTGGAATACCAAACATGTTGCTGATAACATCAATATTAGGGAGTGCTATAAACATCAACGCACCAAGCGTTCCGCCAATAAATATAAATGGGCGACGGCGGCCTCCCCAAAACCACACTTTGTCGCTGATGAGTCCGATGATCACTTGCCCAAAAATTCCGGCAAGCGGACCCGCAGCCCAGACAAATCCGACTTCATCAATCTTCAGATTATATTTTGTTGTCAACAGCCAACTGAGAGCAGAGATTTGAATAGAGAGTGCAAATCCTATTGCCGTGGATGGAAGACTGATGAGCGCATAGAAAGCGTTTGTAAGTTTTTTCTGTATGGCAAGCATTAGTGTTGTTCTTTCATTTAGTGATAACTCCAAACACGTCGTTCACAATAATTTTTGGCTGCGAACCATCGATAATTAATTTACGGTTTACTCCAGGCGCTTCATCTCCCTCCCACACTCCGTGTGGTCCACTGTTTGTATATTTATATTCCAATTCAATTCCTGCCGGAACTTGAACCATCAACGTAAAGATGGAATCATTCGCGATTTCATCTCCTTCTGTCTTATCATCGTACATCCGGATAAAATTCGGCATCCAATTGCCAAGTAATTCATGATTTCCGGTGATAAAAATTCCCTTTCGTACATACACACTTTTGGCATCACAGTGAAACATAACAATAACAGATTCTGTCTTGCTTTGTGCCATTGCACCGCCGGCAATTCGCGTCGTCAATTGCTCATGCTCAGAAATAATCGGTTTAAATTCACGTTTCGGAAATTTTCCACCAGCTTTCTCACCAAAAGCATAGATATTCTTTAGATGGGTAATAAATGCAATATCGAATGGCTTATCACCGGCAGGAGCATTTTGATCAGTACCATACCACCAGAACCAATCCGAACCTTCCGCGGCATACATCGCTTCCCACGCTTTATAGGCAAACCATTTTTTTGTTTTCTTTTTCGGTTCAGAATCGGAAGGCTTCGGTTGTTTGAGACTTGATTGGTCCAAATCCTGGCGTGCTTGCAGCAAATAATTCCATGCACGATTTTCTTCATTCTCGCCAATCCACGTATCATAGTTTGCGTTAATCCAAGATCCCGGGTACAGCCAATCCAATTTTTTCATTCCCTCAATTGGATGCTCAGTAACTCCACGATGCGGATTCCCATGAATATATTCCGCCATCGTTACGGTAACAATTTGCTTCGTCTTGTAAAACTGAGAAAGTTTTTTATACAGCGAATGAAGAAATTCTTTCCCGTCGTTATCTTTACGGTACCATTCCCAGGCGTTTTCTCCATCCAGAATTACGGTAAGAAGCCGGTCCGGTTCGCCTTTTTGCGGTACATATTTTAAAATACCGTCAACAAAATCATCTGCTGCTGCTTCACCGGCAAAATTCTGGTATGTAAAACCAATCTTATCTGAAAGTTCCGTCTCTCGGAATACGATTGCAACATCATGCGATCCGACCTGGTAGGGAAGATATTTTGCCTGATTGGTTGGTTTCGAATGTGCAAGAATTTTTTCATCCGTTGCAATCCATTGAATGCCGTTTTTTTCAAAGATCGGGACAACTTCATGCGCAACGGAACCTTCACCGGGCCACATTCCTACCGGAGGTTGTCCGAATATTTTTGTGTAATATTTCACTGCCATTGCAACTTGAGCATTGGCATCCTGGGGATAATGAAATCGCTTCGGCATCTCATCGTTGGGCTGGCAGGTTCTCGCAAGATCGGAATCGTAAATTAACGGCAGAATCGGATGAAAGAACGGTGTTGTGGCAACTTCAATTTGCCCTTGATGTTTTTTAGGGTTATACATCAATTTTTTGTGAATCGGAACAATGTTTGCACATACTTTATAGGTTTCAGCAATGATGCGGTTGCAATCTGCTTCGGTAATTTCTTTGGCGAGGCGATATGTTCCATCAGCATGATGCTCAACAAGATCCGTCAAATCAATTACTGATCCATCGGCAAGCCATACTTTCTTTTCAAGAAAATCAGGATCAAAATGAGCGAGATAAAACCAAAATTTAATTTCGCGAAGTTCCTGCTCGGTGAATTTTTCTTTTTTGAAGTTCCGTTCTTTCAACAACTTGTATTCCGGAAACCGAAGGATCTGTACATCGCTGATACCAAATGCATTCCACGTATTGTAAAGAAGAAATTTCAAATCATCTTCGGTAAAATCTTTCGTCGGTTTCAATGCAAGATCAATCCATGGATCGGTTTTCCCCTTCCATGCGGCAAAATATTTTTTGGCAGCAACCTTCGATTTCTTTACATCGACAAACGGTTTTAATCGTTCGACATAATATTTTTCAAGCTGGAAGAGCATCGATGACGTCAGATTCACATTGTAGTGGATGTTGGGATACTGTTCCAAAATGGAAGCCATATCGTAGTAATCTTTTGTTGCATGGGTACGAACCCACGGACCTTGCAACTGATCCGTTCCTGGATCAAGGTACAAGGGCTGATGCTGATGCCAAATAAGATTAAGATACAGCGTACCGCTCGATTTAGAATTTTGGTCTTTCATACGTTCTTGTGAATGTGAATACTTAAAACCAATTAGCGACAACACAAATATAACAAAAAGAAGATTCTGGATTGCGATTATTTTTTTCATACGTTAGAGCTGCATTGGTTCGTTATCATTTTAATAAAGCCATACGTTTTATTTCAGAATAACTTCCGGCTTGCAATCGATAAAAATAAATCCCGCTCGAAAGTGACGAAGCATTCAATGTTATTTGATGTATTCCAGCATTTTGGAATTCATTTACTAAAACTTTTACCTCTCTTCCAATCGTGTCATAGACTTTCAACGTAACGGATGAGGTTTGCGGGATTGAAAACTGTATTGTGGTGCTGGGGTTAAACGGGTTAGGGTAGTTCTGCGCTAATTCAAATTTCGGTGGGACGGCAATTGCATTTCGCGATGCAACTGATGTCGGGTTCGCTGCTTCATATGTCACCGCAAATTTTCCGCTGACCCCCGGCAGAATCGTAAGAATTCTGTTCGCGTAATCCACATTAGCATATGGAGAATTATTTAATGTTACTTCCTTGATCTTCAGTTTGGCTGCTGGGAATGAAATGGGAGACATTCTGAAATCCCTGGTTTTTGTATCAGCGGCAAAATTATAAAACAACGTTGCCGGTTCATGTTTCACAAAAAATTTCGAATACAGATAAACATAGTAGCCGGTTTCGATGGAATGATATGCCGCTTTACCATCATTACCCTTAAAATACCCGCCGCCCCACGCCAGAATATTTGATCCATTTTTGAAAAGGTCGGCATACACGTCACCGTATACGTGATCGACAAAATATTTCATAAAGAAATCGAGTGTTTCATCTGCCATTTGCAAATACATTTCTTTGCCGGTAATTTGATATAACATCAATCCGGCGGTGATGGCTTGCTCCATTTGCCACCATGCTTTGGCAGTATCCTGGCTATACATCATCATAACACCAGTTTGCCGAATATAATCTTTATACGGACCACCATATTGATGATCGTACCCTTTCTCCCATACCATTTTTACAAGTTTTTCGGCTGCTGAAAGATATGCCGTATCGGGAAATAATTGATAGATACGCCCGAAGCACCATGCCGTCTTTAAAACATGCCCCATGATTGTTCTTTTTTCTTCATCGGTAGTTCCATTTTTGGGATTCCATTGCGTATCATACGATTCAGCAAAACCGATCACCTGCTGATCTGCACTTTTTGTTAGCCGGTTCAACATATTGTCCGCCAACTGCAGCAAACGTGCTTTGTAAACAGAATCTCCTGTCATCAAATATAAATGAAGAACGTGCGTGGTAATTGCATCAACGGTAGAATTAAAAGTTTTACCGGATGGAGCTGTGCCGTCATACGTTATGTAGTCATAATATCCAAAATATTGAGAGCTGTTATCCCAAAATTTATTTTCATTGTACGCATAACTTTTCATCATCCAGGACCAATCCGTTGTATCGCGTGTTGTTTCGTACGATGCGGTAATGCCGAGTAAAGCATAATGCTGATAGAATGCAGTTTTATTATCGAAAGGTTTTGTGCGATTCCCAAATTTGTCAACTTCTTTATACCAGCCGCCGTACGTCGTATCCCAAGCACTCTTATACAAAAAATCCAATGCGCGGCGTGCATCGACAAGATATTGGTCTTTGCCCGTCAGCATGAATGCACGCAGGAAACCGTAGGCATCACGAGATTGGTTCAACGAATTTTTAGTCGTTCCCCATCCATTAATAACATTCCCCATGCGGTCAATATTGGTGTAGTATCCGCCGTATGTCGGTTCGTACGCTTTTTCCCAAAATTGTGCACAACTATCAACATAGCCAACACTATTTTCAGGATGATCAAGATAGGGAGACGTAATAATGTATTGAGCCGGAACATTCAGTACATACAAAAAGAACAAAGAAATAATTTTTTTCATTGTATCATTGACAGCTTTCTGGTTGATCCACTAAAAAATTTATTCGATCATAAATTATTTCAATAGAACCATTTTCTTTACGTGTGAAAAATTCCCCGCCGTTAGTCGATAGAAGTAAACTCCATTGGCAAACGCCGTTCCATCAAAATGTGCAACAAACGTTCCGGCTTCCTTTCGTTCATTAACGAGCGTTGAAACTTCCCTTCCAAGGGCATCATAAACTTTTAACGTAACCAGTCCTGATGATGGAATCGAAAATTGTATCGTTGTACTTGGATTGAAAGGATTAGGATAATTTTGAGACAGGCTAAATTCCCTCGGTATGTTCTGCGAAGGCATCTTCACCGCCGTAATGCCAAGCTCTGAATCTGTTTTATTGGAATACACTTTTATCGTGAAAGCATTCATCGGAAAACTTGCGATGGTATCTTGTGTTACAGCAAGTACACTCTGATCAAATACGTCATACCAATTTCCTTTGCCAAGCCACGGCACATTTGTCGGCGTTTCATTGAACAAATGCAGGTTTGCTACGCACACCACTTTGGAATTTGTTGCTGCATCTTCAAACCCCCACACAAGGCATTTAGCCGCATCATACCTCTGTAATATTTTCATTTGTCCTTGATACAGAGCGGGATTTTTCAGCCGTTGTTTTACCAATGCTTTGTACCAATTGAAATGATCGATTCCGCGCTGTACCGATAACCAGTCCCATTCGAGCGGACGGTAATTTAATTTTTGTCCATCGGTCGCCCACCCGCGAGGTGCACTAAATTCCTGCCCCATCCACAACATTGGAACTCCCAATGAAAGAAATGGAAATGCGCCATACAATTTATCCCGTTGTATCGCTTCATCGACAGAGACTCCTTGGAATTGTGTCATTTCAAAAATAAGCGATTGTTCATCATGGGTAATTGTTGCATTGACCGGCTCTGTACGATTTGCATATGTTGATGGCGAGTTTGGTGTATCATTAGTACCGTAAGCACCAAGACCAATCACAAGATTCTGATAATCGATCATTTGTGTAGATTGGAATCGGGCGTCATCAAAAATTTCATCTCGAAAAGAATCATGCCATCCGCTGGTCAACCCGCTGTAATATAACAATGCGGGGCTCTCCGGAAGATGTTCGGCAATTTGATAAATCTTTCCTTGATACAAAGTATCGATTGCATTCGACCAACCGAGAATTCCTTTTGTCGGTTCATTGATATTCCATCCGATGCCTTGTGTAAAGTCATATCGAAATCCGTCAATTTTATATTCATCAATCCACATTTTTAAATCTTCGAGAATCAACTCCTGTGTTTCGGGAGTCCAATGATCCATATCCTTAAAGAAAAAGAGTGCATCTTCATTATAGCGCAGATCGTTGTTCGCTTTGAAGTACGGATTGGCGGCATCATCCGGCAGCATCTGCCACAAGGGTCCTGTCTCGTTTTGATGATTGAATACCACATCAAGAATTATTGCAATTCCTTTCTTATGAGCTTCATCGACGAGTTGTTTCAATTCGAGAGGTGTTCCGTAGCCCGGTTCAAGAGCAAAATAATGATTAAGATCATACCCCCACGAATGCCCCGATTTACCTACTGCTCCGTAATCATTGATCGGCATCAGTTCAATCGCATTAACCCCAAGGTCAGTAAAGTGAGAAAGCAGAGATTTTAAATCTGTAAATCCTGATTGGCCGGCGCCTTTTCCGTAATAACCGCCGGCAAATTCTCCGACGTTTAATTCGTAAATCGCAAGTTTATTAAGCGGAGGTCGTTGATATGCGGTTGACTGCCACACGTAATCATCCGCAGTAAGTCCGCTTGAACCTGTTGAGAATCTTGTTCCAAACGTTCCCATCTGCCGACCGAATGGATCGGTGATCTTTTTGCCATTCTCTATTTCGTACAGATATTCGTATGTCGTATCTTTTTGCAATTTCAGATTCAGCCACCAATTATCGGAAGAAGGATCTTTCTTCATTACGATCGGAGGTGCAGTAGCAACTGCTTGTCCGGCTGTTGCGATTCGAAGTACGACAAAGCTTTTTCCGGGGACACGAATACGGAATGTTGTCGAATCACCTGATGCTATCGAGGCTTTTGTTACACCGTGTTTTGCGTAACTTGGCATTGGTGCCTGCTGAACTTCATACACACTGTTCTGATAGACAATCGAATCGCCTTTATCGGTTTTTGCAACCAATTTCATGTAATATGTTTTCGGTATTGGTGAACCGAGTGTATAATTGAGAATTCGTTTATCTTGGATAAACGCGGATGTTATGTCTGTCATTGTAGCAGTTGCTGCAGTTGTACCGCTATAGAACAATATCGATGAGACCGTATCGCTGTTTGCATGAATAATACCAACAACAATTCTATTGATGTTGGTTAATACCTCCTCTGCATAAAATTGAAAATAGAAGAGCTTTGTCATGCGCAGCACCGAGTTATTGTTGTCACTCGGATTCTGTTCAGGATTCAACGGATCGGGAAACCAACTTCCATCATTAAATTTATATTGATAGACTGAATCACCCAATGGCGTACGCGATGCATCGTGGATCTTGAACGTATAGGTTTTTGTCCACGCTCCAATCGTTGCGTCATACGACATATAATTGGATGTTGACCATCCGCTGAACTGTCCGGGCAATGCAACCGGTGTCCCAGCAGATCTATGCGCACGAAAGGTTATCGTGACGCTATCAGCAGACGATTGTGCATTGATTGGCAATACAAGCGCGTACAACAGCACAAAAAATCTCAAACGCTTCATAATAAAAGTCTCCGTTCTATAGTTGTTAAATGTTTTTAATAAATTTCATTCGTTCATAAAACTGATTGACATTCTCACGTTCCCATCTTTCACTAAAAATCCGTTCGTCAGGCAAATCTTTATTTCATCAACATCATTTTTTTCACTGCAGTAAACGAACCTGCCTCAATACGATAGAAATAAACTCCACTTGACAGCTTGTTCCCATCAAATGAGACGCGATAGTTGCCCGCTCTTTGTTCGTGATTCACAAGCGTTGCAACCTCCTGTCCAAGAATATTAAAGATTCTCAAGCGCACAACGTTGTTTTTTGGCACAGAATATTCGATTGTTGTAACAGGATTAAACGGATTCGGATAATTTTGTGAAAGTTTGAATTCTGTTGGAGTTCCATTCCCAATTTTTCCGTCCGTGATCGAAGTTACACTAATTGAATCCAGTCCATAATAAAATACGCGTGCTTGATAATTACTCAAAGCGAGTGAATAAGAATTTCTATCAGCAGGCTTAATGGTATACACTTTCCCGGAGAACAAATCGGTGAGATAATAATTGCTCACACCATTGAACGGAAGACTCGAGAAATCAAAATTGACTGTCGCAGAAGTATTTTTGAAATTTGCTGCTGTCAAAACAGTCTGAGCGCCACTGATCGAGGCATATGAATATATCGACGCCGTATCGGAATTCATAATGCGACTAACGATCGGATTATGAACATAATTTTTTCTTATCTCGACCAAACGTTTGAAATAAGGATGCATCGTATCCGGATCATTCCAATTGATTAATCCGCGCCCGGTTTTTTCGCCCACTTCACCGCCGGAGTAAATAAGCGGAATTCCATTGAGCGTAAAGATCACCGTGTGAGTTAAAAGAGAGCGTTTTGCATCGAACATCGCTGTCGCGCGCGTTTCATCGTGATTTTCCATGAATCTAAACGGCCGCGCGTAAGGTGAATAGGCGCGCACAATTTGCTTGTGCATTTCGCCAATCGTATTGGAACCGTTCAAGACGCTTAGCATGAGCGAACGCAAATCCCAATCGTACGCAGACTCAAATCTTTTTTGATAGAACGTCGCATCGGATGTGGATGCCTCGGCCAAAAGATAGATATCGGGATTGAGCTTCCGTAATGCAGCCCTCCATTCATTCCAGAAAAGATGATTTCGTTCTTCAACTCCCCATGCAACATCGCATCGGTAGCCGTCGATTCCATAGTTTTCAATCCAATATTTTGAAACATCTATAAAATATTTTCTAACATCAGGATTGTTATGATTCAAATTTGGCAATGACGACCAATCAAAATAGTATTGAAAATTTGAATTCCCCGTTTCACCTGCCCACAGATAGAAATTTGCCCACGGTGAATAGCTTCTATACTTGAAAACATTTTGCATCATCGGATGACTTACGCCGGTATGGTTCACAACAAGATCCAAAATGACTCTCAAACCATTTTTCTTTAGTGCGGTGATCATCGCAACGAAGTCTGCGTTAGTGCCATAATCACTCTCCAGGCCATAATAATCTGTAATCTCATATCCATGTGTTGTTGGTCCCTCAAACACCGGCATAAACCATACCGTATTGGCTCCAAGGGATTTTATTCTGTCAATATTCGCTGTGATCCCTTGAAACCCACCTTGCGCAGAAAATGATCGCGGGTAAATTTCATAGACAATTGCAGAATCAACCCAATCAGCATGATAATTATCGTCCGCTGCAGCAATAAGAATTGAATCTCCCTTGGCTTTTGCAACAATCTTTGCATACGCAAAATTGCTTTTTCCATCAGTCACATTGACTTTGAAAATATATTCACCATCCACTGTGGGAAGCGTGAATGTAATGCTACTCGCTATTGAAGAAATCGTGATCGGCGCAGGATTGTGCGGATCACTTTCCCATGCATAATTCAACGCTTCGCCAATTGGCGATGTGGCTGATGCGGTAAGAGTGATGTCCCTGATATTCAAAGTTCCGGTCAACTGAACAACCGGTTTTTTATCAGGCGTATATGTCAAGACAAGTTCTCTTGACGTTGTCACGACATTATTTGTGTCCGTTATCTTTACAAAAATGCTGTTCACGCCTTCTTTTAAAACTACCGGAATTGCAAACTTTGCCGAATCGACATTATGATTTGCCGCTACACCGTTAAACACAAACGAGATCGATTTAATCGAAGTGTCACTGAGCTGACCGTACACCGTCACATTTGAATACCAATATTGAACGGCGGGCGTCAGGAATTTAACGTAACTTTCTTTGCTTGCAAGACTATCTGAAATTTCTGCTGCTGTTAAAGGAAGAAGACCTCTTCCTGCTCCGTCAAGGATTGCAAGATGTGAACTTGAAGGAAGATAATTATTGAGAATACGATTTTGCCAGAAATTACTTCGGATAAATGCTGCGTCATAAATATCAGGATCTTCAAGTGCACTCAGTCCTCCCTCAGCAACGCCTACTTCGTACCCGTCGCCGCTTTTATCGGCTGCTGCAAGATATGAAAAGATGCTGAACTCTCTTTCCAGTGTCCAACCGCCCATATACCGGTTAAGGAACGCCAGGCTGACAGTAAATTCAAAACTCTTTTTCGCTACTGCATCAGCGTTGACCTTAATGGGGATCGTATCATACGTTACCGGATTATTTGACACCATAAACTTATTTTCAACAGTCGTATTTTCAAAACTATTTCCCGGAACTCCGATTGATGCAAATACTCCCTGTCCATTCCAATCCGGAAGTTTAATCTCAAGTTGTCTCGGATCATTCACAAATCCTGAAGTGGGATTATTAATGAGAAGACCAAGTCTTGTCCGCTCATCGATATTTTTCATTTGCACAATAAATTTCAACGAATCATGCTGAGCCGTTTCCTGAATAGACACGGATAGAATATCCGCAGAACCTGCGGTCACTCCTGCGGGATATGTGTAATGATCATCACCGATGCCGTCAACGACATACTTTCCTTTGGCTGCGGAATAAACTCCATATGAAAATGTTTCACGAACGGTATCTTTCTCAATATTTGCAAATGAAATTCCTACCGTATGTCTTCCCTCACCCACAAACGGCACATTGGCACTGAGAATGGAATCAGCCGCCGAATAATTTTTTGGGATGGGAGAACCATCATACAGTACCGTAATGCTTGCGGTGTCTACACCTTTGGAAAGTGTGCCGGGACGAAGCAAAACTTTAATGGCAACTGTCGTATCATGAGAGAAAACTGTATTTTCCAGTGGAGTGATCAGTTTAAGAGAGGAAGTGGAATCGGCGGCAACAACAATAAGATTATTTCCGCTGAGCAATTTTATCAAGGGCTGATCCGGATCATTGATCCATGCGATTTTATTCAATTTAAATTTATATTCAAGAGAGTCCGGGGCAAGCATCATGGTTGTTTCCCACACACCGTTGCCATTCATATCTTTCATTGGATTAAATGAATCATTCCAGTTATTGAAACTTCCAACCAATGAAACTTCCGTCAACGTCTGAGCAAATCCGACAGTTTTGTTGTTGTGGTCATAATAAAAGTCGACCGGTACTTTATGGATAACTAAATTTGGATTACGTTGAAAAGTTGAAGCTGCAGAATCCGTGCCGGCGGCGGAAGAAATTTTTGCTGAGACTGTATGTTCTCCAATTCCCAATGCCGGGTTTGGTTGATATATAAATTCTTTTTTCGCCGCATGGTAATATTGAGAAGGATTGACAAGAGGCACTCCGTCAATAGTCACTTTTAAAGTGCCAAGATCAATCGGTGATGCATCAGAATAAGCAAAGATAATTCGGATTGGATTTCCGCTGAGTGACACATCAACATATTCCTTATTGTTCGAATCTTTATTTCTCGGCAGCAAATACGTAATCATCGGATCTTTAACAAAAATTTGCGAATTGTTATTGTCGGCAAGATTTATTCGCGGATTGTCCGGATCACCATACGCCAGTCCCCAATTTGCATCCATCACAAATTTATAATTATGATCTGTTCCTGTTGCCAGCGATGTCGTTACCGTATACTCACCATCGGCATCAGGATCGGTCAATTTCAAAGCATCGTCGGCATTATTCCATTTGTTAAAGGAACCCACCATTCGAAGCGCAGTAAATGTTGTGTTGTCAGGTCTATAATGAAAAGTAACGGGAATACTTTGAGAGAGAAGCAATGAATTGGCACAAAGAACGACTAGAGTAATGACAAATATTTTTTTCATAAAGCCTCCAAATATTTTCTCAAAACGAAAGCGCCCAAATACAAAAATCAAAGAGTTAAATTGTGAAAAATATTTTGCCCGAATGAGCCTGCATGGTTGTCGAAATAGTTCCGTGATTATTTTTTATTTTATTACTTACGCCGTGCTCTTTCCATTCTGCAGTTTTAATGCCAGTCGGCACTTCCACCGTTTTTTTCTGCGTTGATCGATTCATAACAACGACAACTGCCGACTCTTTATATTGCCGTCGAAATGCGATGATATCTTTTTTTGTATCCGCAAGAAGCATGGTAAAATCACCTCGTCGCACCGCTTTTGATGATAACCGGAACTGCGCAAGATCTTTCATTTGAGAAAGCAGTTCTTTGTTCCATTTGCCTTGGTCCCAGATCATACAGCGGCGGCAATCTGGGTCTTTCCCCCCTTGCATTCCAATTTCATCACCGTAATAAATCATCGGAACCCCGGCGTGTGTCATCTGGAACAAGAATGCAAGCTTCACACGCCACAATTCATTTTTGCATATCGTCATCCACCGTTCCGTATCGTGACTGCCCAGCAAATTTAACATGGCAAGATTGTGTGAAGCAGAATATAATTTTCTCATATTCTCAATCTGCAGGGAAAATTTTTTGGCGGATAATTTATCTGCCGCAAAATAATCGAGGCACGCGGATCGAAAAAGATAATTCATCACGGCATCAAATTCATCGCCTTGAAGCCAGCTGCCTGCATCGTGCCATATTTCACCGACGATGTAACATTCGGGACTGATCGACCGGACTTCCTTTCGAAATTCTTTCCAGAACTCATGAGGAAGTTCATTCGGCACGTCCAATCTCCAACCATCTATTTTCCCTGTCCACGTACGAACGACATCAAACAGATATTTTTTAACTTCCGGATTTTGGACCATCAATTTGGGAAGCGCACCGTATCCCCACCAGCATTCATAGTTGGGGTTCTTTGGCGGCTTTACCGGAAACGAATAAATGTTAAACCACGAAGCATATTTTGACTCTCTTCCTTTTTCAACAACGTCTTTGAAAGCAAAGTGATTCACCCCGACATGATTAAAGACGCCATCAAGCACAACACGAATTCCATTTGTTCTGCATTTTAAAATAAATTCAGCAAATAGTTCATTGGTGCCAAATGAAGGATCTATCTTCTCATAATCAGTAGCATTGTATTTATGATTGGATGTTGCTTCGAAAATTGGATTGAGATAGAGAGCATTAATTCCCAACTCTTTTAGATAATCGATTCGATTGAGAATACCTTGTAGATCCCCGCCGAAAAAATTATTGCTTTTGGGAGGAGAACCCCATGATTCTGTTCCAGATGGATCATTTGATGGATCACCATTTTCAAACCGTTCAGGGAAAATTTGATAAAACACAGAATCAAAAACCCAATCCGGAATTAATGAGATGTCATTTTTCATGCCGTGAAACCGCTTCTATGGACAAAAATAGAAAAGGCAGGATAATACGATTACCCTGCCTCTTAAACATTTATGGTATACTATGGATTCCGACCTTATTCAAATTTCACATCCATAAATAATACGGCCTGCTAATTTGGAAATTCCATTTTTTAAAGAAGAATACCTAACCTTGTCACAGATGTTGAGATCACCACTTTTTGATTCAATAGTAGCCGTCATAATAGCAAAAATACTTTTTGATGTCAAACAATTTGAAACGTAAACTTAGCAAAATAACGTTGAAAACAAAGGGTCTTTCTCATAAAGGCCTTTATCAGGAAATGAGAAAGAAACATGGTGATTTCTTTTTATTCGACACAAAAACCAATTTTATTTTCAAAAATATTATTGTGCTATGGTAAAACAATATTTCCCGATTTCCAAAAATTCACCCATTGAACATTCGGCTCTACAAATGGGACGGCAAACATTCTTCCGCCAAATCCTAAGTATCGATATACTAAGGAAGGAGTCCGTGTTACCTCTAAATTGCTTAATGCTTTACTATCAACCGAAACATTGAATTTGTTTGCCAGTACACCCAAATATCGGTCAAGGATGTATTTTTGTCGTTGATCTTTCAAAGATGAAATAATTTCTGCGGTCTCAGGATTTTGTAAACTATCTTTGGATATTCGTGTCCGTTCAAGCGCAACGTCATGTGACGAAATTGTCAGCGTATCTCGCAAAGTATTGACGAGCGTTTGTGCAAGAAATGCATCCCGCCACATGCGAAGTTCCTTTTGTACGGATTCCGAATGCTGTAATTGTTTTTGGAGGGCTATCTGCGTTAAATGTTCTTGGTCAATGATATCTCGCAGGCGTTGGTCGAATGCAGCGCGAATATTTTTCAAACTCGGATGGTCTACCACAAATCCATCGGTCAAAATTTTATTCACTGTAGTTTCACCATTCCACGAATACTTTGAAAACGTAATAAACGATTTTGTAAATTCATCTTTCAATTCGCGACGCATCGCTTGCACAATATCGTCGCTTAACATGAACTTTGCGGTATCATTCTTCGCTTTTTCAACTTGCGCATGCACATTTAGAATATCAACAATTTCCTTAAGAAGTTTTGCATTAATCGTAGTATTGGTATTCTTCAATGCAGAGGCAATATATTCAAACATGCGTTTCAGTTCTTTACGCTTTCGCAAAATCCCCTCGACGCGTTCACGCGCCGTTTTTTGTTCCCGTTCACCTCCATAAAACGTGATGGACTTTCCCATCACCTTAGCAATATAGTAGCCATCATCGAGTTTTATTGGTTCAGAAGTTTGATTGAGTGAAAGCGAATATAAAACGGATTCAATTCGCTCATCACCATTTCCCCAGCGAGCAATGGCGGAATCAGGACCCTCATACGCTAACGCTGTGTCCTGAATAAGATACACGGATTCTAACGGAATGCCTTTCTGAAAATATGATTTCAATCGTTCAGCATTTTTCAACGTTGGGGTATAAAGAAAATATATTTTTAGTTCTGTTTGCTCTTTCGCCAATGCCTGCTGGACTTCTTCTTCCGAAAGGCTTACTTTTTGCCGAACTTCCTGATGATATAATTCATCTCTTGCTAACAATCGTTCAACTTCCGAAAGTTCTGTCCTATAAACGGAATCACTTTGAATTCCTTGTTCCATCGCTTGCTGAGCCAATAATTTTTCAGCAATCAAAGAAAATAAAAAATCAATTTTATTTTCTTCTATTTTTCCACGACTAGAGCGGTGAAATGCGGGGGTTAACTCATACCGAGAAAGAAATTCCCTTGACGTAATGGCTGCTTTTCCAATCGTCGCTATCGGCTTTTCGTCCACAAGATTTTGTTGGGCGTGGACATAAAGCACCATACAACCAAAATATACACAAGTCGACAAAATCGATTTTTTCATCACTCAATAAATTTCAAACAGAATAGAACATCAAATAAAAAAACTTGCCTAACCATGGATAGGTAAATTATATGAAGGGCTTTTTATTTTATGGGAAGAGCTAATGCCATTGCTAAAAAGGAATCGTAAAACTTAAAAAGATTCGTACTTTTGAAAATTTAAATCCCATTTGAAAGGGCAAGATGATCACTCATCTTGCCCCTTAAACTACATGTCCTACGCTATTATCATTTGAAGTTTTTCACGCCAAGTGATAATACTTCGGTCACTTTAGATTACTTCAACAACATCATTTTCTTTACTGCAACAAATGAACCTGCTTCAACACGGTAGAGATAAACACCGCTTGCAAGGCTGCTTGCATCCAATGCAACATGATATCTGCCCGCTTGTTGTTGCGCATTCACGACTGTTGCAACTTCTTGACCGAGAATGTTAAATACTCTCAGGGTTACGAAGCTATTGTTCGGAATTGAATAACTAATGGTTGTTGTTGGGTTAAATGGATTCGGGTAATTTTGTTCCAACGAATACACTAACGGAACGCCAGCCGTTGGGTTTTCAACTTCAGTAACTGGATTGCGATTTACATAGTCCCAGTTGCTATAGAACTTCGGATTCATGCTTCCCCATTGAACGTCGATGGTCGAACTCGGAGATGAGTCATCAATATTCTCAACGTGGTTATTTCCATATCCGCCGCGACCACCTTCGTTGTCACCGCCTCGGATACCGAACTTGAATTCTTGACCGACAAGATTTCTTCCATTGGTAGAATCAGGACCGAAGGTGAACTGTACCGCATAGATATGATCGCCAGCAGTTGCATCACCATGAGTTCCATCGTCAAACATCTTACGGTTTAAATCGTTATAGAGTGTATTTCCCCACGTCGTCCAACCACCAACTGCCGGACCGTTAATGGAAACTCCCCATTTGTAGATGCTATCTTTGATAGATTTCGTAACTCTCCAAGGACCCTGGATATCATCAAGTGTATCGCCAGCAGATACCTGCCAGAATGCGGGACGTAAGTCAAGTTTAAATGTGACGTTAACCACTTGAGTGAGTTTACGAGTATTTCGGAAGAACGGTTGACGATGCGCATTAAGAATATTCGTCGATGTATCAAGCGCAACAATTGATTTTGAGGTTATCGCTACCATACGTCGTTCTGCAAGGCTTTGATCTGTTCCTGTATAATCAAAGTTATAATATGTTTCGCGCAATTCAACGCCGTTCTTCACCAAATAATATTGATAAATAAGATTTGATTTCCCGGTTGCATCAATCTTTGTACCGGTTACCGAAGAATCTACCGCTGAATAATTGTAGCCTGTAATACCTTGACGAACAAGATATTTATCTTTGGAAGCTGTTGCAGAACCAGCCAGTCCATAACGAACAAGAACTGAATCACCTAATTTAAACGAATTCGTATTGACTGCTTTACTTAAATTCGTAGAAAACTTCACAATAACCGTGTCGTTTCCTGCAGGCGGCATTGAAGTCAAATTAGCCCAATATCTCCACACAAGTGTCGTGTCGCTCATTGTCTGGCTATAACGGAAAATACGTGCAGGATTGCTTGCTTTATTTTCGATGGCAAGAGTATCAAGGCCACGGACAATACCATCTTCCCATTTAACAGGAGGAGCATCTGGTGCATCGGAAGAATTATGAATAACGAATTTGTAATAAACAGTGGTTGTACTTACTCCAGCATCGGGAGCAATATTTCTCGGAAACTTTACTGCGCCTGACCAGAAATTTGTACCATCATATTTGCTGCCGGCATTGGAGTGCGACGCTTCTTGCTTCAAGAAGAATGTCTTGCCCCAATCTAATCCGCCAGCACTGCCGCGAACACCCATCTTCATTGCAGCTTTATTGAAATCTTGGTTGTTCGCCATGTTGACACGGAAATAAACTTCTACTGAATCTGTCTCAACATACGGTCTCCAATATTGCGGATTCGTTTTAGCGCCTGCATTCACAAATTCAACCGGCAATGTTGTATCGCTTGAACCAACCACCAAAAAGTGATTTTTTGTGGAAGTGGCTAAATCTTGTTCCCATCCATTGTGTTCATTCGGTGAACCGGGAGTAATACCAGGTTTTGCATTGCTAAAGAATTTGTAATCAACGGTATCACTGATCAGGAATTTTCCAGTAGCTTTCCAGTAATCTGTTGCACCTGCAACACCATTAGCAACGTTTACACCTTTCACAGTCGTTTTTGCACTCCAATCCAAAGGATTTGAGGAAACGTGTGTCTGTCCGCGAACTTCAACACTCGAGTTCCCATGGATTGTATCAGGATCGGTTGCAGTGTTGATAAGGAATGTAACATTCATATACGGACTGACATTCCATTTAATAATCGGCAATGTCTGTGGTGTTCCCGTAAATTTCGTCCAAACGATATTTCCTGTACCATCTCCCCATGTATCGCCTGTCGATTTGTGAATAACGAATTTAAATTCCATTCTGTTAACGGTACCAACGTTATGAGTAACGGTGTAGATACTGTCATTGTCGGCATCTGCGCAAACAACCGTATTACCGAACCAGCCATTGAAATCTCCGCGAACGACAACTGAATCAGTCGCTTTGTTAAATGTTGCCGCTTTCATCGGAGCTCTCATATCCACTCTGAATGTCATGAAGTTGTCCTGCGGTTGGGACACGCTGTCGCCGTTAAACCAAACAACCGGCAACGTCCATGGTGATGAAGGAATCGTATCGGTACGGTCTTTATGTTTTCCATCGGCGAAATCAATTTCCCAATTGGATGAGCCATCGCTGCCCGCGATGACAAATTTATAGGTAACGCGTTTTGGAACTGTACCAACATCAAATGTTCCTGTATAGATTGAATCGTTGCTTGGGCTGGTCAATTTTGCGCCATTACCACCCCAACCATTGAAATCTCCACGTACAACAATTGTATCTTTTGTGGGATCGAATTTTTTAATCTTTGCTTGCACTTTCAAGTTAACCTTGAAGGTAACACTGCTAGCAAACGCTTGCGAACCGACAAAAAGGAATAATACTAAGAGCATTATTCCGGATTGTAATCGTTTCATCATTGCACCTCGATTAAGAGTTTATATATTAGTGAATTAGTCTTTTACACAAACAGCGGTCTAACACAGCAAACTTGAACAAAATTTAAAGTGAGTATTTATCCACCTCCTCCTTCTCAAAAAGTTATAAATGATTTTAATTAGAATGTAATATTAAACGAAAAAGTTTGTATCCCACCGAATACTCCAAATTTCTCATATCCATAATCTATGGTCACTGCACTGACTGCGGTAAGCTCATATCGCGCGCCTCCGCCAAAGGTATATCCTTCTTCGGTGTCTTCCAAAAAGAGTGATTTCCTTCCAGCCCGAAGGAAGATTGCTTCATGCCATGCAAATTCGCCGCCAATATTAAGACTCTCCCCGTTATCACTCGGCCGCAATGCATCGGCAGCCAGCGTGAAACGCATTTCATCAGTTTTCATTGCATTAATTGAAACACCGGCACGGAATAACAACGGCAACGGCCAATCTTCCGTTTTTAATCTTGCAACGATTGTTTTGTTTGTTCCGGAATGTTGAGGATCAAGGTCAATTTGTCGATATAAATCTTTCCCATCCATCCTCATATCGTTGCCGAAATTTGAAATACTCATACCAATTTTCAATCCGTTGTACCCCGTGTTATACAGCAAACCAACATCAAGGGCCACTGAGCTCGCCCGGGAATTCCAAATTTTTTGTTGAATATATTTCGCGGTTCCACCAATCGAAAAACGATCGGTAAGACTTCGAGCATACGAAAGCCCGATGGCAAGGTCGGCGGCATTCCACGTTTCACCGGTGCCGTTTGGTTGATCTTCAGTGGTAACTAATTCCTCACCATAATTTAACTGCGTAATGCTCACGCCGATAGCATTGGATCCGTCAAAATTAATGACAACTCCGGCCCAATCAAATTTAACATTATCAACCAACCATTTATTTGTATGCGACACCATAAACTGAGATGTCCCTATTTGAGAAATTCCACCTGGATTGTAATAAATACTTGTCGCGTCATCGGCAATAGCAACAAAAGCACCTCCGTTTGCAATGGCGTGAGGTCCAACGGCAATTCCCAAAAAAGAAGCGGCCGTTGTACCTACTTTCGACTGTGCATTAGCCGAACAAAAAGATAGACCAACGATGGAAAATACACAAATTATTTTTTTAATAAAACCATTCATATTCACTCCAAAAAATCTTATTTAATAATTGCAATCTTACCAGATTTTGAACCAACCGAAGATTCAACCACGTAGAAATATACTCCGTAAGCGATATCCAAATTTTCCTTCGATTTCACATCCCATGAAACTGTGCCGCTGGCTAACGAACCATCGCTGTACAATGTTCGTACCAAATCGCCGCGGGCTGTAAAAATTGAAATTTTTGCATTAACAGGAAGGTTGCGGAATTCAATTTTTCGTTTGTGTCCGATAACGCCCGGAACATTTGGCTGTTCAAGATTCGATTGAACAACGTATGGATTTGGCACAACACGAATATTCGACAACTCTTCACTTGCTTTGGCTTCATTAATCGTTGGTTTTACCGTACCAAACGTGTATATATCACCGTGGCGAAATGGCTTCGTTGTTCTAATTTTTAACGTGTCCCCGTTACCAAAAGTATATACCGTATCCAATTTGTCATCAGGTACGTTGGAATGCTTCTTGACAGTTAAAAACCATGTATAATAGACTGAATCTTTATCGTTCTTTTCAAAAAAGAGCACCTGATCTAACGCATTGAGAACACCATTGCCGTCATTATCGCCAAAAATAACTTTGACACTCTTCTTATCGGTACGATTCCATACCTTAAAGTTAATTGGTTTTGGTATCTCACCAAAATAATCAAGCGATGTATCACTAGGTGAATTGCTAAAGATAATGTCGTAATCGGACGCATAGGGTATTGCCATAATTGGCGGGATAGCCGTTTCAAGATTTACGGCGCTAAAATCAAACGGATAACTTCTTTTTCCACTATTAAAGCCAGAAAGAGTGTCAACCAAATTGACAAACCAATCATTATTAAATATAAGTTGGACACCGTCAAAAATATCGGTGTCTTTTGTTTCTTTCACGTACGGGCTTCTATTGATGTACGGGCTTTTATAGACGGGATAATATTTAAATTGAACCTTATATTTTTTTAGACTGATTGTATCGCTCTGCAGATCTCGTAAATTTTTCGCACGAATGGCACCACGCTCAGTATTCACAATATATCGTGTTGGAGAAACAACGGAACCATCCAAATCATAAATAGTAACCGTTCCCGGAACCAGAGGTGATTTTATTAAATTTGTAATAATCGTGTCTATCTTGTTAGGTTGGAATATTTCTGTGTAATATGACGTATCCTTCACTGAATACAATGTTGTCTTCGGATTAAATAATCCACTGTCTCGAGTATCAACAAACGAAACCTCATACCCGCCGCCGGTAAGTCTCATCTCATCAACAACACGGTACGCTACCGATCCGGTCGCAAATGATGAAACCGTCGTGAGCGCTTTGCCGCTGTCTCGCGGCATAAATCCGGCTTTCCGAACATTAGGAGTAACGATAACGACATTTGATGTCGTGTTCGTTATTCGTCCTGTTTGATCGATATTAATCTTCCAGCTATTTTCTGACGGGAAAATACCTTGCACTTCATCACCGTTATCGTATGCAACGATTACATAATAGTATGTTCTGCCGTTAACAACATCAGCATCGATCGTATCGTGCACAAGTCCCGTGTTAGTGCCCAAATTATAGGTAAACCCTTCAGCCGATTGAAAAATTTGCGAGGGAGCACGGAAATATCCTTGCACTGAATCTCTCAAATCAAATTGAAACTTCGGAGAGTATCCTTTCTTTATTCCATTAGCGTTTGTCACGTTAAAGACATCGTTGAATTCACGATCCGTCGCTTTATAAATTTTATATCCTTGAAAATCTTTTACGCGCAGCACCGGATCAAATGCTTCTTCTGACTTTCTATCCCAATACAAATGAACAAATTTATCACCAGCAACAGCACTAAGCGTCGGTGCCGGATCGGGAGGAATCGGGAATTGATAGTTCGCATCATAAATTTTTTGTACTGTCTGTTTATGTTTTAACAGATCATCAATATCATCCTGACGGGAACCGCCATTGCCGCCGCCGTAGACCAATGCAAGCGAGAATCGTTCTGTCTTTTTCGCTACCAACGGAAAATATCCTGAACCGTAAATAAAATCGCCGTCTTCGCCGCGTTCGGGTTGATTTGAGACAATCGATTTCGGTACTGCAAAGAACCCGGGCGATAATCTGGTCCACAGCTTTTCATCTTCACCAAGAGGAACATCATTTGCCGGCGTAAAATATTGAAAGCTTGTAAGCCCAATCTGATCTGATTCGTCAACATCAGTCTTATCCATATTGGGTTCACCTGGAAGCCCGGTATCAAATCCACTTGCGAGATACCCTGAAGTCGGATTTCCATCACGTTCTCCAAAATCTTGGGAATTTGAAACTCCATCTCTGCCAACATCGTCGTAACTGAAATTCCAATCTTTATCGTTATCGATCAAATCATCCCGGCGTTCATCAACCATGGAATAAGGGTCCGTAATGGAACTTGTAAAATAATTCTGGTGACGGACCGGGCGCAGTTTATCAATTAAAATTTTCGGCGGAACATCGTCTGACTTTTTAATTTGATGAAAGTGCAAATAAAAATTTTCATCAATAAGACCATCAAGATCGTTGTCAATTCCGTCGTAAGCGTTCGGATTTACTGTTTCATTTCCATTGATGACAACGAGACCGCCTTCGCTAAGTTTTGTTATTCCAGGTTTAATCGCAATGTCAGCACCGCGTGTATGGAATATTGTATCACCGGCAGGAACCGTGACGGTTCTTCGTGAAAAATCGTCATTGATGAGAACTACTTTATCGCCTGCTTTTATCAATACGGAATCAAAATCACTCTGTTTAAATGCTGGCAATGTCGATCCACTTACCCAGCGATCGACATCATCGTCATTATCGATACCATCAAACGGATTGCCCGGACTTTCCAAAAATGCATACCCAACCATTCCAACAGGCCCAACCCAAAAAGGATTTCTGCTGTTATCCCGCGTAAAGTCACCGGTATACGTAATGTTTTCATTCACATCGTAGAAAGACCAATCATCATCATATTCGTTACCGATGGAACTATTTGCCGTTACTCCAACATAGGTTCCGACGAGCATACCAAAAACAACTCTATCATACGTTGTAGTGCTTGTGTTCGTAATTTCGTAAAGCCAAAAAATATTATCTTGAGCTAAAAATTGAGCCCACTGCATACCGCGCACCCGAACCTCTAATCCTAAACCGGCTTTTGTGGAATCATTTGCATCCGGTTTAAATGAAACCCCAAGAGTGTTATTGTCAGAAGAATAAAACCGTTTATCGTTATTATCATCCATAACGAAATAACTTTCCTGATTTGCACTGGCACGCTTTCCAAAATAACCATTCCACGAATCTTTCCACCCCGGATCATTTGCATCATTCATTTTATCAGGCCAAAGTGTCGGATAAGAATTTTTATCGTCGCTCATTGCAATGCTACCTTGGTTCGGATTAAAATATCCGCTCTGAGGAAGAAATGTCCACGGTTCGCCGAGCGGTGATTCATCCGGACTTGAGCGAGGACGGCTTACCGGGCAGGTAACGACAGAATGGAACTTCGTTACTCCTGATTTTACTTCAGCGCCGACAAACAAAGAGACATCTCCTATATAACCGTTGCTATTATAAATCCACGCTCCGCGAGGACGTGTATCGTTTGGCTGCCCAATAACACCCCAATTGCCAAAGACTGTTTTTACTCTGTTGGCATTGTGTAAACCGGAACGATAAAAAGCAGTGCCCGATTGCTGCGCAACGGCATTCGGAAAGAAATTCGATAAAATAAGTAAAAGGCTTACTGCAAAATATTTTTTCATTGATAAATTTCCTTGGAGCAAGATTTAAAATTCAATTGTGGCCCCTACTTCAACGCGACGAGGCTCCGAATATTGTAGGGGGCTATTGTAATAATCGTGAAGGGAGTTGATAATAGGATTCACTTTATTTAACCGATTCCGTTCCTCCTCATATGTTTTTCCGGCACGTCCAGTGTCACCGTAAACATCCGTTTCATTTTTAATGTCGAAAATATTGTTGACGCGCAGGAAAAGAAGCAATCGTATTGGATCAAACACAAACGATTTATAGACACGAACATCTGCATTGTAGTAGGTAGGTTTTATTTCTGTATTCGTTAAAAGCACAGAAACATCGCGCGTATTAGGCGGTGTATAAGGAGTTCCACTGCCATACGATGCAATAATACTTCCACCGTACGTTTCCTGAGAATAGGATACCACTGTATTTAATGTGTGCCGTTGATCCCAACCAAGAGCGGAAAACTGTACTTCGGGTGCTTCACCACCGGCTCCGGCATTGTTGCGTGCGTCTTTAGGATCAGACGCAGTACCGCGAGCAATTTGAAACGTATAGTCCACAGAAAGGGACAGACCTTGGGTAAATCTTTTTGTAAGCGACAGAATCAACCCACGAACATATCCAAAATCACTATTGGTAAATTTGCTGTAGTATTGCGCATGGGGGCCGTTAGCTCCTCCAATAAAAATTTGATCGGCACGAGTTCCTGTCAAGTTTCTGATATCACGCAGATATGCCGTAATATCCATACTCATATCATCCGATAACTGTTGCTGCAAACCGATCTCGCCGTTGATCGTTTGTTCCGGATTTAAGTTTGCATTACCCATCGGATTGCCGTTAAGGTCAACATTACCCGTGCCCGATCCGATTTTAAATCCAGGATTTTGATATAATCGCTCAAAGTTCGGAATTTGAAAAAAGTGACCATACGAAAAATGGATAACTCCACGATCGGTGATCGGGAATGATGCACCGAAGCGAGGACTCACTTGAATTTTCGACGATGCCTTTTTGTACCAATATTTTTTTCTGTCAGCAACCGTTTTACTTGGTTCATTCGCTTCTTGTAAGCCGTTGCCGTTATAATCAAAAAATTTATTTGATTCTTTATATGGTGCATAGATATACGGATCTTCATCATCAGCTAAAATATTCGCATCGGGTTCAAAATAATCAAAACGAACTCCAATATTGATAATGAGATCCTTGAACTCCATCTTGTCTTGTAAGTATGCGGAAAACTCGGTTGGATGATGCACGTATCGATCATGTTGATTAGTACTGTCAGGCAAAACACGAGTGGTGATGTACGGGCTTGAATATCCCGGGGTAAAACCGGTCTGCGATTGAATTGGCTGCAGGGTCATATCCTCGAGAAACATCCTGTGCAACCGTAATTCAGCTCCACCTTTTATATAATGCTCCTTACTCACCTGACTATTAATATCCAATTTAACAAGACCCGTAGTCGTGGAACGATAGTATCTATTCATATCTGTGCCGCCAGTACCAAAGCTCAATGGTGTTATTTGCAAAACATTAAGGAGATACGGGTTTACATAGCGCGGATCGTTTTCATTTTCATAAAGGTAGTGCTTAAACGACTTTGTAAAATACGAACCGCCCAAAGTATAAAATGTCGAATAACTTAGTGTGTGTGTAAATTGCATGATGGTGGTAAAGCTTCGGCGGTGATCAAGTCCTCTGCCATCGGGATTATATATATAGGTCCGGTAAGTGCCCCAATCCCCGGTAGGATATGAATCTACATTATCAACAATTCCGGTCAAATTGAGTTTTAAATTCGAAGAAAAGTGCAACGCCAACTTCCCTTGCAAATATAATTTTTTATTCCAGTTCATTGGAACAGATTTATGATCCCCAACGCCATTGGCATTGGTTGAGCGGAGAAATCCATACTGCTGATCAAAATACTTTTTTATCGTATCAAATGGAGCCGTCTGTAAAGTCGGATTGTTTTTGAAAAGATTGAAGAACGTAAATGCAGAATCCATTCCCGGATCTGTTCCGATGACATAGGCATCATTTCCGGTATTTACTACTACCGCATTGGGATTATATCTCCGTTCACCGTTCAAGTAACCGCCAAAATAAATTGAGCGGGCATTGAGGAAGAGTGAAACATCTTTTCCCACTAAGGGACCGCTTAAACTTGCTTCAATATTTCGAATATTAAGAGGTCTAAATGTCTTGAGTCCACGAAAAATATCATGGTGGCCGGTTAGAAAATCACCGCCATAGAGAGTAACACTGCCAGAATATTTTTCTGCTGCCTCTCGTGTTGCGATATTCACAATACCAGACATCGCTTGACCATATTCGGCATTAAATGCACCGCTTAAGACTTGCAGTTCTTGCACCATACTTGGATTGACATCGACCACCGTGCTTCTGTCAAACGCATCGGTTACCGGAACGCCGTCGATCCAATATGACGTTTCACCTTTACGCCCGCCCCGGATACTTCCAGCGACGTTACCCCCCTGCAAACCGATGACTTGAGAAATTTCTGTCACGGGCAGTTGCTTAATTTCGTCTCCTCCGACAACAGCCGTTTTTGACGTAAGATCTTTTTGAACGAGCGGTCGTTCTGCCACAATAACAACTTCATTCTGAAGTTGAACTGCTTCTTCACTCAATTTAAAATCTTGAGTCGTCGTTAAATCGATATTTACCTTGATATTCGTTATCGTCGTGGCAGCGTACCCGACGGCGGAAACTCGAAGTGAATATGTTCCGGGGGATAAATTAATGATGGTGAAATTCCCTTCAAAATCGGTAATCGCACCGTAGGTCGTTCCGACAACGATAACATTAACTCCCGGTAGCGCCTCTCCGTTTTTCGCATCACTTACATTTCCGACAATTTTCCCTGTGGTTCCGCCAAACGCAACAAGCGCGAGGCCAAACATTGTAATAAGTAACAACGTAACATTTTTTTTCATTACTAGGACTCCGTTAATTCGATATACACGAAGAGTGATTAATTACTTTCGTTGAAGATATAATTTTTCATTGCACCGCAACTGCCGCGAACGACAAGATTCGGGACAAAATTTACCGAGGAGATCGGGGCTTTCGGGTTATCTATTCTTTCCAGCATTTTTTTAACCGCAAGCTCTCCCATATCATACATCGGTTGATGCATCGTTGTCAATCCAAAATATTTTGCCAATTCGATATCGTCAAAACTTACAATGGCAATATCATTTGGAACGTTAAGATGAAATTCTTTCAGTGCAGCCAAAACACCAATTGCTTGAATATCGCTGGAAACAAAAAATGCACTCGGCAGTTGAGCACCCCTTTGCAGCAATTCTTTCATGCTTTCATATCCGGCTTCTCTGCTGAATCCATCATTCTTCACCGTAGGACTATTAATGATGCAGGTTTCATTGATTGGAATATTATTCAACCTCAATGTCTCTTTAAAGCTGTGCAGCCGTTCTCGAGCAGGCGTGCTTTTCAAATTCGCATTAATCATTCCAAATGATTTATGACCAAGAGAAATTAAATGATTGATAGCAGTCTTTGTTCCTTCAATGTTGTCGACGCGAATAGAATCAAACTTTGCGTGATAGGTATCCACGAGAATCAATGGTACATTGTTTTCTAAAAACTCATTCACAAACCGATCGGGAAGTTCAAGTGAAAACAACAATGTTCCATCAACACGCCCCTTTTTCATTGAACGAAGCAAGTATTCTTCAACTTGATCCTGATTGTTTGCGCCATGGATGATTAAATCAAATCCCAACGAGGTCAATGTTTCTTGAACACCTTGAAGGACTTGTATGAAAAAATAATTTGTGAAGAATGGAATGATCGCACTCAGGGTATTAGATTTTTTTCTTGCGAGTGCTTGAGCGAAAGCGTGAGGTCTGTAGTTTAATCGGTTCGCCACACTAATAACTCTGTCTCGAGTTTCAGAGGTAACCTTAGGACTGTTGTTGAGAACTCTGGAAACGGTTCCAATTCCAACTTTTGCTTCTCGTGCTATGTCATAAATAGTAGCCGCCAAACTTTCCTCAGTCTTTTTATCATGGAAGGGCTTTCAAAGGTATATTTTAATTCCCATTTTGTCAAGCATCGAGTAAGAAAAAAAAATTAATTTTTAAGTAATCGCTAACTATAAGTGGAAGTCAAATAAAAACAAATATTATTGTCCAGCAGGTAAATAAGGATATGAATTCAAGGCAAATTTATCTGATTTACGAGAAACTATCAAGTAAAAATAATGAATGATTTTAAGACTGGTTACTAATGCAGCAATGATTGAAAACGGGTGACTCTAAAAAAGTATAAATATAAAGTAGAGTTACTGTTTTGCAGAGACTATCTTCAATCGATTCATAATTAAATACACCACTATTCCGCTGATACCGCAGATAATCCCGCCGATGAAGATCGCCCCACGCACTCCAAGCCATTCGGCAATAATTCCAATTAATAAACTTCCGAAAGGAAAACTTCCTTGGAAAATCAATGAATACAGTCCCATGACTCTTCCCCGCAAGTGATCAGGAACGCGGCGCTGAACAGAGGCATTTGCTGTCGCAAAAAAAGCTACCAACCCCATTCCAACACCGACAAGACTTAAAACAGAAAGTGTAACGGTATGAGACAAGGCAAAGATAGATACAGAGAAAACAAAGAGAACCAATCCCGAATACACAAAAGTTCTCGGTTGAATTTTTCCTTCAAAGGTTGCAACCGAAACCGCACTAATAAACGCCCCAATACCAACCGCCGTTAAAAGATTTCCGAGTCCAATCGCGCCGATTTTTAAAATGTCTTCAGCGAAGACCGCAACTAATGATAAAAGTGATACCAATGTTCTTTCTGAACGAACATACGTCAAACTCTCTTTGAAGGAATGCACGATAGAATTTTTTCTAATTTGTTCTTTTACGTTTTCAATAATATCCATTCGATATAATCCGACGATAACAGCAAGAAACGAAATTGCGTTGAGTATAAAACACCATTCAAGACCGAGTGTCGAAATAACTATTCCGCCTATTGCAGGGCCGATCACTCGAGCCATGTTGAATGTGGCCGAGTTGAGGGCAATGGCGTTTGTTAAATATTCCTTTCCTACCATCTCAACGATAAATGACTGGCGAATGGGAATATCGAAGGCATTGATGATTCCAAGAATAATCGCCAGGACAGCAATTACTTGAATGGTAATTGCATTAAAAAATAATAATGAGGCAATCAAGACAGCCTGCACAAGTGAGAGAATTTGAGTGATAATAATTAGTTTTCTTTTCGAAAATTGATCGGCGAGCGATCCGGCATATAAGGAAAGAAATAAAACAGGAATATTCTGAAAGAAACCGATCGTACCGAGCCAGGCTGATGAATGCGTCAATTGATACACCAGCCACTGCTGCCCCATAATCTGCATCCAGCTCCCAATCAACGATAATATCTGTCCGAAGAAGAAAAGACGATAATTCCGATAGCGGAGAGAACGGAATGTAGGAATCGTGTAAATGCGTTCAGCAAGAACACTCATGCCTCTCCCTTTTTTATTTCATACCACTGATAGAATTGCAATCGAGAATAGATCAACACGTAGATTAATGCGCCCGTTGTATCAGACACCCAATCAAAAAGATCTGTTGACCTTCCCGGAGTAAATAATTGGTGATACTCGTCCGTTATTCCAAAGAATGATGTAAGAAGAAAAGCAATTACCAAACTATGTTTATGGAAAAAAATCTTTCCTTGAAAACGAAATGCGACATGGAAAAGCCAGCACAAAATAAAAAAAACACCTGCATGGACTACTTTATCGGAATAAGCAACTAGGTTTGGCAACTTCACCTGTGGAATTGAAGAAACAGTAAAAATAAACAATGCCCAAGCAAATGCCGGTAACTGAAATTGAAGAAACGATTCTATCTTTGATTGATTCATGACGCTACTGTGCTGATTGATGATGGAATATATTTGATGATGTCGCTTGCAATCATTCCGAGAACACCTTTCTTTTCCGCAGCAGCATCTCCGGCTAAACCGTGAAGATAACACCCAGCAATCGCTGCAGAATCAGGCGTCAAGTGTTGTCCGGAAAATGCAGCTATAATTCCACACAACACATCGCCCGAACCGGCAGTGGACATACCGGGATTTCCTGTAGGATTAATAAAAATATTTCCCGTTTGTGAAGCAACAATTGTTGGCGCACCTTTAAGAACGAGAGTTAGATGATATTTTTCTGCAAACTCTTTCGCCAAAGAAAATTTATTTTCCTCAATATCGCTTGATGGAATTCCGATCAGCCGCGAAAACTCGCCGTGATGCGGTGTAAGAACGACGTGTTGAGACTTTCGTATTTGAAGAATCGAAATATTTTTTGAAAGTGCATTCAATGCATCTGCGTCAATCACTAACGGCTTAATGCACGTTTGAACAAAATCAATTATCAATGACCGTGTTTCTTCGTGTTGCGAAAGCCCGCAACCAATTGCCACTGTGTCAGCCCAAAGAGCTCGTCGTTCAATCTCTTTGAGGGATTTTAACGCTAATGTTCCTTCGGTTGTTGACGATAAACCAAGCGGCATCACTTCAAGAGTACGTTTTGCAGCAATTTGGTATTCTGAATCAGGAATCCCAAGAATCACTTGCCCCGCTCCACTACGCATTGCACTTGAAGAGCAAAGCAATGCAGCCCCAATCATTCCTTTTGAACCAGCGATCACAAAAATTTTTCCCACGGAATGCTTATGACTGTTCGACGGCCGTTTTGGCAAAAGGTTCGAGCAATCTTTCTTTTCAATAAGAAAAATGTTTGACCGGGACTTTTTAAATGCTTTTTCTGGTATTCCGATATCAACGACAATGACTTTGCCAGTAAAATCTTTGGCATTGTATCGATAAAAACCAATTTTAGGATTCGAAAATGTAATCGTGAAATGAGCGTGAACAGCGTCGGTCTCAACAATTCCTGTTTCACCATTTAATCCCGAAGGAATATCGACAGCAAAATTGATGGACCGATTTTGCGAATTGATCCACCGAATAATTTTTAAATACTTCCCTTGAACCGAACCTCGAAATGAAGTTCCAAAGATTGCATCAATAATACAATCAAAGTGTCCATGGATTCCTGAAAAAAATTGATGAAGAGTGAATATCGGAATAGAAAAATCTTTGAGCCGGCGGAAATTTTCAGCAGCCTCTTTAGTGAAATCAGCAGGACCATCGAGGCAAACAACGGTAACAGAAGCGGAACGTTCAACAAGCAACCGGGCTATGACAAAACCGTCTCCCCCGTTATTTCCTTTTCCGCAAAAGACGGCAATCTTTTTATTTTTGACAGAGGAGATTTTATTTATCTCTTCAACAAAAGCACGGCCCGCGTTTTCCATTAGCTGCGATGATGGAACGCCAAGCTTGTTGATAGCCGTTTCATCGATCCGTTTCATCTCGCTTGTGGTAAAAACTTCGATCAT
>JBBINR010000034.1:0-35206 GCA_037443785.1 Ignavibacteriales bacterium | reverse complement strand
ACCGGATCGCCAGCTGCTGGTATGCGACCGTCAGCTTCACGATCGACGTGAACATTACCGACGCCAATCGCCATCGCATCGCTCTCTACTTCATTGACTGGAGTGCGGCCGGACGCTCGCAGACGATCGATGTGCTGAAAACGCGCGCGACACCGCTCGGAATAGAATTGAAGATCGGCGACCACCGCAAGATGGTATTCGATGAAAAAATCTTCGGTGCGCTGATTCAATATCCGTCGGGCGATGGTGCCGTGCACGATTATTCAGAATTTATTTCACGTGCAAAAGCGAACGGTACATACATTGTGATGGCGGCGGATGTTCTATCATTAACATTGCTGACTCCTCCCGGCGAATTGGGAGCGGATGTTGTTGTAGGAAGCACGCAGCGATTCGGTGTTCCGATGGGATTCGGCGGACCGCACGCAGCATTTCTTGCAACGAAAGATGAATACAAACGAAGCATGCCGGGTCGCATCATCGGTGTTTCAGTTGACGCGCAGGGAAATCAGGCTTACCGCATGGCGCTGCAAACGCGCGAACAGCATATCCGCCGTGAAAAAGCAACGAGCAATATATGCACGGCGCAGGTGCTTCTTGCAATTATGGCAAGCATGTACGGCGTGTATCACGGACCGGACGGATTGAAGAAAATCGCAAAACGCGTTCACGGTCTTGCAAAAGTGCTGGATCGCGGATTGAAGAAAATCGGTTTCGAGCAAGTGAACGAAACATATTTTGATACGCTGAAAATCAAAACCGAAAAGGCCACGGAATCGATTCTCACGCGCGGTGTCGGTGCACAGATGAATTTCCGCATGATCGATGATGCAACGACCGGAATTTCTGTTGATGAAACGACGACTTTAAAAGATGTCGAAACAATTCTGAATATTTTTGCCTCGACGAAAAGCAAAGTAACTTCCGTTGCAGATCTTGCAAAGAATCTTCAATTGGAATGGGACAAAAAATTTGTCCGCACCAGTTCGTTTATGACGCATCCGGTGTTCAATTCGCATCATTCCGAACATGAGATGCTTCGATACATGCATTCACTTGAGATGAAAGATCTCTCGCTGAATTTTTCGATGATCCCGCTTGGTTCCTGCACGATGAAATTGAATGCGACGACCGAAATGCTTCCGATTACGATGCCGGAATTTGGCGCACTGCATCCCTTTGCACCGCGCGAACAAACGCTTGGCTATGCGCAGATCTTCGAAGAACTTTCAAACGATCTAAAAGCAATCACCGGATTCGCGGGTGTGTCGCTTCAGCCGAACGCGGGGGCGCAGGGCGAGTATGCGGGATTGATGACGATACGGAATTATTTCAAACACAAGAACCAAACGAACCGGCACGTTGCGCTTATTCCATCCTCGGCACACGGAACAAATCCTGCAAGCGCGGTGATGGCGGGAATGACTGTTGTCGTCGTTGCGTGCGATGATAAAGGAAATATCGACGTTGCTGATTTGAAAGCGAAAGCGGAACAGCACAAAAATGAACTTGCGTGCTTGATGGTGACATATCCTTCAACGCACGGTGTGTTCGAAGAAAGCATTCAGGAAATGTGTTCGATCATTCACAAGAACGGCGGACAGGTGTACATGGACGGCGCGAACATGAACGCGCAAGTCGGATTAACATCACCGGCGCGGATCGGTGCGGATGTGTGTCATTTGAATCTGCACAAAACATTTGCGATTCCGCACGGCGGCGGCGGACCGGGAATGGGACCGATCTGCGTTGCAGAACATCTTGTGCCGTTCTTGCCGGGTCATGCTGTTGTTGAGATTGGCGAGGAAGAAGCGATGACGGCGGTTTCATCAGCGCCGTGGGGAAGCGCAAGCGTACTGTTGATCTCGTTCGTGTATATCAAAATGATGGGAGCAGATGGGTTGACGAACGCAACAAAGTATTCAATCTTGAATGCGAACTATATCAAATCACGATTGGAAAAAGTTTTTGACATCCTTTATGTCGGAACACACGGACGATGCGCGCACGAAATGATCGTTGATATGCGCAAGTTCAAATCATCTGCCGGCGTTGAAGTAGAAGATATCGCGAAGCGTTTGATGGATTACGGATTCCACGCGCCGACCGTTTCGTTTCCTGTTGCAGGAACGCTGATGATCGAGCCGACAGAGAGCGAACCGAAAGAAGAACTCGATCGTTTTTGCGATGCGTTGTTCCATATTAAAAAAGAAATCGAAGAGATCGAGCAAGGAAACTATCCGAAGGACGATAACGTTTTGAAGAATGCACCGCATACATCGACGTCGGTGATTGTTGCCGAGTGGCATCATTCATACTCGCGTGAGAAAGCGGCGTTCCCGACAGCGTGGGTTCGCGCACGGAAGTTCTGGCCTTCGGTTGGGCGCATCAACAATACGTTCGGAGACAGGCAATTGATCTGCACCTGCCCGCCGGTTGAATCGTACATGTAAGGGAGTCATTACCGCAAACGAAGATACAAGCAAAGTATGAAGGATGAATTAAGAATTATGAAAATAAAATAATTCATCCTTCATTATTCATATTTCATATTTTTATTATGCTGACTACCGACAAAGAATTACAAAAACTTTTAATTGAAACAAAAACCATCGCCGTCGTTGGTGCATCACCGAAACCATGGCGCGACAGTGGTGAGATCGCAGCATTCCTCATACGGAAAGGATACAAGGTTTTTCCGGTCAATCCGAAATATGATGAAGTGCTTGGAGAGAAATGTTATCACGATCTGAAGAGCATTCCTGAAAAAATTGATCTCGTCGATATTTTCCGCAATCCCAACGAAGTTGAGCCGGTCATTGATGAAGCAATTGCAATCGGTGCAAAAGCAGTATGGATGCAGCTGGGCGTCGTGAATGAATCCGCTGCTAAAAAAGCTGAGCGCGCCGGACTCGGCGTTGTGATGGATCGCTGTATCGCCATCGAACACCGTGCGTTGATGTAAGAAGCAACACTGTCATTGCGAAGCGTTTTGTGCTGAAGCAATCCTCAACTCTCGGGAGATTGCTTCGTCATTCCGATTGAAGCGCGTCGGAATTCCTCGCAATGACATTTCAGTTTTAAATAACGGCCATGATGATTTTTTTGATTTTGTATCGGTTCTGAGTATATTTTTGCAATGAAAACCCGTTTCCTATTTTTTTTCTACTTTATCGGCGGCATTGGTACGGCATCAGCGCAGCACGATACCACATCCGGATCGACATTTCCCGATTCACTTTACAGCGTTGAAGATGTTATTATTATCGGAAACGATATTACCAAGAGACACATCATTGAGAATGAAATGTCGCTTCATCGCGGCGACATCATCACCCATGAAGCCGTTGAATTCGACCAGGAACGGATTTACAGTTTACGGCTCTTCACCAAAGTTGAGATCGACGTGGTTCCGGAAACAAAACAAAGCGCAACGATCATTGTGCGAGTGCATGAACGATGGTTTTTCTATCCGTATCCGGTTGTTGGAATCAAGGATCACAGCTTCTCCAAAATTTTTTACGGCGCAGGACTCATCCACAACAATGTCGGCGGTAAAAATGTATTGGTGTACGGGCAATTTGCGGCAGGATATGATCCCTTTATTTCGTTAGGATATGCCGACCCGCTTTTCGGGCAGAACAAAAAAATATTCTTTTCCACCCGCGTGTATTATACCGAACAACGTAATCGCTCCCTTGTCTCGCTTCAAAACGGTCCGAATTTTGACGAAAGCCGATGGGGAGCTGAAATGTCGCTCGGAAAACGGTATTCATTATTTTCTTCAACGACGACAACGCTTGAATATCTTAATCTCTACGTCAGCGATAATCGATCGGGAAGAACCCTTGCTCCATCCGGCCACGACCACTATTTTTCATTCACTAGTTCGTACCGTTATGATACGCGCGATCTCGCTGATTATCCGCGTCTCGGTACACTGTTGAACGTTTCTATTTCTAAAGTTGGAATTTTCGATAACGTTGTCAATTATCAGCGGTATAATCTCGATTTTCGCCGGTATATTCCTATTGTTGATGATATGATTCTTGCGGGACGAGTCTTTACAAGCATTGCCGCGGGAGGCAGCGTTCCGAATTACGGCCACACATTTTTTGGCTATGGCGACCGGATTCGCGGACACTTCCGCACAATTTTGGAAGGGGAACAGATTGCGGGAAGTACCGTTGAATTACATTTCCCGATTATCAAACCGAGCTACATTCGCATCGAACAAATTCCGATTGAGCAATTCCGCGATATTCGGTACGCGTTGAATTTGGCGATCTTTGCCGATGCCGGCAACACATGGTACCGCAAAGATCCCATTGCCATAAATAAATTTCGGTCAGGGTATGGTTTTGGGTTCCATATCAATCTTGCCTACAGTGCCGTCGGCAGAATTGAATATGCAATCCCCTACGGTTCCCCCTTCTCCAAAGGAGAAATTATTTTAGATATCGGGGCATCGATATAAATTTTATTTCGTAAACTGTGATAAACAATGTCTGACGATTTTTTTTACGTACCTTCCGACCATATCATCGACCACAACATTGCCATTGTCGGCGATGAGGCGAAACATATTTCGCGTGTGCTGCGAAAACAGCCGGGCGATCATATATGGGTTGTTGACGGGGCGGGGAAGGCCTACGAAGCGGTCATTCGCCTGGCGACTGTGGATTTAATTGAGTGTGAAATTGTGTACGAACATCACCATCTTCACGAGCCGGACATTGCCGTAACGCTTGCTGTGGCGCAGTTGAAAAATCCATCGCGTATGGATTGGATTATCGAAAAAGGGACGGAGCTCGGCGTAAGGAATTTTATTCCGCTGCAGACGATACGAACGATTGCCCGCTCGTCGAAAGAAGACCGATGGAACAACATCGCGCTTGCATCAATGAAACAAGCCGGCAGATGCATCCTTCCAAAAATATTTTCTCCCATGTCGCTTCAAGATGTTCTCACTGATTCTGACCATTACGATGTGAAATTGATTCCGTACGAACGGACTGACCATATTCTCTTTATCGGCGAGGCATTGAAGCATCGCAAACCGCCTCGTTCCGTGCTTGTTATTATTGGCCCGGAAGGCGGATTTACTGAAGATGAAATTCTTCAGGCTGAACATGCCGGCTGCATGCAAGTCTCGCTTGGACGAAGACGACTACGCACTGAAACTGCGGCGATCATGTCTGTGGGATGGGTGATAGGGAATGAGTAACGATTCTTCGGCACATAATTTTCTTCTCCGAATGAAACCAACCGGTAATAAATCGGCACTCGTTTTTCTCGCCGGCGCACTATGGATTGGAGCCGGTGTCATATTGGTGTCATTTGCGTCTCAATGGCTTCTCGCGGCGCAAAAATTCAATGCACTAATTTTTGCTGCTGCGGGAATTATTGCCGGGCTGGCAATTTACCTTTACGGGTTTTCCAAGCTTGTTGAAAAGAATTTGAAACGTATTGACGCGATGAAAGAAAAACCGTGTCTCTTTGCATTCATGTCTTGGAAAAGTTATCTGAATGTCATCTTCATGATGGGATTGGGAATTACATTGCGTCATTCGGCAATTCCAAAACTGTATATCTCGCCGGTATACCTCGGAATAGGATTGGGGCTATTTCTTTCAAGCTTCCGCTACTTCAAAATGTTATTTTCTGCGGCAGATTGAATCGAGAGCTGAAAAATAAAAAATCCCGTCTTGAGCGGGATTTTTTATTTTGAGTGTGAATTTGTTTTATGCAGACTTTCGTTCTTCCAGAACGTAAATCGGTTCTTTCTTCTTTTCAATCGTATCTTTCGTAACAATGCATTTTGTGACGTTCGATTTTGACGGCAATTCGTACATAATATCCATCATAATCTCTTCTACAACAGCACGCAATGCACGGGCACCGGTTCCGCGCTGGATCGCTTTGGTCACTACTTCTTTCAACGCGGCATCTTCAAATTCCAGGTCAACCCCTTCGAATTTGAACAATTTTTTGAATTGCTTTAATATTGCATTACGCGGTTCAGTCAGAATATTGAGCAATGCTTCTTCGTTAAGAGAATGCAGTGTGGAAATGACAGGAAGCCTCCCGATAAATTCCGGGATCAATCCGAATTTTAAGAGGTCGTCCGGTTCGACGAGTTTCAATGTACTGTCAAGCGTCAGGTCGGATTTTCCTTTGATCGTTGCCGCAAACCCGATCGGATTTTGATGCGTCCGTCGGTTAATGATCTTATCCAATCCTTCAAATGCGCCGCCGCAAATAAACAAAATATTTTTTGTATTGATGTTGATCAAGCTTTGTTCGGGATGCTTGCGTCCGCCTTTCGGCGGGACACCGGCGATCGTACCTTCAAGAATTTTCAATAGTGCCTGCTGAACACCTTCGCCGGAAACATCACGGGTGATCGATGCACTGTCGCTTTTTCGAGCAATCTTATCGATCTCATCGATGTAGACGATTCCGCGTTCGGCACGCTCTACATTATATTCTGAATTTTGAAGGAGGTGAACAAGTACCGTTTCAACATCATCGCCGACATAACCGGCTTCGGTCAACGTTGTTGCATCGGCAATGGCAAACGGCACGTCGAGAATCCGCGCCAACGTCTGTGCAAGAAGAGTTTTTCCCGTTCCGGTCGAACCGATCAAAAGAATGTTGCTCTTTTCGATCTCGACATTTTCGGGATCAGATGAAAACTGTTCTTGCGAATCGATCCGCTTGTAATGATTATAGACAGCGACGGCGAGCGATTTCTTTGCATCATCCTGCCCGATGACATATTCGTCCAATGCACTTTTGATCTGCATCGGTGTCAGCATACCTTTCGACTTTATCTTGCGCGTACGCGTCGAAGAGATATTGCTCCGGATGATATCCATCGATGTAGCAACACACATATCGCAGATATAGACTTCCGGACCTGCAATAATGCTTGTCACTTCTTCGGGCCGGCGTCCGCAGAACGAACACCGAACTTTATCATCCCCTTTGTGCTGCTTACCCATACTTACTTTTCTTTCTTTCCGTCTTGTTGAGCGCGTTTAAGAAGAACTTTGTCGATCAAACCGTATTCTTTTGCTGTTTCAGCCGACATGTAGTTATCGCGGTCGGTGTCTTTTTCAACTTCAGCGAGCGGTTTTCCCGTATGCTGAGCAATAATTTCGTTTAAACGTTTTTTTGTTTTCAGAATTTCTTCCGCTTGAATGCTGATATCCGACGCTGTTCCTTGGACACCGCCCCAGGGCTGGTGAATCATGATGCGCGAATTGGGAAGTGCTTGTCGTTTCCCTTTTTCACCGGCGAGGAGAAGAATGGCGCCCATGCTTGCTGCCATACCGATGCAGATCGTTGCAACCTGGGGACGAATGAATTGCATCGTGTCGTAAATTGCCAAACCGGCCGTTACCGAGCCTCCGGGTGAATTGATATACATGTGAATATCTTTTTCAGGATCTTCCGCTTCGAGATGAAGAAGCTGTGCAACCGCCAAGCTTGCAACGTAATCATCAATGGCAGAACCGATAAACACAATTCGTTCTTTTAATAGACGAGAAAAAATATCATACGCCCGTTCGCCGCGGCTGGTTTGTTCGACGACCATGGGAACAAGTTGATTGTAAAGCTCGTACGGTTTGGTGATAATTTTTGAACTATGAATCATACATTTCCTTTCAGGTTGTGAATTTACTCTCGATTCTTTTAGACGTATGAACCGCCTAAAAATTGCAGCTTAGTGGAGAGTAAATTTACTGTAGTCGTCCGTTTCAACTTCCTTAATCTTGATCTTCTGCTTGATTATATCAATAAGACGATTGTATTTCAAGCGTTCGAGCGCATTTTCTGAATTTTTATAGAAATTTAAAAGGCGTTCTTTGTCAATATTGAGCTTTTTTGACTCTTCTTCAGCTAATTTCTCAATTTCAGATTCCGGAACTTCGATTTTTTCCTTTTCAATCATTTGTTCTTTCACTAAAAGCCATTTTGCCTGCCATACCGCTGTTTCGCGTGATGCCGCGCGATATTGTTGTTCGTTAAAATTCTTCGGCAATGCCCGATTCGGTTGCTGCGCTTTGGCATCTTCAATGTAAGTATCGATGATGTTTTTTACCAATGCGTCAGGCACGCTGAATTCGTATTGCTTAACAATTGCTTCAAGCAAATCATTCTCAAATTTTCGCTGGCTGCGATCGGTCCAGAATTCTTCGAGATCTTTTTTGATATTTTGTTTTAATTCTTCGACCGTTTGGAATTTATCATTGCTTACTTTCTTTGCAAGTGCATCGTTCAATTCGGCAAGAATCATCTTCTCAATCTTCGTTACGGTCAATTGAACATGAACCTTGTGCGAATGATCGCCATGCTGATGTTCGAATTTTGCTTCTTTCACGTCGCCGACGGAAGCATTGGTCAACGCCTCTTTAATCTCTTTCTCGGTCGATTTTTCTTTCAGATAAATTTTCATCCCTTCACGCTTTGAACCGGCAATTTCTTTTCCCTGTTCGTCAAAGTCGACCATATTTACCGTCACAACGAAATCTTCTCCGGAAACTTTTTTTGCTTCTTCATGGGTCGCATTGATCTGCTGCAGTCGCTCAAGCTCGTTTTGAACTTCGGTCTCATTTGATTTGTGGACTAATTTTTCGACTTCGATGGAAGAGATATCTTTAATTTCGAAATTGGGCTTCACTTCGTATTTTACTTTGAAGGAAAGGGGTGTTCCGGGTTTAAAATCGATCTTGTTAATGGTCGGAGTTCCGAGCGGATTAATGTTTCGTGATTCGATTTCTTTCCGGAAAATATCGTTGGTAATATCTTCCACTGCTTGATATTCGATCGACGCACCAAACATTTTCTTTACCATCGGCATCGGAACTTTTCCTTTTCGAAATCCTTTGATCTCGAGGTGTGGAATAGCATCTTTGTAAGCTTTTTCAAAATGTGGTGCTAATTCTTCCACGGTCATGGTAACATCCATTTCACGTTCGCAATCGCTCAACGAATTAATTGTAACTTCCACTGCAGTAACTCCTTACTATAATAGTGCTTATATGTGACAAAAAAGGACAGACGCGGCCGCCTGTCCCATGATAAAATTTGTGCTTCAAAATACAAAAATATGCCCCAAAATTCAATTTTTGTTTTCAAGGAAATTTATCTCTTTTACATTGGAATATTCTGTTCGCGGCATGTGAACTGCTTCTTTCAGCAGACATTCTTGCAAACTTTGCCTGTGATATTTTAAAAGGAATTTTCATCTGTCACATCACCGTATAGTTATGTGTTGAGGAAACAATGAAGAGCTTCAATCTTTGCCGAAAGGATGTTATTGAAATTTTTTTTTCGTACACTAAGCCTGGCTCATTTATGGGTCAAGCTTTTATTTCGCACGATTATATGAAATTCCTTATTATTTTTACAATTTTTGTTATGACAGCACAACTCAGCGACGCACAATTTTCTACCTCATTGTATGAAGCATATGATTCGTATGCGTTCAAAAATATCTCATCAAAACGGTTCAATCATGAAGAACTGATAAAAAATCTTGAAACAGTACGAGCTTCACTCGGACATGGAATAACAATCGAGCAGATCGGAACATCCGCGGAAGGACGTTCGATCAATCTTTTAACACTCGGGACCGGGAAAACAAAAATATTTATGTGGTCCCAAATGCATGGCGATGAACCGACGGCAACAATGGGTTTATTGGATCTGTTGAATTATATTGCGAAGAATGGAAATTCCGCTGAGGTAAAAAAGATTCTATCGGAAACAACATTGTTGATGATTCCAATGTTAAATCCGGACGGTGCACAACGATTTCAACGCCGGACTTCACAGGGAATTGATATGAATCGCGATGCTTTGCGTCTGCAGACGCCCGAAGCGAAATTGTTGAAATCGATACGCGCTAAATTCAATCCCGAAATCGGATTCAATCTCCATGATCAGGACCCGCGTTATACCGTCGGCGATTCCGGTCATGTTTCGACTATTGCGCTTCTTGCCCCAGCGTTTAATGTTGCCAAAGATGATAACGCTGTTCGCCTCCGTGCAAAAAAAATTACAGCTGAAATTGCGAATATTCTGCGGAAATTTATCCCCAACAATATTTCACGCTATGATGATACGTTTGAACCGAGAGCATTTGGAGACAATATTCAGAAATGGGGAACAAGTACGATCTTGATTGAATCCGGCGGATGGAAAAACGATCCGGATAAGATGTATATCAGAAAATTGAATTGTGTTGCACTGCTTTCTGCATTTTATTCCATTGCGACCGGCGCGTATGAAAAAACCAGTGTTGCCGATTACGAAAGTGTACCGTTCAATACCCGCAACCTTTTTGATGTTTTAATTGAGAATGCGACTTTAAAATTTCCCGATGCTCGCGCTCCAATTGTCGCTGATATCGGATTAAATTTTGAAGAAGTAAAAGACAGCCTCGGTTCGATCAAACAAATTGCACGGGTCATGGATCTTGGCGATCTGTCAGTATTTTTTGCTCATGAAACAATTGATGCTTCGGGAAAAACAATTGATGCATCAAAAGCTGAATTAAATGATGTGGTAAATATCGATGAACTTCGTAAGATGCTTGCAAAGTGACCGTTGAATCCGCGCTTGATCATATTCGAAAAAACGAGGAACTGCTTTTACAACCCCATGTGAGAAATTCGGAGAAACTCCTCTCCGAATTGATTGCAGATGAATTCGTCGAACTTGGCAGTTCCGGACGAATCTATAACAAATCAGATGTGATTAAAAGCCTGAGCACACAAAGAAATTTCGAGTGGTCAATTGAAAATTTTCGGGCGTGGCACATTGAACAAAAAATAATATTGGCGACATACACGCTTTCACTGAAGCATGAATCTGGAGGATCGCCCAAAAAATCGATACGCAGTTCATTGTGGAAATTATTCGGCGAAGAATGGAAAATAATTTTTCATCAAGGAACTTCAATTCTGAATAAATAGCTGCAATCTCTTCTAACATTTTCTGTAACAACTATTAAACACTTCAAACCGATTAAATTGTAAGAAGATTCAACACCAACCGTAAATATTTTCAACATAAACATATTGTTGATTTGTGTTGAGATTTTCCAAAAATCTGCCCTGCTTTATAATTGATTGATGAAAAATTCAGCGGATAACGTCCGTTCGTTTTTTATACAGAATTTTTCTGAAATGCGTCAACTGTAACTCCTGATGTATCAATATGATAGAGTTGAAGAAATTTTTGTCAATTTGCATTCTCTGGCATGGTGATTGCCAAAATAATAGGTGAAATAAACCAATGCACTCAAAGGAGAACTACAATGACAGTCCTATTATTCATATCGACGATTGTTGCATTTCTGACGATCGATTATTTTGTTCAGCGAAAAAAGAAAACCGTACCCGTTGCTGAAACCGTGCGTCCGCGCGCTTCGACGATGAGAATTCCGGCGGGAATATTTTTTACGAAGTCACACACATGGCTTAGTCTGTTTCCGTCGGGGAAAGTACAGCTTGGCGTTGACGATTTTCTTGCCCGCATGTTTAACAAGCCGCAAATAGAAATGTTAAAAACTGCCGGTGAAAATGTCGTGAAAGGTGAGCCGATTGTTCGTTTGAAAGAAGGAGTGAACACAATCATCGTTCGGTCACCGTTGAATGGTGCGATTGAAACTGTGAATAATGAATTGCAAAAGCATCCGGTGGTGATGAATGAAGCAATGTTCAGTGAAGGCTGGGCGTATACCATTCAGCCGGCAAATTCGAACGATCTTCGTTCCTTCTATCTCGGTGAAAATACGAGAGTATGGTTAAAAGAGGAAATAGGAAGACTTCGTGATTTCTTTGCTCATCTGTCAACTCCATCGCCGGTATTCATGCAAGATGGCGGCGAAATTGCCCGCGGCGTTTTGAATAATCTTAATTCTGACCAATGCAAGAAATTCGAAGATGAATTTCTTCGCGTTGAATAATTGCGGAGGAGACCATGTTGAAGAAAAAAGCTCTGTTAATTGATAACACGTTGTGCGTTGGCTGTAATTCGTGCCAGGCCGCTTGTAAAGAAATAAATCATCTTCCGGATAATGAAGAGAAATCCCTATCGCCGACGGCGTACACGGCATTACAGGAATATGACGGCGTTTTCGTGCGTCGTATGTGTCAGCATTGCGACGAACCGACATGCGTGTCGGTATGTCCCGTTGGCGCATTTACAAAAACCGAAATGGGCCCTGTGCTGTATGATGAAGACAAATGCATCGGATGCCGCTATTGCATGCAGGCATGTCCGTTTCAAGTGCCGAGGTACGAATGGACAAGTCTTAATCCGCGTATCAGAAAATGCGTTTTGTGCCATGATCGAGTTGCACAAGGCTTACCGACCGCATGTTCTGAAGCGTGTCCGACAGGTGCAACAAAATTTGGCGACAGAGATGACTTGATCGTTGAAGCATTAGAACGTATCAAAGCAGAACCTGATAAATATGTCCATAAAATTTATGGACAAAATGAGGTCGGCGGAACATCGATTTTGTATCTCTCATCGGTGCCATTTGAAAATCTCGGATTCAATACAAAGCTGCAGCTTACTCCATTGCCGCAGTTGACGTGGAATGCGTTATCAAAAATTCCCGGTATCGTTTCGGTCGGCGGTGTCATGCTCTTCGGAATTTATTGGATCACGAATCGGCGTCAAGAAGTGCGCGAATATGAAGCAAAGATGCGTGAAGCAAAATCAAAACAGAACGGAACATCACATTCTTCACAGGCTCAATAGGTGATCTTATGAAAAAATTTATTTCTACATCCGGTTTTTGGAAAATTGCCGCTGTCATTTTTCTTCTTTTCGGTACGTACGCCGCATTCATTCGTTTTTTTTATGGACTCGGTGTTGCGACGAATATGAACGATCAGTTCCCGTGGGGAATCTGGATCGGATTCGATATTCTGTGCGGTGTCGGTCTGGCGGCGGGCGGATTTACCGTTGCGGCAATCGTTTATGTTTTTAATATCAAACGATTCGAACCGATCATTCGTCCGACAATTCTTACGGCGTTTCTCGGCTACATGCTCGTCATTGTTGGCTTGATGTTCGACCTTGGAAGGCCGTGGCAGATCTGGCACGCCATCATTATGTGGAATCCGCATTCAGTCATGTTTGAAGTTGCCTGGTGTGTGATGTTGTACACAACGGTGCTTGCGCTGGAATTTTTTCCTGTCATTCTTGAAAAATTTCATATGACAAAAACAATTAAAGCGATAAAAAGAATCAGCATTCCGTTGATCATCACCGGCGTACTTCTTTCCACGCTTCATCAATCGTCGCTCGGCTCAATGTATCTCATTGTTCCAGAAAAATTATATCCGCTGTGGTATTCTGCATATCTTCCGTTGTTCTTTTATGTGTCAGCGATTTCGGCGGGGTGCGCAACGGTAATTTTTGAATCATATCTAAGCAGCCGCGCATTTAACCGCGGATTGGAAATGCATTTGCTTAACGAGATCGCCCGCGTGTGCGTAGTGATGCTCGCAATTCTTGCAACAATGAAGGTTGTCGATCTTCTCGACCGAAAAGTTGTTGCATTGTTGTTTGAACCTCGGCTTGAAACCTACATGTATTGGCTCGAAGTCATCATCGGAATCATCGTGCCGTTTGCACTTCTTTCACAGGAAAAAATCCGACAGAGTGCCAACGGATTATTTGTCAGTGCAACAATGGTTGTGATAGGTTTTGTTGTTAATCGAATGAATATCGCTATCACCGGATTGGAGGGATGGTCGGGAACGTTTTACTTTCCGTCGTTTACGGAGTTTTCCATTACGGTAATGATTGTGACGATTGGATTCATTGCGTTCTATCTCGTCGCAAAATATTTCCCTGTCTTCGTGCATGAACCCCATGAAGAAGAAAAACCGGTGGTGCATGCAGGGCTTGTATGGAAACATGATATCGAAAAAGTTTCAAAAAGTTTGTATAACTAACGTCTGCTCTGCATACCGTATGTGCAGAGCAATAAAAGAAATGACGGTGATGTATGGGACCTCGTACGTATACAATCATACCGGAAAATGAAAATCACTGCGTCTGGATGGATGCCGGGCTGGTAAATTACAAATTATGTGATAAAAGTTTTGAATGCGAATCGTGTCCATTCGATATCATCATGCGAAAACAGCATCACCCGTTTTCCGAACGAGCGGCGATTCAAAGTCAGCCTGAGGTGACGAGTTTTTCCGAATGCGGGACAATCGAAAAATTGTTGGAACCGTTTCATCGTACTTCATTGCCAAATGATCGACTCTATTTTTCCAATCATTCGTGGCTGAAAAAAATGGATGACGGTTTCTGCCGTATCGGAGTCGATGCATTCCTTGCCGCGATGATCCAGCCGCTTGTGGGTGCCGTTGTCGTCAACATATCATCGCGTGTTACGAATGATTCTCCATTCGCATGGCTGATCAGAGACGACGATACGTTTACGCTGCACAATCCCGTTTCGGGAATTGTTATGTCTGTGAATACAACGCTGACATCAAAGCCGACGCTCATTTCAAATGATTGTTACGGAGAAGGATGGATTGTTTCGATATCTCCGCAGGAGAATTCGGCTCGTGCACCGCATTGCTATACGGCCGCGGAATTTCAAACCGTTCTCGATAATGACCTTCGTAGGATTCAAACTCAGCTTCAAGTTTCTTTAAAAAGAGAGCATGCCGAAGGAGGATCGACAATGTATGACGGCGGCGCTCGTGTTGAAACCATCGAACAATTCATCGGTGAAAAACGTTACAAACAATTAATTTCAAGACTCATTCGTCTGCAATAGCTGTAATTTTCTTGTTATTAAAAACATTTCACGGTACCTTATACCACAGCCTTCCGCTGCAAATGCTGATCGTGAGATGTAGAGAATTTTTACACTCCCTCTGCCAAACTTTTCATCTTCAGCATTATCAGAAAATGTGACAGCATGCGTTACTTATGAAACTCACTCGACTTCTTGCCTTCCGATTATTAGCCGGTATTTTCTTCGTCATGATGATCGGCGTTGCCATTCAGACAGTTTCATTGATCAATCTGCAATCTGATCGCTATACGAATTATTTTATCGAAACGGCAATGCGTACCAGCGATATCATCAAACGCTCGATGCATTACAGTATGCTTCTTAACCGGCGCGAAGATATCTACAACATCATCAAAACGACAGGTTCAGAACCCGGCATCGAAGGCATCCGGATTTACAACAAAGCAGGAAAAATTTCTTATTCGACCGATGAAAATGAAGTCGGAAAAAGTGTAGATATGAATGCCGAAGCCTGCATTGTCTGCCATACCAACGGAAACAGCCGCACCGTTTCTCCGAAAAATCCGCAGCTTATTCGGTATTTCGAACGCACTCGCGGTGAGCGGATTATTGGCGTTATCACGCCGATAAAAAACCAGCAATCGTGTTACACTGCCGAATGCCACGCCCATTTGCCGGAACAAACCGTGCTCGGCGTTCTTGACGTGATGATTCCGTTGAAACAACTGGATGCAAATCTGAGTGAGTTTGAGTATTGGTATTATGCGGGAAGTTTAGGTTTGCTTGTTGTGGTAACGATCTTTACCGGGTTGTTTTTATGGAGAATGGTGAATATGCCCGTTCATAAATTGCGAGAAGGAACGGAAGAGGTGATGAAAGGAAATCTTGATCATACGATCGATGTGGAGACGAAAGATGAAATTGGAGCATTGACAAAATCGTTCAATCACATGACAAGAAATTTGAAACAATCACAGGAAGAATTAAAGCAGTTGAATCAAACGCTGGAAGAACGTGTTCATCAAAAAACCGAAGAGCTTCGGAAAGCGCAGGCGAACCTTATCCAGGTAGAAAAAATGGTGTCGCTCGGAATGCTTGCCGCAACCGTTGCACACGAGTTGAACAATCCGCTTGAAGGCATTTTAACCTACGCCAAACTTATTCGCAAACGCGTTGCTGATCCAAACTTGACTGAAGAGCAAAAATCTGAGATTGCATCCGAACTGACAATGATCGCAAATGAAACAACGCGATGTGGAAATATCGTAAAGAATTTACTCCTCTTCTCACGCCAAAAAGTCGGTGAGTTCAAGGAGAATAATATTCAACTCATTGTTGAACAAAGCATCAAGCTGATCGATCATCATTTAAAAATGCATAACATCACACTCTCAACGAAGTTCGATGATCATCTTCCGCTTGTGCATTGCGATGCAGAACAGATTCAACAAGCACTTCTTGCGCTGCAGATCAATGCCGTCGAAGCGATGCCGAACGGCGGAGAACTCCGCATCGCCGTCCTTTACGATGCCGGAAAAACTGTGACGATAAAAATAGAAGATACAGGGACAGGAATTCGCAACGAAGATATGCCGCATATCTTCGAGCCGTTCTACACAACAAAACGGGAAGGGAAGGGGACAGGACTCGGTCTTGCCGTTGTGTACGGAATTATTGAGCGGCACAACGGAAAAATTTCAGTAACAACGGAAGTGAACAAGGGAACAACATTTTCCCTTCTCCTTCCGATTGAACCAAAAGAACAGCCTCAAGGGTGAAGGTGCGTTCCGATGATCGCTGCACAAAAAGGAGAATGAACACATGGGGAACAATATAAAAAAGAACAGCATATTAATTGTCGATGATGAAGAGATCGTCCGCGAATCTCTCACGAAATGGTTTATTCAAGATGGGTTTAGAGTTGAAGCGGCGGAACACGCCAACGCTGCGTTGAAGCTGATGGAAAAAGGTCCGTGGGATGTGGTGATTCTCGACATAAAAATGCCGGGCATGAGCGGGCTTGAATTGTTGAAACGTCTGCGGGAGATCGATAAATCGTCGCAGGTAATTATGGCAACGGCATTTGCATCCGTCGAAAGCGCCGTGCAGGCGTTAAAAGACGGAGCGTTCGATTATGTCACCAAGCCGATCGATCCCGATCACCTTTCGCATCTTGTGGCAAATGCAATACAGCAAAAAGTTCTCGAAGATCAGAACACGCAGTTGCGTCAGCATATCAATGATCTCACGGGCTCAAATGAAATCGTTGGTGAAAGTCCGCAGATAAAACGCGTCATCGATCTGTCGCTCACCGTGGCGCAAACCGATACGACCGTGATGATACGGGGCGAGAGCGGTACGGGAAAAGAATTAATTGCGCGGACAATTCATGCAAACAGTGCGCGCCGATATTTTCCGATTATCACTGTGAATTGCGGTGCCGTTGCCGAAACATTGCTTGAAAGCGAATTGTTTGGCCACGAACGGGGAGCGTTTACGGGAGCGCAGTATCGCCGCAAAGGAAAATTTGAAATGGCGGACGGCGGCACGATTTTTCTCGATGAGATCGGCACCGTCAGTGCAAAAATGCAGATTGAATTGTTGCGCGTAATCGAGACGAAACAATTCACGCGGGTCGGCGGCAACGAATTGATCTCGAGCGATTTCCGAGTGATTTGCGCGACCAATCGCAACCTTGAAGCGGCAATCAAAGACGGATCGTTCCGCGAAGATCTCTATTACCGGTTGAATGTGTTCAGCATTTCCATCCCGCCGATCCGTGAACGCCGAATGGATATTCCTCAACTTGCACAATTTTTCGTTTCAAAATATGCCGGCATTATGAATCGGCCAATGAAAGAAATTTCTGCCGATGCGATGGACCTGCTTGTTCGGTACGATTGGCCCGGCAATGTCCGCGAACTGGAAAATGTTATCGAACGGGCAATGGTGCTTGCGGACGGGGATACCATCCGCCCGACGGATCTTCCGTTTCAAAACGTTGTGAAACACGATGCGCCGAAAGACGATACGCTTGCGGCAATTGAACGCCAGCATGTTGAAGTGATTCTCGGCACAACGCATTGGAATATTACGCACGCGGCAGAAATTTTGGATATTGACCGCGTAACGCTCTATAACAAGATTGCGAAATACGGATTGAAAAAGCCGTAAGTATGGCTCCCATTATTCTTGTACCGCTGTCTCCCGTTCCGGAAGATTTGATTCGTTCGCTGGCATCTCCGCTCGAATCGATTTTTCGCACAACCGTAACGATCAGCGACCAAATAAACGTATCGGTTGAATCCGTGTACGATTCCTCGCGTGCACAATACAATTCCACCTTTCTGATAAAACAATTGCTCGAAAATTATTCCGCACCGCCGTTCGCCGGAGAAAAAATTCTCGGTATCACCTCAGTCGATCTTTTTGTCCCCATCTTAACGTACGTCTTTGGTGAAGCACAGTTGAATGGAATGACGGGTGTGATGTCGGTGTACCGTTTGGATGAAACGATGTACGGCATGGATGCCGACCCTGTTTTATTGTTCGAACGAACGCTGAAAGAAGCGGTCCACGAACTGGGGCACACGTTTGGATTATTACATTGCCGCAGTTTTGAATGTTCAATGCATTCATCGACGACCGTTGAAGAAGTCGATCTAAAATCTGCCGGATTATGCCGGCACTGCAGCGAACACATCGGAATCAAATGATGAAGTGTTAAAAAGAGAAACACGTCTTGTAATAAAAAAATATAATTGACGATACGAACGAAAAATCCTACATTTTAACAGATACATAATGACTCCGGCAACCCTTCGATAGTTCCGCGTGATAGGCTAACTGAGTCAGCAATTTTCTAAAAAAATAATTACTGTGTAGACCCTTTGCTCCCTGATGAGTGTAAAGTCAACGGAGTGGACATATTCACTAGTTAGGCAGCATAAACAGAAAGAAAAATTAATGTCCAACGAAGAAACAAAAAATATACAATTAATCAGATCTTATCTTAACGTGTTGGCATCAGGTGGATATGGTGATGAACTTGCAAAGTTTTTCACGCCAGATGCTATCCAAGTCGAATATCCAAATATCTTAAATCCAAAAGGCGGTCAAAGTGATTTGATAACTATCTTGACTCGGGCAGAACAAGGACGAAAGCTTTTAACAACTCAAACATATGACATCCAATCGGAAACGGCAAACGGTTTGCGAGTTGCCATTGAAGCCATATGGACAGGAACACTTGCCGTTCCACTGGGGAAATTAGCTTCCGGTTCAACTATGCGTGCTCACTTTGCCATTTATTTTGAGATGAGGGATGGTCGAATTACTGTCCAACGAAATTATGACTGTTTCGATCCATGGTAAATATTAGACTGTTGGTTGCAGTTGGTTTGTGCTGCCTAACCAGTCACTCAAGCCGACGTGCGAACCGCGCACGCTCTTGAACTGAAAATGTTGAATTATCAATTGACACCTTGCGATACAAAAGCAGGTTTTAAATTTACAAACACAATCCAACGCTCTGGAACATTGTCACGCAACTCCGGAAGGGATGCCTTCGGCTTAGTTCTAGTCCGTTAGGTGGCAATAAATACTATCTTAAGCAACATAAAAATAAAAGGAGAGATTCATGAAGGTAATCACCTTGTTTGCATTAACAATAGTTGTAGTCATTACATCTTCAGGTTGTGCAACATTTCTTAAGGGATACGAGGATTCAGTAACAATAACGAATGCTTCAGATAGTCTTCGTGTATTTACCAAAGAAGGAAAAGAAATACCCATTATTAAGGATACGGTTAGGATAAATGGATATGGTTTTTATCTTGTTCGAAGTATAAATTTGCGTTCAAATCAAAATTATTCGTTGGTATTAAGAAAGCACGATGAAGAAAAAATTGTTGAATTATATCCCAGATTAGGATTTGGTTGGATAGTTTTAGATTTGCTTTGTGGAGGATTTCCTTCATTTTATGATGCTTACACCGGAAGTTGGAATCATTTTTCAAGTATTGATGGATCACTGGGAAAGAAATAAGATTGCCACCTAACCGCTCAAGCCGACATGCGAACCGCGCACGCTCTTGAACTGAAAATGTTGTCTACGACCCGTAAGGAGTTATCAATTGACAACATACGATACGAAAGCAAATTTTAAATTTAAAAGCACAATCTATCGCGCTGAAATGGTGTAACGCAGCTCCCGAAGGGATGCCTTCGGCATTAGCTCCAGTTTGTTAGGCAGCAAAGAAAGAGAGTTGTATGAAATTTTTATTACTGGTGGCAATGAGTTTTTTGACAATGCTATATCACTGCGGTGGTGATGGTGAAGAAAACCATACGTACGATTTTACTATCAAGGTGGACAGTGTGGTCTATCCAAAGAGTGTCTTGTTTAATGATACAATATCTTTAAAATTTTACGGTCAAATTGGAACATGGGAGAGTCAAGTATTGCGAGAAATTGAAATACATCAATATGGCGATTCAGTCAAGATCCGAGTTGTTGGCACAGAATTGTGGATAATAGATCACCGCAAAAGCACTTACTTAAATGGTGAAGAAAGAAAAATATTAGCTTCTCAAAGAGGGATGCTTTATTTCGTTGTTCAACAACCAGCTGGAGTCCCAAACATAGAAGGTTCGATACTCGTTAATTGAATTTAACTTTGCCGCCTAACCGGTCACTCCATTAGACTAGAAAGTGTATGATTCACAAAAAAAAGAACCATTAAGAAAGGTAAATGGCCAATGATCACGAATCTCTTTCGATATTTCCTTTTTTTGGTGATAGCCTCCACTATTTTCTCTGCGACTTCTTTCTCTCAAAAGAAATTTGATGTAATCCTCCTGAAATCGGGTGGCAAAGTGGTCGGGACAATATTGGAAAAACATGAGAACAAATCTGTTACCATTCAATTGCAGTCGGAAGATCAATTGACGATTAAATGGAGTGAGATCGAATCGTTTGATGTACTGGTGGTTCAAGAAAAAAGTGTCGAAGAAAAATTGAATGAAGAGTTTATAGAGCATGCCGATCTTTCATGGAGAGTGATTTACGGTTCGGGCGATCAAGTTCGGGCCACTAAACTTGACTCACTTTCCGGCACGTGTCTTTTTGTTAATCGTCGTGATAAATCAATAAGCATTCCCATCGATTCCATTGCAGTGTTAACGCATTACAAGGAGGGACACTTCTGGACAGGAGCCGGAATTGGACTTGTGACCGGTACATTGTTAGGGGCACTAATCGGCGGTGTATCTTACCAGGCACCCGAACAGCAGAATTCTTTTGGAGTGCTGGGGACTACGGGCAAAGGATTCAGTGCTGTTGGAACAGGAATAGTTATCGGAGCTCCGCTCGGTTTTCTTACCGGCGGCATCATCGGAGGATCGGAGGGACACGAAACGTTTGATCTAAGGACTTGCAAAGATTTGAAAACAAAACGTTTGATTCTATTACAAGCATTGGAAGATTGAAATAGTATTTTTTCAATTTCGTTAGTCACCGTCGATTGAATTCAAATGGGATGCTTCAGCATCGCCCAGCAAAACATATTTTCTCAACTATTTTGTTAAGGATAAAAAATTTAGTCACAAGATGACTTTGCAAAAAATAACGATCCATTGATAATGGGAAAATTTTTTTGCTGAAGTATTCCTCGCCGATCAAAGCCTCTAAGCATTAGAATATTTTAATGGTTACGAAAGTCTCTCCCGCATTTCACCTAATCTGCAATATTTATCGAGCCGATCATTCAGCAACCTCTAAAAAATCAGTGTTTCATTGAATTATTTACTATTTTCTCGTCATCGAATTATTCGAGGAATCACATAAAAGTTTTTATCCAGGAGTTTTTATGTCCAAATCATCGGTACAGCAGCGAGAGAATAATTTTTATCTCACTTTATTCGATGAATTTCCCGCGCTCATTTGGCAATCCGGTCTTGATGCACAGTGCAACTATTTCAATAAAACATGGCTGCACTTCCGCGGCAGAACGTTTGAAGAAGAAAGCGGCAACGGATGGTTAGAGGGAGTATATCCGGATGATCGCGAAGTGTGCATAAAAACGTACATGGATGCATTTCATCTACGAAAACGATTTGAAATGGAATATCGTTTACGTCATCATAGCGGAGAGTATCGATGGATTATTGATATAGGTCGACCATTTCATAATTCTCATGGGGATTTCACAGGATATATCGGAACGTGCTTCGATATTTCAGAACGTAAACGATCTGAAGAAATTTTACGTCGGAGTGAAAACCGGTTTAAAGAACTATCGGATCTTTTGCCGCAAACAATTTTTGAGATTGATACGACAGGGAAAATGGAGTACGTGAATCGAGAGGCATATTCAATGTTTGGTTATTCCGTGGAAGATTTCAGCCGGGGATTGAATGCACTTCAAATGTTGATTCCCGACGATCGAGATCGAGCGTTGAAAGAAATTAAAAAAATCCTGAATGGAGGCCAATCCGATGGAAATGAATATACCGCGCTGAGGAAAGACGGTACAACATTTCCCATCATGATTTATTCACATCTTATTATTCATGATAATGCCGTGCAAGGACTCCGGGGCATTATCGTCGATATTTCACACCAAAAACAAACAGAAGAAAAATTACGATTACAAAGCACTGCGTTGCAGATTGCAGCAAATGCCATTGTCATGACGGACGCTGATGGAAAACTAATGTGGGCGAATGATGCTTTTACTCTTTTGACCGGCTATGCAGTGAATGAAGTTGTCGGTAAAAAAATGAATGTTCTAAGTTCAGGAAAACATCCAGCAGAATTTTATCAAAACCTTTGGGAAACAATTTTGTCGGGAAAGGTTTGGCGTAACGAAGTAGTCAATAAACGCAAAGATGGGACTTTGTACACGGAGGATATGACAATTACCCCTGTTCCGGATGAATACGGAAAACTGACCCACTTTATTGCAATCAAGCAGGATATCACAGAACAGAAACAGTTGCGTGAACAGCTATTCCAAGCGCAGAAGATGGAAAGCTTGGGAACACTTGCCGGAGGGATCGCACATGATTTTAATAATCTGCTCGGGATTATTCTTGTCTATTCAAATTTAATGGAGGAATCACCGAATAATCACGAGATATATTCTGAAGCCCTTGCAGCGATTAATCGTGCCGTTATGCGCGGGAAAGACATTACCGGGCAAATTCTTACATTCGCCCATAAAACGGAATTGAAATTTGAACGGATTGATATTGACGAGCTCCTTTTGGAATTTATCGAGATGGCGACAAAAACTTTTCCGAAGACGATATCATTTTCGCATGCCTTGAATTCAATCCCACCACTCTATGCAGATCGTACTCAATTACACCAAGTGGTGTTGAATCTTTGCCTGAACGCGAAAGATTCAATGGGTGATGCCGGGATAATTACCGTGAGTACGGACATAATTGCTGGGGATGTGCTTTTGAAACGCTTCGTCGAAGCAAAGGAGAATGCATATGTCCGTATCAGCATTAACGATACCGGGGCCGGTATGGATGAGTACACCATCAAGAGAATATGGGAGCCGTTTTTTTCCACCAAAGAAAAAACTAAAGGAACCGGTTTGGGGCTTGCAGTCGTTTACGGAATTATCAAAACGCATCGTGGATTTATCCACGTAGAAAGTGCAGCGGGGAAAGGGACAACGTTTGAAATATATCTCCCGTTGTCGGCCATTAATGAAGAAAAACTGCTTGCCAGGACCGGGATGAAAATAACACTCGCAGCACACGAGGGAACAGAAACAATCTTGTTTATAGAGGATGAGGAATTGTTAACACGGCAAATGAAAACTTATTTTGAAAAAAGAGGATACTCTGTTCTTACGGCAAAAGATGGACAAGAAGCGATTGATATCTATGATCAACACAAACGCGATATCAATATTATTATTACTGACATCGGTCTGCCAAAAATTTCAGGAATAGAACTTTTTAAGCACTTTAAAAAAATAAACCCCGACGTAAAAATTATTCTTGCAAGCGGGTTCTTTGATCCTGAATCGATGTCGCAATTGACCGGTGCCGGTGCTAATGCATTAATTTATAAGCCGTATGTCCCCAGTGAAATTCTGAGTGTTGTACGGGACGTTCTTGATTCCCTATAACATTCAACTAAATTTTATCGGATTAATTCAGAGAGCGCAAAACCCAATTTTGAATTTTGGTTTTTAATTTGCTATTATAACCCCATTATAAAAGGATATGTCGATGAAAACTGTTCTTATTGTCGATGATGATATAGAAGTCCGCAAAATGATGAAGATCATTCTTCATAAAGAAGGATATAAGACTCTCGAAGCAGAAAATGGTTCTGTAGCGCTAGATCTTGCAAAAGAAAAAAAACCAGACCTTATTGTAAGCGATGTGGTGATGGAAAACGTGAACGGTTTTATGCTGTATGAACTTTTGCGCGATGATCCGGCAACTGAAAACATTCCGATGATTCTTGTCACCGGCGCGGCACAAAAAGCGGGTGCGTGGGATTCTGAACCAAACGTCGGTTATATCCAAAAGCCCGTTAGTGCCCAAACTTTACGTGACGCAGTAAAAAAAGCATTTCACAATTAATAAATCAGTTACCGGTAAATCCCCTAAAAAATTTTTGATAAAAAAACCATCCTAATGCTTATGCATTTTACGCCGATTCAAGCCGCGACATCATTACGAGATTGTTACTTCATCAGTGTGTGAAAAAAACTTTCTGAATAATTGCATGAAGATGAAAATTGACCCGCCGCATATGTTAATTCACCGATGTAAATAGCTTTTCGATTTCATTCCAAATTAATGTGTGTATTGCCTCAATTGGTTGTTTGCCATCGATGACAACAAATCGGTTAGGTTCTTTTCTTGACAGTTCGATATAACCATTTCGAACACGGTTGTAAAATTCTGTCGTTGCCATTTCCATCCTGTCGGTTTCTTGTCTGCCGTTTTTCCTTCGGAGAAACATTTCTTCGATCGTAATATCAATAAAAAACGTTTTTTGCGGCATGACGCCGATGGTGGCGGTAGCATTGAGTGATTGGATGGCGTCAAGAGATATTCCCCGCCCGTATCCTTGATAAACGGTTGTCGAATCAACATATCGATCGCAAATAACAATTTTATTTTCGGATAAGGCAGGCATAATGATCTCACTTACCAATTGAGTTCTGCTGGCTGAAAAAAGTAATACTTCTGCAATTTGTGTAAGGTGGGAGTTTTTTTTATCAAGGAGAATTTCTCTAATTCGTTCCGAAATTATTGTTCCACCAGGCTCTCGTAAAAGAACCGCTTCTTTTTTTTGTGATTGTAATTTATCGATCAATAATTTTACTTGAGTCGTTTTTCCGCAGCAATCAATTCCTTCAAAGGAGATGAACATGGTCTTTTCTTAAAACAGTGTAAAATTTCTAAATGAATTGTATGAACTATGTACGATTTTTTGAATTCCTTTTCAATCTTTTTATCTCCTCCTCAAAATTTCCGAACGGAAAGCCCTCTGAATCCATTCTGAATCAGAAAAAAATGCCTTAAAAACTTTATTTGATAGTTTATGTGTGTTTTTGTACTATTGTACCGCTTTCTCATCAATCGAAAGGATCCTATTATGCCAGAAGAGATTAAAATTCCTACAAATACCCCAACGATGTCGTTTAGCGATAAGTTTGTCGGTATACTTTCTTCACCTGGAGAAGTATATGATTTTGTTGCAAAAAATCCAGAGAAGCAAAATGCAAATTGGGGAATTCCGCTTGTCCTAACGATCGTGATGGCGATCGTATTTACATTGGTCGTATTCACGCAGCCCCCCATTCAAGATCAAATGCATGAAGCACAAATTAAAGCAATGCAAAAGAGTGTTGCCGATGGAAAAATGACGCAGGAACAAATGGACAGGGCAATGGAATTGAATCCGGCCAAACCGGGTTCGCCGATGTTTTTAATATTTGGATCGGTCGGTGCGACGTTGGTCTCCGTCATTATGGTGTTTGCCTACTCTGCGGCGTACTGGCTTGGCGGAAAAATATTTTTAAAATCGCCTGTTTCATATCTGAAAGTAACCGAGGTGTACGGATTGTCACTGTTAGTCGCTCTCGTTGGATCGCTTCTTACAATGGTGCTGGTTGTTTCCATGGGTTCGCTCTATGCATCGCCAAGTCTCGCTCTGGCAGTATCAAATTTTGATCCAATGAATAAAACACACAAGCTTCTTGCAGCAATTAACATTGTCGATTTTTGGCAAATGTTTGTCATTGCAATCGGATTATCGCGTATTTGGTCGACCTCTTCCGGCAAAGCACTTGGGGTTGTTGGTGGAATTTGGATTTTATGGACTGCAATAAAAGTTTTTGCGGGATTTGGTTTTGGAATGTAATACGCAAGTGAGTACGATTTTTAAGGCGGGTAAAAGCTCGCCTTTTTATTTTTTAAATTCTTATTACATAATTCCCGAGGGATCAACATCAATGAGGATTTTTATTTCAGAAGAGTGAATTGATTTTTGGATTTCACGCACGCTTTGTGCGATGATGTTTCTTGTATTTGATGCATTTTTGTCTTTTTCTTTGTCTGCTTTAACAATAATTTGCCAGCGAAATTCATTCTTGACTTTTGACAATGCAGCCGGGGAGGGACCAAGCATTGTTCCAAACTTTAATGATGATAAAATTTTCTTTCCAACAACCGTTGCAACAGATTGAACTTTCTCCTCGCTTTTTCCCTTAACTTCAATCACAACAATCCGAGAAAATGGGGGATACTTTAACGCTTTTCGATATTCAATTTCTTCATTGAAGAAACTGATATAATTGTGATCTTTTACATGCGCCAGCGCGTAGTGCGATGATTGTGACGTTTGAATGATTACTTCTCCTCCCAAAGTACTTCTTCCGGCCCTTCCTGCCACTTGTGTTAAGAGTTGAAAAGTTCGTTCCGCTGATCTGAAATCGGGAAGCATCATTTGTGTGTCCGCAGAGATAACTCCAACTAATGTTACTTGAGGAAAATCTAATCCTTTTGCTACCATTTGTGTGCCAAGAAGAATATCGGCGTTCCCTTCGCCAAATTGTTTTAAAATTTTATCGTGAGAATTTTTTTGGATCGTCGTATCTAGATCCATTCGTAAAATTTTTGCATCGGGGAAAAGAACGGTTAATTCCTGTTCAACTCGTTGAGTGCCGAACCCATGCAAAGAAAGTTGATGCCCTTTGCATTTCGGACACATCGAAGGAAGTTCGTTTACCTTACCGCAATAATGGCACCGTAAATGCTTTTGAGGGGCATGATACGTCATTGTGACGCTGCAGCGATCGCATTGTTCAATATATCCGCAATCATTACACTCTAAAAACGGAGCAAATCCGCGCCTGTTCTGCAAAAGAATTATTTTTTCCTTTTTGTCAATCCGATCTTTGATCTTCAATTCAAGCGAAGAAGAAATGCTCCTCGATGAATTTTCAAATACTTTCTTCCCTAAAATCTTTGCCTTCTCTTTCAATTCGGCAAAAACCTTTTTTCTCTCCTCGATCATGTCAATGATGGTTACAGGAGGTAATTGAGCATTGTCCGCCCGTTCCGGAAGTGTAAGAAGGATATATTTTCCTACTTGTGCATTTGCAAAAGATTCGATTGAGGGAGTTGCCGAACCAAGGATCACAATCGCTTTTTCAAAAGAGGCTTTTACGATTGCTGTATCCCGTGCATTATATCTCGGGGAAGAGTCAAATTGTTTGTAGGAAGATTCATGTTCTTCATCAACAATAATCAGTCCGATGTTGTGCAATGGGGCAAATAGTGCTGAGCGCGGCCCGATAACAATCTTATATTTACCTTCTTTTGATAATCGCCATGCGTCATATCTCTCCCCCACAGACATCTTGCTGTGTACCCAAACAACTAAATCGCCGAAATGAATTTGAAAACGCCGTACTGTCTGCGGGGTTAATGCTATTTCCGGAATTAAAACGATGGAAGATTTATTTTGCTGGAGTGCATGTTTGATCGCTTCAATATATACCTGAGTTTTTCCGCTGCCGGTGATGCCGTGTAACAAAAACGTTTGATGTTTCCCAGAATCTATTGCCTCATTAATTGTGTCGGCTGACTGCTGCTGATATGTATTGAGAGTAATTGATAAACTTCGTTTCGATGATTCGTCATTTTCAAGTTCACTTTTCCGTGATGCTTCCTGTTGCTTCAAAGAAATTAATTTTTTCTTCTCAAGCGATTGTAGTGTCGAAAGAGTAAGTTTTGTTTCCCTTAAAAATTCTGTAACAAGCACTTCTTTCCCAACCGGATAACCAGCAATCTTTTTCCACGCTGTTTGCTGATTTTTTCCTTTTAATCCTGCATCGACCGCAGTGTTATTGGAAATGAATATCCATTCCATCTTCGGCTTAGGTGATGTATCGAATTGATCAATGATTTTTATGATTCCGCTGCTCGCCAACTCATTGGTAACAGAATATATGTTTTTTATTCCTGCTCTTTTCTGAAGTTGAAGAAGAGATAAATTATTTTTTTGATTCAATACCGTTACAATTTTTTTTTGCGCCGGCGTTAACTTTGGCGATTCGGTGTATTTGTTAACGAGTGAAACAATTCGTCTCATCGTTTGGTGAAAACCCACAGGAAGAAATAATTTTATTGTCTCGCCGATGGGAGCTAAGTAGTAATCCGAAAGCCATTCCGCCAATCGAAGTTGTTCCTCATTGAGAGTTAAAGAACCATCAATTGTATCGAGAATAGGTTTTAAGGAGAACCCCGAAGAAGTTTGAGGAAAACTTACGACAACACCATTGACCTTTTTTTTCCCAAATTGAACCGTAACTATAGAACCGCGGCGTATTTTAGCGTGCAAATTTTCGGGTATTGAATATGTAAATAATTGTTGTAACGGAACAGGAATTGCAACGTTTGCTAAGAAGTTATTCATTGCTGAAGAAATGGTTCGAGATATTGTAAAAATCGATCTGTGGCACCGCAATGTTGATGCACAAATGATTGTGCAATTTTTCCTGATTGATATCGGATTTCAACATCATCTAATAGGCGACGAAGAGTGCGGTATAACTCTCGTTCATCATGAATAACGAACCCGGCTCCGGATTTAGCTAACTCCACGGCTTCTTGTGAATTTGTATGTTTTGGGCCGTAAATGATGGGCACGCCAAAAACGGCAGGCTCAAGAACATTGTGAATACCTTGTTTAAAACTTCCACCAATATATACGACATGCGCATATTTATACAAGGCGACGAGCACACCTACGCTATCAATCAGAATAACCTTTTGATTCTTAAAATTATTAATTTCTGAAAATCGAATATATGAAGTTTTATTTTCAAGCTGTGCTTCCAATTGTTCTAAATGTTCGATTGTCGGTTCGTGAGGAACAACAATAGTCAACAGGTTTTCTTCTTGATCCTGGATTTTAAATAACACCGGAAGAATAATTTCTTCATCCTCATTCCAGCTTTGTCCAACGATGAAAACTTTTTTGCCCTGAAGTATTACAGGAGGCAAAATATTTTTTGTTTTCGCATCTTCCGATCTCATTATTACTTGATCATATCTGCTATCGCCGATAGCAAAAATTTTCGGGGTCGTAATTCCAAATGCTAAAAATGACGTTCTATCGCTTTCTGAAACAGTTAGAATGTGAGAAAAATTATCATATAATGACCGATGAAAATATTTTGCAAAGGCATATTTTCTGATCGAATTTTTTTGCATTGTGGCATTTGCGATAAAAATGGGAGTTCGATTTTTTTTCAATTCCCAAATTATATTTGGCCATATATCGTATCGTACCATCACAGCGACGGCTGGTTTTAGAATGTTTATGAATTTTTTGGCATTGGATTTTGAATCAAAAGGTATATAAGAAATTATATCTGCGTATCTATAATTTTTTGAATGATCAAATCCTGACGGAGAAAAAAAAGTAGCCGCAATATTGATATCTGGATATTTCTTCTTTAATGCTTGGATAATGGGTTTTGCTTGTTCGAACTCTCCTAACGATGAGGAATGAAACCATACAGTTTTATTAGGAGGGAGTAACTTCACTCTTTCGGATAAAAGCTTAAAAAGATCTTTTCTACCAACAATTCCAGCGTAAATTTTTCTATTAAATTTTCCGGCAATTTGAAATGCGATCCAAAAGATTGGGACAACAACAATATTATAAATAAGAAGCCAAATTTTCATTTTAAGAGCCAATGATGTTTCGCGTGTGTGACAAGATATGGATTAACATATGATTGTTCAAATGATTGTTCATAAGTTTAAGAAGGGAAAGTCTTTTTTTCTTAACAAATTTACTTCAATTAGGGAAATAATAAAAAATAAAAAATATCATAACCCAAACCTTGACTTTTGAGATTTTAGAGATTATATTTGTATCTCCTTTGATGTGGGACGCAGTTAAAAAGTAGGAAAAAGGTTATTGACAACGCATCAAAGATTTTGTATATTAAAAACCCGTCTGGAATATGTAAGACGACTGTTCTTTGAAAATTTGTGTGCACGGCTTCTAATAATCAAGCCAATGTGTTTCAATTAATTTGTTTTTACAGACAAATTCTCCAAGTTGATATCATAGATATTAATTACAATGGAGAGTTTGATCCTGGCTCAGGACGAACGCTGGCGGCGTGCCTAACACATGCAAGTCTGGGAGAATTGGGTAGCAATATCCATAGTAAACCGGCGCACGGGTGAGTAATATATAGGTAACATCCCCTTTGACTTGGAATAACCCCGCGAAAGCGGGGCTAAAACCGAATAATGCAGCGGATCCGCATGGATATGTTGTTAAAGCTTCGGCATCAAAGGATTGGCCTGTATCCCATTAGATAGTTGGCGAGGTAACAGCTCACCAAGTCTACGATGGGTAGCTGATCTGAGAGGATGATCAGCCACACTGGAACTGAGACACGGTCCAGACTCCTACGGGAGGCAGCAGTGAGGAATATTGCGCAATGGAGGAAACTCTGACGCAGCGACGCCGCGTGAAGGATGAAGGCCCTCTGGGTCGTAAACTTCTGTAGAGAGGGAAGAATGTGCCATTCTTTGGCATTGACGGTACCTCTAAAGTAAGGGTCGGCTAACTACGTGCCAGCAGCCGCGGTAATACGTAGGACCCGAGCGTTGTCCGGAATCACTGGGTGTAAAGGGAGCGCAGGCTGACTTTCAAGTCGATGGTGAAATCTTGTGGCTTAACCACAAAACTGCCGTCGATACTGTCTGTCTTGAGTGTGGAAGAGGGTGGCAGAATTCATGGTGTAGCGGTGAAATGCGTAGATATCATGAAGAATACCGGTTGCGAAGGCGGCCACCTGGTCCATTACTGACGCTCATGCTCGAAAGCGTGGGGAGCAAACAGGATTAGATACCCTGGTAGTCCACGCCCTAAACGATGAATACTCGGTGTTGGGTTTTATTACTCAGCGCCTAAGCTAACGCATTAAGTATTCCACCTGGGAAGTACGATCGCAAGGTTGAAACTCAAAGGAATTGACGGGGGCCCGCACAAGCAGTGGAGCATGTGGTTTAATTCGATGCAACGCGAAGAACCTTACCTGGGCTTGAAAGGCTAGATTCTAGACGATGAAAGTCGTTTACCCGCAAGGGGTCTAGTACAGGTGCTGCATGGCTGTCGTCAGCTCGTGCCGTGAGGTGTTAGGTTAAGTCCTGCAACGAGCGCAACCCCTACACTTAGTTGCCATCAGGTAATGCTGGGCACTCTAAGTGGACTGCCTACGCAAGTAGCGAGGAAGGTGGGGATGACGTCAAGTCCTCATGGCCCTTACGCCCAGGGCCACACACGTGCTACAATGGCCACTACAAAGGGTTGCCAAAGCGCAAGCTGGAGCTAATCCCAAAAAAGTGGTCTCAGTTCAGATTGTGGGCTGCAACTCGCCCACATGAAGCTGGAATTGCTAGTAATCGCGGATCAGCACGCCGCGGTGAATACGTTCCCGGGCCTTGTACACACCGCCCGTCAAGCCATGGAAGCTGGGGGTACCCGAAATCGCTGTGCCAACCGCAAGGAGGCAGGCGCCTAAGGTAAAACCAGTGACTGGGGCTAAGTCGTAACAAGGTAGCCGTATCGGAAGGTGCGGCTGGATCACCTCCTTTCTAAAGAGATATTATGCGCAAGCGTAATACATCAACTTTGAAACCTTGGTTATGAATATTGTTCCGTGCACACAAATTTTTTAAGTATCGTTAACGGGCCTATAGCTCAGTTGGTTAGAGCGCACGCCTGATAAGCGTGAGGTCAGTAGTTCAAATCTACTTAGGCCCACGGCTTTTTAGAATCGTTCTCGAAACTAACGCGCTATGGGGCTATAGCTCAATTGGGAGAGCGCCTGCCTTGCACGCAGGAGGTTAACGGTTCGATCCCGTTTAGCTCCACAAGTTGTAATGTTGTTCTTTGAAAATTGAAAAGAAAAATTTGAAACAAAACTAAGTAACTGAATTTTCAGTAAAAGGTTTTCGAGTAAAATGTTCATAATGCATATTTCTGGTCTTAACAAGTTTATTGATGCATCTTGCTCTGGTAAAACGGAGTCACTATGTGTGTTCAATAAAGATTTTTGGTTAAGTTACTAAGAGCGTGCGGTGGATGCCTTGGCACGAGAAGGCGATGAAGGACGCGGTTACCTGCGATAAGCGTCGGTGAGGCGGAAGCAGCCTTTGACCCGACGATTTCCGAATGGGGCAACCCATCCTGCGTAATGGCAGGATACTCTGTAACGAATTCATAGTTACAGAAGAGCAAACTGGGAGAACTGAAACATCTAAGTAACCCTAGGAAGAGAAAGAAAATCGATTTCCTGAGTAGCGGCGAGCGAAACGGAAACAGTCTAAACCGATGTATACGCAAGGGTGCGACCATTGTATACACGGTGTTGTGGGACTTTCAGATTGTATCGCATATCAATCAGAGAGTTATAAATCATTATACTAATTGAATGTTCTGGAAAGTTCAACCATAGAAGGTGATAGTCCTGTAAATGAAAGTATGATGACTCTCGTAAAGTATCCCAAGTAATACGGAGTAAGTGAAATTCTGTATGAATCTGCGAGAACCATCTCGTAAGACTAAATACTCTCTCGTGACCGATAGTGAACCAGTACCGTGAGGGAAAGGTGAAAAGAACCCTTAAGAAGGGAGTGAAATAGTACCTGAAACCGCATGCTTACAAACGGTAGTAGGAAGTCTCGCATCTTCGGATGCGGGAGGACTGACTGCGTGCCTTTTGCTTAATGAGCCTACGAGTTGCTCGTACGATGCAAGGATAAGTTTCTTAGAAATGAATCCGTAGCGAAAGCAAGTCCTAAATGGGCGATTTAGTATCGTGCGGCAGACGCGAAACCGTGTGATCTACCCTTGGTCAGGATGAAGTGGCGGTAAAACGCCATGGAGGTCCGAACTGATGTGGGTTGAAAACCGCTCGGATGAACTGAGGGTAGGAGCGAAAGACCAATCAAACTCGGAGATAGCTCGTACTCCCCGAAATAGCTCTAGGGCTAGCCTCAAGTTATAGTATTGCGCAGGTAGAGCACTGATTGGGCTAGGGCTGTCACAACAGTACCAAACCCAGACAAACTCCGAATTGCGCTAATATGTTTCTTGGGAGTCAGGCGACGAGGGATAAGCTTCGACGCCAAAAGGGAAACAACCCAGACCACCAGCTAAGGTCCCCAAATCGAAGTTAACAGATAAAGGATGTTGAGTTGCTCAGACAACTAGGATGTTTGCTTAGAAGCAGCAATCATTTAAAGAGTGCGTAATAGCTCACTAGTCAAGCGACTTAGCGCCGACAATTCTCGGGACTAAAACTTCGTACCGAAGCTGTGGACTTCGCTTTATTGCGAATGTGGTAGGGGAGCATTCCATGTGCATCGAAGGTGACAGGCGACTGTTGCTGGAGCGCATGGAAACGCAGATGTAGGCATAAGTAACGATAAGAAAAACGAAAAATTTTTCCACCGAAAATCTAAGGTTTCCTGAGCAACGTTAATCGACTCAGGGTTAGTCGGACCCTAAGGTGAGGCCGAAAGGCGTAGCCGATGGTAAACAGGTGAATATTCCTGTACTTGTTTGTAGTCGTTTGACCATAAGGAGTGACGCAGAAGTGAACTTCAGCCACCTGCTGGATGGTGGTTTAACCGTGTAGGGTGGGTGTGTAGGCAAATCCGCACATCCGTTAAACCGAGACGGGAATAGGGTGCCCGCAAGGGCCACAACTGAAGCTAACCAGGCTGCCAAGAAAAACTTCGTATGGGAGAATGCAAGCAATCCGTACCGCAAACCGACACAGGTAGACGAGTTGAATATACTAAGGTGCTCGAGTGAGCCGTGGTTAAGGAACTCGGCAAATTGACCGCGTAACTTCGGGATAAGCGGTGCCTCTAGTACGTGAGGGTGTACAATCCAAGCGGAATGAGGTCGCAGTGAAACGGGCCAAGCGACTGTTTAACAAAAACACATGTCTGTGCTAAGACTTTAAGTCGACGTATACGGACTGACACCTGCCCGGTGCTGGAAGGTTAAGGAAGGGAGTTAGGCGCAAGCCAAAGCCCTCGACCGAAGCCCCAGTAAACGGCGGCCGTAACTATAACGGTCCTAAGGTAGCGAAATTCCTTGTCGGGTAAGTTCCGACCTGCACGAATGGTGTAACGATTTGGTCACTGTCTCAACCACGGGCTCGGTGAACTTGTGGTACCGGTGAAGACGCCGGTTACCCGCATATGGACGGAAAGACCCTATGCACCTTTACTGCACCCTATTATTGGGTTCGGACAAAGCATGTGTAGCATAGGTGGGAGACTGTGAAGCCGGGGCGCTAGCTTCGGCGGAGTCAACAGTGAAATACCACCCTTGCTTTGTTGGAATTCTAACCTTGTACCGTAAGCCGGTACAGGGACAGTGGTAGGCGGGTAGTTTGACTGGGGCGGTCGCCTCCTAAATTGTAACGGAGGCTCTCAAAGGTTCCCTCAGCATGGTTGGTAATCATGCGGCGAGTGTAAAAACATAAGGGAGCTTGACTGCGAGACAGACAAGTCGAGCAGGTACGAAAGTAGGATTTAGTGATCCGATGGTTCCGCGTGGAAGGGCCATCGCTCAAAGGATAAAAGGTACGCTAGGGATAACAGGCTGATCTAGCCCAAGAGTTCATATCGACGGCTAGGTTTGGCACCTCGATGTCGGTTCATCGCATCCTGGGGCTGGAGAAGGTCCCAAGGGTTTGGCTGTTCGCCAATTAAAGCGGTACGTGAACTGGGTTCAGAACGTCGTGAGACAGTTCGGTCCCTATCCTATGCGGGCGCAGGAAGCTTGAG
>JBBINR010000033.1:0-36777 GCA_037443785.1 Ignavibacteriales bacterium | reverse complement strand
CATTAAAAAAACAGCCACGTTGGAAGGTGCAATTCTGTATGTAAATCTGGAGCCGTGTTATCATTATGGCAATACGCCACCGTGTGTTGATACAATTTTAGAGCATAAATTTAAACGTGTCGTCATTGCAACCAAAGACCCGAATCCTTTAGTACAGGGAAAAAGTATTCAAAAATTACGGCAGCATGGAGTTGAATGTGAGTTAGCGGTGCTCAAGGATGAAGCACTGCTATTGAACGAAAAATTTTTCTCATACATTACGTCAGGATTACCTTTTGTTGCTTTGAAGGCCGCACAAACAAATGATGGCTTTATTGCACGCCCGGATGGATCATCACGGTGGATTACCAACAGCAAGTCCAGAAAGTTTGTTCACTTGCTGCGCAGTCAATATGACGCCGTTCTTGTCGGTGCGAATACGGTAATTCACGATAATCCGCTATTAACTCTCCGTTCGATAAAAGGGCGTAATCCTGTTCGGATTATAATGGATGGAAAGTTAAAAGCCCCGCTTTCATCAAAAGTTTTTAATACCGAAGCGCCAACAATTGTATATACTGCCGATGAACTGAATACAACAAAAAAAACAAAAATAAAGGCGTTAGAGTCTAAGGGAATAGTTGTTGTTTCAATGCCTTCAAAAAATGGTAAAATCAAAATTCGATCAATTTTAAAAGATTTAGGGAAGCATAAAATTACATCGGTACTTGTTGAAGGTGGACAGCAAGTGTATCAATCTTTTTTTTATGATCATTGTGTAAAAAAAATTTATTTATTTACTTCTCCCAAAAATTTTACATACGGTATCTCCACGTTTGGTGATATTGCGATCGACCTTCGAACGGATGTCAGGGAGAAAAGATACTTTGATTCAGACGAGTTGAAAATTCTTTATGTGCATTAACATCTTGTCAAAATCTGAAGAACAAGGGTAGTTCATGTGAATGAATGAGAAAATTAAGGTAATTTAAATGTTTACGGGAATAGTAGAAGAAAAAGGGACGATTCAAAAAATTGTAAAGTTTGGAGATGGACTTGAATTTACAATTTCATGTACGATTGTACTTAAAGGCCTTCGCATTGATAACAGTATCTGCGTGAATGGTGTTTGCCTAACGGTTGTTCGGCACACTTCAAAAACATTTTCGATTCAGGCAGTTCACGAGACCCTAACCAAAACTAACCTTGGAAAATTAAAAAAGGGGAGTCACGTCAATTTAGAGCGCTCTGTTCGATTAAATGATAGATTAGGTGGGCATATCGTCCAAGGTCATGTGGATGGTACAGGAACCGTTAAACGAATACAGGTACTAGATAAAAGTTGGCTCTATACAATTGCTTATCCGTCGAAATTTAGGAAATACATTATTCCGGTAGGCTCTGTAACCGTTGATGGAGTTAGCCTCACCGTCGCAAGAATTGGACAATCGCAAATGACAATAGCAATTATTCCTTATACGTATGATCATACAGTTTTTCAAGATTATCACGTAGGGAGTGCCGTCAATATTGAATTTGATGTGATCGGGAAATATTTGGAAAGTTTAATTAAACAAAGCAGCTTATGAAATCTCACGGTAGATGGTCGAAGATTTTAAAATTTAAACCCATGAAGATAATAATCTGGGGTATTGTCATTCTTTCTGTCCTTCTTTTTATTCTTGATTCAATTGTAATGCCGTGGTATGTGAATAAAGGAGGGACTCTAAAAGTTCCCAATGTGGTTGGGATGACGGAAGAAAAAGCTTTTGAAGTCCTTGTGGCAAATAAGTTGGAGCCAAGGAAAGGGGATGTTCGAACAGATAATAAAATTCCTGTCGGAAGCGTTGTAACACAAAACCCTTTTCCAGAACAAACTGTAAAGATAGGCCGCAGAGTATATTTAACAATCTCTGGTGGCGACCAGGATGTCGTTGTCCCGGCTTTGCGAGGAAGAACTATTCGCGATTCAAAATTTTCTTTGGATCGTGTTGGACTGAAACAGGGAAGAATAAAATACGAAACTTCAATCGAGTTGCCCGAAGGGACAATCGTCAATCAGGAAATTGCTGCAGGATCGAAAGTAAAAAAGGGTACATATATTAGTTTTACCGTAAGTGCAGGTGAATCAATCGATAGTATTTATGTCCCTTCACTTCTTGGAAAGACATTATCTGAGGCGAGAAAAATTATTCACGACAAGGGGTTGAAGGTTGGAAATATCACTTATCAAGTCAATAATGAGTTGCTTCCCAATACCGTTATTGATCAATTGCCGAGAGAAAATGATATTGTGACGGTTGATAAAGAAATTGATTTGTTTATTTCACAAACGGCAGAAAAATCGGTTCAAATAAAGGAAAATTAGATGTCCTATTCACCAACAATTCTTCCTTCAATTTTAGCAGCAAATTTTGCTCATCTTGAAGATGATATTAACCGCGTAACAAAAGCTGGCGCACAAATGCTTCATCTTGATATTATGGATGGAAATTTTGTTCCAAATATTTCTTTTGGACCGGACATAGTAAAAAAAATCAATTCATTTTCCCATCTTGCCTTAGACACACATTTAATGATACGGGACCCGGATAAATATTTGGAAGTATTTAAAGCGGCGGGTTCTGATATTTTAACCGTCCATGTTGAAACATGCGTTCATTTACATCGAACTCTTTCAAGAATTAAAGAGCTTGGAATGAAAGCAGGTGTCGCAATAAATCCGGCAACCCCGCTCTCGTCCATAAGTGAAATCTTACCATTTGTTGACTTGGTTTTAATTATGTCCGTGAATCCAGGATTTGGCGGGCAAAAATTTATTGAGTCGAGCTTAACGAAAATTCGAGCAGTGAAAGAACTTGCAATGGAAAAAAAATCAGACTTCATTATTGAGGTGGATGGCGGTATCGATGCAACAACGATATCCTCGGCTAAAAAAGCGGGAGCAACATATTTTGTTGCGGGAAATGCAATTTTTGGGAATGATGACATAGAAAATAATTTTCAACAACTACAACATAAAATATAGTATTTCATGAAAAAATTCGCTTTAAAAAATATTAAAATCGTAACTCCTTTTCGCATTGTGGAACCCGGAATTATTGTGGTCGAGGGAAAACACATTGTCAATATGGGAAAGATATCCGACGTAAGTTTAAGTGCCGATACTCGAATCTTTGATCTCGATGGCTTTACCGTCACGCCGGGATTTATCGATTTACTTGTTCACGGGGGCAACGGAGCTGGATTTGCGGATGAAGATGAGGTCTCTGTAACAAAAATTTCTGATTTCTTTTTTGAACACGGAACGACTGGCATGCTTGCATCATTGTTCAGTAAAAAAATGCCATTACTGAAAAGTGACATGAAACGACTTGCAGACTATATCGACCACCATCCTTCCTCAAATGTATGGGGCATTCACATGGAAGGGCCATTCATTAATCCGCTTATTAAGGGTGCGCATAAAATTGAATATCTATGGGAACCCAATGTTGATATGTGGAATGAACTCAATGAATCAGCCAGAGGGTATATTAAGTTAATGACCATCGCACCTGAGCTTCCGGGAAATATTGATGTGATTAGAGCAGCAGCAAGCCAGGGTGTCGTTCCTTCCATTGGGCATACGCTAGCATTGTATAATGACATAGAAAAAGCAATTGATAATGGGGCCGCGCATGTGACTCACATGTTTAACGCGATGCGTCCCTTTCATCATCGCGAAGCGGGGATTATGGTTGCTGCTTTGCTGAGAAATGAATTAAAAGTGGAATTGATAGCCGATGCGATTCATGTCGATCCGATTGTCATGAAGCTGTTGCACAACATTAAAGGAAGCGGTGGAATAATTTTGGTAACTGATGCTATTCGCGCCAGCGGAATGCCGGACGGCGATTATCATTTCATGGATCAAAAAATTATTGTAAAAAATAAAAAAGCATTTCTGGAAAACGGCACATTGGCTGGCAGTACATTAACGATGGAGCAAGCAGTCCGAAACATGGTTCAGCTGGTTAATGTCCCGCTTACCGATGCAGTGCGCATGGCATCACTCAACGGAGCAAAAGTATTAAATCGAGAACATGAAAAAGGAATTTTAGCGGTTGGAAAAGATGCCGATCTTGTTGTCATGGACAATGAGTTTAATGTCCATGCCACCATCTATGAGGGCGAAATAAAATTCCAAAAAAACAACCTATTGAAATAGTCATTGACTTTAATCTGATAAAAAGGCGAGTGCCCAGCACCCGCCTTTTTAATTTTAAATTAAATGTTGCATTTCTGCGCTTACAACCTTATATTTTAAGAAATAATTTATATTAACCTAAATCAATAAGGTTGAACTTATGAATTCCCTGAATCAACTTGATGATATTGATCTAACGATCCTTGAAATATTACAACAAAGCGGTAGAATGAAAAGAAACGACCTGGCTCAAGCGGTCGACTTAAGTATTCCTTCTGTGAGTGATAGGCTAAAAAAGTTAGAAGAGAATGGTATTATAACCGGATATCATGCTGCCGTCGATCCTAAAAAAGTTGGGAAGGATATTACGGCGTTTATTACAGTGAATGTTGATTCATCAAAGCATTACAATACATTTCTTGAGCATGCAAAATCTACGGATGAAATCCTTGAAATTCATTCAGTAACCGGTTCAGGAACCCATTTACTGAAGATACGAACAGAAAATACGTCATCCCTGGAAAAATTATTATCCCGAATCCAGGCATGGTCCGGGGTTGTCAATACAACGACCAGTATCGTTTTATCAAGCCTCAAAGAAACTACTCGATTGAAAATTAACAAACAAAAACATTAACTAATTAGTAAGGAAAGACATGAGCAAAATTGCAAAACCTGTGTCATCCTATTTTGGCGAAAATATTTTTGATCTTCCCAAAATGCAGCAGATGCTTCCCAAGAATGCGTATGAGAAAATTCTCAACGTCATCAGCAAAAGTGAAAAGCTTGATAAAGACACGGCCAACATCGTGGCAATCGCAATTAAAGATTGGGCGATTTCCAAAGGGTGTACACATTATACCCACTGGTTTCAGCCCCTAACCGGCACCACCGCTGAAAAACATGATTCATTTATCGACTATGATTACAGCAACGGTGGAAAGATCATTGAAACATTTACGGGTAAACAGCTCATCCAAGGCGAGCCCGATGCATCGTCATTTCCCTCGGGCGGAATTCGCGCAACGTTCGAAGCACGGGGATATACAATTTGGGATCCAACGAGTCCAATTTTTATCCTGGAATATCCGCATGGAAATACATTGTGTATTCCTACGGTGTTTATTTCTTACACCGGTGAAACTCTGGATAAAAAAGCGCCGCTTCTTCGTTCCATCGAAGCATTGAACCAATCGGCGTTGAAAATGTTAAAACATTTCAACAATCCCGGATCAAAGGTTTTTTCCACACTTGGTGTCGAGCAAGAATATTTTTTGATCGATCGCGAATATTACAATGAGCGTCCGGATTTAAAACAAACAGGACGAACATTGTTCGGAAGAACACCGGCAAAGCATCAACAGCTTGAAGACCAATATTTCGGGAACATTCCCGAACGTGCCTTTGCGTTCATGACGGATGTAGAGTTTGAAGCGTATAAACTTGGTATTCCTCTTAAGACACGGCATAACGAAGTTGCACCGAATCAGTTTGAAGTAGCTCCGATTTATGAAGATGTCAATGTTGCAATCGATCATAATCAAATCCTTATGGACTTGATGGATCGTATTGCGCAGCGCCATGGTTTGGCAGTTTTACTTCATGAAAAACCGTTTGCGAATGTTAATGGCAGCGGCAAACACAGCAACTGGGCATTGGCAACCGATAAAGGAGAAAATCTTTTAAATCCTGGAAAGACCCCGCAATCAAATCTTCAATTCCTAGTTTTTTTGGTTGCGACAATTAAAGCGGTCTACAAATATTCCAAACTGCTGCGTGCATCAATTGCATCGGCACACAACGATCATCGCCTTGGTGCAAATGAAGCGCCGCCGGCAATTATTTCCGTATTCCTTGGTGATTCGTTAACGAAAGTTTTGGAAGATCTTGAAAAAGGAAAAGTAACGGATGATGCTCCCGATGCCTGGATTTCAATCGGTATCGATAAAATTCCAGAAATTGCCAAAGACAATACAGACAGAAATAGAACATCTCCGTTTGCATTCACCGGAAATAAATTCGAGTTCCGTGCTGTTGGTTCAAGTCAATCTCCATCCACTCCGATTACTGTATTGAACACTGCGATGTCGGAATCATTGGATGAAATTCGCGGCTTGATTGAAAAATCAACCGCTTCTGGTAAAGATCTAAATACGGCGGTTGTTGAAGTGTTGAGGAAAGTTATTTCTGAATCGAAAAAAGTTCTCTTCGGTGGAGATGGTTATTCCGATGCTTGGCAAAAAGAAGCTGCAAAACGCGGACTGCCAAATATCAAAACCACTCCTGAAGCGATTGAATCATACAACACCAAAGAAGCTCGAGAGCTTTTTACGAGACACAAAGTATTCAATGATCGTGAATTGGAAGCTATTTATCATATCGATCTTGAAAATTATATCAAGCAGGTTGATATCGAAGCTCGCGTTGCAAAGAAAATGGCATTGACGATGTATTTTCCGTCTGTGGTTTCCTATGTGAATGAACTCTGCGAAACGGCGGCAGGTCTTAAAGCAGTTGTTGGTGCGGGAGATAAATCCTATAAAACCGTGAAAGATGTCGTTAAACAGGTCTCAAAACTTATGACGAGTATTCAAACAGAAACTGCGTCGTTGGAAAAAATTCTCTTAGCAGCTCATAATCAAAAGGACTTGAAGAAGAAGGCAATGGCATTTGTTGGAGTGAAGAGCCAATGCGAAAAACTGAGATCCTCTATTGATGAGCTTGAGATCTTAACTGCATCAGATCTCTGGCCTGTTCCAAAATATGCCGACATGATTGTTGGTTTATAATCTTTCTTTTTTTTGAGAGGAAAGGAAGAGAGAGACCGTAATCCGAAAGGGTTCGGTCTCTTTTTTTTGTACCATACTCTTTCGTTGCTTCTCCAAATCGTTTTGTCTATTTTTCCATAGAAAAATTTGGAGCTTTCCATGGAAATTATTTCAAAAATTCGCGCCGTCCCAGACTTCCCTAAAAAAGGAATCATGTTTCGCGACATTACAACGCTATTGAATGATAAAGATGCTTTAAAATTCACGGTCGACCAATTTGTGGAATACTACAAAAATAAAAATATTGCCAAAGTTGTCGGAATAGAATCGCGAGGCTTCATCGTTGGTGCCGCGCTTGCGTATCGACTGGGTTGCGGCTTTGTCCCGATTCGAAAACCGGGCAAGCTTCCCTCAACGACAATTAAAGAAGAATATCAATTGGAATACGGAACCGATAAAATGGAAATTCATACGGATGCAATTGTAAAGGGAGAGAACGTCCTCATTCATGATGATCTTCTTGCCACCGGAGGGACAATAGCTGCTGCATGCAATCTGGTTAAAAAATTAGGCGGAAATATCGTGGGACTTTCGTTTATCGTCGAATTAACATTTCTGAACCCAAGAACAAAATTAGGCGGATATGATATTTTTTCCTTAGTTCAATATGACTCCGAATAATATTATGAAAACAATTATTGAACCATTCAAAATAAAATCAGTCGAGCCAATTCGCTTTACGACACTTGTAGAGCGAATAGAAATTCTCAAACAAGCATTTTACAATCCATTTCTCATCCATGCTGATGACGTATTGATTGATCTTCTTACAGACAGTGGAACTGCTGCGATGAGTGCAAAGCAGTGGGCGGGAATGATGGAGGGAGATGAATCATACGCGGGAGCGCGAAGTTTTTTTCGCTTTGAAAAAGCCGTTAAAGAATTGACTGGAATGAAATTTATTATTCCGACTCACCAAGGAAGAGCGGCAGAAAAAATTCTATTCACGCTTATTGGCGGGGAAGGGAAATTCATTCCCAACAATACTCATTTTGATACAACACGTGCAAATGTCGAATTCAGCGGCGCGACTGCCGTCGATTTTATGACGGAAGAAGGAAAGCACCCGGATGTTCTTGCACCGTTCAAAGGAAATATGGATATCGCTGGACTTGAAAAATTTATCATGGAAACTGGCGCAGAAAATATCCCCGTGTGTTTTATTACGGTGACCAATAATTCAGGGGGCGGTCAACCGGTTTCAATGAAAAATATCCGCGATACTAAAGCATTGCTAAAACGATTCGGGATTCCATTATTTCTTGATGCATGCCGGTTTGCAGAAAATGCATTCTTTATCAAGAAACGTGAAGAAGGATATGCGGACAAATCTCCCAAAGAAATTGCTCAAGAAATGTTTTCGTATTGCGACGGTATAACAATGAGTGCCAAAAAAGATGCTATTGTGAATATGGGTGGGTTTCTTGCTCTGAATAATGAAGAATTAGCAACGCAGGCGAGAAATCTTCTTATCATCACAGAAGGTTTTCCCACGTATGGCGGACTTTCCGGAAGAGACCTTGAAGCCATTGCGCAAGGTTTGGAGGAAGTTGTTGATGAACATTACTTGACATACCGTATTCGTTCTGTCGAATATCTTGGGAATAAACTTACTGATGCCGGTGTTCCAATTCTCCAACCACCGGGAGGTCATGCGATTTATTTGGATGCAAAGCGTTTTTTACCAAAAATTCCTCCGCATGAGTATCCTGGGCAGACAATAGTTTGTGAATTATATAAGCAGGGGGGGATTCGTTCAGTTGAAATCGGCAGTGTAATGTTCGGCAAATATCAAGAAGACGGATCGCTTCTATCACCACCAATGGAACTTGTCCGCCTGGCAATTCCACGGCGGGTCTACACCCAAAGCCATATCGATTATGTTGCAGAAATTGTTATTACCGTATACAATGCTAAAGAAAAGCTTAGAGGCATGAAAATTATTTACGAAGCTCCACAATTGAGACATTTTACTGCAAAATTTTCTTCCCTCTAACTTAAGATTGACAGTTACTCTTTGAGAATTGGGTTGCAATGAATTGGCGATTTAGTTGATTTTCATTGCAAGCCCGATCATTTATTTGTATTTTTATTGCAGTATGATAGAATGTTCAGTGTGCCATCATTTCAATGAGGAACTTGCATTAAAATGCTCTTCCTGTGGAAGTATCATACAGGATAAAGTTCCTTCATTTGATTTTTTTGCGATGATTTGGATGCTGATTGAATCACCAAAACAGGCACTGAAAAAGATCGTTATTGCTGAACATAAAAATTTCGTTCTTTTACAATCTTTGTTTTTTGGGATAGCACTGATTTTTGCATTGATGTGGGCACAAAAATCCGGGGACAATTACGATAACTTACTCTTGTTATTAATTTTTGGTAGTGTGCTTGGTGTATTTGTTGGAATCCCGGTTTTTTTTATAATCAGTGGAGCAATTCATTTTACATCAAAATTGTTTCGAGGAATAGGGCATTGGCGCGAAACGTATGGTGTAATTGGTTGGTCATTAATGCCAATAATGATTTCAACCGTTATTATTCTTCCGTTGGAATTTGCGACAATTGGCCTCTACTTTTTTTCTTCAAATCCAAGCGGATACGAAGTGAAGCCAGTGATATTTATAATTCTCTTTGGATTTGATTGTCTGTTAGTGGCGTGGAGTTTAATATTGGGTTCCATTGGAATTTCAATAGCGCATCGGTTTAGTATTATAAAAAGCTTTATCATTACCGCAGCGGTAATGTCGCTGGTCTCATACGCAAGTTTTACTATTTATTCATCATTCAAAATATAGAAAAGGAAACCAACTACGATGGGGAAAGTAATTCTCACCGTTCAATACGACGTTAAAGACGGAAAAAGAAATGATTACCTCGCTGTTGCCGAGAAATTAAAGTCACATTATGCGACAAATCAATTTGTTTCATATTCGATCTATGAACAAAAAAATAAACAAAACTCTTTTGCAGAGATTTTTTTAGCCCACTCCGAAGTTGCCTACAAGAAATTTGAAGAGAGCGAAGACGACACTGCAGATAAATTAACGTCTCAACTTGCCGATTTTGTCGAGGGCAAGACGAAATATACGACGTATATCGAAACAAAATAGTATTATGGCATTACGTGATCCGATCGCTCTTTTAATGAAAGAACACGAAGATGCAATGGGAAAACTTCAATCACTCAAGCGCTCTTCTGAAGAGATTAAAAAGAAGGGGTATACTGAGAAAGCATTCAAACAGTTGTTAAAAGCTGTTGAATATGTGGACGAAGAAGTGCGGCATCATAATAAGCATGAAGAGGAAGCTCTTTTTCCATTGGTCGAAAAATATGTTGATGGTCCAACGGCAGTGCTTCGTGATGATCATGTAAAGATGGAAAGGATTTACAAAAAGCTAAGTTACAGTATCAAAGCGATGAAAGAGAATCATGACGATAAAACTGCAAGACAGGAACTATGCGAGTCGGCGGCGGATATCGTTCAATTAATGGTAAATCATATTCATAAAGAAAATTATATTCTTTTTCCGATGGTACAACGGTTTTGTTCAAAAGACGAGTTACGAGAAGTAGCAAAAAAACTTCTTTAACGAAACCTTAATAATTATCAACAAAAAAAGCCATTCACAGCAAAATGAATGGCTTTTTTTGTTGAACAGTTTTAATGCTGATTAATTTCTTTTCTCTAACACCAATTTTGAAGTAAGTACCTCGGTACCGCGACGAAATTGAATTTCAACCTCATCTCCAGCTTTGAATTCTTGTAGTGCATAGGTGTAATCGTAAACGTTTTTGATTTCAAATTTTCCAAATTTAATCAACACGTCGCCTTTTTGTAAGCCTGCTTTTGAAGCTGGGCTATTGTCATGAACGCCTGCAAGCATCATTCCATTTGCATCTTCAGAATAATCCGGAATGGTTCCCACAAAGACTTTAAATCCCCTGCCAGCGGTTTGTTGTGGCGCTTGAGTTTTTAAATAATCTGGCCGGTTTGTTGTCGTATCGATTTCGATCGTTACTTTTTCGGCATATCTCACGATTTGTGCAATGCCCTCATTATTTATTTTATCAGCATCGTCTGAAGGTTTATGATAATCCTCATGCAAACCGGTAAAGAAAAATAACACAGGAATATTGGTAGAATAAAAAGAAGCATGGTCGCTTGGTCCATAGCCATCTTTTACAAATTTTAGTCTGAAAGTCGAATCAGAATTATATTTGTTGGCAATGGTTTCCCAATTTGTCGACGTCCCAATTCCTTGAATCGTCAAAGCGTCATCTTTTAATCGTCCAACCATGTCGAAATTAAGCATCGCAATGGCATTGGTTATCGATAACGTAGGATGCTTTGTATAATACGCCGAACCAAGCACTCCCATTTCTTCACCCGTAAATCCGATGAAAAGAATGTTGCGTTTCAAACCTGACTTGTCCAAACTAAGATTTCTTGCCATTTCTAACATCGCAGAAGTTCCGGAAGCATTATCATCTGCGCCATTGTGAATTTCATGTAAGTCCGGCGTTAAAGAGCCAGAACCTTCTCCGCCATACCCTAAATGGTCGAAATGTGCTCCCACAATGACATGGTCAGAGTCGTCATTCACTTTCAATAAGCCGATAACATTTGCTGTCTTCTTTTTAATCGGAATGACTTCTGAGGAAAGGGAGATCGTAATATTTTTTAGAGCAATTGAAGCCGATTGTTTTGATGCGGCAATTTGATCTCTCAATTTATCAATTGATAATTTTTGACCGTTAAGCCATTCATCAACGATTTTTCGAGTTACAGAGATTACGGGTAAACCTGCGTCGCTTAACGAATTGTCATATTTCAACTTAATAAGTTTATCTGAAGAATCATCTGCTGAGGATGTAACGATTAAAAGTGCTTTTGCACCTTTTTCTCGTGCTTGCATTGCTTTGTAACGAAGCGCAGATTCTTTGGTGAACTTTGAATGTGGGCTGTCTCCATCCGGTGAGTATCTCATGACAATGACGATCTTATTTTTGACATCAAGTTTTTGATAGTCGTCATATTTTTCTTCCGCTGAAGTTATTCCAAATCCGGCAAAAACGGCTGCTCCCGATACTGATGCTGTGGTAGAAAATGAAACAGGGACAAAATCTGTTTTCAGAATGTATTTTTTTGTTTTCTTTCCAATCTTTGCCATCAAGGAATTCTTTTCTGCCAATTCCAACGATTTCACTACATCAAATTCTTGAAAGTAGGTTCCGTTATCGCCAGCAGGCACTAACCCATAGTTTTTGAATTGGTCCACAATATATTGTGCGGCAAGTTCATTTCCCTTTTCTCCGGTGCCTCTGCCTTCAAGTTCATCCGAAGCGAGATAATCGATATGCTTTTTTGAATAATAGGCAGTTGAATCTTCAACCCAGTCTGCAAGAAAAACATTTATTTCATGTCGGGATTTTGCATTTCTCATTGAAGCAAAAACAAGTTTCTTTCCATCAGGTGAAAACATTGGAAAACCGTCGAATCCCTTATCGAAGGTGATTTGTTCAAAATTTTTCCCGTCAATGTCAATTAAGAATAAATCGAAATTGTATCCCTTCGGGTCATGCATGTTGCTTGAAAAAATTATTTTCTTTCCATCAGGAGTAAAGAAAGGAGCAAAATTCGCTGCACCATTGTGTGTTATTTGTTTTTTGTTCGTTCCGTCGACGTCAATCGTAAAAATCTCCATCTCGGATGGTTTTACCAATTGTTGTTTCAAAAGTTCTTCGCCATTCTTTTGATCAACAGAATCTTTTGGATGATGAGCACGGTAGACGACATGTTTCCCGTCGGGAGAGAAAAACGCACCGCCATCATAGCCTTTATCGTGGGTTAACCGACGGACATTTTTTCCATCGGCATCCATAAGATACAGTTCAAGGTCACCATCACGTGACGACGTAAAGACGATTTGTTTTCCATCGGGTGAAATTGTTGCTTCAGCATCATATCCTTTCGAGGCAGCCAGTTCTCTAATATCAGACCCATCAGCATTAGCTGTAAAGATGTCGTAACTATTAAAGACACCCCACACGTATCCCTTCGATTTATCTGGATCGGGAGGACAATCGCTGTCATCCTCGTGTGTTGACGCATAAAGAATTTTTTTGCCATCGGGGAAGATGTATGCGCATGTTGTTCGTCCTTTGCCTGTGCTGACAAGCTTGTTGTTACTGCCGTCGATATTCATCGTGAAAATTTGATCGCACTTATATTGACCAACAGTTGCTTGGTAGATTAGTTGCTTTCCATCGGCGGAAAAATAGGCTTCCGCATTGGTTCCGGAAAAAGTTAATTGTTTAATGTTGGTAAGATGTTTTTCGGTTTGTCCGAAGAGAAATGAAAAGATGAAAATTAAGAATAGAATTGTCCTTCTCATGAAAACTCCTTCTGAATATTTTTGGTGGGGTTAATTTAGCGATAACTCAAGCATGTTTCAAGGTTCAACAGCGATTAAAAATGAAATTTTGTATATTAGGTACGAAAGGATAGAGAAACAATGTATCACAAAAACCTTCACCGATTCTCACTATTTACTGCCTGTTGTACAGGTGTCTTGATTTTTATCGGCGGCTTAGTGACGAGCACAAATTCAGGTCTTTCTGTCCCGGATTGGCCGACGACCTTTGGCGAAAATATGTTCACATACCCAATTCATAAATGGGTTGGCGGAGTGCAATACGAACACGGACACAGATTGTTTGCATCGTTCGTTGGATTTTTAACTGTTGTCCTGACAATTTTAATGTGGAAATTTGAACGAAGAAAATGGGTGAGAACGCTAACATACTTTGCTCTCTTTGCGGTAATTTTACAAGGAGTTCTCGGTGGTGTCACTGTTCTGCTAAAGCTGCCTCCAATTATTTCAATCGCGCATGGAATGCTTGCGCAAAGTTTTTTCTGCATTGTTTCCTGCCTTGCACTTTTTACATCGCGTTGGTGGATTGAAAAAAGTTCAACTATTCAAAAACCAAAAAATCTAATACTCTTTAAACTCTCACTTTTTTCAGCGAGTGTAGTCTTTATTCAATTATTTTTTGGTGCGTTAATGCGCCATACCTATTCTGGTTTAGCGATTCCCGATTTTCCACTTTCGTACAACCAATTTTTCCCGTCGCTAATGCAAGAAGATCTCTTGCACTACAATCAGCAACTGGTTGCGTTGGGAATAAAACATCCCGGCGATAGGCCGATAATGGCGTATCAGATAATCGTTCATCTCATTCATCGATCTTGGGCATATATTGTCACTGCTCTGCTTGCTTTTTTTGGATTTAGAATTAGTAAATCAAATCTTGGAGAAGCGATACAATTTTTTGGAATGAGTATAATTGGATTAGTTTTTGCACAGTTCTTTCTCGGCATACTTACGGTTGTGTCGCAAAAAATAGTTGTCGTCACGACGGCCCATGTTTTTATCGGTGCCTTGACATTGATGGCGACAATTTTGCTTGCTTTAATGCTCGGCAAAATTTCTTTTGACAATGGTGAACAGTCATGAGTCAAGTCGAACATATTCTAAAAATGGATTCGAGGGAAGAAGAAAAAAGCCCTGCAAAGAACTTTTTTCTATTGATGAAGCCTGAACTGACAATTCTTTCTGTCTTCACTTCGGTCTGCAGTGCTTTTTTGGCAATAGGAGAAGGAATGGATGTCTCACTGTTGACTTTTCTTATACTGGCAATCGGAACATTTTGTGTAGGCGGCGGTTCGGGAGCATTAAATCAATTTTTAGAACGGCATTTTGACGCTGAAATGAAACGAACCGAAAAGCGTCCAATTCCATCCGGTAAAATCAAACCGATCATTGCACGGAATTTTGGGATTGTCATTTCACTCATTGGATTTATTTTTTTATTCTCAATAAATTTTTTGACCGGTTCGTTATCCGTAGTAACATCACTTTCATATTTATTTCTTTACACACCATTGAAACGAATTTCTTCCATCTCAACAGTTGTTGGCGCAATTCCCGGTGCATTGCCTGTTTTGATCGGCTGGGCAAGTATTCAAAATGAAATTTCAATAAAAGCGATAACAATTTTTGCTGTGTTGTTTTATTGGCAGGCACCTCATTTTTATTCTCTCGCGTGGATGTACAAAAATGATTATGAAAAAGCAGGATTTAGGTTTTTAACCATCGTCGATAAGACGGGAAAAAGAGTTTCAGCATTTGTGTTGGGAAATTTGATTGCACTACTTATCGTCAGTGTATTTCCATTATTAATCGACAGAAGCGGCTTTCTCATTCTTGCATCGGTTGTCTTTGCCGGTTTAGTCTTTCTCTATAGTGGATTTCAATTCTCAAAATCAATCGGTGGGAACAATTCGGTAATGAAAGCTCGAAATCTATTTTTCATATCGCTGATGTACATCCCTATTTATTTTTCATTACTGGTTGGAGAAAAAATATTTTAATGCAGATTTCAAACCTTTCCACGCTTAATGCCATTCTCAATTTTACAAGTTTTGTATTTCTTCTTATCGGGTTTTTTCAGATTAAGAAAGGGAATCGAGAACTTCACAAGGGATTCATGATCTCTGCAGCGATTTGTTCTTCATTATTTCTTATCAGCTATCTTATTTATCACTCGCAGGTTGGCTCAGTAAAATTCCAGGGAGAAGGATGGAGTAGGCCGCTATATTTCTCCATTCTCATCTCACATACCGTTTTGGCGGCAGTTGTCGCTCCGATGGCAATTCTTACTTTGTATCGAGGGCTAAAAGGGAATTTTGATCTTCACAAAAAAATTTCGACTAAAACATTTTATTTATGGTCGTATGTTTCTGTGACGGGAGTGTTGGTTTATTTGATGCTGTACCACATCTTTCGATAAGTATTAGATATTCATCAAGATTGAAGATACTAATTTTGTAAAATCTGTTTTCACTCGATTTGCGGTTTCGGTCACTTCTTCGTGAGAAAGTTTTGTCGGCGAAATTCCTGTTGCCATATTTGTGATGCACGAAATACCGAGCACTTTCATTCCGAGTTGATTCGCCATAATAATTTCGGGAACGGTTGACATCCCAACGGCATCAGCTCCCATTAATCCCATCATTCGAATTTCAGCGGCTGATTCATAGGAGGGACCTTTTGTCCAAAGGTAAACGCCTTCTTTTGCCGCAATTTTTTCCTCCGCCGCAATCCTCTTGGCATTGGAAAGAAGTGTAGAATCAAGCTGTTCATCGTTGCGACGTTTTTGAATTTCCGGAATATTTGCAGAACCAATAAGCGGATGTTCGCCGGTGAGATTGATGTAATCTTTGATGAACATTAAAGTGCCGGATTCAAACTGACGATTAATTCCCCCCGCGGCATTTGTAACAAATAAAATCTCAGCACCTAAGGCGGCAGCGACGCGAATCGGGTAAACAACTTTTGGAAGATCGTTGCATTCATAGAAATGCACTCGACCTTGGAACACAATTAATTCTGCAGATTGGTTACCTGAAAGCTCAATTTTTCCAAAATGAATTTTGCCTGCGTGTCCCTGAACTGTTGAAACAGGATAATTGGGAATAGCTGCGGTAGGAACTGTAACCGGGTTTTTTATTTGTTCCGCGAAGTCACCAAGACCCGAGCCTAAAACAACAGCAATCTTTGGTTTCGCAGAACTTTTGGATTTTAGATACTCTATGGATTGATTAAACTGTTCGTCATTCATCAAACATTATCCTACCAAAATTCCTGCGATGGTTGCAGTCATTAATGTCGAAAGCAATCCGCCAAGCACTGCACGAAGTCCGAGTGAAGCAATATCTTTTTTTCGGTGAGGTGCCATTGGAGAAATTCCGCCGATCTGAATTGCGATGGAGGAGAAGTTGGCAAACCCGCACAAAGCGTACGTTGCCATCATAACTCCTTTTTCACTCATTGCGCCTGTTTTCAATAAACTTGAAAGATCAAGGTATGCGACAAATTCGTTTAATACAATTTTTGTTCCGATAAGGCTTCCGAAATTAAAGGCATCAGCAAACGGAACTCCAATTGCAATTCCCACAAATTGAAGGATCGAACCAAAAATGAATTGCATCGAAAACGTGCCATGGTAATGCACCAAAAGATAATTATTCAATCCTGTCCAATCGCCAATCCATCCAAGAATGCCATTTAGCATTGCAATGAGAGCGATGAATGCGAGAAGCATCCCACCGACATTAAGTGCAAGTTGCAGACCATCACCAGCGCCAGTTGCAGCAGCCTCAATAACATTCGATGCATTTTTTTCTACTTCAAGTTTTACTGTTCCTTTAGTTTTTGGTTCTTCAACCTCAGGATAAATAATTTTTGAAATAGCCAGCGAAGCAGGGGCTGCCATCGTACTTGCAGCTAATAATTGGACTGCGAATTTTAATTGTGCCTGGGCTAGTGGAATGTGGTTTGCATCAGCGAACGATTGACCGAGCATTTGAATATAACTCGCCATTACGCCGCCAGCGATTGTTGCCATACCGCCAACCATAATTGTAAGTACTTCAGAGTTGGTCATTGATCCGATGTACGGCCGAATAAGAAGCGGAGCTTCCGTTTGTCCTACAAAAATATTTGCTGTGTTGGATAATGATTCTGCACCGCTTGTTCCGAGAAGCTTTACCATTATACGAGCCATAATCTTTACAACAAATTGAAGGATGCCAAGATAATATAAGACTGATGTTAATGATGAAACAAAAATGATTGTCGGTAAAACCTGAAATGCAAAAAAGAATCCGAGTGAATTTGTGCCTGAGTTCACTGCAAGGTTTCCAAAAACAAATTGCGCTCCCACCATGGTATAGTTAAGAAGTTGCACAACGCCATAACCAATGCCATCGATTCCATCTTTGAGCCATCCAAGTGGAAAAAACCAACTTCGCAGTGTTTCACTATGAATAATGAAGATTGCAAAAATAAGTTGAATTCCGAATGCAGTCGCAACAAGACGCCAGTTTACTCTTTTTTTATTATTGGAAAAAAGAAATGCGATAAGAATGATAAAAAGTACACCAATAATTCCCCGAGCAATTGATACAAAATCCATAGAACTCCCTGTGTTATGAAACAACTATTTAGAAGAAATATTTTTAATCCGGGATGTAATGACATTTCCTGCATCGGGCTTCGTACGAATCTGCAGCACCGACAACGACTCTGTCTGAGGATGCAATTTTTCTCTGCGTCCGATCGGCGGGATTCCCACAGACAACACAAATGGCAAGCGTCTTGGTAATGTATTCTGCAACAGCAAGAAGTTGCGGCATCGGTTCAAAAGGGATGCCGCGATAATCTTGGTCAAGTCCGGCAACGATAACGCGCTTTCCTTGATTCGCAAGTTTTTCGCATACATCAACTACGGTCATATCAAAAAACTGTGCTTCGTCAATTCCAATGACATGAGCATCGCCGGCTAATTTTAAAATTTCTTCCGCTGTATCAATCACAATCGACTCGAGAGCTTGTGTATTGTGAGAAACGATTTGGTGTGCACTATAGCGGTTATCAATTCGCGGTTTGAAAATCAGGACTTTTTGTCGCGCAATTTGCGCTCGGCGCAATCTGCGGATGAGTTCTTCGGTTTTTCCACTGAACATGCATCCTGCGACAACTTCAATCCAACCGATATCTTTTGGAGCGGGTTGTTGAGTAACTTCCATAACGTATTTTAATTATTTAAAGTGATGAAATATTCTGGAAAGAATATATTGAAAAGAGCCTCTAATATCAAAGCAGAAAAATTAGGGGGAAAGTGGTGTCACGAAATTTAGGCAAGAGTAATTTTTGTTAATTCCGGCGGACAATTGATTCGGACTGGAATGCCGACATAACCAATTCCACGGTTGACGTACAGCTGTGAATTTCCGAGATGATATAATCCGGCAACATATTTGGAGGCTAACGTAGCAAAAGAAATTGGAATTTTATCTATGATTCCGAATACAATTTGGCCGCCGTGAGTATGTCCGCTTAATGTAAGATCAATATTTCGATCGTTTGCATTTTGAAAATAATACGGTTTATGGCATAGCAGAATTTTTGGTTGATTATTCTTCACGCTCGCGATCGCGCGATCTAAATAATCATTTGCATCAACTCCATGTCCAATATCATCAACGCCAATGAGATTAAGGAGAGAATTTCCTTTCTGAATTGGTACAGTATCATTTCTCAAAAGTGTAATGCCGCAATTGTCTACTTCTTTGGCAACTCGATCAACATTTCCTGTATAATAATCATGATTGCCAAGGCAACCATAAACTCCGTACGGGGCTTTCAATTGTGAAAATGCTTCGGCAAAAGGATAGACTTCTTCGGTTTGACTGTTGACAAAATCTCCGGCTACTACAATTAAATCCGGTTTTAAATTATTCATTGCCGCAACATATTCATCCATGTCCTCCTTATTCATGAACACACTTGAATGAATATCGCTGATCATTCCGATAGTAAATCCGTTAAATACTTCAGGAAGATTTTTTATTGTGATTGTTTTATTCACAATTTCATATTGTCCATTAACTAAATCTTCACTTGCTCCGGCGGCAAATGGCAGAGAGCTAATGCCAATAACACTTTTCTGTAAAAATTCTCGTCGATGCAAACTGAACTTCATATTCTTTCTATCATTAATTAACAATACTGACGTAATTTTCAGTAGGAACGATAAAATTACAATAACAATTCCAACAACCGTGATGAATAAACCAATATCGCAATGAAATCTTGATTTTCCTCAATTTTTTTTTTACTTTCATACAGTTAAGAAATCATTTATAGAGAAGGAAAGACCATGTTTACGCTTTTAGTATTTGTCGAAATTGTTATTGCAGTGCTCTTAATCATCGTTATTCTTATGCAAAATAGCAAAGGTGGAGGACTTTCTTCAAGTTTTGGTGGAGGAAATATCGGTTCGGTATTTGGTGTCCGCCGGGCTTCAGATTTTCTTTCGAAAGCAACATCGTATTTAGCCGGAGCGTTTATTATCCTTTCATTAGCAATCAATTTGTTTTTTCTTCCAGGGAAAGGTAAAACTTCGGAATCGGTAATTCAAAGCGGCCAATCTTCTGCTCCTGCTCCTCAGATTCCGACTCAGTCGGGGCAACAAACTCCTGCACAAAAATAAGTTTGAAGGACGCATTCAATGTAAACCCGTAGAAAAATTCTCTATGGGTTTTTTATTTCTATTTTGATAATTTTTGTCTCTTTTGTATATTGAAAGAGAAATAAGCACCCATGGCTCAATTGGTAGAGCAACTGACTCTTAATCAGTGGGTTCCAGGTTCGAGTCCTGGTGGGTGCACAAAAATATAAGCCTCGGGGATATTGTTGAACTGAGGCTTTTTTTGTTTTTAGCGTGCCGGTATTGCCCTATGAAATACGGAATTATTTCAGACATTCATTCGAATTTAGAAGCGCTTCAAAAAACATTCGAGATTCTCGGCAACGAACATGTTGATGAAGTTGTTTGTTTAGGTGATATTGTCGGTTATGGAGCGAACCCAAATGAATGTGTTGAAATAATAAAGAGCAAGTGTTCAATCGTTTTGCTTGGCAATCACGATGCGGCAATAGCTGATGAACGGACAACGAAGCGATTTAATCCAATGGCGCAACAAGCCATTGCGTGGACAACACAGCATATTACCGACGAACATAAGAGATTTTTATCTCAACTGCCTTACACGCATTCTAGAGATCGCGTGTTGTTCGTTCATGCAACGCCGTCATTTCCTGACCATTGGAAATATATTAGTTCAGCAGAAACGGCAATCGATGAACTGGAACAGTTTACTGAAAGAATTTGTTTTATAGGACACTCACACACGCCGGGGATTTATGGAAGTCTTGGGAAAATGGTTTCGATAAATCCCAAAGATCGTTTTATTATCAATGTTGGCAGTGTTGGCCAGCCGCGGGATGGAAATCCGATGTTGTCGTTCGGAATATTTGATGCTACTCAGTGGACATATCGCGCAATTCGAGCAGAATATGATGTTGAAACGGCAAGGAGAAAAATTACGGATGCAGGGTTACCCGCTGAATTAGGACTCCGATTGATTCACGGTATTTAGCGATGTCCGGAACTGTATCCGATTGATATTTTAATTTTTAAAAAAACTTTGTATAGTAGTCCATGGGGCGATTTCAAAAACACCTATTTATTTGTACGAACGAGCGACCTGCCGATCATCCGAAAGGCTGCTGTTATCATAAAGGCGGTGAGGCCTTAAAAGATAAGTTTAAGGTGGAATTAAAAAAACGAGGGATCCTTTCTACTGTTCGAGCGAATGCATCCGGATGTTTAGATGCGTGTGAATTTGGAGCAGCAATGGTTGTGTATCCCGAAGGTGTTTGGTACGGAGCCGTGACAGAAAGTGATGTTGAGGAAATTGTTGAAAATCATATCATTGGTGGCAAGGCAGTAGAACGATTGCAAATTCAAGACAGTAAATATTTTTCTCACGAAAAAATAAACCCAATTAAAAAATAATGGAACAATTTATCTATTCGATTTTGCTTCAACAGCAACGTGCGGAATCGGCAAACTCAGACATCGAGGTTTTTTCTGATCTCCGCACATCAATTAAAGAACTGCTTGATATAAAAGAAATCGAATCAAAAAAAAGTATTTCAGAATTTGCTCAAAAAAACGGTGCAAGTCTGCGCGGCGGACTTGCTCAATTTTTATCGACTCCGCTTAAATCCGATAAAGAAGAAATAGATCGGCTGATTATTGATAGTTTTGAAAATTTATTGAAACAAGCTGGAAATTTTCAATCACTTAATGACGTTCATTTTGGATCATATAAAATTTTAGAACCTCAGCAAGTACCGCTTCATCGACAGTTGGTTGGTGTGGTGAAACGGATTTTAAAAAACGGGAAAACAGTGTTGAATGATTCTGGCGTTTCGCTGGCCAAAAATTCCGGTGATATTTTTTGTTCTATGTTTACGGTGGAGCAATTTTCATCGCTGCCCATTGTGAAAAATGTATTTGAACAAGTTTTGGAGCAGAAGAACGAACAAAATCTTTCCGTCGTGGGTCAATCGATTTCTTCGGTGGTATTTCGTTCGGGAAATCGTGAGCATTCGGAAAAAAATATTGTGCAAATGAATTTCGTGGCTGATGAAAGTGAAATTGCCCGGCTGCAATCTAATGTTGCGGTACTTGAACATCAATTCGGGATAAAACATTTTCAACTGACAAAACGGACATTTGAAATGGGCCGTACGGTGCCGTATCGTTTTCAATTTGCCGTGGATATTGATAAACATGCACTCGGCAGTATCATTGTCGCTCTTGTTAGCGATGATGAAGCGTTGGAAGACGCATTGACTACGGAAGGGTCATTAATCGTTCTCGAAAAAATATTGTGATAAAAAATCTTCACAAAGAAACGTTCGAACAAAAAAAAGAACGTACTGCAGTACTTACTAAAATCCTTGCTACCCAATATCCCAGAACACAAACGGCGCTTCATTATCACGACCCATTCCAATTGCTTGTGGCAGTTATTCTTTCAGCACAATGCACGGATGCGCGCGTGAATTTGGTAACTCCGGCTCTTTTTTCAAAACTATCGACGCCGATCGACTTTGCCAACGCAAATATTAGCGAGCTTGAAAAATTAATTCACTCTACCGGCTTTTACCACAACAAAGCGAAAAATATTATTGCGTGCGCGAAAGCAATTTTAGAACGACACAACGGCGTCGTCCCCAAAACAATGGATGAACTTCATGCATTGCCGGGCGTCGGAAGAAAAACTGCAAACGTTGTTCTTGGCGATGCATTTGGAATTATTGAAGGTGTTGTTGTCGATACGCATGTTGGGCGATTGTCTAACAGACTTGGATTGACCACGAAACAAGATGCTGTGAAAATAGAAAAAGATTTGATGAAGCTGATTCCAAAAAAAAAATGGTTTCAATTTTCTCACGCATTGATCCTTCACGGAAGAAAAATATGTTCTGCTCGAAAACCACTTTGCTCTGAGTGTTTACTTTCTCACCTTTGTCCGGCTTCTTTAGAATAAAAATCACCTTTCACGCAAATGTCGTTACTGAACTATTCAGATGAAGTTGTCCTGAATATTGAAAATTATTTTTTTGTTTTTTTTTCATTTATTGTTTTCTCACAAGTTTCTGGTTACTTTAAATTAGGTTGTAACAATTCGAAAATCGCAACTTAAAAGGAGCGACCTACCGACTATTTCACATTTCTCTTGCTTTAGCAACACTTCACAAAAATATGATAGATATGCTGCTCATATTGACGGTTGGTATAGTAAGTTTCGGTGTGGGAATTTTATTTAAATCCGCTTCACTCTTTCAAAAAAAGAAAACAGCGTCATATTTTACCGGAGAGAACGAGTTTAAAAGCTTTATTGCCACTTCGATGGATGCTGTCATTATTGCTGATGAAAATCAAACCATCCTTTGTTTTAATAACGCATCAGAATTAATTTTTGGATATAAAGCAGAAGATGTCATCGGAAAAAAAATTTCTACTTTAGTTCCAGACAACGTGAAACACAATCACGACTTGTTTGTAAAAAAATTTGGAGAAGGAGGTTTTTCCTCCCGTAAAATGGGAAAAAATATGTTCGTGCGGGGAAGACACGCCGATGGCAGAGAATTGATCCTTGAAATATCGATTTCTGTTTATTTCTATAAACAAAAACGGTATTACGCTGGCATCATTCGTGAATTTACTGAACGGTATAAAATAGAATCAGAGCTGAATCGTTTGTCGGTTGCCGTTGAACAAAGCTCCGCGTCAATTATCATTACGGATTCTAAAGGGACAATCGAATACGTTAATAAAGGATTTACTGAAACCACAGGATACACTCTCGAAGAAGCCCGCGGGCAAAATCCACGCATCTTAAAATCCGGTTTAACTCCGCCAGAAACATTTGTTGATTTATGGAAAAATTTGCAAGAAGGGAAACGTTGGAGCGGTATGTTTATCAACAAGAAAAAAAATGGAGAGATTTACTGGCAGCAGGCAACGCTCTCCCCAATTTTGAATAAATCAGGAGAGCTTACAAATTATGTCGGAGTAATCGAGGATATTAGCCATCGGAAATTAAAAGAAGAACTTTTACGCGCTAACGAACAACGCTATCGGGCATTTTTTGAAGACGATGTAAGCGGCGCGTATATTGCGCGTGCCGATGGGACTATTATTGTTCGTAACAAGGCGTTTAATCGAATTTTTGGCTTGGAAAAATTCCAGGAAACTGAAACACCTCTTACGTTACAATCATTTTATGGAGACCTCGAACAGTGGAATGCGACTCTTGTACGATTAAAAAGCGAACATAAATTAGATAATATCCGGGAGAAACTTCAGACGTTAAATGGAAACAGCGTTCACGTAGTAGAAAATTTAGTTGGAACGTTCGATGAAAAAGGAGAATTGATAGAAATAGCCGGCTATCTGATTAATGAAACACGATTAAAAGCGCTCGAACATCAATTGCTTCAATCACAAAAGATGGAAAGTCTCGGCACATTAGCGGCTGGAGTCGCTCACGATTTCAATAATGTTCTCGCCATTATTCTTAATTCGTCTGAAGTGTTGCGCTTAGAAGTAAAGAGCGATGAAAATTTATTGAAGTTTATCGATGTCATTGCTGACAGTGCAAAACGGGGATCGGTGATAGCGAAAGAAATGCTGTTGTTCTCTCGGCATGACGTGATAACCTCTGTCCCAATTTCATTGAATAAAGCTATTGTTCAGATCTTAAATTTTTTAAAACACACCCTGCCAAAAACAATTGCTATAGAACTTCAGAAGCCGGAGCAACAGGAATTCGAAATTCTTGGCGACTATGCGTTGATTGAACAAGTGTATTTGAATTTCAGTATTAATGCTGCCGATGCGATGCCGAAAGGCGGAAAATTGATATTGGGAATTAGACTTTCTGAAACCGAAATGTTGAAAAGAAAATTTTCCAATGTTCAAGATAAAGAATATGTCGAGCTCTATTTTTCGGACACCGGTTCCGGAATGGAACAGGCAATGCTTGACAGAATTTTTGATCCTTTTTTTACCACAAAAGCAAAAGAGAAAGGGACCGGATTAGGGCTTTCCATTGTTCATGGAATTGTGACAAGTATGAATGGTTTTATTGATGTAGAAAGTGTGCTCGGAAAAGGGACAACCTTTAGAGTCTATTTACCTCTTACCAAAGAAAAGTCAATTACGGTAACAGAGAAAGAAATATTTATTCCTACCGATCATGACGAAACTGTTTTCATTGTCGATGACGAACAACAAATATTAAATCTCATGTCGGAAGCACTGTCGTTATACGGATATAAAACAATAACCTCAAGAGAAGTTGATGATGCAATAAAAAAATTTAAGGAACACGCAGACGAAATTTCTGTCGTCCTTACGGATTTAGCGATGCCGCATAAGAGCGGGGAAGAATTAGTACGCATGGTAAAGTCTTCTTATCCCGATAAAAAGATCATTGTGATGACGGGATTTAATGATCCCGATATCTCTACAAAACTTAAAAATATTGGGGCCGATGTCCTGCTACAAAAACCAACAGAAATAGATGTATTGCTTGAAACGCTTGAACGGTTGTTGAAGCCGGAAAATGTTATTTCTTAATTAGAATGAAACTTGTGGACTCCCAAAAAATGGCAGTAAATACATCTCGTCAAAAACAGAAAGAGCAAGCGTCATCTTTATTAAGCAGTATTTCACCTTTTTTAAAGGAAGCCGATAAATTAGTTAAGGAAGGAAATTTAGAAAGGGCGCTTACAATTGTGCGGCAAGCCTTTCAAACGGCTCCCGGGAATTTATATGTGTTGGCCTATGAAGCAAATGTATTATCACTCATTGAAAAGAAAAAAAAATCTCAACAAAGCCCTGCGGAGAAAGAAGAATCGAATGAGAAATTAAAGCAATTAGCTCAAGTTACAATCGAAGATATCAATCGGACAGAAAAACTTGCGCAGACAATTATAACGACTCGAGAAGAATTAAAACAGGAATTTGTTGAGCGAGAAAAAGAAACAAAAAAGCGCGAAGAAACAATAAAGTCGCGTTTGGCACAATTTCTTGTTTACGCAAAGAATTTGGCAAAAGAGAAAAAATTTTCACAAGCGTTAGATGAAATTAACAGAGCATTCCTCATTAATCCTCTCAGCCAGGAAGTTGCTGATCTTGAGACAACGATTCGAAAAGAATTTGACGAAGAGTTGGCAAAGCAAAAGACAGAACAGGTGCAAATGGAACGAGAGGAAAAAGAGCTTATTAGGAAAGTGCAGACAAGTACTGTTTTACCAGTGACGATTGATCCAAAAATTGCTTCGCAAGTAGAAAGCTTGATCAAGGAAGGCAAGCGCTTTGCTCAACTCGGAGAATTTGAAAATGCATTGATAGTCTTGCAGAAAGGTCTCTCCTTGAATCCTACGCATACACTTGCGATTGATTTGCATCAACGGATCATGAAATCACTTGAGGAGCAAAGAAATATTCAAAAAGAGATTGACCGGCAGAAGTTTGCCGCACAAAAGAAAGCTTTTGAAGAGAACAATAAAAAAATTGAAAGCATGCTTCACAATGCCGCGCAACATATATCGCGAGGCGAGTTCAATGTTGCGATAACCATTTTAAATGAAATTGACCGTCTTAACCCTCAAAGCAAAGAAGCACATCAGCTTCGACAGAAAATACACCAGGCACAATTAGAAACCATAGAAGCAATTCAAACGCAAACTATTTTGCCTGAAGATTCAGTTCGGAAAAAACAACAAGAGATTGTCGCTCGAACTTCTGAAAAAGGATTGCCGATAGAGGGTGATATTGAGCTGATGTACAGAATGGAGAAGGCTATAGCGTACTATAAACAGTGCAGATTTGAAGATGCACTTGGGGAATTAGCAATTATTTTAGTCCAAAATCCAAAACATGTTGAAGCAATTACATTACGTAATATTGTGACGGAATCCCAGCAGAATCTGCAGCAATCATTGCACGAACAAATTCTTCAAACGAAAGAACAAGAAAACAATCAAAAACAAAAAAAGATTTTACTCGAAGAAAGCATGAAAAAAATTTATGACCTGCGGAACAAAAAATTATACTCCGAGGCTCTTGATGAAATTACAAAGGGAATGGTTATTGATCCGTTGAATGAAACATTAGTAAAGCTTGAGCAGGAGCTTCGGAATGAGCGTGATGAATACGCAAAGAGCATTGAAACAACCGAGCCTTCCATAGCAAAACATCAATTTTTAGATGCATTGAGAAATGCGCAAAAAGTCCTGGCAAATTCTGGTTATATGTCCGCAACGGAGGGAATCCCGACGGAAGAGACGCTGCGCGACTTGGGGAAGGAACTCAAAAAGAAGCTCAAACAAAAGCATTAATAGATTGCGTTGGTTGAAGTAAAATGCTTTGTTAAACACCGTTTTATGAGAAGTAGGTTGAAAGAAGAATATTTTCTTGATTCCACAACAACGAGGAGGTCTTATGGCAGGTTCTTTAAATGAAATTTCTAAAACCGTATTTCAGGAAATTTATGCTGACATTCCTGAGACCCGTGGTATTATTGTTGCGTCGCACGATGGATTGCCCTTGGTCTCAGATATCAAAGGAGGAACATCGGCTGATAAATTGGCAGCGCTTATGGCGACCACGATCAGTATGGGAAGAAGAATAATGCCGTCGCTTTCTCTCGGAGAAGTATCTGAGTTTACCATTACTTCCACCGAAGGACGATTATTCATTTATCTTATAGGGACTTCGGCAGCGCTTTGCATTATTACTCCGAAGACTGTCAACATTGGAATGGTCTTTTTACGCGCTACCGAATCGGCAAAAAAACTAGCGGCCGCCGTAGGGTAAAAGAGTACAGATATCATTCTTAAGATTCTGTGCTTTATCGGCAGCAGACTTTGTATGTTATCAAACAAAGTAGCCTTATGGGTACCGATCAATTAAATCAATTAGTCAACCAGTTAGACTATTTGATTTTACAACATGTAAACTATTTGAATAAGCTTGATGACTCGATCAAAAACAAGGCTCTATTTGAGCACAAAAAAGCAACTGATTGCAATTTTGGAAAATTATTTTACAAAGATGTTTGGCCGTCGACAGAGACTTTTCCCGAAGACATTAAGAATGTCATAAAAGAGATCGAAGAAGAACATCGACTGTTTCACTCAACGGCAAGTGAAGTCGACACGTTGAATCCGGCTCAATCAAAGGTCGATGCAACGACTGCGTGTAAATTAATTCTCAAATTATATCACTTGGAAGATTTGATGAAGAAGCACTCGTGATTGGAATTTTAGATAATATGTGAGAAATCAGATCTGAAAAAAATGAACGGTCATACAAGTTTTTCTAATCACGGAGGTCACCATGCGAGATATGACTCCCGCAGATTTGCCGCGTCCGGGTAAATCTGTTCGGTTGCGGTATTACGAGGGATTTGAACGTACGGTATTATTTACTGACATAGAAACAGCCTTTCCCGAAGGAACGCTCATCGTTTCCCGCACGGATACGGCAGGGAAAATTACTCATTGCAATAAATCATTTTGTGATATCGCCGGATATACGAAAGAAGAACTGATCGGTGAGTACCATAGTATTTTGCGTCATCCAGATATGCCGGCCGTTGCATTCAAAGGATTATGGGATACAATCCAACAAGGCAAACACTGGCATGGATACGTAAAAAATTTACGCAAAGATGGAGGATTCTACTGGGTGTTTGCGACAGTGATTCCAAACGTTCGAGAAGGAAAAATTGTCGGATATACTTCTGTGCGGCGAAAACCTTCCCGCACAAAAATTGACGAATGCACAACGCTCTATAAAAAATTGTTGTCCGAAGAAAAAAAATAATCTTCACTATTTTAAGAAGAAGGTCGTTATGAAAGACATGCTTCCTTCTGACGTTCCCAGGCCGGGAACATCAATTCGACATAAATACTTCGATGGTTTTGAACGAACGATCATCTATACCGATATCGAAACATCATTTCCGGAAGGCAATTTAATTGTGTCACGAACAGACACAAAGGGAAAAATTATTGCTTGCAATAAAGCATTTTGCGACATGTCAGGTTTCAGCAAAGACGAGCTCATCGGACAGGAGCATTACATTCTACGGCATCCTGATATGCCCGCAGCAGCGTTCAAGGATTTATGGGCCACCGTTGGAAAAGGGAAACACTGGCATGGATATGTAAAAAACTTACGGAAAGACGGCGGATATTATTGGGTTTATGCAACAGTCATTCCAAATATCAGAGATGGAAAAATAATCGGTTATTCTTCAATTCGCCGCAAACCGTCTCGTGCAAAAATCCACGAACACAATGAACTCTACAAAAAAATGAAATTACAGGAAGCAAAATAATATCACGAGCACGTAATTCTCGGTTTGTGCAGTGTTAGAAAGGAAAGACTATTATGGCATTCTTCTTTACAGTAAGTCCGGATTTTAGCCCTCTGCATATTTCAGATTGGTTTCTTGTTAACACATGGCTACAGCGCAATCTCGGCGAACAAATTCATCTTGAACTGTTTGACGATTTTGAAAGTCAACGAAAAGTTATTGAAGAAAAAAAGGTGGATTTAATTTATTCAAATCCGTATGACGCTGCTACGTTAGTGAGAAAGCATGGATTTAAGGCAGTCGCTCGTCCGCGGGAGTTAACCGACGAGGCGATTATTGCCGTAACCGAATCAAGTCCGTTTAAAAGAGTTGAAGATTTAAAACCGCAGACAAGGATATCGACAACTGAAGATCCAAATGTTCATATGATGGCGATGATAATGATTGAACCAGCCGATTTAAGTAAAGTCAATACGGTAATCACCGTCCGCGATTCGTACATGCGCATCGCACAGGATTTAATTGGCGGAACTGCTGATATCGGTTTCTTTTTAAAATCGACTTATGATGATCTTTCCGACCTTGTGAAAAAGCAGTTGCGTCCATTGGTGACAAGTCAGATTTATATGGTTCATCATGCGCTCCTGGTCGGGAATAAAATGATTCCGTTAAAAGAAAAATTACAAAACGCCCTGGTTAAAATGTCCTCTGATCCAGAAGGAAAGAGTGCACTGGAAGCACTATGCATGAAGGGTTGGGATTTGTTAGAACAAGAAGATGTCGAATTTATGATTGACTTGATGGACACATTGGTCGAAAAAGAATAAAGGAAAATACGATGGAAGATCAAAAATATTCTGAATTCCTTAAAATGTTGGAAGCTGAATTGTTAAGCTATCGGTGGGGATGTATTTTTGATACAGAGAAAAAAATCCCGGTGGCTGAATTTGGAAACCCTCCTACGAATGCAGATGGATCGCTTGCTACTCAATGTAATGCCGTATTTAATGAAGCATTGAAAACCGAGGGAAAGTGTGTTGAGGTGATGACCCAAGACGATCAATGGATTTTACTTATGAGACGGTTCTTGCATTCACCGTTGCTCTGCTTTGTCCTTTTACGGAGCGGTGGCATTACAACCGGCTGGGCGCGTGATACAGTAAAACAAAAAATTGAACAATTTGTTCAATAGGATTTTCTGAACAGGAGACTAAACAATGAAAATTCTTCTCGTTGATGATGAAAAGGACCTCGTTGTAACCTTGTCTGCACTTCTTCAAAAGTGGGGCTATGACGTTGTTTCGGCACATGATGGCATACAGGCCCAAAAAGTTTTAGAAACTGCTCCAATCGATATCGTTATTTCAGATTTGATTATGCCAAATTTAGATGGCGGTGAACTTATTACATGGCTCAATACGCAAAAGAAAAAACCGCATTTTATCATCATGTCGGCATACTACAATGAAGGGTTTATAAAATATTTTTCGGACCAAGGAATTACTAATATTCTTGGGAAACCAATTCAGTTTGACAAATTACAAGCAATGCTGAATAAGTTTTCAGCTCAAAGCACAATATTATCTCAAACAATTAGTGAACGACAGGCTGAAGTGAACGATACGGCAAAAGAAGAAAAAGCGATCGATGTGTACGAATTGATTACTAAAAATATTTTTGATCGGTTTTCTGAAGCCAAGAATGTTATTGTTGCCAATCCATCAACAGGAAAAATGTACAGCAAAATGCCTCAAAGTGTGGCTGTCGTTGAGTCACATTTTGCGGATAATGCAGTAACTTTTTTTACGTCAATAAAGAGCCTCTGGAAATCATTGTCCGGTGAACAATACGGGCCGAAAGAAATATTGTTTTCTGATGAAACGGATCGATTGATTTATAGAAACATCGTTTCACCGAAAATATTTATTCATATTGAAGCTCCAATACAGACGACTCATGGTCTTTTACGCATTACGGTTGATAATGTTGTAAAAGAAATTTCTCTGCCTGTCTCATAAATAAAAATCGTCTTCTATGGATAAACAATTCTTACAACAGATTTTTACCACACTTCGAAATGATGTTCCCGAAATTGATGGGTTGAGTGTTGTTACTTCAGATGGTAAAGTGATCGATGCCCAATGGTCGAATAATATTGAAATTGATAAAGTTGGCGCTGTAGGCTCTGCTCTGCTTGGATTGGGGAAAAAAGCGATTGAAATACTTTCCCGCGGCGGATTATTACAGGTGGTTTTGCAATCTACCGAAGGAATGTTATCAGTCTACAGTGCTGGCGATCGATCTGTGTTAATCGTTCATATGTCGAACGCGGGAAATTTAGGGATGTTAAATCTCTATGCGCGAAAAGCTGCATCAGAAATTGCAAAAAATTTTGAAGGCGAAGATTTGTGATAGAACAAATTTCAAAATTTGCGGACATTTTGGATACCTCCTCTACAGGTTCACCTCATAAGATAAAATTCTCACTTCGCCATGCCCCATCATCGTTTGAATTTATATTGGCTGGTGATCGGCTATTATATAACAAGAATATTAAATTATTCCATAAAATCCTTAAGGATTTATTATTTGGAAATTTTGACATTAGTTCCTCCTCAATAGGGGCGTTGCCATCCGAGCCGATCCTTTTTTTCGATGTTCACCAATTTGTGTGGGAATCCGTCAATCGAATTCATGATGAAGACATTTTTCTGCTCTTCAAAGATATTGATTCGATGACCGTTACAAAAACAAAACATCCAATAAAAGATTTTTCTCTTTTTTCTCAGGATAGTGTGGATAGCATTGTTGTTTTTTATTTTCAAGTAAAAGCAAAATCGGCAAATTTGTTCTTGCAGGATTTTGAAACAACAAATTGCATACACTACTTTCGCAGCTTACTTCGAATGTCTTTGCTTGGTTATGTCACACTTGAAAGATTGAAAATTCCGTCAGTGCGAAGTAATGAGGAACCGACTATTGCTTGGGAATCCTTTGATAAAAAGATTGAAGAGCCGACCAAGAAAGAAGAGATGGAGATTCAACCAAGTGACAAGGCAAAAATATTTCCATTTGAACCGGAAATAAAACGGGTACAAGAATCAAAAGGCGATGGCATCCCAACGACTCCAATCATTCCGCTTCCAACAGAGTTAAAGAAAGATGGCGGCACTGCTGCAAACAAAACGAAGATTGAAAATCTCAAAAAAATATTGAGAAACATAAAACAATTATGAGCACCACATCAACTAATACTGCCTATTTTAAATTAGTCATCTCCGGTTCGGTAAATTCTGGGAAAACGACTTTTGTAAAAACTATCAGCGAATTTGACCCCATTACCACAGATGAATATGCGACCGAAGAAAACGTGAAAGTTTTAAAAGGGCAAACAACTGTTGCAATGGATTACGGCCGCCGAACAATTGACGAAGATGTAATCCTGCATATCTATGCAACTCCCGGACAAGAGCGTTTTAATTTTATGTGGGATGTTCTTGTTGAAGGAGCGTTTGGCGTGATTTTTTTAGCCGACAGTACGGATCTTGACAGCATTTCAAACACAAAAAAAATTATTAAATATTTTTCTGAACGATTTAATCTTCCGTATCTTCTCTGCGTTACAAAACTTGATTTGCCGACGAGTATAGAATACAAGGAAGTGCTCAAACTGATTGACAAACAGGATTTGTTTGCAATTCCCTGTAATACAACTCAAAAAGAAGATGTTCGAACTGCGCTTATCGCATTGTTGAGTTTGGCTATTGACAAAGCAGCCGCCCAGTCTTAACTTTCCTTCAGCCAGTACGGCAAGAATTTCTGGGTATAGGATTTCTCTACTGTTACTATTAAACTTAATTTCATGATACTTAATCGAAATGCTGCTCTTACACTGATGCAAGAATATACCGCCAGTGAAAGCCTTCGTAAACATATGCTGTGTGTTGAAACTGCAATGCGAGCATATGCTAAAAAATTTATTCAGGATGAAGAACTGTGGGGAATCACCGGACTCCTTCATGATTTTGATTATGAAAAATATCCGAATCCGCCCGATCATCCGCTGAAAGGTTCTGAAATCTTAAAGGCAAAAGGCTATCCCGAAGAAATGCGAATTGCAATTCTTGGGCATGCAAGTTACACGAATATTAAAAGAGGATCTTTACTGGCGAAGGCACTTTTTGCCTGTGATGAACTTTGCGGTTTTTTAGTGGCGTGTTCGTTGGTGAAACCTGATAAAAAAATTGCATCAGTCGAAGTTTCTTCTGTGAAAAAAAAACTAAAAGATAAAGCTTTTGCTCGAAATGTAAGCAGAGATGATATTATTCAAGGAGCTGCCGAACTTGGTGTTGAAATGGACGAACATATCCGTTTTGTTATTAATGCCCTTTCTAATAATGCCGCTGCACTTGGGTTGTGACAGCTATTACGTTACGACGTCACAACGCAACTCTTAGTAACTGTTTCCGTATGGAGACATAATGTTATGAACTTCAATAATCATTACTAAAGGAGTTTTCAATGAACAAATATATTTATTTACTTTTTATGAGTGTGATCGTTTATGCTCCATTACTGGCTCAGGACGATGGCGATGACAATCAAGACCGAGAATATACACGACCACTACCAACAAAAGTTGGAGGAGCTGGGGGAGTAACGCCAATCGTTACCATGTTCGATAACAAAGAGATTGATAAATTTCTTACAAAGGCAAATCTTCCTGCGCTGGGAAATGATCCGATATATTTGGTTGGCGGGGAGGGGTATGGCTACATTATGTTTTTAAAGAATGTACGATTTGGGGGATTTGGAGCAGCCGGATCAAAAACTGTCAGCGTCATTCAATCTATTGCCGGTTCAAATCCACTAAAGAAAGAAGTTGAATACAGTGTTTCATATGGCGGTTTTTTAGTGGATTATGTTGTTCCCGTTGCCCACAGATTAGATGTTGCCGTTGGAGCAAGTATCGGCGGCGGGTCACTTGATATACGGATGACGAGAGATAATGGAGGATTTAAAGATTGGAATAATGTGTGGAATGATTTTGGTGATACATCAAAGACAACAACAAATTATACACGGCACCTAACAGGCGGATTTGGAGTTTTTAATCCTCATGTAAATGTTGAATATACATTGTTGACCTGGTTGCAATTAAGAATCGGCGTCGGCTATCCGGTTTATTTTAGTCCGGATTGGAAATTGGACTCCCAATTCACACTTGATAATGTTTCGTCAAAAATCAAACCACAGGGTTATACAATTAATGCAGGAATAATGTTCGGGTTTTTTGGCTGGTAAAAGTAATGAACCAGAATCCCCGAAGGTGTAAACTTCGGGGATTTTTTATTTTAAAGTTTTTCAAATCGTGCCTGGAAGAACCGCAGATATTTCGGCTCATACACCATCTTTAACCCTTTTACTCGCTCACGATTCTGATATACTTCATACACCGATTCTACCGTTACATCGCAATGTGCTTGTGTGTATACACGGCGGGGAAATGTTAAGCGAACAAGTTCAAGTTTCGGGAAATAATGGTCACCGGTTTCTTTGCTTCTTCCAGCCGAAACAATACCGCGCTCCATCGCGCGGATTCCTGAATCAAGATATAATTCCGCAGCAAGTGTTTGCGCAGGAAATTTTATTTGTTCAATCTGCGGATAAAATTGTTTTGCATCCAGAAAAATTGCATGACCGCCTATTGGTTTTACAATCGGAATTCCTAGTTCAATCAATCGATTTCCTACATACTCAACCTGGCCAATGCGAGCTTGTAAATGATCGAGTTGGCATGCTTCAACAATACCACGGGCCATTGCTTCCATATCACGCCCAGCAAGACCACCGTACGTATGGAGCCCTTCATATACCACAACCATATTTCTTGCTTCTTCAAATACATCATAATCATTCACTGCCAGAAACCCACCGATGTTGACAAGTAAATCTTTTTTTCCGCTCATAGTTGCGGCATCGGAATATGAGCACAACTCCCGAAGAATTTCTTTGATTGTTTTATTTTCAAATCCTTTTTCACGTTTCTTAATAAAGAAAGCATTTTCCATCGCGCGCGTTGCATCAAGGACAACTTTTATTCCATTTTTGGAAGCAAGGTGATGCACTGCTTTCAAGTTTTCCATTGAAATAGGTTGGCCGCCGGCCATATTTACTGTTGCCCCGATAGTAATATAGGCAACTTTATCTGCACCAACTTTTTTAATCAGGTTCTCAAATTTTTGAAGATCGACATTTCCTTTGAACGGATGTGTGCTGTTAGGATCATGGGCTTCATCAATAATAACATCGACAAATGTTCCACCTGCAAGTTCTTGGTGCAATCGTGTTGTGGTGAAATACATATTTCCTGGAACATACATTCCAGGCTTGATAAGAATTTTTGAAATGATATTTTCGGCACCGCGACCTTGATGCGTCGGAACAAGATATTTGTATCCGTAGTATTCTTGAACATTTGCTTCCAAATGATAATAATTTTCACTGCCAGCATATGCTTCATCGCCAAGCATCATTCCAGCCCATTGATAATCACTCATCGCGTTCGTGCCGCTGTCAGTAAGTAAATCGATATAAACATCACGCGAGCGGAGAAGAAATGTATTGTACCCTGCTTCGACAATAAATTTTTCACGCTCTGTACGTGTCGTCATTTTTAAAGGTTCAACTGATTTTATTTTAAATGGTTCTGCCCATGAGCGGCGCTGCAGTGACATACGAACTCCTATGATTACGTTGATTTTAGGTAGTGATTTTGGTATACTCGTGTTAATTGCACGGATAAATATACCTAAAGTTTTCCGATTAACAATGAAGACATTTCTCACCTGACTCTTCCAAATGGTCGACCAATGAACCAAAATACATTGAATGCGCTGCATCAAATTGTCGGAATGAAAAACATTTTTACATCTCAAGAAGATAAAATTGTTTATTCCTATGATGGAACACCCTTATTATCCTTTCTCCCTGAGGCAATTATTCGTCCGGAGACAAAAGAACAAATTTCAGAAATTCTCGAACTCGCTAATAAAGAAAAATTTGCTGTTGTTCCGCGCGGATCGGGAACAGGACTGAGCGGCGGTTCAGTACCTGTTGAAAATTGTATTATTGTTGATATGTCACGTTGGAATAACATTTTAGAAATCGATTCGGAAAATCTTACGGCATGGGTTGAACTCGGCGTCATTACATCTACACTGCACCAAGAAGTTGAAAAAATTGGTTTGTTCTATCCGCCAGACCCCGGAAGCATGAACATTTGCACGATTGGCGGAAACGTTGCAGAAAATTCCGGAGGGCTCCGTGGATTAAAATATGGAGTGACCAAAAATTATGTGATGGGAATGGAAGTTGTTTTACCAAGCGGGGA
>JBBINR010000032.1:0-40482 GCA_037443785.1 Ignavibacteriales bacterium | reverse complement strand
TTTAGATATTTATAAACAACGGTTCCACTGTCTTTCCAATAATCATCACGGCTTTCAGGTCCATAGATTGGGCTTTTGTAACTCGAAGATTCCATCAAATAAGAGTAATGTTGTTCAATCCCATTCTTGAGGGGAAAGAAATCTTTTATTTGAGCATTGACATTATCAACCGGAGTAAAGAGTATTACAACGAACAAATAAACAACTATTGATTGCTTCATTGTTATATCCTTATTATGCCTTGCTAATAAAGGATCAGGCGACCTCAATCGGAATTTATTCGGTTTGAATGTAATTGTTGGCTCTGTCAGCCTTTGAAATTAAGTGCGAAGGGTTGCCGGAGTCAATTTTCTTTTATAGAATGTACCGATAATAAATATTTTCGTCAACAAAATACGCTGAATCGAAGACTTGATACTCCGAATCGAAAGAAAAAAATTACGGTTGAGACTCTCTTCTATTCTTCGTACCTTTATACGCCATTACATGGCGCGTTCGTCTAGCGGCTAGGACGGAGCCCTCTCAAGGCTTAAACACGGGTTCGATTCCCGTACGCGCTACAAATAAAAAGGTCGGATTTTCTATCCGACCTTTTTTATTTCCTAAACTTCAGCCAATCCTCGCGATGCCATTACACGATTTTTACAACTACAACGGTCTGGTCGTCATGCTGCGGCTGATTGCCGACAAACGATTTGATTGAATCGATAATAGATTGTTGAATTTCCTGCGGAGAGTTATCTTTTCCGGCAATCAACAATTCCTGCATTTTCTCTTCCCCAAAATCAGTGACATCGTTATGCGCTTCGGAAACACCATCCGTGGCAAACAAGAAAATATCGCCTGTCTCAAAGTGAATTTCCTTTTGCTCCATTTCCGATGTAAAAACACCGGCATCGTTTAAACCGAGTCCTAATCCGCGCGGGATAATTTTTTCAATGCGCTGCTGCGTCGCTTTGTAATGAAAGAGCGGCAAATGTCCGGCCCGCGCAACGGAAACTTTATTTTTCTGAATATGAAATTCAGCGCCAAGCACGGTGACAAACGAGCGTTTTTCAAGATCCTGGCAGAGCAGCGTATTGGCGCGATGGAATAATTCTTTCGGCGATAAATCGAATCCGTGCAGCGAACGAAGAATTCCCTGTACCTTGGACATATACAACGCTGCCGACGTCCCTTTGCCGCTCACATCGCCGATGATGATTGTCAATTTATTTTTATCCCTTGTCAAGTAGTCGTAAAAATCACCGCCGACTTCCATTGCAGGAACAGACGTCCCCGAAATTTGCAGTCCGGCGACTTGCGGAATTTTTTGCGGGAGCGATTCCAATTGAATGCGCCGTGCAATTTGCAATTCGTGTTTCATTCGTTCTTTTTCCGCAAGTTCTTCGTAGAGAAACGCATTTTCGATTGCCACCGATGCTTGTTTCGCTGCCGATGAAAGAAATAACAAATCTTCCTGCGTTAACGTCGTTTCTGCCAGCTTCTCTCCGATCATCAGCACGCCGATTAACCGTTCTTTGGACGATATCGGTACGAGATATTGAAATCCCTCAGATTGAAATTCTTCTTTCAGCGGCGACGGAAGATAATCGACGCGGAATTCGTTTTTAAATTGCTTGATAGCGGGAATTAATAATTTCTCGTTCGTCAGACAGAATGTCTTCCACACTGCATCGTTAAAGCCGAATGACGATGCACAGGAACAGCAGTTTTCATCGCGGAAGAACACAACACCTGCCCGCTTTAATTTCATCAATGCGCTTAGCTTTTGAATGAAGCCTTTGGCAAGTTCTTCCATCGTCAACGTTGTCGCAAGAATCTCGGCAATTTCGTGCGATGCTTTCCGGTAATCATACTGCTGCCGGAAATATTTTTTATCGATGATTTTCTGTCCGGATTTTCTGACCGCGAAGAAACCAAATGTCGAACCGATAGCTAAAAGCATCAAAATAATTTTTTCTGCAGAAATACGCTGCGGAGAAAGGCTTGTGCTGTCGTTGATTTCGATCGACGCACCGGTGAAAATAATATTTGCTTTCGGAAGGTCGAGCAACGGAAGAGAAAAGAATGTCCAGATCAGCAGGACAAATATTACTGCTGCCCAGATTGCCGTAAGAATACTGTATTGAGTGTTTCGCCTTACGCGTAAATTCAAATCCAGCAAACGGTATCGTCCGATGGTATAAATATACGCAAGCGGTATCGATGTCAATAAAATTCCAACAATACCAAACGCGGTTCCCGTGGTTGATTCACGGAAGAAAAATATCGCACAAGCGGAAAGAATAACCGTCAGTATTGCACTCCACCGAGTGAAAACATTGAGTTTTTTGTATTCAGGCGAAGCATATTTCCTAAACCGAAACATGATCACTGCGCCATAGACGAAAAAGATAAACAGAAACAAGAAACCATTCGTTATACCGACAAGAACCGCCGTTACGATTGATACGACATAATAAGAAATAGCAATCCAACGGCGGGAAATTAATTCGGGACGTTCTGTTGGGAAATAATGAGTGCTGTGAAAAATAAATGCAATGCCGATTGCATACGCCGCGCCCATTAGAATATTGCGGGTCAGAACCAGCGGTGTAAGAATCTCTATTCTCCGCACCAGCATAACGGACATGAAAAAGCCAAGATAGAGCAATCCAAGCCCGATGAGTTTTGCCGAAAAAATGTTCGGACGCGAGATGACAATAAACGATCCGACAATCATAACGACAAAACCGCTTAGGCAGAAAATCAAAATGCTGAATTGGATACCAAATTTGGCGAGAATGACCTGAAGTGTTTTTATTTCATTATTTCGCAACACGTCATACTTCAATGATTTTCCGATTTGTCCTGATCGAAGAATTTGGTCTGCCTCTGTCGAATTTTTAAACTCTTTTTCGTTGATGCGAATGATTAAATCTCCGGCGTTCATTCCTGCTCTGTCCGAAGCTCCGTTCGGAATAACGTCAGTAACATAAGCGTAATTTGGAAGTTTGATAAATGCATCATCATTGATCGCCGATCGGTCAACCTTGAACTCGAAAACATAATTCAAGGAAGGACGAAGGATCTCAAACCGGGATTCCTTCGGACCATTCGACACCATTTCATAGATATCTTTCGTTGTTTTCGGTTCTCCACCATTGATCTTTAAAATAAGATCACCTGTTCGCAGAGAATCAATTCCATGTCGCTTAATATCAGAGCGAAAACCGGTAAAGGGTTTGCCGCTTAATAATTGTCCATTGATAGTCTTGACAAACATCAATCTGGCGGAAACGTCTCGGAAAACATTCTCATCGGTCGGTGAGCTGATAAAAATAGAAAACGTTACGGCAGCAATAATAAGCAATGCAATTGCGTTTATTCCGAACAGCAGTCGTTGAAAATATATTTTATTGAAATAAATCGGCATGAATTGTTTGATAGTGCATACTGCTACTGTTACGGCAACAGACGTTGTAAGTTACAACCATTAAGCTATCAAGTTTTTGCGTCAAAATAAACGGCGAAGGAGAATTTGTTTATCACTACAATAGTAGAAAGAACAAAAAATAAAATCAATCGATTGCCGATTTTTGCAGTAAAGTGGTGTTTTCTTGCCCTTCCTGTGTGCTTTTCTTACTTTCAATACTATGATAAATGATTCTCTGGCAAAATTTCACCCTGTCGTGCAGGCATGGTTCACAAAGACATTTGGAAATCCTTCTCCACCACAGCAACAAGGATGGAAGCCGATCTCCGAAGGAGAACACTCGCTGATCGTCGCTCCAACCGGATCGGGAAAAACACTTGCGGCATTTATGTGGTGCATCAATCATATTGTCGAAGAGAATATTGTCCTTGCAAACGTCATTGCAAGCTCCCGCGAAGTTGAGGCAAAGTATTCGCACGGCGGCAAAAAGAAAATTGTCCGTCGTTCCGATTATACCATAATTTCTTCCGACGGTACTTCTGTCAATGACGGTATTCGTGTTTTGTACGTATCGCCGTTGAAAGCATTGAATAATGATATCCATCGCAATCTTGAAATTCCGCTTCAAGGAATTGCCGAAGAAGCGCGCAATCAACATATCGATTTCATTCCGATTCGTTCCGCCGTTCGCACCGGTGATACAACACAAAGCGAACGCGCTTCAATGCTTCGCAATCCTCCTGATATTTTAATAACGACACCCGAGTCGCTCTATCTGATGCTGTCGTCCGAGAAAGCGCGAAAAATGTTTGCCACTGTGCAGTATGTTATCGTGGACGAAATTCATTCCATAAGCAATAACAAGCGCGGCGTCCATCTTTCAATAACATTGGAACGGCTTGAAGAATTGATCGCTCATGTACGGAATGACGGGAAAAAATCGTTCGTCCGCATTGGATTATCGGCTACTCAAAAACCACTTGAGGAGGTTGCGCGATTTCTCGGAGGTTTCGATTACAGGGATGAAAAATATATTCCACGGGAGGTAACGATCATCGATGCAGGATACAAAAAAAATGTCGACCTGGAGGTAATTTGCCCTGTCATCGATTTTTCTGATATGCCGTTCGATAGTGCATGGAATCCTATTTATCCGAAATTGCTCGATCTTATTTCCAAACACAAAACGACATTAATTTTCGTAAACAGCCGAAGAGTAGCGGAACGCCTCTCCGGAAAATTGAATGAGATGCTTGAAGGACAATCTGACACATTTAATAATTATGCAGTTCCTGTTTTCGAACAAAAAAAATTCCCGCTGCAAGAATCACATTCTCCAATGAGAATTTTTGCCTACCACGGCTCAATGTCCCGTGACGTGCGAGAAAAGTTAGAAAAAGATTTGAAGTCAGGTTCATTACGCTGTCTCGTGACGACATCGGCGCTTGAACTTGGTATCGACATCGGAAGTGTTGACCTTGTTGTGCAAATTCAATCGTCCAAAGGGATTGCCCGCGGATTGCAACGGATCGGACGGTCCGGACATTTGGTCAGTGCACAAAGCAAGGGACGAATTATCGTTACGCACCGCGACGATCTTCTTGAATCAATTATTGTTGCCAAAGCAATGAAGGATCACGACATCGAGCGGACATCTATTCCAAAAAATTGCCTGGATGTTCTTGCCCAGCAAATTGTTTCAATGGTAAGTGTTGAAGATTGGAATGCCGACGATTTATTCACCCTGTTCCGCCGGTCATACAATTACAATACGCTGACAAAAAAAATCTATCATGCGATTCTTGATATGCTTGCCGGACGATACACAAATGAAGCATTCCGGGAATTGCGCGCACGGATTATGTGGGACAAACTTCACAACACACTATCAGCTTTGCCCGGTTCTTCAAAACTTGCAATAACTAACGCCGGAACAATCCCAGACCGAGGGTATTTCGGCGTCTACCTCGAAGACCGTAAAACAAAAGTCGGCGAAGTTGATGAAGAATTTATTTATGAAAGCCGTGCCGGAGATACATTTATTCTCGGCTCAAATGTCTGGCGCATGATGGATATCGATGCAAATAAAGTTGTCGTCTCTCCCGCACCGGGCCAGCCTGCGCGGATGCCGTTTTGGAAAGGCGAATCTATTGGACGGACATATGAACTTAGCATAAAGGTTGGCGAATTTTTAGAAAATCTTTCAAGTCAATCTCATGCTGATAAAAGTCAGCATCGAATTCAAAAAGATTCAGACATTCGTCGGAACGACCACGCACATTTTTCACTTGAAAATTTTCCCATTGATCACCATTCCGCCCGCAATATTGTCGCTTACATCAGTGAACAAAAGGAAGCAACCCAAATTGTTCCATCGCATAATACAATTGTTGTCGAAGGTTTTCGCGATGAAATTGGCGACCCTCGGATTGTGGTGCATTCGCTTTATGGACGCAGCATCAACGGTTTGCTTGGAGTTGTTCTTCATCACGAATTACAGCGGCGTCTGGGCATAGAAGTGCAAATGCTGTATAATGATAATGGAATTCTTTTTCGATGTTCCGATGTTGAACGGCTGCCGCTTGATATTATTTCTTCACTTTCGCTTCAATCGGCGCAACAAATCTTGATCGAAAAAATTCCTTCCTCTCCTCTATTCGGAGCCCTGTTCAGACAAAACGCAGAACGGGCAATGCTGCTTCCGAAAGGACTTCCCGGAAAACGAAGACCGTTTTTTCTACAGAGGATGAAAGCCGCTGACTTACTGCAAATTGTAAAACAGTACGGCGATTTTCCCATCGTCATTGAAACCATGCGCGAATGTTTGAACGATGTTCTTGATCTTGAACATTTCAAAGAAATTTTTGCCAAACTGGAAAACGGCGACATTCGCGTTCATACCGTTCAAACGGATATTCCGTCCCCGTTTGCATCAAGCTTACTGTTCGATTTTGCCGCCGTATACATGTACGAATCGGACGATCCGAAAAATGTCGGGAAGCAACAGGTCGTGTCATTAAATCGAGAATTACTTTCCGATGTTGTGCATCTCGATAATTATAAAACCGTTGTGCGAAACGATGCCATTGGCAAGATTGAAGATCAATTGCAATTCACTTCCATGACAAAAAAAGCACGTTCGCGCGAAGAGCTGATGGAAGTATTTCTTCGCCTTGGCGAATTAACAGAAGCCGAAATACTTGCACGCGCGGAAAACAAAGCATGGATTGAAGATCTGAAAGCTCGGCATATTATCATTCCAATTGAAATTAGCGCACGGCAGTATTTTATTCTTACGGAAGAATTTCCGCTATACAAATCGATTAGTAAATCGAATGAAGCGATGGGAATTTCCATCCCGGAACAATTCCGTCGATCGGCATTTGAGCGGAATGAATCGCTCCGGTTTGTCATAGCACGAACACTCCGTACGCATGGTCCGTTACACACTTCATACATTGCCGATCGATTTTCAATTTCATTGGATGAATGCGAATCCATCCTGCGGTTGCTTTCGTCCGATGAACAATTTGTCCATGGATCATTCGTTGCGGAAATCAGCGATGAGCAATGGTGTTATCGCCCTAATCTTGAACGCATTCATCGTGCTTCAATCACAATGCTGCGAAAAGAAATTAAGCCGGCAACCATTGCCGATTTCATGCAGTTTCTTCTTCATTGGCAGCATCGGCATCCATCAACCCATGAAGAAAATGAAGAAGGTCTTCAAAGTCTTATAGAACAGTTTGAAGGATATGCTGTTCAACCCGAACTATGGGAATCGGAAATATTTCGAAGTCGAATGCGTCATTACGATCCTGCGTTTGTGCGCCGTCTTGTGTCGCGCGGTGAAACGATTTGTGTCGGGACATTGGCGGGAAAATCGCAATGGATCGTCCGCGGTGATGGACATTTTTTTATCGAGTCAAAGGAAGCCGGATTGGAAAACCTTTCAACTCACTCACAGGAGGTTTATACATTCCTGAAAGAAAGCGGTGCTTCGTTTCTGTCAGACATTCGCGAGGGAATGAATTTGTCCCTTGCGGTGTTAAACAGATCATTGTCGGAATTATTCTGGCACGGGCTAATCACAAACGATGTTGCGGATGAATTCGTTAATATCAAACGATACAGAACAGTTGATGAAATTTTTCCTGCCGAGCGCTTTGAGATTGTCAATCCGCGGAGAAATCCAATAAAATCTGTCGCGATGAAACGAGTTCGAACAGCTTTGAAACAAGTGCCGGGATGGAATGGACGATGGTCATTGGTGCATACCCGAAGTGTGCTTGGCGCAGCAGTGTCCGACGAAGAAAAAATTCAACGACAGGCGCAGCAATTATTGGCACGATACGGAATTGTTGCACGCGAGATTGCAAAGCGTGAAGAAAATCTTCTTCCGTGGCCGTTATTAGCGATGGAATTTCAACGGATGGAAATGCGCGGAGAAATTCGGCGCGGATATTTCATAGAAGGTCTTTCAGGAATGCAATTTGCAATACCCGAAGCCGTGAATATGATTGAATCGATAAAGCAACCACGGAAACAACAAGAAGTTCCAATAGTTTTGAATGCGTGCGATCCCGCAAATCCGTTTGGAACGGGAATTGATTTCGGAAATTTGATGACAGCACTGCCGAGAATTTCGCGTTTTCCGTCAAACTATATTATTAGCGAACGAGGATTTCCAATTCTGTGGATCGAAAATTATGGCGCACGGTTGTATCTGCTGACCGAAGCGAATGCAGACACCGTTCGTGCGGGATTAACGCAATTCATCAACCATATGCGGATTGCATATCCTCACAAAAATGACATTGTTATTGAATATTGTGATGCACTTCGCCCTTCAGAATCCTCACTGGCAGAACTTCTCCGTTCAGTAGGATTTTACAGAGATAAAATACAAACCATGAAATTAGATTTACGATAAAACCAAATAGTGAGGAGCGTTATGAAAAAAATATTTTTTGTGTTTTGCTTCATCGGTGTGCTCTTTGCACAAACCCAAGCGAGGCGGGACAGCATTACTGCGGGTAATGTTATTTCCGCAGAAAAGATGTTCGATCTCCAATTCAACGAAGCAAAACGGGATTCTTTGCTCGGCGACCTGGAATATCGTTTGAAACAGTACAAAGCGCTTCATGCGTTTCATATCCCGTATAACGTTATGCCTGCCGTGTTGTTCAATCCAATTCCGGCGGGAATGAAACTGCCTGCAGGGAAAAGTATTTTTCTTCCCGAAGGAGAAAAAAATGTTTCTCTTCCTAAAAACCCGGATGATCTCGCTTTTTATTCTGTAGGTCAGCTTGCGTCACTCATTAAATCAAAAAAAATAACATCAGAGCAATTAACCAAATTTTATATTGAACGGTTAAAAAAATATTCTCCGATGCTTCACTGCGTCATTACCCTGACTGATTCTCTCGCATTAGAACAAGCACGAAAAGCAGATCGAGAAATTGCTGCCGGAAAATACCGTGGATCGTTGCACGGAATTCCCTACGGTGTAAAAGATCTTCTTGATACAAAACTTTTTCCCACAACCTGGGGATCGGTTCCGTACAAAAACCAATTCCATAACAATGATGCAACCGTAATTCAAAAGTTGGAGGGAGCGGGAGCGGTTCTTGTTGCAAAACTTTCGATGGGAGAACTGGCAATGGATGATGTTTGGTTTGGCGGATTAACCCGCAATCCTTGGGACACAACAAAAGGGTCGAGCGGATCTTCTGCCGGTTCTGCTTCGGCAACATCTGCCGGACTTGTTGCGTTTGCGATTGGATCGGAAACCTGGGGTTCAATTGTTTCCCCTTCTACCGTTTGCGGCACAACCGGATTTCGTCCGACATATGGTCGAGTAAGCCGAGTTGGTGCAATGGCATTGAGCTGGTCGATGGATAAACTCGGGCCCATTTGCAGAACGGTTGAAGATTGCGCGCTTGTTTTTAATTCAATCTACGGTCCGGACGGAATTGATCCGACACTGTACGATGTGCCGTTTGTTTATAACCCGGAAAAAGTCAAAATGAAAAAACTGCGGATCGGAGTCGTTGCTGCAGATTTTGACAGCGTGAAAGAAGGGAAACCATTCAATGATTCAGCTCTTAACATGCTGGAAAAACTCGGAGCAACACTTGTTCCCATAAAACTTCCTGATATTCCCGTTGAAGAAATATCGTTTATTCTCGATGCAGAATGTTCCGCAGCATTTGACGAATTAACCCGAAGCAAAAAAGACTCACTGCTCGTTCTTCAAGGAAAAGGAAATTGGCCGAATATATTCCGTGCTGCACGCTTTATTTCTGCAACCGAATATATTCAAGCAAATCGCATCCGCGCAATGTTGATTCTGGCAATGAATACTCTTATCACGGAAAATAAACTCGATTGCTACATTGCACCATCACTGGAAGGAAACAATCTTTTACTTACCAATTTAACAGGGCATCCAAGCATCACTCTTCCCAATGGATTTACCGATAAAGGAGTACCGGTCAGTTTCACATTCACCGGAAAATTGTTTGACGAAGGAACATTGTTGGCAATCGCGAAAAAATATCAAGATGCTACCGAATTTCATTTGAGACATCCAAAATTAAATTAACAAAACTTTACCTGTACCAAAAACACATGAAATCATTCCGACAAAAAAGGATTCTACCAAACGAAGACAAGAACGATCTTGGATTTGGTTCACGATTATCACAGGAAGCCCAGCAACGATTATTAAACAGAGACGGCACGTTCAATGTAGAACGGGAAGGCATTTCTTTTTCACGTTCCAACAGTTTCTACCATCGGCTCATCACGATGTCGTGGACGAAATTCCATATTCTGATTGCTTTATCCTATCTGTCGCTCAACTTCCTTTTTGCCCTGGGATACTTATTGTGCGGTGCTAATGCTCTCAATGGAATGGAGATCACTTCCTTCGAAAATAAGTTTTGGAATTATTTTTTCTTCTCTATTCAAACTTTTGCAACGGTCGGTTATGGCGCATTGAATCCGAAAAATTTTTCGGCAAATATTCTTGCAACCGTAGAGTCATTTATCGGTTTACTGGGCGTTGCATTGGCAACTGGACTTCTTTTTGCACGATTCTCCCGCCCAAACGCCAAAATTCTTTATAGTGAAAAGGCAGTCATTGCTCCATTTAAAGAAGGACGCGCCTTTATGTTCCGCATGATCAACATGCGAACCAGTCAGCTTATCCATATTACCGCAGAAGTTATTTTCAGTTTGATAGAAGAGGAAAATGGCAAACGCATTCGTCGGTTTCACAAATTAGAATTGGAAAGGGAAAAAGTAATGTTCTTCCCTCTTCACTGGACTGTCGTTCATTATATCGATGAAAAAAGCCCGTTGCACAAGTTGACAAAGCACGATCTGGAAAAATCAGAAGCGGAATTTATGATCTTAGTGAATGCCGTTGACGAAACGTATGCACAGACAGTGTATTCCCGTTCATCATATCGCTTTCATGAAGTAGTGTGGGGAGCAAAGTTCAAGAATATGTTCCATGAAGAAAAAAATAAAGGCGTTACCGGCGTAAAGATAGATCGCCTGCACGAATACGAGCCGGCGCTGTTAGATTAATAAATAATATTTCTTTCGAGCCAAAACATTCGATTGACAAACGAAATCATCAAATAAATTTTTATGCAACATTTCATTGTTGATGGATATAATCTCATCCACACAATTCCATCGTTAAAAAATCTTCTTGTTCACGATGCAGAACATGCACGGGAACAGTTGATCCATTTCATTGCACAATTTTCTACAAAACGAAAATTTCGCTGCACCGTTGTTTTTGACGGCAACGCACCCGTCCATCATCGCCCATCCCCACATGCACCAATACACATTGTGTATTCGTTTCCCATCACCGCTGATGAAAAAATAAAAGAGATGATTTCTAAAGCAAAGAACCGAACGCAGCTTGTTATCATCTCATCGGACAGAGAAATACTTGATTTTGCAAAAGTTTGTTCGTGCGTAACACACACATCAAAACATTTTGCGAATCTTCTGACACAGGAAGAGTCGTTCACTTCGGAAAAATCTGAATCCACTCTTTCGCCTTCCCAAATTACTGAGTGGTTAAAAATTTTCGGCGAAAAATAGCTGACTAAAAATTTTTTGCAACTACACCTTTTCTAACTTGACTTTCAATGTTCCATAATATACATTTAGGTTAACCTAAAAATTAATTCAGGGCTTAAATGGAGATCGAACAAATACTTCCAGGCACATCAACAAAAAACGAATACTACAAATATGCTTTATATTTGAGTATTTTTACTATTCTCTACAATATTGCCGAAGGATTGATTTCGACAATTATTGGTTTTCAAGATGAGTCCTTAACACTATTTGGTTTCGGCGTGGATAGTTTTATCGAAACTGCCTCCGGAGTTGGAATTTTTGCAATGGTCATCCGGATTATACGAAATCCCAACAGCAGCAAAAGTTCATTTGAGATTACGGCACTGCAAATTACCGGATGGTCGTTTTATATTTTTTCTGCTGGTCTGACTCTTTCCGCAATCGTTTCTGTTATTATTGGCAAGCAACCGGAATCGACGTTTTGGGGAGTAATCATTTCTTTGGTTTCCATCGTCAGCATGCTGGCGCTTATTTACTACAAAAAATTGGTCGGAAAAAATTTGAATTCGCATGCAATCATTGCTGACGCGAACTGTAATGTCGTTTGCGTCTATATGTCCCTGACATTGCTTGCGTCAAGTTTTTTGTATGAAGTGTTTTCAATTCCATTCGTCGATGCTGCCGGAGCAATCGGGTTGGTGTATTTTTCTATCAAAGAAGGAAAAGAATGCTTTGAAAAAGCGCGATCGATGAGTGATTCCTGCAGCTGCGGTCACGATTAGCATACAAATCTTTAAGAGAACATCATGGCAAGTGAACAAATAGAAAATTATCTCAAGAACATTTACAAACTTTCGGCAAACGAAAGTAAAGTGACGACATCATCATTATCGGAAAAATTACAAATCTCCCCCGCTTCTGTTTCCGAGATGATTAAAAAATTAGCGGAAGAAGGGACGTTGACGCATACTCCGTATAAAGGGGTCGAACTTACTGAAGAAGGAAAGAAACTTGCCTTGCAAATTATCCGCAAACATCGATTGTGGGAAATGTTCTTGGTCGAAGTGCTCCACTTCAGGTGGGATGAAATTGATCATGAAGCAGAACGATTTGAACACATCATGTCCGATAAAATGGAAGAAAAAATTGATCATGTCCTCGGCCATCCATTGATCGACCCCCATGGTGATCCGATACCGACAAAAGACGGTGAAATATACTGTTCAATGAGTTACCCGTTGAACGAGGCTCAGGAAGGAGCAAACGTGAAAGTGCTTCGTGTAAGTGATGCGAATTCAGAATTACTGCAATATGTTTCATCAATCGGCATCTCGCTGAATAAAATCATCGGCGTAAAACAAAAAATGAATTTCGATTCTTCAATGGTAATTTCCATTGATAATAAAGACGTGAACATCAGTTCAATGATTACAAAAAACATTTTTGTCGAAAACGTTTAGGCGATATATGCAGGAAACAACATCTCTTTCGGAAGTTCATCGCACCATTGCCATTCCTAAGAATGTGGGAACGATAAAGCGGTTATTGGCATTTGCAGGACCCGCATATTTAGTCAGTGTCGGATACATGGATCCCGGCAACTGGGCGACCGATCTTGAAGGCGGGGCGAGATTCGGCTACGACCTGTTGTGGGTAATTCTCATGTCCAACATGATGGCGATTTTGTTGCAGACACTTTCAGCTCGATTAGGTATTGTTACCGGACGCGACCTTGCACAGGCATGCCGAGAAAATTACCCTAAATCAATTGCGCATGCATTGTGGCTCTTATGTGAAGTTGCCATTGCGGCTTGCGATCTTGCGGAAGTACTTGGCACAGCCATCGGCCTGAATCTTCTCTTTCACATTCCAATGTTGTATGGAGTCATCATTACAGGATTTGATACTTTGCTGTTTCTCATTATCCAACATTTTGGCGTTCGTAAGATTGAAGCATTCATTTTAGTTTTGGTAGCAACCATCGGTATTTGTTTCGGCATTGAACTTCTTCTTGCAAAACCGGACGCAACTCAGATTATCACCGGTTTTATTCCGACACTTTCGTCGGAAAGCCTCTTTATTGCCATCGGCATTATTGGCGCAACGGTAATGCCGCATAATTTATATCTTCATTCTGCGCTTGTACAGACAAGGCTTGTTGAGCAAACTGAAGAGGGGAAAAGAACTGCCTGTAAATACAATCTTATTGATACAACAATTGCGTTGAATGCGGCATTGCTGGTAAATGGCGCAATTCTTATTCTCTCTGCCGCGACATTTTTTTCACGTGGAATTATTGTTACCGAAATTCAGCAGGCACATGAATTGTTAACCCCGCTGCTCGGCACAGCGGCCGGCGGTGCTCTTTTTGCAATCGCACTGCTTGCCTCCGGCCAAAGTTCAACACTAACTGGAACGCTTGCCGGGCAAATTGTAATGGAAGGATTTTTACAATTTAAGATGCGCCCATGGCTGCGAAGGCTGTTGACACGATTCCTCGCTATTGTTCCTGCTGTAGCGGTGATTGCTATTCAAGGTGATCAAGGTTCCTATACCCTTTTAATTCTCAGTCAGGTTATTTTAAGCATTCAACTTCCATTTGCAATTATTCCTCTCATAAAATTCACAAGTGATAAAACTAAAATGGGTACATTTGCAAATAAAAAATGGGTGCAAATACTTTCGTGGACTTCCGCAGCGATCATCATTGGGTTGAATGTGCGATTGGTGTATAGCTCGTTGGCGGATTGGCTTGCTGAATCACAGCATCCAATGTTGCTGTGGCTGACGGTTGTACCTGTTGCATTAGGATGTGCAGCATTGTTGCTGTATATATCGCTGCCTAGATTTTTGAGAAAACGTAAAGAAGTCGCTCCAATTATCCCTCCGTTGGAATTTACCGAACGTCGATATTCAAAAATCGGCGTCGCACTTGACTATGGGAAAAAAGATTCAAAAGTTATTTCCTACGCATTGACGACAGCCAAACAAAACAATGCATCGCTATCGCTGTTCCATATTGTTGAAGGTGTCAGTGGACAATTATTCGGATCTGAAGCCGGGGATGAAGAAGCACGTCTCGATAAAGAAATTCTTGAAAATATTGCGGAAAAAATTCGTGCGCAGGGAGTTGCGGTAGAAGTAAGCCTCGGTTTCGGAAATGTGCCGAAACAAATTGTGAAATTATGCAACAATTCCGGCATCGACCTTCTTGTCATGGGCGGTCATGGACATAGGGGCCTCAAAGATATTTTCTTTGGTGCATCCATTTCTGAAGTGCGGCATTCATTGACAATTCCTGTTCTTGTCATCCAATAAGCGTGAAAGGAAAATGGTTTGAAGGGAATCATAATTTTTTCTATCATTGCCGTATCACTCCAAAATATTTTTGCACAGCAATTTTCGAAAGCGATCGAAGATAATTCATTCTACATCGAAGAAGCTTACAATCAAGAGTCTCACGTTGTACAACATATCTTCAACGGATATCTTGCGCCTGATCCAGACAAAATATTGCAATTAAGTTTTACCCAGGAGTGGCCTGTTCTCGAACGCCAACATCAATTAAGTATTACAATCCCATACTCTTCAGATCTGCACAATGTAAACGGCTTCGGGGATATGTTGTTGAATTACCGTTATCAATTAATTGATCGTGAAGATATTGCCATGTCCCCCCGTTTTTCACTTATTGTGCCAACCGGTGACAGTTGGAAAAGATATGGAAATGGAGTCGTTGGAATACAGATCAATGTTCCTCTCAGCCATCGGTGGAACAATGAATTTATCAGTCATTATAATGCAGGAGGAACAATATTGCCCAAGGCAAAATTATCTGATACTTTTGATCGCGGCACGCTAACATCTTATTTTGCAGGAACAAGTTTAATTTATCTCGCAAACCCAAGTTTCAACATCATGATGGAAATCCTTTTCACATCAACCGGCGTAAAAGGGCGGCCACGAGCGGATGAAACCATTGTTAACCCGGGGGTCCGATATGCAATTAATATCGATGCCCTTCAAATTGTTCCGGGAATAGCATTTCCGCAAACCCTCCACCGTCACCAAAAAAATAACAGCGGGTTGTTTTTATATCTTTCATTCGAACATCCCTATTAATCACTGTTGGATATTCTTACAGTCCATCGACAAAAAATTTTATAAAATCATAGGAACTATTATGATTTCATTTTTTATTTTGCAGAGGTCAAATTCATTACCCATCGAATCAATGCAATCAATCCAAAAAGCGCTCCTAAAATTGCAACAACCGATGAGCCCGCCGGAAAATCAAAATGCGTTGAAAAATATAAGCCGAAAAAGCTTCCTGCTGCCGCAACGATCAGCGAAATAATCACCATAGGGGTTCTTTTCCTGGATAATAAAATTGCCGACACGGGAGGAATGATAAGATACGAAAAGACAGGAATAACACCTGCGCTGCGCACCGCCAAAACAATCGCCAACCCGATGGAAAGATAAAACAAAAAATTCCAGAGATTGAAAACCCCGATTTCTTCAATTTCGTGATTTTCAAATTTTTCTGTGAGATAGAAAAATTTTTTCCGAAAGACAACATGAACTATTCCAATAATTCCAAATGCGACAGCCATCGTTATGATCTGGTCGGTTGTCACGGTAAAGACACTGCCGAACAATACTTCGGAGATATCCGACTCGCCGTGCGGCGATTTTGAAATAAAAAGTACCGTTGCCGCCGATGCAAAAGCGTAAACAATACCAATGATCGCTTCTTGTTTTAAGCGTTTGTCTTTTATTTTGATGAACGAAAGTAAAAAAGCTCCTACCATCGTAAAAATAATTGAGATAAGCGTTACGTCTTTTCCGATAAAATTCGCAACGGCAACCCCAAGCATGGAAATTTGCCCAAGGGCGAGATCAACAAAGACGATTCCTCTTCCAACAACGTGTACACCGAGGTACGCTAAGAGCAATCCCATGATAGTGCTGACTTTCAAAGCATTAAAAATAAAATCCTGCGTGAACATGTCTATCATAATTTCTCCTTTATTGCATTGCCATTAGAAGTTGTTGAACGTTATAATCAAACAAATCAAAATAAGTTTTAATGGAAGGGTACGCGCTAACCGATGTGCCGAGCGTAACAACCTTTCCATTCACATTTCGCGCGACAAGATTTGCTGCATCGGCAGTAAAGTACGGCGAATTGATAATGATCTTGATATTTTCCCTCTTCATAAGGTTGATGATCTTTGCCAATTGCGACGGCGTCGGAGGAATGCCCGGTTTCGGTTCCAAAAAATCAATAATTTTCAACCCAAACCGCTGTTCAAAGTAAGGCCATTCATTGTGATAAACGATCACTTTTGTGTTTTTGTATTTTGAGAGTTTCATCTCCCATTCTTTTATCTTTGAATCAACAGCATCATTGAATTTTTTCAAATTTGCTTGAAACTCAGATCGATGATCCGGATCAATTTTGGTCAGCGCAGTGCAAATATTCTGAGCAATGATTTTTCCATTAAGCGGATCGAGCCAGTAGTGTGGATTTCCATAAATATGAATGTCTCCTTCACCTCTATTCACATTCGAAGGAACTTGCAGCAAAGGAATATTCACCGATGCATCCACATATCCTTCTCCTCCTTTTTGAATTTTTGCGTTTCGTGCGCTGTTCAATAATGGCGGAACCCATCCGATTTCCAAATCAAGCCCGACTGTAATGAACATATCCGCTTTTGAAAGCTTGAGAATATAACTTGGTTTTGGATCAACAAAATGGGGGTTTTGGTATCCGGTTGCAATTGAAAATGCATCGACCCGGTCGCCGCCAACTGCTTCAGCTATACTTTTCAAATCAGGAATCGTCGTAACGATTTTAATTTGCGAATGTACCGACGATCCAAAGAAAAGCATGACAAGTATATTGATGAACAGATATTTTTTCATGAAAGAATTCTCCTCAGTAATAGTCTAATTTTTGCATTAATAAGCATGGGCAGCATGTGTCCCAATTCCAAAAATTGCTCTGAACACAACTTGTCGATAGTTTGGTGCATAATTACGATTGACATTTTGAAACTCCAGCGCTAATATTTGAAATTCAGTCGGTTGAAAACGAAGTAATAGCGATGCTGTTCTGTCCGCTGATTTTTCGACTCCCGGAAGACCTGCGTAGTCAAATCGAGTTCCGATAAATGTCCTTTTTTCAATTTGATATTCGAGCATTGAATATGCACCGTATGACTTAATCGTTGATCCTTTCGCAGTATCTGACATACTGACTAGTCCCTCGGTTTGCCACGTGAAAGAATTATAAGTATTGAATTGTACTGGTTTCCACTTATAAGTAATATCAAATCCTGTCATTGCAGTACGTTGAATGAATGCATTTGGTCCGGTTAGTCCGGAAAAACCGACACCAAGTGTTGAGTTATCGGACAATTCGAAAAAGTTATTAAGATGTACTATATACAATAAATCGTTCTTCGTTCCATTTGTGAGCGAATTATTCACAAAACTTCTTCCAACTTCAAAATCTAATTCCTGATAAAAATCCCACGGGTTTGGAACGAGAACACTTACTGATAAACCTTCCATGAATATTCCTTCTTCTGCAAAGAAATTTTTAATCATCGTTGGAAATTCAACAAAACTGAAGGCGTGCGGGTGAAGAATATTTACTTTGGTAAAATGAGGCTTGAACTTGCCAAGGGTAACCTCCAACGAATATGGAAGGGAGATCGATGTCAATGTTGCCACTTCTAATCCGGCAGAAAAATCTCCGTTGAGCGAATCTCTTCCGAACGAGAAAAGAAAATTTGCCGAGGCATATGGATCAACAACGGACGATAATTGAACTTCGAGCGCGTTAAAATATGTTTCAATATTCCTCGAGCCGTTGGTGGAATACAATGTTCTAAAATCACCAATCGCACTCATATCTGGATTTGTCGTCGGTGCAGAACGAACAACGGGAGTTGTTGTTTGAGTCGGCGCTTGATTCTGCATTTGCGCTTGCAATTCAATAGCCAATAATGAATCAGCAACTGCCGAAGAATCTGCTTGGATTTGCGCCAAGATAAAAGAGACAACAACTCCTTGGAATAATAACACTTGAATCATTCGCATACTTTCTTACCTTTCAGCTTCTTTTAAAGGAACTTTACTCCTACCATGAAATATCGATGATAGTTCACAATAAAAAATTACAGAATAATGAAACGGTATTACGAATGGAATACTGGAGGACCGCGATGGGGATGCGAGGTTAAAAATTCTAGAGCTTGAGACTCAGAAATGAGAACACATTGATGTTCTTCTGTCGATTCAAATGAAAATGCTGATACTGAAGCATGGAGAATGATCGTGACATGTGAAAAAAGACAAACGTCGCAATCTTTTGATGAGATTTTGATTGTACTCTTTTCACCGCTTACCTGAACCGAGGAAAAATTATGAAGTTTTAGTGCTGAAAGATTTTCATCTGAGTGATGATGTAACGGCACAAACACAAGTGCGAGTGTGCCATAAACCATCAACATTACGGCAGAAAGTATGTGGAGATACTTTCTCATTCGAGGAGTTAAATCTTTCCTGCTCGAACTAATTTTGCCAATTCAGCGGTTCCGTTCTTTGTGATCGATTTTAACGACCGCGCCGAGAGACGAACATTTACAAATTTTTTCAATTCCTGAACCCAAATTCTTCTTTCCTGAAGGTTAGGAAGAAAACGTCGTGGTGTTCTGTTGTTTGCGTGCGAAACATTGTGTCCTTTTAACGGACCAACGCCTGACACTTCACATCGTTTAGACATGGTATTGCTCCTCTTTCCTAAAAATAATTATGCAGACTCAACCATGCGCTTGTATTCTGCTTCCAGAACAGCGTCTTCGGTCTTTTCGTCCTTGATTTTAACAAGTTTTTGGTTGAAGCGATAAGTGCCTTTTGGCGTTTTTACTGCCGCAACGAATTTAATCGTTTTTCCGGCCTGTTCTTTCGCTAATTTCTTTACTTTCTCTTCAAACGACTGCTGTTTAGCCATCGAAAAATCTCCTTACAATTAACCTCGAAATTCTTTGTTACTTTGGGATTATAAATATACAAAATTTCAGACAAAAAGGAACGAAATTTTTTAAATATTTTCAATCCAGACTAATGATTCAAGATCCCTATCTCAATGTTTGACTCTGATTTAACCGAATGATACACCCTGTTTGTTGCCTTTACAAAATCCTCATCTTTGGCGTGATAAATATCCACAAATTTTTGAGGATTTCGATCAACCAGAGGAAACCAACTGCTTTGCACCTGAACCATCAACCGATGCCCTTTTCTAAAGGTATGATTGATATCCTGAAGTTGAAACGAAACCTTTTCGATGGTGTTGGGTTTCAACGGCTCAGGCTTTTCAAAACTATTTCTAAATCGAGCACGCATTACCTCACCACGAACCAACATCTGATATCCGCCCATATGAACATGAGCCGCATTTAAGGAATCATCTTTAGTCGAATCCGGAAAAACATCAATAATTTTTACCACAAAATCGGCATCCGTTCCGCTTGATGAAATAAAAAGATTGGCGGCAATTGGTCCGGCAATTGTCATATCGTTAGATAAAATTTCAGTTTGATAAGAAAGCACATCGGAACGCTGCCATGCAAACCGTTGATCGTCGGTCATGTATTCACGTCCTCGTTCATTGCTGATATATTCGATATACGAAACGGGGTGGTTAGGATCGCTGACATATTCATCAAAATCATTTTTCGATTGAGATGGATCAAACGATAATTGTTCATGTTCTCTAAAATATATTTTTTTGATTGTGCGATTTTTGGGCGGCCATGCATCATACGTCTTCCATTCATTGCTTCCCGTTTCGAATGCAAACACATCGGGGAAATGCAACTCACCTTTTCCTTTAAGATAATAGTTGAAGAACGGCAATTCGATTTCTTCCCGATAATATTTCGCCGTCATTTTATCAAATCGAACATTGCCAAGTCGATTTCCATCGGATCGAGACCAGCCTCCATGATACCACGGGCCCATAACAAGAATATTAAAAATTCCCGGATTCTGTTTTTCAATTGCTCCGTATACATGAAGCGCACCATATAAATCTTCAGCATCGAACCAGCCGCCGACCGTCATGACTGCAGGAGTAACATTTTTTAGATACTGCAACGGAGTCCGCGCTTTCCAGAACGCGTCATAATTCGGATGAGAAAATAGATCATTCCAAAATCGAATTGTGTCGCCAAAATATTTTTGCTTTAAAGAAGAAAGAGAACCCGCCTCAAGAAAAAACTTATACCCATCGGGAGTAAAATGGTGAAAACCTGAAAGCCACGTTGTGATTAAGCCTGGCCGCGGTTTCCCGAAGGAACGGTAAAAATTAAATCCATCAATCAAAAAGAAAGCTCCGTTGTGATGAAAATCGTCGCCGATAAACCAATCGGTTACCGGCGCTTGAGGTGACACTGCTTTGAGTGCAGGATGCGAGGTAATTAATCCTTGTGCCGCATAAAATCCCGGATAGGAAATTCCCCACATTCCTACTTTCCCATTGTTATGAGGCAAATGATGAATCATCCATTCAATGGAATCAAAAGTATCTGTGCTTTCATCAACATCCTTGTTCGATTTTTTCTGGGGAATGTTCGGACGTATATCCACATATTCTCCATCGGACATAAAGTGGCCGCGAACATCCTGATATGCGAAAATATATTTTTCTTTCATCATTACATCAGATGGACCGATAGTTGTTTTATATCCCTTTCCATATGGAAAAACCGTATACGGCGTCCGAGAAAACATAATCGGATAGTCCTGCGTTGTATCTTTAGGGATATAGATGGATGTAAACAGTGAGTCCCCATCGCGCATGGGAATTCTATATTCAACTTTTGTGTAATAATCTTCCACAACAAATTTTTCTTGCGCGAGAAGAATAAATGGTAAGAACAACAGATAAATATTTTTCATATAGTTGTGCTTGGTTATTTAGAAAAGAAAATCGCTGTGAAACAACCTAATCATTTCATGAGAAATGTTCAATAAAACATTCAAGTCTCTTTTCGTCAAAGAATCCAATATTGAGTACTCAAACAGCGATCAATTAGACTATGTTCCCTAAATGAGGATGTGAGATTTTTTATGGAGGTAAAGGAATATTGAAATCGGTAAAGTCTTCTACTACAATTGTTAAACGGAAACCGAGTTGCTCTTGAGAATCTTGCCCGGAAGTTTTCCCGTAATAACATTCTCATTCACTGCAGCAACGCCGTTTACAATTACATAGGGAATTCCTGTTGGAAATTGATGCGGATTGAGATAGGTTGCATTGTCTTTGATCGTGTCATAATCGAAGAGCACGATATCCGCAGCCTTCCCTTCCGCAATTGTTCCGCGATCTTTCAATCCAAGTTTTTGGGCAGGAAGCGACGTCATCTTGCGAATCATTTCAGGAAGTGAGCATAACTTTCGCTCTTTCTGGTAATGAGCAATTGCGCGGGGAAAAGTTCCGTACGTGCGCGGGTGGGGATTGGATTTTGATGCAGGAGAATAAGCTCCTCCATCTGAAGCGATCATCGTATTCTTCCATCGCAAAATTAATTCCGTTCCTTCCTCATCCATCCCAAATCCAACCATGCCAATAGATCCGTTTTCTTTCAACATGATATCAACGGAAAATTCAAACGGATCGATATTCAGTTGCGCCGCAATTTGTTGAATCGTCTTTCCAAGATAGGATTTCGTTTCTTCCGAACGAGTTGAGGTAATCATTATAGAATCCCATGAGCCGAGCCCATTAATTTTTTTCAGCGTCTCGGGACGAATTTTCTCAACGATACTTTTGTCTTTCAATCGCGTCATGAATTGTTCAGTGCCACCATCACGAGACCAGAGCGGAAACAAATTTGCCAATCTAGTTTGATACGCAATGTATGGATAGCGATCAGCGTGAACTTCAATTCCTTCGTCAATCGCTTCTTCCAGCATCTCCAATGCAATTTCATTTTTATACCAATTTATTTTGTACGACGCTTTCAGATGCGAGACTTGCAAGCGTGCGCCGGAATGCCGGCAGATTTTAATCGCTTCATCAATTGCTTCGAGTACGCGATTATCTTCATTGCGCATATGCGTTGCATAAAGTCGATATGGCTCCGGAATTGCCTTCATCACTTCCCACAATTCTTCGGTTGACGCAAAACTTCCGGGAGTGTATTCTAATCCAGTCGATGCACCGAGGCAGCCTTGTTCAATTGCTTTCTGCACTTCTCGTTTCATCAAATCCATCTCTTCGAGTGTTGCAGAACGATTGTCCATGCCGACAATTTTTTCCCGGATCGAACCAAGTCCTACCATCGAAACAACGTTTTGCGCTGAACCATTCTTTTGAATCGCAGAAAAAACTTCATCGAAAGATCGATATGGACAATCAGTATTCCCGTTTTCCTGCACGCATTTTTGATATGCTTTTTCGCTCATTGGAGCAAGAGATTCTCCATCTTGTCCACCTATTTCGGTGGTCACTCCTTGGCGAAGTTTACTGTCAGCGGTCGGCAATTTCAGAATGGAATCATCGGTGTGAGTGTGTATATCAATAAATCCAGGAGCAATTTTCAGATTTGCTGCTTGAATAATTCTCTCTGCGTCGGTCGATTCAATTTTCCCGATAGCCCGGATGACACCGTCACGAATTCCGACATCGCCCAAAAACTCTTCCCTCCCAGTTCCATCAATGATCGATCCGCCTTTGATCAAAATATCAAACTGCGGACGATGTGAAGCGAATAATCCTGAAGAACAACCTGAAAGAACTGCTCCAACACCGAGCGACGCGGATGTTTGGATGAATGTGCGACGGGTATAATTTTTCATGATTCAGTGAAGATCCTTGCCGTAAGCGCGAGATGTTTGTCATGCCAGCGTACGCTGACATCTAGTTTCTGGTTTCTAGTTTCCGGCTTTCGCCGAAATGACGCGGCAAGCCGTAGGAAATTAAACGTGACAGGTTTTAAAACCTGCCACGTTTTTACAGTTACAATAAGTTACTGGCCAGCTCCGCCAGTTTCGACCGTTCGCCCTTTTCCAAATTGATATGCGCGTAGAGTTTCTGCCCTTGCATCTTTTCGATTAAGTAACTCAAACCGTTCGATTGACTGTCGAGGTACGGATGATCGATCTGGTAAATATCTCCGGTAAGAACAATCTTTGTTCCTTCACCGGCGCGCGTGATAATTGTTTTCACTTCATGCGGCGTCAGGTTTTGCGCTTCATCGACGATAAAAAAGATTTTTACCAGCGAGCGACCGCGGATGTATGATAACGGCTCGATAACCAATTTTTCTTCCTGAACCATTTGCGTGATGCGCGTAAAATTCTGATCAGTTTCGGAATATTGATTTTTGATCACACCAAGATTGTCGAATAACGGCTGCATATATGGATTCAATTTCGATGCAATATCGCCAGGCAAATATCCAATGTCTTTATTCGAAAGCGGAACAATCGGCCGCGCCATAAAAATCTGACGATACAATTTTCTGCGTTCAAGAGCTGCTGCGAGCGCTAGCAATGTTTTTCCCGTTCCCGCTTTTCCCGTCAACGTTACTAATTGAATATCGGGATTCATCAGCGCGTTGATTGCAAAGATTTGCTCCGCGTTTTTTGGCCCGATGCCGTAGGCAACTGTTTTTTCAATTCTTGCGATTGTTTGATGCTCGGCATCATACGTTGCAAGTGCAGATTGTTTCCCGTTCCGCAACACCATAAACTCATTCGGAACAAAATGATTCGTCGGCAGATCTTCAGGATGAACGGAATACGGATTAGAATGCAGATGTTGTATTACCTCTTCATCAACATTTTCTACTGTGCGATGCCCCACATAAAGTTCTGTTAAATTCTTTACCTGATCATTTTTGTAATCCTGCGCTGGAAGCCCAACCGCTTTTGCTTTCATCCGCAGATTGACATCTTTCGAAACGAGAATCACTTCACGCGATGTCTGCTCCTTAGCAAGACAGTATGCACAATTGAGAATGTGATGATCGGGTTTGCCGGGAGAAAATGCAGCCTGAATATCTTTGTGAAATTCTTGATCTAATCGAACAGTGATTTTTCCCAGGCCGGGACCGATACTGATTCCACCATTGAAGATATGATCGCCGCTCATCGCATCGACATTGCGGGCAAATTCGCGTGCATGAAAATTGATCGATTCATTTCCTTTTTTGAAGGCATCTAATTCCTCCAGAACGGTAACGGGAATAACAACATCGTGTTCTTTGAATTGATAAATGCAGGAGCTGTCGTGCAAAACAACGTTGGTATCGAGAACAAAAATTTTCTTCCGAGACTTGACCCCAATTTTTTTAGCCATTGCGTTGTTTGAATCCTTTTTGGTGAATAAAAAATGTGGATTAAATGGAACAAAACATGAGATTTTAATCGAATGTGGAAATTCGCAGAGGAGATAAGAAAAGTATAGCTTGAGTTTATAGGCAAGAACGCTCTCTTATTCAAGGATAACTTTAAGTCATTGTAATAAATCAGTTGGAAATACGCAAGAGCTTGGGAGGTAAAATTTTGATGATGTGATTTGTCTACAAAATTCCATATTTCACACCGAATTCAGAGCATTTTGTTTTAATCCGTTTATCAAGATTTTTTTGGTACGATGCCGAAACATAATCGGCTTTTGAGAAAGTCAATTGATACCTTTTTAGAAGTTCCGGATAGTAGCGTTCAACAATTTTCAGGACAAGAGTTTTACTATCCGCAGGTTCATTGCCAAAGAGAGTTAGGCTTCCTGCAAGAACGTAATCGATGGTATACTCTTTCGCCGATTGAATGAGTGCAGTCAATGATTCATCTGTATCTGTAATTCTTGGGAGAAGCGGAATACAATTCATTCCGACAAAGAATCCTTGGCGCTTCAGGTTGGATAAAAACTGCAATCGCACTTTCGGCACCGGCGAGTTCGGTTCAAACCGGTGAGCAATAGTATTATCGAGACTTGTGAACGAGGAGCCAATGATAACGCCATGATGAAATTTTTTTGCAAGATCATCTGGTAGAATTGCCATTTCATCAATTTCGCGGAGAAGGTCAACATCACGCAATACTAACGGAGAACGAGTGAGAAGGTGTACGGGAAATCTGTGTTTGGAAATTACTTCAAGACATCGGCGTGTGAGTTGGATTGTTTCTTCAATTGGTAAATACGGATCAGTCGCGGATGCCAATCCAATAAATCCGTATTCTTTTTTCTTTGCACGAAGCGAAAGCTGCTTATCCAAAAGTTCGACGGCATTTTTCTTAATGGACACTTTCATTTCGATGCCGTATTTGCTTCCACGAGTATAACAATAAAGACAATTAAAAGAACAACCTTGGTATGGATTGAGAGTATATTCCGTTAGAAACCAAGAATCTCGTTTCTTCTGTTTGTTGAGAATAGATTTGACGATGATCTCATTCATTTACTCGAGATAACAGAATATACTCCAATAGGATGTTCTTTTCCCTTCACCTGAACCAAACCAAGTGAGTTACAATGATAGTGTTCTTGCACATATACGTACGTCTGCTGATCAATCAAAATTTCTGATGGACCTGCTTTAGAAACTAGCCGCGCAGCTAAATTGACCGTATCCCCGATAACAGAATAATTCAGCCGTTTTTCCGATCCAATATTCCCAAGAATTACTTTCCCTGTTGCAATGCCGATGCCGATAGAAATTTTTTCGAGATGTTCTTCTGCAAATTGTGCATTAAGAATTTCAAGTTGACGCTGCATGGCAAACGCCATACGAACTGCTCGCAACGGATCATCATCCGAGCGAATCGGCGCGCCAAAAATGATCATGATCTCATCACCGGCAAATTTGTCGATCATGCCGTCGTATTGAATTGCAACATCAGTCATTGCAGTGAAATATCGATTCAATAAATGCACAATTTGTTCGGCTCCGAGCCGTTCAGTCATATGCGTAAATCCGCGAATGTCGCTGAAGAAGACAGTCACTTCTTGCAATTCTCCTTCTAATCGAGGATGAATTTTTCGCTCAAGCAAACGGTCGACAACTTCCTTCGGAACGTAACGCGAAAACGTGTCCTTCACAAATTCTCGTTCTTTCAATCCGCCCGCCATCGTATTCACATGTTCTGCGAGCTGGCTGATTTCATCATTGTTTGTGATTGAAATTCGTTCCTCATAATTTCCTTTTTCGATTTGCTTCAAGGCAGGGAAAAAACGATGTATAGGTTTGACGATAAGAATTCTTACCAGCAACAATATTGCAACGCTTAACATCAAAAAGACTGCCGCTGAAATGGTAATGATGACCATCTCGAGCGAATAAACTATTCCATACATCTTATCAATGGAAAAAATGACTTTTAAAGTCCCAAGAACCGTGCCGGAAGGATATCCTTTAATGGGAATAACTGCCATGCTTTGTTTCGATTGTTCATCAAAATTAATGTATTCATTCTTCTGCATAAGAACATTTTTTACTGCCACCGAAGTGTCAGACGATAATATTTTCTCTACAGAGAGGGCGGCAACAATTGTCCCGGCAGAATCGGTAACAGAAACATCAAGCACGCGTGGATCGAATTGTTTCAATTCAAACAGAAGGCTGTAAATACTTCGCGTGTTCGAAATTTCATATCCTCGTGAAATATCAAGTGCAACCGTGCGGGAAAATCCGAGAATAGACTGTTCCATCTCATCAATCAAATATTCGCGGCTGTATTTAACAGCGAAAGATGTAAACAAAATATCGCCAATGAGAAGAATTGGGGTAACAAAAAGAAGAATTTTGAGCCCTAAAGAAAAATTTTTCACGGTGGGAATTATAATTCGTATTCTAATTCAAAGACAACTTCATTCGCGCGTTGTCGGTATTTTTCTAGATTTAAAACAACTTCAAGCTTTGCTTGATATCCTCTGCTGATACTGTATAAAAACCCTTGAGACCACTGCAGATGTTCGTTATTGATGACCGCGCGATTTGGATCAAATGCTTCCACGCGTGCAGTTGCTCGAAGACCTCCAAGCATGTTTTCAAGATCATAATTCATCGTTATATATCCGCCGATTGTACGGAGGCTGCCATATTCCTGAATCAATACTTCGCTTGCAATCGTGGCATCACCGACAAATGCCATTGCTTCAAACCCTGCAGCAATAACGGAAATATTAGAAAAAGATTTTACTCCACCGCTTGGCAGTAATGAATTTTTCCGGCCGTAATATCCGTTCGCACCAATTTGAAAATCACCGAATGAATATTGCACGTGACCAATAAAATCTTTGAAATTATTATCATCTTTCAGCGTATTAATTCCATTTCCGTTGACAACGGCAAGTCCCAACGAAAAATCGGAACTGGTTGATTCCCAAAAAACGCCGACATCCAGATCGCGCAGCATAAACTGCGGCATTGCTGAATCCGGAGAAAGCGGCGTACTTTTAGTGATCGAATGCGAAACGGTAAATGGATCAAAATATCCGAACGGATTTCTGAATTGCCCCATTGTAAGTCTGCCATTCAATGGAAGATCGTGCTGAACAAAATACGCGCGTTCCAATAATCCACGAACAAGATTGTCTTTCATGGTGTATTCGATCAATGCAGTCGAATGATCATTGATATACGTATCAAGAAAGAGCTTCGCTTCGCGGAATTGAAACGACAACGCCTGATCATAGTTCTTATTGTAGAACATGTTGAATTCCACTTCAACCGACGGTTTAATATCACCGGCAAATATTGGTGACAATGAGCCGAGGCACAGAATTGCAATCACAACAGCTAATAGAATGTTATTTTTGCTTTTCAGCATCATAAATTTTTTCAAAACTATTTTTCTTCTGCATAGTAATCAATAAATGCGCAATCTCTTCGCGAGGTTTTCCCTGTTGAAATTCTTCCCGAATAACCGAATAGATCACTCTGGGATAGATGACCGCTGGACGATTGATTGTAAATAACACGTCTTCAATAAAATTTTCAAGCGGAACAGTAACAAGCAAAATTGTTTTCGCATCAAGTTTATCCTCGCGAATCAGCTTGTTTTCAACATCAGCCAGATGATCATCTAATATTTTATCGATCGTCGTGTGAACTTTTTCGGGAAGGACTTCTTGCGCATGCAAAGGCGGTGCCTCAACAGCAAAGAGCAGTAAAAAGAAGATGCCGTATCGTATCAAGTGTTTCATTTTACGCTTGCAAATTACCGAAAATGAGTTCGAAATGCAATGCGGCAGAGAACGGAACAAAATAGACTTTGCGAAGGAATAAAACCTTCGCAAAGTTTTTTTATTACAGTCAATAGTGAGGAGTTACACCAAGATTCCACCACGCGAATGAATACATATCAGCGGTCTCTTCGATCGTCTTCGTAAGCGGCTTTCCCGCACCGTGACCCGCTGATGTCTCAATGCGAATCATGACAGGATTTTTCCCTTTGTATTTTTCCTGAAGTGTTGAAATATATTTAAAAGAATGCGCCGGCACGACTCTGTCGTCATGATCTGCCGTGGTAACAAGCATTGCTGGATAGTGTAATGTATCGCTGATGTTGTGAAGCGGAGAATACTCAAACAAATTTTTGAATTGCACAGAGTCATCGCTCGACCCGTAATCGTTTACCCATGCCCAGCCGATGGTAAATTTTTGAAACCGAAGCATATCCATTACTCCCACCGCAGGAAGAGCAACTTTAAAAAGATCGGGACGTTGATTCACTACCGTGCCAATTAACAATCCGCCATTCGACCCGCCGGAACAAACGAGTTTTTCTGCACTCGTATATTTATTGGCTATAAGATATTCTGCGGCAGCAATAAAATCATTAAACACATTTTGCTTATTCAGCCGCATCCCTGCTTCATGCCATTTCTCGCCATACTCGCCGCCGCCGCGAATATTCGGCATTGCATACACTCCGCCTTGTTCAAGCCATGCAATTCGTGATGCGCTGAAATTCGGATTCATCGTTATATTAAATCCTCCATAACCGTAGAGAAACGTCGGGTTATTTCCATCAAGTGCAATCCCCTTTTTGTGAACAATGAACATCGGAATTTTTGTGCCGTCTTTTGACAGATAAAACACCTGTTTTGTTTCATAATCATTCGGGTTGAAATCAACTTCTGTTTTGCGAAAGACCGATGATTTTTTCGCTTTGATATCGTACTGATAAATCGTTGAGGGATACGTAAACGATGTCAGACTGTAGAATAAAGAAGTATCTTTTCGTTTTCCATCAAATCCACCGACTGTGCCCAGCACATCCAGCGCAATTTCATTTTCAAATTTTCCAGCGAGATCATACACGTGCACATGATGGCTGACGTCTTTCATATACACCGCAAATATTTTCCCGCCGACAATTGAAACAGATTCCAATGGTTCATTTTTCTCCGGGAGAATATCTTTCCAATCTTTTTCTTGCGGATGTTTCGGATCGAACAAAATCACCCGGCCGTTTGGCGCTTTCCTATTTGTTTGAAGAATGAGTTTTTCTCCGACATTATCGACAATGGAAATATTGTCATCAAATGTTTCGATAATTGGAACAAACGGTGTTCGGTTAAAAACATCACGATAATACAACGCATTTCCATTGGCACCTCGTTTCTGCACGATTATCTGCACAATCCGCTCGTCTTCTGTCGAAGAAACAAAGAAAAGTTTTTCGGGATTTTGTTTGTCTTCATACACCAACGCATCTTTTTTTTGCGGTGTACCAACAATGTGGTAATAGACTTTGTGAAATTGATTCGATGCAGAAAGCTTCACACCGGTGTCTTTCGGTGCATCATAGCGCGAATAATAAAATCCATTCCCGAACCACGAAATTCCCGAAAACTTCACCCATTCGATCTTGTCGCTCAATTGCTTTTTTGTGTATACATCCATCACGTAGATTTCACGCCAGTCCGATCCCGCTTTTGAAATGGCATAGGCAAAAAATTTTCCGTCATGATCAAACGCCGTTCCTGCAAGCGACGTTGTTCCATCAGCAGAGAGTTTGTTTGGATCAAGAAAAACTTCCGGTTTTGCTTCCAGTGAACCCCGCTGAATATAAAGCACGCTTTGATTTTGCAAGCCGTCATTCTTATAAAAGAACCAATTTTTTCCTGCGTGAAATGGAGCGGTATATTTTGGATAGTTCAACAATTTGGTCAATCGATCTTTTACTTGATTTCGAAACGGAATTTTTTCGAGGTAATCAAACGTAACAATATTTTCTTCCTTCACCCATTCCTTTACTGCCTCAGCTGTATCTTGTTCCATCCATCGATATGGGTCGGCAACACGAGTGCCAAAATAGTTATCACCCTGATCGACTTTTTTTGTTTGTGGATATTGAAATTGTGCAAACGAAGCTGTGCAGAAACACAACAGCAGTAATAAATAAATTCTTCTCATCACAATAATCCTTCCTTTCACTAAATGTTGGGGAGATAGTTGCTATAACTGCGAAAATGGAATAATCGATCCATTGCACAAGGCAAGGTAATCTTTTGTTGTCATAATAATAGAATCTGTCAGTGTGCCTGCGTTAAAAGCTATTTTTTCATTTTTGGCTACTGACGAGTCAATATAAAGTTCAAAATTTAAAATTGGCTTTCCGAATGGAGGAACTGAACCGGGAACAAGTCCCGTCAACTCAAGAAGTTCTTCCTTCGATGCAAACCGAATACTTTTTGCTGTGAACTGCTCTTTAATTTTTTTGGAGTCAACTTTCAACGCCGCACTAAGCACGAACAGCTTGAATCCGTTGTCCACTTTCATGACAATTGCTTTACCGCCAATTTTTACATCTTCGCCGCGCGCTTTGGCGGATTCTTCCGATGTAAATGTCGGTTCGTGGTGAACGGTACGATAGTGTATTCCTCGTCCGTTCAGCAGAGAACATATTTTTTCAAAAATGTCACTCATCGTGCCGGTTGCAATAAACTTGAATTCTGCTCTGATGTCTAAATTACGTTCTAAAATATAGTTTTTCTTCGTATCTTTGTCTACTCAAATTCAGATTATCCACAAAAAGGTTTTATATGAAAAAATATTCTCTCGTTTTCATCGCTCTCCTTTTTCTTTCAATCCTTTTGCACGCTCAACCGAAAACAATCACCATTCTTCATACAAATGATATGCACGCAAGTTTCATTCCCCATGAAGCTTTTTGGATGAAAGAAAATCCCAAGTCGATGATTGGTGGATTCAATGAATTATCGTTTAAAGTTGACAGTCTTCGAAAAATAAAAATGACTTCAATTTTAATCGACGCTGGTGATGTGATGACCGGGAATCCGATTACCGAATATGCTTACAAAGGAACCGAAGGTGGAACATTATTTGAGATGCTGAATATGATTGGATACGAAGCGTGGTGTTTGGGAAATCATGATTTTGATATTTCTCAAAATAATCTCAAAAAATTGACGACTGTTGCACGCTTTCCGACTCTTTGCGCAAATGTTGTGAACAGTCAGGGAATTTTTCCGCTCCATAATAAGGCGTACACGATTATTGAAAAGAACGGCGTTCGCATCGGCATTATCGGCGTAATGACGCAGGGATTGTATAATCTCGTCAATCAAAATAATCTTTCCGACATTAAAGTTCTTTCACCAATTACCACGACACAAAAATATATTGATGAACTGAGCTCGAAGACCGATGTGATTATTGCATTGACGCATGAAGGAGTTGACGAAGATTCTGTTCTTGCCGCAAATGTTCATGGGCTGAATATTATTGTGGGCGGGCATTCACATACTCGATTGAAGAAACCAAAAAACGTCAACGGTGTTTTAATTGTGCAGACAGGGTCGAATTGTGAAAATCTTGGAGTCCTCGATCTTACGGTTGAAGATCATTCCGTTACAAAATCGTGGGAAACATTGCTCCCGCTGAACTACACCAGCGACCGGCCAAAAACCGCACTATCCAATTTTATCGATTCCATCCAACACACCATTGATGACGATTATAATAAAGTGATCGGCACGTTGAAATCCGACTGGACACGTGGCGATGGTGAAATGGGAATCGGGAATTTCATTGCCGATGCGCAACGCGAAGCCGCTCATGCTGATGTTGCATTCATGAACAATCATGGTATCCGGAAAAATGTTTCTGCCGGACGAATGACAAAGCGTGATTTGTTTGAAGTTATTCCGTTTCGAAATGTTCTTGTTACATTTCAACTGTCAGGTAAGCAAATTCAAGATGTCGTAAAAAACTATATTCAACGCCACTCATCGATTCAAACATCGGGAATTCAATGCACGTGGAAGAAAAATTCAAATGGAGAAATTGAATTCACAAAGTTTTTTGTAAATGAAAAACCGCTAGAGCTGAATAAAAATTACATCGCAGCGGCAAGCGATTATTTCGTGGGAGAAGGAAAACGATATCTCGGGGTTGATATTGTTGCTCCTTCTTTCTCACAACAAACAGTATTTGATGCCGTAGAAAAGAAAATTCTCAAAGAAAAAACTATCGATTCTAGAATAGAAAGCAGAATACAAGAAATACAATAACAAAGGAGCAACACATGAGTCAACATTTTCCGATTCTTATCATTACCGGACGTCCGGCCGCTGGAAAATCAGAAGTGATCGATTTCTTAAAGAAATGCGATCCGATTGTGCGTTTGGAAAAATTTCACATTGCAAATTTTGAAGAGCTTGATGATTTCACATACGTGTGGGAGACATTCGAGCTTGATGATTTAATGACACAAATGGGAAAACCACGCGTATGGAGCGATGAAAAATATTGGTTCAAAGATCAATACATCTGGGATCTTTACATGAAACGTCTTGCGCTTGATTACAAAAAGAAAGTATTAAAAGATACGGACTACCACACAAAAATGACGACACTGGTAGAATTTGCACGCGGTGGTGACAATGGAATCGTCAACGCAATGTCATTTCTTTCCGATGAAATGCTGAGCAAAGCGTCGCTCGTCTATATTAAAGTGCCATACGAAGAGTCTGTTCGTAAGAATCGTCGCCGAGCACGCCCGGGACAGGAAGATTCGATTTTATACCACTCTCTTCCTGATGAAAAAATGGAATTTTATTACAGGACCAATGATTGGGAAAAGATCGAAGCGAAGAATCCGACACATATTGAAATCCGTGGCATTAAAGTTCCGTATATCGTTTTCGAAAATATGCCCGAAAAGACACACGATCCGAAATTGATTGATGTGGAATTAGAACGAGTAACAAAGAAGTTGTGGGAAATTAAAAAATAAATTTCATTCTATTTATAAGCACAAAGACCTAACAGACTTTCTCAGGCTGTTAGGTCTTGTCGTTTACACCCCATATTTTACTACTATTTTTTCACTTCAATTTCCTGCGCCATTGCAAGTTCAAGCGTTCGTTTCTTTTCAGCACGTGTCAAAAATCCGACAGCGATCAAAATAAAAACAAGTGATAACCAATCTTGAAGTTTGGGAAAATGTCCTTGAAAGACAAAATAAGAAATGAGCGTTGCCGCCGTTCCCGCAACGAGCGATGTTAACCGATTGACAAGTCCGGCAAAGGTTGCCGTTCTTCCTTTAAACATAAAAATAAAAACCGAGAAGAATGCCACCATTCCGAACGCAGTTCCGGCGATGACTGCCCAGAACCATGTGGGCTGCGGCGCAGAAATAGAATTATGAAAAATAATCAACTGCTCGTTTACAGATTCAAACCAATCCGTTGAGTGGTATAAAAGAAATCCAACGGTGAACATAACAATCGATGCAGCAATTTGTTCGATCGCAAAGAATCCGTTGTTATCAAGTTTCACACCTTTTGCCCGCGTATTCTTGTAGTAGTTCATGATATAAATGCGAATTGAATATGCAAGAAGATAACTTCCAAGGATAATCATTGCTGCGGGTGAATGAATAAAATCAAAATCGCCAGGACCGACGTACAAAATATTGATGCCAGCAGCGGCAAGCGCGAAAACAACAGCATAATTTTCTTCGGCATAAACACTTTTCTTTAAGATTCCCTGACGAATTTGAATTGCATCAACCACTCTGCTGATAATGATAACGCTTGCACGCATGATAACCATCGCCACCATGACGGAAATTGGAAGAAGATACATCAATGTTGTCGTGGGAATAACAACGGCGGTGCAAATGCCGGATGGAATGATGTAAAGGATTTCCTGCGGGAAGCGAAGTTTCCCCCATGTAATAATTTTATTTGATGTGAGCCGGTACCAGCGAAGAATCAATGCAACAGACAATGCTATGAGATTGCCCCCGACAGTACTATACACTAAATATTCAACTTCTTTCATTCCCGGATACCCAAGGGATGAATTGCCGGTAAAATATTTTACACTAATGCCGGTGATGACATAAAAAATAAAATAACCGATGCAGAGTTGAATGAGTCGACCGGTGCTTCCTTCAGATGTTTTCCACACAAACAATCTCTCCTTATAAGAGTAATGAAATGCTTTGAGCAGAATCGATGTTAGCGATTGGCAGGCGCGTTTAGCTCTTGAGCTACATCAACATGAACTTTTTTAGGGACAATGTTCCATAATTTCACCATTAAGATTGCACCAATAACAGCAAAACCAATCATGCTCGGTCCCCATGTTCCCCACCCAAAATTTTCGAGCATCCATCCCATCCCTGTTCCAACTGCCGCACCGCCGATATATTGCATGCCGTCAAATAATCCGGTTGCCGAGGCTGCGGCTTTCTGTCCCCCAAAATCCATTGACGCAGTTCCAGACAACATCGAATGTACCATGCTGATGGCAAATGAATTGACGACAAATGCAGCGATGATCAACGTTAAACTTGGTGCCATCCAAATTACACCGAGACAAAGTATTTGTAATGTGTAGCCAATAAAAGCTACGGGTGCACGGCGGGATTTAAAAACCCAATCGGAAATTGTCCCCGCAGTAAAGGCACCAAGAATTCCTGCGACAACAACACTTAACGCACCTTTCTGAAACACATCGGAGTCTAACGCAAGATGTTGTGCCTCCTGCATGTATCGCGGAAACCATTGTTCGAACCCATGGCGAACAAATCCCGTGCAAAATTCTGCAACGGCAATCGTCAGTGTAATTGGATTGGTAAACACTTTTTTCATCAAGTACTTCATGTCCACTTTTTCCGTATCGCCGCTGGAAGCATCTTCTGTATCAAAATTTTCAAACCCGGCTTCATGCGGATGATCTTGAACAAAGAGTACCGTCAAAATCCCCATCACGAACATAATTCCCGCCGGAATAAAGAACACCCATTGCCACGGAAGCACCGCAACGGCAATTCCGCCAATCACAAAGATCAACGCACGGCCGCTTTGAATCATCGAGCCAAAGATTGCGGAAAACACTCCGCGCTCTCGCACATGAAACCATCCGGAATTTACTTTGATGAGAGCAAGCGCACTATACGATTGAAAGTACATGTTGAGCGACCAGACAGTCGCAAAGAAAGCAAGCAACAATGACCCTGTCCCCAGCACACCAAGATATGCACCCATTCCAAAAGCGAGATTAAACACAACTGCACCGAAGACTCCGATAAGCATCGCTTTTCGTCCGCCAATTCTGTCAGCAATCGGCCCGTTGAATAAAGCAGAAATTCCGTAAATGGTTAACGCTGCCGTTATAATCGTACCGATTTGTGTTTTGTCCCACCCATAAGTATCTGACAATGCTTTGTTGGCAAAGGAAAGATTGTATCTTCCCATATACATTGCCGCATAAGTAAAACCAAGTGTGAGCCAATTTTCAGCTCGACGACGGCGAAATTTAATTGAGTGGGTGGGTTTGGTGCTCGATGAAATATCCATAGAGAAGTAATGTTGAAATGTGAACGATTGGAGGAACCATATCTCTGATTTCTGCGCGGTTAAGATAGCGAGAAAAGCCGAAAGATAAAAGAAAAGTATTCTTGCATTGCCCTATCGATCTGATAGAGAACAATATAATCTTGAATAAACAACGTTATTGCCGTAATCCGGTTTTATACGAATGACGTAATCGTTCCGTCTCAGCTAATTTACTTTCAAAATATTTTTTTCTCTCAGGCGAAATCATTGTCCAAAGATTGACTAATTCTTCTGGATCATTTTTAAGATCGTACACTTCTCCCTGTATCCTATTTTGACGCAACGTTACAATATATTTTACGGTATCAATAACAACCCCTTTGGTATCGATCATATCCATGCCGATAAGCGGGATTGTTCTACCTTTTGAAATTGGATCGAATAATGATATTCCTGCGGGAATGATATTTAGCTTCGATGAATCCTTTATACCAAGAATATCGAGCATTGTAGGGAATAGATCGAGATGAGAAGTATTGATCGTTTGTTTTTCAATTAAACGACGGGACAGTTCTTGAGGAAACGTTGGCGGAAGATACACCCACATCGGAGTGGAGATATCCTCTTGATACAAAGACTGCAGATGCCCTGAGTGATTATGTTCGTTAAATGCTTCACCCGTGGTCTGCAACATAATGACGACAGTCGAATCCAATAATTTTTTATCGGAGAGAATGGAAAAATATTTTTTTATCAGATCATCCTGCTCCAAGAGAGTATTGTCATAGCTGTTCATCGACAAATGTTGCGCCGGTACAAACTGTTCATATCGCTTATCTGAAATGCTGTACGGGTAATGCGTATTGTTGAATTGAATAATTCCAAAGAATTTTTCGCTTTCCAGTCCGCCAATATACGAATCAACAATCTTTACAAGATCCTGGTCGTTTACACCCATGTCGTTGAATTGCGGGAGTGTTGTGCGTTCCTGGCAGATAAATGTATCGAGCAGTGTTTCATAAACGAGGTGAATATTACTGATAACCATCGATTGTGAAGAAATAAAAAATGTCTTTGCTGTTGTCCACCGATTCACATAATCGTACACATACGGCTGATGAAGTTTTTCGAGGGTAAAGTTGCCTGATAAAATCATCGGTACGGCATATTGGGTGGAGACACAATTTGAAATATGATTTTTGAATGGAATCACTTTTCCCATCGATATCATGCTATCGAGGAATGGAGTTGTTGTCCGTGGATAACCGTGAAACCTCATATTTAATCCCCGAACACTTTCGCCGACAATTACCAAACAATTGTATTTTGGACGAATTTCTTTCTGTCCTTTTATTGAAAACATCCGTTTGACATAGCCGCGCCGAATTTCAAATTTCGAATTAAAATATCGTTCTTGGATAACATATTTAAAGGCAAACAACGTATTTGGTGTAAATGAATAGCTGTCCGGATGAAAACGGACATTATTGCTTAACGTGATTGTCATTGCCGTAAAAAGAACAACAACGCTGTACGTAATTTTTTTCGGAATCGAAGGGATCATGGCGGCGCTTTTTTGGAATATGGAATACATTCCGACAGTCAATGCTAGAAAAATCAAAAAGTGATACCAATGGAGACTTGCCGATGTTAACGCATAAGCATCTGGGTAATGATCAATAACATAATTGATGGAAAAGTTATTTGGAAGCGTGCCAAAATAAAAAAAATGCCCGTAGACAAGAATGAAAACAAGCGTCAAAAAAATTGAGTACCAAAGAATAACCATGGAACGAAATTTCTTCAGCGATGAAAAAAAAACGTACGCCGTGTAATAAAAAGTGCATTCATAGAGAATAGAAACGAAGAATAATGACAGCATTTTTCCGCTCTCTAAAAGCAGATACGTCGACCGAATTGAAAAATCCGCAGCCGAAAAAAATAATGGGAGAACAAGAAGAACAACATAGGAAGGGGTTCTGGCAGAGAAAATTAATTTCACAAATGTATGATTAGAATAAAAAGAAAGTTGTCATTCCACCCAATATGATCAAGTGGAATGACAGATTCATTATAATTATTTGCCTTTAATCAATTCTTCTGCAATTTGCACGGCATTGGTCGCAGCACCTTTGCGGATATTATCGGAAACGATCCACAAATTCAATCCGCTTTTCACCGATTCATCGCGGCGAATGCGGCCGACGAATGTTTCATCTTTGTCATGCGCAAAGATCGGCATCGGATAGACTTTACCTTTCGGATCGTCTTGCACGACGACGCCGGGCGCTTTGCTTAAAATCGCTCGGATATCTTTCAGATCAAATTCTTTTTCAAATTCAAGATTGATGGATTCGCTGTGACCGCCGATTGCCGGAACACGAACACACGTCGGAGAAACCGAAATTGAATCATCTCCCATAATTTTTTTCGTTTCGTTCACCATTTTCAATTCTTCTTTGGTGTAGCCGCTTTCAGTGAACTCATCGATGTGCGGCAAACAGTTGAACGAAATTTGATACGGAAATTTCGGATTCTCAACTTTTTCTTTCTTCCACTCCTTCATCAACTGGTCATATCCCTTTTGTCCCGCACCGGTCACTGATTGATATGTTGAGACGACAACGCGTTTGATTTTATATTTATCGTGCAGCGGCTTCAACACGACCACCATTTGAATTGTCGAGCAATTCGGATTGGCAATGATCTTGCTCCCGGAAAATATTTTTTCACGGTTCACCTCGGGAACAACAAGCGGAATTTCCGGATCCATCCGCCATGCGCTGCTGTTGTCGATCACGGTAATTCCATATTTCGCACAGATCGGTGCAAACTCTTTGCTGACCGAACCGCCTGCAGAGAACAATGCAATTTCTGCACCGCTGTTTTTGATATTTTCTTCACTCAGTTCTTGAACTTTCCATTCCTTTCCGTTGAATTTTACTGTATTTCCAACAGAACGCGCCGACGCCATCGGAAGCAATATTCCCACCGGAAATTTTCGCTCTTCAAGAACCTGAACCATTTTTCTGCCGACCATGCCGGTCGCGCCTGCCACAATAACTTTAAATGTTTTCATTTTCGTTTACCTTCAAAATATAAATTGTATTTTATCTTATCGCGTATAATTTTTTATATACTGTGGAACTTCGATATTTTTATCCAATCGAGAATCAGATTCTGCTGTCCTTGCTTGCTGTTGTAACGGAAGAACTCCGGCCCACACCGGAAGAGCATAATCTTCTTCATCATCGTTTGCCGGACCGGTTCGCACTTTTGCCGATGCGGATTCTATTTCCACTGCGACAATAACTGTCGCATCCATTTCTTTTTGCGACGGTTTCCGTGCATCATCCCATCGCCCTTTAGCGATATGATCAGACAGAGCGTGGAATACTTTGTTTTTTTCTTCGTCTGTTGTAACAATTCGTCCGTTGCCAAACATCATGGCAGAGCGATAATTCATTGAGTGATGAAAAAGCGAGCGCGCAAAAACAATTCCATCAACAAGTGTGACCGTAACACAAACAGAATTCCCAGATTGAATATGCTTGAGCATCCGATTGGCAACCGCACCGTGAAAATACAATGTATCGCCAATCCGTGTATGAATTGTCGGAACAACGAATGGCTGACCTTCAACGGTAAAACCGACATGACAGATTAATGCTTCGTCAACAATTGCATAAATTGTTTCTTTATCGTATTCGCCGCGTTTCGGCAGCCGCTGCACTTGATTCAATTTTGTTTTGGGGAATTCACTCATTGATCAGAACCTCTCCTAAAAAAGATTTTCTAATTTTTCACGTTCTCGAATTACTCTCACTTTTTCACCATTGACCAAAACCTCAGCCGCCTTGGGGCGCGCATTGTAATGAGATGAAAGCACAATGCCATACGCACCAGCGGTCAATGCCGCAAGATATTCTCCCCGATCAACATGCCCAAATTTCCTTTCACGGGCTAAGAAATCACCTGTTTCACACACCGGACCGACAACATCAACAGATTCTGTTTCATTTCCCTTCAATGTCAACGGAACAATTTGATGATAGGCTTGGTATAAACTCGGACGAAGCAGATCGGTCATCGCCGCATC
>JBBINR010000031.1:0-40486 GCA_037443785.1 Ignavibacteriales bacterium | reverse complement strand
CGATATGAATTCGAATGTCTGATCACGTTGCGGCGAATGACCGTTGGAGAATAAATCGGGGAATTCTTCTTTGATATTGGAAAACGCGACGGTCTTTTTTTTCCGTAGGATTCGATCTCCAATCTGCGCTCTGGATGAAATCTGCTTTGCAAGTTTTTTTTCACTGACACCGTCTGCCGCGAGCAGATGCAATTGATCGTTTTCCAACGTGCGAACGATAACCGCATCAACATCAAAAGCCCGCCGCACCTTTTCGATCATCGAACGAATTTGCTGATGAACGGGCTGAGAACTGATCACCTCATTGGTTACCTGAGCGATCATATCAAGACGTTTATCAATATGCTTCAGTTTTTGTTCGGCAGAATGCTGACGCAGCACCATATCCACCATTGATAATGCAGTATGTTTATCCGCTGGTTTTGTAAGAGTTCCGTATTGTGCGGAGCGAAGTGAGTGCTTGATCGTTTTCGAATTTGATGTAAGGAAAATAACAGGAATGCCGAACGTCGCAGTGATGTGGTTTGCCGCTTCAATGCCATTCATCTTGCTTTGCAAGATACTATCCATTAGAATAATATCAGGCTTTTTCTTCTCCGCAGATTCAACCGCATCATCACCCTTAGAAACAATTGGAAGGACAGAAAACTCGGCATCGACAAAAATTTTACGCAGTTGTAATGCGGCCGCTTTATCTTGTTCGACGATCAGGATTTTCTTTTTTTTCATGCACCAATATCTTGTTTAACGTTGACCAGAAATTTCGATACGTATTCCGTTTCATGGTTAAACGTTCGCCGATATTTTCCATGAATCATATCACCGAGAATGCGGAAAAGATTTGGTATCAATGACAAGGACTGTTGTAGAAAAAACATGTGTCGCACTCTTTTACGATTACTATTTCGCACAGTGAATCAATACCGCATTCATGATATACACTTAAATAACTTTTTTTCCGAGAAATACAGGGAGGAAATTGCAGAACAAAGGATGTCCTGCGAGAAAAAGATTATTGCTCCACCCCATTACGATTTCGTATAAAATTATCAATTTTTCCAGTAATTGCAACGATTTGTTCAGACGAATAAATAAAATTTTGTCTAAAAAAGAGAACCCTCGTCGCACTGACGAGGGCTCTCTTTACAATTTCGTAATGTCAAATTAGAAAGTTGTCAATATTCAAGGTCAAGAACTGCCGGCAACGATTTTATTGTGACAAAACCATCGCGAGCCGTAACCAATTCTCCATTGACTTTCGAACGCTTCAAGGATACTGAAAGTAATGAGATTGGTACTAAAATTTTAGTGTGGCGAGTATCAATCGTTCCATTCAACTGAAAGTGTACTGTTTGCACCGAATCGGTAGAAATCGAATATGAAATTTTACCGTAATGAGTTGGTAAATTTTCAATCGAAAGACCTTCTTTAACCCATGAATCTCTCAATCCTGCCCCAACAACGATAGCTGTATCATCATCAATTTCATACACAAACATTGCACGAAGTGCGTTAATATAATCGGAACCTACCCACGTATGAGGCATGTCGCCGATAAATCGAGCATGACGCTCGTTGTGGTCAACAACTTCCGCCCAGTGATTCCAGCCTTGGGGACGTTGATCATGCAAAAACCACTCCAGCAAATAATGTGCGCGGTCTTTTTGTCCAAGATAAAGAAATGTACCGACAGTTCGGATTTCATACGGGGTGTACTCATTCCAATTGATTTTATTTTTTGCGCGCTGTTCGAACCACGAAAAATATTTATCGAACGTGAAATGCAAAGGATCGTGTGGAAGAAATTTTATCTCGCCTGCCGGATAGAGAGAGATCGATGTTGATGTAGCATCAAAATCACCAAGTTCCGCGCAACCGGGAATATATTGTACATTATGATTCTTCATCGACTGCGCAATCGAGCGATAAAAATCCTGTCTGTAAGCTTTTGCAATGCTGTCATATTTTTTTGATTCATCCGTCAAACCAAGGGTTGCAGCGGCAGAAGCAGCATCTTTCAACCCTTTTAACGCAAAGAAATTATCCCAATATGAGTGTCGCGCTTTATCAGAATATCCCTCGTGACTAATTGATTCCGTAACCAGCCCATAGAATGATTTTTTTTCATCGTTTGCAAATTCGTACTCCTTTGTCATTCGTTGAGCGCGAAGCTTTTGAATATATTCTGCCGCCGCACTAATATTGTTCCATCGCTCGCGTAAAAACGACGTATCATTCGTGAAACGAAAATATTCCATGCAGGCGAAAATGAGTTCACCGTGACTGTCGTTTTCCGGAACAGGATCCGGTCCGCGTGTATCGACGACACACGGCACCATTCCGTTTTCATACTGATAGGATGAATACCACTCAATAAATTTTTTGGGTTCATCCTGAATACCAAGTTTCAACAATGCGTCGGATGTCATTGAGCCGTCGCGAATCCACGAACGTTCATATGAACGGGAACCGGGTTGAAATCCAAATCTGTCTTTGTTAATTAAAATATATCCCAGATTTGACCGCATAATATCGATATATCTTTGTGCTTCCTTTGGAAGAGTAAATTTTACCGTGTTCAGTCGTCGTTTCCAAAATGATCGTTCATGATTCAACTCATTTTGAAATTGTAACGGCGTGGGAGAAGTTGTGTCCCAGATATTTCCTTCTTGGTAAAATGGAACAGCGGCAATGACAACGAGAGAATCATTCGGTTTCAAGTTAAATGAATATTGAAATACTGCCGACGCCATACCTGCTGAACTACTTGCAGCGGCCGATGACAACTCTTTTTTGTTCGCCAATTGTTCAACAATGTCGCCCTGATCAATCGTAGCCGTGGAACTTGAAATCGGAGAAGCGGATACAATCACGGTTTTGTCATCAACATTTGCTTTTTGCCCTTCAATTTTAATTTGCTCTGTCTTTGCGAATCCCCCGTCATAATTCAACCATTGCGATGCGGGATTAACTTGAAACGGCCGGAGAGCCAAAACCAATGTTCCTTTTTGTGCCAATGAAGAAATATTTTTTACAACATACCGCGCCATGATGGCAGATTGTCCTGCTTCGCCTCGCGCAAGCAATGTTATCTTCAATGTAAAATTTTCATACGACCGTGTCACCGTTGGAATCGGTATATAATCTTCTTCCAGCGTTTGAGCGTTTGTTCCGTTTGCCCACGATAATATTTTTCCGTTTGATACGACGAATGGCTCGACCGAAAACTTCCGTTTATCAACCTCAAACATTCCATCTTCGCTGAACAATGCCTCTTTCGTATCGAGCGGAACACCGACGACAGTCCAATATGATTGTTGTTTTAAAAAATATCTCGGATAAAGCCCGCGCGGGGCATTTGCAGCAAGAAATTCAAAATAATTGTTTGGCGTCGAGAGTGATTCACTTGGAACGATTGACACTTCTTCTAGGATAAAATTCTTTTTAAAATAATTGTCTTTTAAGGTAACACGGAGAAATCGTGACTCTGCTTCAGGGGTGAAAAGTAAAACATTGCCTGATGTTCCATTGCGCACAGAATACAATGTATCATATCGTTTCCCATCGAGCGAACCGAGTACATCATAATTGAGGCCTGCAAGCGATTGATCCCAATGCATTCGAACACCTCCAAATTCACGATGGCAGCCGAAATCAATTTCAATCCATTCGTTCTTTGATGATGTACTTTTCCAAACGCCGCGAACATTTGGTAAAATATTTTTTGCTGAAGCCTTCGATGAAGAAGCCATCACGATCGGCTTTGGCAGTGGATTGGGAGGAAGCGGAATTGGAATCAATTCAAGATCTTTAACCCACACACTCCCGTTGCCGCCGCTTCCGGCAGTCACAACAAATTCAAAGCGCTTCAGAACATCGGGAAATTTCACGGCATGAGTTCCCCATGCAAACGAAAGATGACGTTTTTTCAGCACATACCGCTTCCATTCAGCGGGATATGAATAATTTTTATTGTTTACCCACCAGATTGTTTCACCAAGTGAATCGTCACTCACTTTGATTTCAAAATTGTTTATCGGCACCGTTGCCTTCATCATAAAATTTATCTGATAATTCTCCGGCAATGATTGATTAAAATTCCGAAAGACTCCACCATATCCAGATCCTTTTGTAAAATGGACGTCAAACCGCAGCGCTCTGGTTGACATCTCTCCATCAGGCCGCTGTGTTACAACGACACCTGCAGATTGAAATGTTTTCCATGCCGTTGTATCGATACAAGGATCGAGGATAATCGATTGGGAAAAAAGGAATGGGGAAAGCACTACCATGCCGAAAAGAAATTTTTTCATCGTTGAGCTCCATTCAAACATCATTTTTTATTCAGGGAAGATTTTTACTCTTTCACGCCGCCAACCATAATTCCACGGACGTAATGCCGTTGAAAAACGAGGAAAAGAATAAGCACCGGAAGAATGGTAATGACCGAACCCGCCATCATCAACTCAAGATCGAGCAAATGTTCGCCGCGTAAATTGGCGATCGCAACCGGCAGCGTATAATTAGCATTATCGGACATAATAATTAACGGCCACATGAAATCGTTCCATGTTCCCATAAATGTAAACAATGCAAGCGTCAGCAAAATTGGTTTGCACAGCGGAAGAATTACCGAACGATAGACTTTGAAATCGGATGCACCGTCCATCCGTGCCGCTTCAATCAAACTGTCCGGAATTGCCGCGGCAAACTGCCTGATCAAAAAGATCCCGAATACACTGGCAAGGCCTGGAATAATTGCGCCGATGTACGTATTGACAAGTCCCATTGTCTTCAGGAGCAAAAATAACGGCAGCATTGTCACTTGTGCTGGAACGACCATTCCGCCGAGAAGGAAACGGAATAAATTTTCGCGCCCCGGAAAACGATACTTCGCGAACGCAAATCCGGCCATAGAGTTGAAGACCAGCGAGATTAACGTCACCGCAGAGGCGATAATAAAGCTGTTGATAAAATATTTTCCCATATTCATCCGCTCAGTTAATGCACGGTAATGTTCAAATGTTAGGCGTGAAGGAATAAAATGAAGCGGAACTTCGCTTGCTTCGCCCGGAAGCATGAACGATGCAGAAACCATCCACAGCACGGGAATGAGAGAAATGGCGGCGATAAAAACTAACGCGGCATTCAACAAAAAAGATGGCATCCGATAACTCATGATTGCATCCTCCGCTGAATGAGCATTTGAATGATGGAAAAGAGAAGAATTACTGCGAACAACACAAACGCAACGGCGGCGGCATACCCCATATTCCACCAGCGAAATCCTTGTTCATACATCATCAGCACAATGCTCGTGGTAGCGTTCATTGGGCCGCCTTCGGTCATCACGTACGGTTCGGCAAACAACTGAAAATACCCGATAATTGTAATCATCACCACAAAGACTGTTGTCGGCATCAACATTGGAATCGTAATATCGACAAACTGCCTCCAACCTCCTGCACCATCCATGTGCGATGCTTCATATAATTCTTCCGGAATATTTTGTAACCCGGCAATAAAGATAAGCATATTATAACCGAAATTTTTCCAGACGGCCATCAGGATAATTGCCGGCATGGCAATATCGGGATTTCCAAGCCAGTCAATCGGCGCAATGCCAAAATATCCGAGTGCATAATTCAACAACCCATGGGCAGGATGAAAAAGATAGCGCCACACTACGGCAACAGCCACGAGGCTTGTAACAACGGGCAGAAAATAGACTGTACGGAAAAATGACTTGAACTTTGCACGTTTGGAATTGACCATCAATGCGGCTCCAAGTGAAACGAAAACCGAAAGAGGTGCGCCGACGATAACAAAATAAAATGTGTTCTTCATCGCCACCCAGAACAGCGGGGTTTCAAAAATGCGGATATAATTTTTAAAGCCCATGAAGCGGACAGCATGTAAATTCCCGAGAGCATAAATATCAAAATCGGTAAAGCTCATGACGAGCGCACTCACCACCGGAATGACAAAAAATATTGCAATCGCCGTTAATGCCGGTGCAAGAAACAACCATGCCGCCGCTGTTCGTGAAGTTGATTTCATTTCACGTTTTCCGAATCATGAATTTTTATTTTTTTTTCTGTTCAACCAACCATCTCCTCTTCTCCAGCATCTGATCCACTTCACCGTCAAATTTTTTTAACGATTCATCTACCGTCATCGTTTGCGTCGCAATATACTCCACGTAAATCTGAAGACGGATAACGATTTGCTCCCATTCTGCAACTTGAGGCAACGGTTCGACTCGTTCCAACTGTTTATGGAAAGCTTGAATATATTTGTTCGACGCAAATGACGAATCTTCCCACGCCGATTTTCGAGGAGAAAGATTTCCCGATATTTTGTAGAGTGAAACCGACTGCTCCCGTGATCCTAAGAATTCAATAAACTTCCACGCCGCTTCTTTCTGTTTGCACGTTCGGGAGATTACCAGACTCGTTCCAAGGGGGAGTGAGTTTCCTGGATAGGTTGAATCCATTGAAGGAAGCGGAGCAGTCATCCATTCATTTTGCAGTTTGGAAGGAATCCTTCGCGTAAATTCACCGATATTCCACGGACCGGTGATATACATTGCAATCAATCCTTCGGAAAAAGAATTGTACAAATTCGTAATCAACTGCATACCTGAGGGAGAATATTTTTTATCGTAAAACTCTGCCAGCAGACTGTACGCTTTGTTAAATTGCGCTCCGCTGAAATTTCCACGCGTCATCTCATCTTTCAAAAAATTTCCACCGGACTGCATTCCCAGCGCAATGGCAGGAACCCATTCATTGGTCGGCAGAAAAAACGGATAACGAATAATTCCTTGTTCTTTTGCCTGCCGCTGAATAATGGTGCATAACTTTGACACCTCATTCCATGTTTTAGGAAATTCTTTGTAGCCCGCATTTCGTAATAAATCTTTTCTATAATACACAACGCGCGTATCGACATACCACGGGATTCCGTAGAGCGTTGAGTCTATGATATTTGTTTTCAATACACCGTCAAAATAATCTGATAGCTGAATGACTGATGATTTTTTTGTAAAAGGGCCCAGCGGTTCCAGAGAATTGAGGACGGTGAATTCCGGCAACCATGTATTTCCTAGTTGAAAAACATCCGGAAGTGATCCCCCTGCAAACGCAGTCAATAATTTTTCATGTGCTGCAGTCCACGGCAATTGCTGAACAACAACATGAATATTTGGATTGTTTCGTTCGAATTCCGGAATCAATTGAGCAACCAATTCCCCTTCGTTTCCCATTGCCCAAAATTTAATCGTGGCTTTATCGCCCGAGAACCGGTTACAACTGAACGAAACAACAGCCACAACGCTCAGAAATATTTTGATGTATTTATTCAACGACGTCAAATTTGGCTTCAAGACAATCGACAGAATTTCCGCCGACAAATACTGTGAACGTGCCCGGCTCCACGATTTTTTTCATTTCAAGATTATAGAACGAAAGATCATTCGGGGTGAGAGTAAATTCAATCGTTTTCTTTTCAGCGGCATTCAAAGAGACCTTCTTGAAACCCTTCAATTCTTTTACAGGGCGTGTCACCGTGCTGACATTGTCGCGAACATATAATTGCACGACTTCTTCGCCGCTTCTTTTCCCGGTATTTTCTACATCGACAGAGACTATTACATTTTGATTCTTTGCAACCGCAGATGAAGAAACTTTCACATTACTGTATGCGAACGTCGTATAGGAGAGGCCAAATCCAAACGGAAAGAGAGGTAAATTCGGTGAATCAAGATACCGCGACGTGTATTTGTCTTTTTCATTTAACGGTCTGCCGGTATTCTTGTGATTATAATAAATGGGAATCTGCCCGACATTACGCGGAAATGTCACCGGTAATTTTCCGCTCGGGTTCACGTTTCCAAATAGCACACTTGCAACCGCATTTCCTGTTTCAACACCAAGATGCCATGCTTCGACAATTGCCGGAATATTATCTGCTTCCCATTGCAGTGTAAGAGGACGGCCATTCATAAGAATAAGGACAATTGGTTTTCCCGTCTTGTGCAATGCCTTTAACAACTCTTTTTGCATTGGGGGGAGATCGAGATTTGTTTTACTCGCCGCCTCACCGCTCACATGCTGCGATTCACCAAGCACGGCAATTACCATATCAGCTTGTTGAGCAATCTTTACCGCTTTCTCAATCCGCGCACCGGAATCAGATTCGATTTCGCATCCTTTCTCAAACAATAATTTTGTTTGAGGAGAAATTTTTGATTTTATCCCGTCAATCACTGAGACAACTTCTTCTGGATTCCGAATCCATGCCCACGCCCCTACTAAATCTGTACGATGATCATTCCCTGCCAGCGGACCGATGAGTGCAATTTTCTTAGTAGTCTTGGAAAGAGGAAGAAGATCGTTGGAATTTTTCAACAACACAATTGATTGCTCAGCTATCTGTCTGGCGACATCACGATGTTCTTTTTTCAAAAAAAGCTCTTTTTCTTTTTCGGGTTTTGCATTGCGATATGGATCATCAAACAACCCGTACGCAAATTTCACGCGTAGAACCCTGCGAACTGATTCGTTGACAACTTCTTCTGATAGTTTACCTGCTCGAACAGCATCGGCAAGTTTATCAACATAAATTCTGCTCACCATATCAATGTCAACACCGGCCGTTAAGCCAACAATTCCTGCTTCGACGCTATCTTTTGCGATACCATGCTTCATTAATTCCATTATTGCAGTGAAATCACTGACAACGAGCCCTTTGAAATTCCATTCATTCCGCAACAGATTTGTCATCAACCATTTACTTCCAGAACTCGGTACTCCGCCAATTTCATTAAACGCACTCATCAATGACCACGCGCCGGCATCTACTGCAGCTTTGTACGGAGGCAGGTAAATTTCTCTCAACGTTCGTTCGGACATGTCAACGGTATTATAATCACGTCCTGCTTCAGCGCCCCCGTATGCCGCAAAATGTTTTGCACATGAGATAAGTGATCCATCGTCCAACAAATTCTTTCCTTGGAATCCTCTTACACGCGCCGCCGCCATTACCGAGCCGAGATATGGATCTTCACCCGAACCTTCCGCTATTCTTCCCCACCGTGGATCGCGTGCAATATCCACCATTGGCGCGTACGTCCAATGCACTCCAGCTGCGGATCCTTCAACTGCTGCGATGTGCGCGGACTGTTCAACAAGTTCCGGATTCCAAGAACTCGCTTCCGCAAGCGGAATAGGTGTGATTGTTTTAAAACCATGAATGATATCGGCGCCAAAGAGTACCGGGATTTTCATCCGCGTTTGTTCAACTGCGATGTGTTGAATTCTTCCCGTTTCAGCCGCACCGTTAATGCCAAGGAACGATCCAATTTTTCCCGCTTTCAACATTGCGGTTTGTTCTTCATTGAGGCGCTCAGTTTTATCGGAATACCATGTTCCGCCAATTTGGTTTAATTGACCGAGCTTTTCTTCGATGGTCATTAAACGGATTAACGAATCAATCTTTGCTTCGGTTTGAGGAGATAATAATTGGGTTGAAGATTGTGCAGATAGAAAATTGCTGACACTCAGAAAGACGAAAGCAATCGTGAACAAATTTTTCATCATAAGCATTTTTATTTTTTTGTGTGTTGAAGGAACCACTCATACAATTCGGGATTTGCATAGGTTGCATCCCACGAATTATGATTCGCATCCGGATATAGTGTGAATTTCGTTTGTGTATTACCGATCCGTTTCAATGATTCAATCATTCGCTCGCTTTCAGCCGGCGGTACAATATTGTCTTTCGCTCCATGAAATGCCCACACAGGCATCTCTCGCAACCGCCACGAATTATCAAATGAACCCCATCCACAGACAGGGGCGATGGCAGCAAACCGCTCGGGATGTAAAGCCGCTAATTTCCATGTTCCATTTCCTCCCATACTTAAGCCTGTAAGATATATTCTGTTGGTATCAACAGGAAGTTTTACAATTACTTCATCAAGCAGCGCGTTCAATGCTTCGGCATCCCACCATTCGCCATCGGGACACTGTGGTGACACAACGATAAATGGAAAATCATTTTTTGTTTCAACGATCTTTGGTATGCTATGGACTTTCAATTTCATGAGATCTTTTCCGCGCTCACCCGATCCATGCAGAAAAATAATCAGAGGAAATGATTCCTTTCCCTTTGTCGAAGTTTGCGGCGTGTACACAAGCATATCGTAACTGACCGTCTTGACAATCTGCTTTTCAAAATGTTCGGGATGCTGACCTTGCATAACGATCCATTCTTTTGATGATGAGCAGCCGATCATTATTACAAGGGGAAGAATAAAAAAGAAATATTTTTTCATAGCATGTTAATCCTCCTCAATTTATTTCTTCCTTTTTATCATCGTGCATGAAAAAGGATTCATTGTCACTTTTCGTGAATCGACGGTGAATGTTTTTTTTGCATTGTGATAGTTTAAGAGGAAGAGGTACGAATTTTTCTTTCCATGTCGAATTACAAACTGAATATCGGGATCAGAAACTTTTATCTCCCTCTTTATTTTGTCAACGGAAACAATCTTCTCTATCAGTTCCAAATGCTCATCGGCCGTGTACCCAAAAGCGTAGCCGAGTATTGTGATCGTTCCTTTCTCCACATTTTTCCGAAGGCCGCAAACATCTCCTTCTTTGGTTTTGGATACAACCACACCATTGCCCGATGGAAAGACCAGCTTTTCAGCAAAAAATGTGAACACATCTTCAATTCCAAAGGCATCGATTTTGTTATTGCTGAAGGTTGTTGAATATTGAATATTCAATGCGTCTTTGAGGATTGTACACGGATGAAGATATTCGTCGAATATCGGAACCGCCGGGTAGAGAATTAAATGTCCTCCTCCCTTCACGTACGAAACAAGAAGTTTTTGCGTTTCGTTATCCATGCATTCTGTTGTCGTTATCCAAAGCTGTTTATATTTCAACAACGCATCGACATTTGTGGCTTCCAAATTTTTGATATCATAATTGAAATTCAACGCCTGCAAACCGCGAAGCAGTCCATTGAACAAAACTTCCTCACGGATGAACCGGGGATCATATTTCAATCCTAGTTTCTCAATAAAAAGACGGCGCTCCTTCAACATTTGCGAGGTCGTTAATTCCGTGTAAAAATACGGCTTATAAAATCCTACGCCGATGCTGGCTTTTGTCGTACTTAACAGCAGTTCTTCCTTTTCGCCACGAATGAATGCTCCTACTTTTTTCGTTACTGAATACAACGGCGATGGATCTGCCTTGGCATTTACCGGTGTTTGGTAGTAGAACGTTTTCCCGTAATACCCTTTCCCTTTGGGATTAATGCCTTGCGAGAACATGTAATAGTTGAAACTCTTCAGTCCATGGGCGAGCGATGCATAATAAAAAGTTTCCATATCACTCGCGTCACATCGGACATGATGTTCGCGGGTTCCGGCTTGAAACTCGGCCGCCCATACAGGACCGTGAGGCTGCATCGCTTCTAGAATTTTATTGCATGCAAGGTCGGAGTGAGCATTTCTGAACGAAACAAATTCCGGTATATGGTCTAATCCAAAGATGATATCTGTTCGTGTGCGCATAATTTCTTCATACGTGCTGATGAGCATCGGCAATTCAGAAGCATTGCCGTAAATCCATCCAGGAATATTATGTGTTAACTGCACGTCGATATCGAAGCTTTTGATTTTTTTGCTCAGCGTCTCCAAATACAGTGCATAGTAGTGCCTGTAAAAAAGATGGAAGTCATAATACAGACAATACTCAGCCCTATTCGTAATAATTCCTCGAGGCGTGATTACTTCGTCAAACGACGAAAGATTTGTTCCATGGCCGCTATTCAAATTTTCAACCGAGATATATTTTTCTTTGAGGAATTGCCTGAAGAGATTCGTAACCGAATTATTGTAATCAATTTTACCGGAAAGCCATTGGAAAACACCAACTTCGTTACAGACCTGCATCATTACAATTGGGCCACCGTTACCTTCCTGATACTGTGCAATGATCGGCATGATCTTGTCATACCAGAGAAAAGAATACTGCAAAAATTCATCGGACATGTACGACATTAAATCCGAACCGATCATATTGCCATGCTCATCCAGCGCAAAGGCATTTTTTGAACACCGGGAAATTAACCACGACGGAAGCCCTTGCAAATGATATTCCGCGAGAATATACGGACCCGGTTTTACAATTAACTGCAGACCAACTTTTTTACATAACTCAAAATATTTTACCAAATTTCTTGCTGGATGTGTTGTGCCCGTAAAATCAAACGTATTTTCTTCGTATTCATGCCATCCCCACGGAATGTACGTTGACGTCGTATTGGCGCCCGATTTTTTCAACAGAACTAAATGTTTCTCCCATAATTTGGGATCGAGCCTAAAATAATGAATCTCTCCCGAAACGATAAAAATTGGTTTGCCATCCTTTAAAAAATACCCTTGTGCTGCGGTAAAACTCATTGTCCTTTTTTCCTCTTCCTTAAATTAGCATTTCCACGATAAAATATTTTGAGCGTGCATTCATAGTATAAATTTCCATCGTCTTAACTATTACCGCCATAACGATATCAAAATGATTATAGGAAATTTTATTTTTTCTTATCAAGCCAGCCGCCGGTAAATCCTGCTCTCTTTAATCCGTTGACGATGTACGGATTCTTCTTCATCGTCTCCCACACCAAGCCATTGCGGTAATTTTCAATCATAATAATTATTGGGCCTTGATCAAGTCCGAGATAATCTTTATCAACCCAGCCGTTCGGTGTTTGTTCGGTAACATACGATTGATTGAATGCATCTTTAAATCCGTATTCAGTCCACATTCCAGGAATTTGTTCTCGAATTGCTTTTAATGTTGGAAGACAAATTTCCGGAGCCATAGGAAGCGAACCGCCTGCAGCATACGGTGTAATTGTTCCGTCATCGAACCAATAATTTTTTGAACAGCCGCGTGCGCCGTACGAAACGAATTGCTTTTCAACTCCATCAATGACTTTTTTTCCATCCGGCGGACCATCGGACGCTGAAATTCCCCAGAATAAACCCGAATATCCTTTGTTCTTTTTTGGGTTTTCAATACAATATGCACGATTGGCATAAGTCGATCTTCGTGCATTTTCAAAATAATCTATCCCTTTTTCTTTCACGCACTGATCTTGAATCCCGCGCATATCATACCAGCATTCTGTAAATTGATTCCAGAAGAGCACATCGAAATCTATATATTCATATCCATATTTTTTTACCCACTGAAAACGTTCTGAATATTCCTTCCACGCCGCCGGATCAATGGCATGGGTAGGAGAACCGATTGCAAGGAAATAAAGACCAGAGGCTTCGTCGAAACCATTCCAGCCATAATCTAACTTGTGATATCCTTTTTCAGGATACCATCCCATCGTAATAAGCGGTGAACGCGGCTGCATCCAGTTCCATTCTACTCGTCGATATAATGAATCAGCAAGCGAGCGAATTTCTTTTTCAACATCATTATTGCGGTCAAAATATGATTGAGCAAACAAAATACCGAGCATCAACCACGCTGTATCGATTGACGAAAGATCAACATCAGGAGCGAAACGAGTGCCGGTTTCATATTTCAAAAAATGATAATAGAATCCGCGATACCCGGCATCATTCATTGAACTTGTTCCCTGCGGAAGATTCCATAAATATTTTAACGTTGTCTTTACTCTATCCGCAGCTTGCGCGCGCGTAACATAATTTCGTTCTGCACCAATTCCATACGCTGTTAAGGAATAACCAATGGCAGTAATACTTGAAAATGCTTTCGTCGGATAACGATCGGGCGATAAACCCGTTTTGGGATCGACGCATTCCCAAAAATATTTGAATGTGCGCTGCTCCAGCGTATCGAGAAACGGATCGAACGCTGCATTTTTTTTTGTTTGTGAAAACGACGGAGCGAAAGCGCAGAAGATCAAAACAACCGTAAGAATACTTTTTTGCATGAAATACCTTTTCTTATCGTAAGAGAATCATTTTTTTCGTTTCAGTGAATTGACCGCTGCGCAACGTATAAAAATATATGCCAGAGGCATATCCGCCTTTGGGGGAAATTCCGTTTGAGAAATTTGGTGCATCGAACCATACGACATGTGAGCCTGCGTCTTCTGTTTGATGAACAAGATCTGCCACTTCGTTTCCGATAATATCATACACTTTCAAGCTGACAAACTCACTCTTGGGAAGTGAATAGGTAATTTGCGTTGATGGATTGAACGGATTAGGATAATTTTGTGACAACGAAAAATTCTTCGGCAATAATTGTTCTGATTCTGCCTTTGTTATCGTTGTAAACTTCGCTGCCGCTAAACCGCGCTGCACGTCAGGATTTTTCATGAAACGATTCCACACCGACTGATTACGATAATTTTCAATCATAATAATAATCGGACCTTGATCAATACCGATAACATCCGGTCCCCACCAATTCACATCTAAATTAAATGCATCTCTGAATCCGTACTTTGACCACAATTGTGCGTTGTAATTGTTCCACATATTTTTTATGACAGGAAGAACTTCCGCCGGTGCAAATGCAATTGAACTGATCGGTGCAGTCGGCACGATCGTTCCATCATCATCTTGCGCGGGCGGTGCACCGTGAGCACCGTAAGTGTTTCCGCCATGAAGCGATGGAGGAATATCGCTCGCTGTTATCCCCCACAAAGAATCACTATATCCTTTATGTCCCAGCGGATTTGCAATACTGTATGCGCGCTGAGCGAGAGTTGCCCGCCGAGAGTTTTCAAAGTAGTCGAGATTGTGCGCTTTCATCCACTCATCCGCAATTCCTCTGAAGTCAATCCAACAATGAGAATATTGATGACCGAACAGCGGAGGGAAATTGATGTATAAATATCCGTACTGCGTTTTCATGTTATAATCATAACCGGAAACCCACTTTTGCCAGCCCGTGTAAGCCACCGAATACGCTTGTATTGGTGTACCCATCGCAAAAATGTACATTAAAGAAGCTTCATTGTATCCGACCCATTCACCATACGGTGTTCCGTTTTGATCGGCAAAGCCATTTTGCGGTGTCCATCCCAGCATAATTCCGGGATTATAGTTCCGCATCTTATTCCAATTCATTCGATAATAGATTGAATCCGAAAGATTACGAATAAGCGTTTCTGTTGAATCGGTTCCGGTAAAATACTGTTTCATATCAATAATGCCGGCGAGAAGCAAAGCGGTATCAATTGTTGACAACTCACTGTTCCATGTTCTTGTTGCGGTACCCATGTCAAGAAAATGATAGAACAATCCAAAATTTCCAGCATACGCATTACCGCTGCCTTGAGGTGCATACCAAAAAGTTTTTAAAGTCGTCAGCACTCTATCTTTTGCTGCTTCACGACTCACCCATCCATGATCAACTCCGATACAAATTGCTGTTAAACCAAAACCTACCGAAGCAATACTGCACGGCGCACTATTCGGAGAAGTAACATTTTGCCGATCTCTAATCAATCCGGTGGCAGGGTTCGCTTCGTTCCAGAAAAAATTAAACGCCGTATGCTGAATTGTGTCGAGCAATGCTTCGGTGGTTATTTGTGCTGAAGAAGCAGAAACAAATACAGAGAGCATTAAAAAAATATATCTCGTTTTCATGATGGTATTTTATTGAAGAGGGCTGTTACCATCTCGATAACAGTCCCCATTGATTGAAAGCAACTACCCTAAGATGGCAACAACTGAATGAGCTGTCCCTTTTTCAAACGAAGGAATGATTTTTTCCCGCGGACCTTTTGTCGTGCAATACTGCTTCCCATCAACCCATAATTCCTTTATACCACATTGCACTCCGTTCGGATTTTTTACTTCAATGGTATATACCGCACCGCGAAATGTTCTTTTCACCGTGTAACCTTTCCACGAAGAAGGGATACAGGGATCTACAAGCAGGCCTTCGGTTGCCGCACGAACGCCGAGAATCCATTCGAGCCCGACTTTGAACAGCCATGACGCAGAACCGGAATACCATGTCCAACCGCCCCGTCCAAAAAAAGGAGAATCGGGGCCTTCAATATTTCCGGGGGTGACATACGGTTCAGCAAAATATTTATCCGGATTCTTTCCGCGGTTTATTGGATTCAGTTTGGAATAAAATCGATATGCCGACTCGCCTCGTCCCAATAGTGCCGCGGCAATAACCGCCCAGGTAGCACCGTGAGTATAGACTCCGCCATTTTCTCTCATCCCAGGACTGTATCGAGTTAGATACCCAACATATTTGTCCGGCGTCTTATACGCAGGGTACAAAAGCAGCGGGCCAATTTCTTTTTCGAGTTTTTTTTCAACGACATCCATCACCTGGTTTGATCGAGTTTCATCGGAAACGCCGGCAATAATTGCCCACGTTTGCGGATTTAACCACACTGAACCTTCTGAATTTTCTTTGCTTCCAATTTTTTCACCGGAATCTTTTGTCGCTCCATAATAATATTCCCCATCCCAGCCAATCGTGTTCAATTTCTCCTTTAGTTCCTTTGCTTTCAACGAGTACCGTTCGGCTCTACCCGGATCATTTTGCTTTTTTGCTACAGCGGAGAAATCAAGAAGAATGCGATGAAGAAAATGACCGAGCCAAATTGATTCGCCTTTCATATCTAAACCAACGGCACTTAAGCCGTCATTCCAATCACCGCTGCCGATCAGAGGCAATCCGCGAGCGCTGAATCGTTCGAGAGATTTATCAATCGCTTTCACGCAATGGTCGTACATATTCCGAGCGGCAGAATCATCGACAAACGGTTCTGTTTCCGTAAGAATAGAATAATCATTCGTTTCTTGGAGGTACGCATTCATGACAAACGGCATCCACAATAAATTATCCATAATCTGATTTCGCATGCCGATTTCCGACATTGGATGCCACCAATGATACACTGTTCCATCTTTAAATTGATGTCGCGCATGCAGGTGCAATTGATTTTTTGTCTTTTCCGAATCAACCATCAGCCAAATCTGGCTGTCCTGCAGTTGATCTCGGAATCCAAATGCACCGCCGGTTTGATAGTATGCGGTTCTTCCCCAAATGCGTCCGGAAATTGTCTGGTACTTCAACCACGTATTTTCCAGTGCGTTCATCGCATCATCCGGCGTAGAAACTTCTGTTGTGGTAAGCAACGACTGCCATCGTTCCTGCATTTGAACGAATGCCGTATCAATATTTTTTTCCGACTGATATTTCTTTGCAAGATCGATTGCTTGTTCACGAGATTCCGCGCATCCGATATTGAAGGAGATTGTTTTTTCTTCGTTCGGTTTTATCTTGATGATATGCTGAAGGCTGGCAATATGGTCAAGCCAATTCCCTTTTTTCCTTTTCAAAGTTTTTTCTAAAACACCCGCCGGCATTGACTGACTCCCGTACATGCCGATGAATGATTCTTTATCGGTGTCGAACGACACTGGTTTTTCACTTGAAGAATGAAATGCAACATACGGCCAATTGGTATTCCAATGTCCGCGGTCGGTCGGAACTTCCCATAAACGTTTTGTTGCAAGAATAGAATTCGATGTTGAATCGTATTCAGTTTCGATAAAGGATTTATGGAACTCTCTGTGCCAGTCCGGCGATTGGCCAAGAGCCCACTCGAAGAAGGTGTACAGGTTTAGTGTGCGAAGTTTTTTTGTTTTGTTGCGAATTGTCAGCTTCCAAATTTCGACCGGGTCTTCATTTGGAAGGAATACTTTCAACGCTGTTTCTATTCCAAAATTTTTTGATGTGATGATCGAATAACCAACACCATGTCTGCATTCATAAAAATCCGGTTCACTGCAGACGGGTTTCCATCCCGCAGACCAGACATGACCTTTCTCATCACGCAGATAAATATATTTTCCCCATTCATCTTTAATAAGATCTTGATCCCACCGCGTAAGGCGATTTAATTGCGCATGAGTTCGCCAGCTGTATCCTCCTCCGGTTTGAGAAAATGTAATTCCGTAATCACCGTTGCTGATAACATTAATCCACGGACGCGGCGTACGCGGGGTGGTAATGATATATTCCTTTCCATCGTTTGAAAAATGACCGTATTTCGTTTTGAAAATTTTCACATTGATTCCTTTTAAAAACAATTACCATAATAATTAAAATGCAATTCCTACCGTAATGCGATGTGTCTCTTTTAAGCGTCCATGATCAGCCCAGCCGTAATCGAAATTGAATCTGTATCCGACCATTTCATATTCTATTCCTGCGCCAAGCGTTAAACCAACTTCTGAATCCTCAAGAAACAAATTTTGATAACCGGCTCGCAGCGCAACGGCATTTACGAACAAATACTCTGCACCAAAGCTCACGCTTTCTGTATTGTCGCTCGGATGAAACGCATCAACGGCAACAGTGATTTTATTTGATTCGCCCAATTGGAATGGCAAACCGAGTCCTACCCGGAACGTAATGGGAAGTGCAAAATCATTTGTAAACAGTTCTGCTGGAAGCTGTCCGTTATCGCCATACTTCGCAATATTCTGATCGTATGACACGCGCAAATCCCTGCCGCCGAATTGTCCCCGTGTTCCAAAGTTAGAAATACTTGCGCCAAGATGAAATCCGTCGGGAGAAATTCTGTAGATGGTTCCGACACTGAACGAAAATGCAGACATTGCACTGTGCCAAATTGTTTCTTGAATATAATTTGCTTGCACTCCCACAGAAAATCGGTCAGAAATTTGACGGCCGATTCCAACTCCGATTGCGATATCGGAAACGGAATAACGCTCGCCTGTTCCAAGTGGTTGTTCAAATGTTCGAACGTCAATTTCACCCGAATTAAGAGATGTAAGGGTCGCATAAACATTTCCCACTCCTCCCACAGCGAACGCTAATACACCATAATCGTAGGAAATATCCGCGAGCCATAAACTGTGCGTAAATTGAACCATTGTTCCTTGCATGTAACCAATCGAGCCGGGATTATAGTAAACAGCCTGGGGTTCAGAATACAGTGTTACGCCCGCATTTCCCATTGCGGCGATATGCGCACTTGGCTCAATCGAAAGGAATGCACCAATGCTCGTTCCCGTTTTTGATTGCGGGAAAAGTTGAGGCAACGCGAGAACAAGTGCAGAGAAAAGAATAAGGATTTTCTTCATCATGATTGTCCTCGCTTATTTTATAATTGCAAATTTACCGATGCTTGTTCCGCCAGCTCCGGCATCGACATGAAAAATATACAAACCCGGCGCAACATCTAAATTATCTTTAGTGCGCAAATCCCATGCAACATATCCATTGATTGAACCGTCTTGCACGAGCGTTTTCACTAAATCTCCCCGTACCGTGAAAATTCTTATCGTACTGTTCTGGGGAATATTTCTGAATTCTAATCTTCGATCTCCTCGACCTTGCACACCAAATGGAGTCGGCTCAAAACCTGCCGCGCCAACGTAGGGATTAGGTACGACATACGGTTTATCCTTATCGAGGCTGCCTGCGGCGGCAGGAGATACTTTTTGCCCATACGTTTTAAATACAAATGTTTCGCCATCTTGAAATGGCACCAGAAGCTTCATCACATAGATGTCTCCCGGTGAAGGTAAAACAGCGTTAGAACCTGCTTTACTCGAATTTAATTTTATATTCCACGTCTGGTAGAGAGTGTCTTTAACAGGGTCTAATCCAAGGATATAAAGATTATCGGCCTGTTTACTTATGGTACTGTCTTTACCGCCCCCATCTTTGAAATAAAATTTAAGTTGTGTTTTTTGTCCCGTTGTGGATATGGCATTAATTTTAAATTTTACGGGAACTGCGGGAAGCAAGAAACCTTTTGATGTTGATGTATCAACAACAGTATCAAAAAATTCGATCTCAATGTCGCTTGGATATCCTATTCGGCGTTGATTAATAGGAAGATCATTTATGTAAGTAAAATCCAGGGCCACATTGGATTTACTTGCCGGAGTAAACTTTGTATTACTTGTGTCTACCGTAGGCGTCGCCAATGTAGATACTAAGGGAAGAATACCTGCACCAATCGAGCCATTTCCCGTCGCATTGAAATCAGTCCCTTTTTCTAAATAAATGGTGCCCGAAAGACTATCGATCAGTTGATAGTAGTCTGCATGAATATTTTGAGGAATATTTGTTTTCATCTTCAGCAACACTGTTCGTCCATCAGGTACATCGGTAGAGCTTACTATTTTCACTGCGGCAGTTCCTACGCCTGTACCGGAAACTTTCGTTAAGCCCGATGCTGATGCTGGATTGTATCCCTGCACTTTAGGGTTCGGCCGAACTACAGCAACATTTTTTGGAAGTTTAACACCCCCGAGAAGAGTTCTTGAAACAGATATTGAATTTTCGGAAGGATAAAATGTGAATTGTTCGCCGGCAGCACCGGAAACAAATGTTGCACCAAAATCATATGCGGTCACGGCATAATAATATTCTTGTCCGTTTGTTACGGTGGTATCACGGAATGAATGAGTCAAACCCGAATTCGTTCCCAAATTAAAAGCCAATCCATTTACCACTTGTGAAGATGAACTAAAGTATTGATCATCAAGATCATACTGAGCTAATGGGTTTCCATTATTCGTCTGCGACAACCCACGCGCACTAATAACGGTATTGACATCATTGAAATTATAATCTGTGGAACGATAAATTTTATATCCTTCAAAGTCATTAATAAATGTTGTCGGATCCGTTGAATGTTCTGCAACATCATCCCAATACAGCTGAACGTACCCGTTGCCGGCTTCGGCTCTGAGGGTTGGTGCAGGAGGGGGGGTTGCAAATCTGTAATTCCCGTTGTAGATAGCTTGAACAACTTTAACCGTACCTACCAATTCTTGAAGAATAGATCCATACGCCAGTGCTAAACTAAATCGTTCCTGAGTTCCGGCTTTCAGTGTAAAGGGACCCGACGCAAATAAAAAGCCGATATTAATATTGAATACCGATGTTGGACTAAACGGTCCCGGGTTGGAAGGATCTTGCGCTTTCCCTTCGAAAAAATCATAAAAGTAGTGTGGGTAATCTCCATTATATCTCGCCTGCACAATTGGCTGGCCGGCATTATTCGTTTGTGAAAAAGTAATTGACCGATCATAATTAGGAACCGGCGGATCGGCAATCAACCACATTCGATACGCCGTCAATCCAATTTGGTCCGATTCGTGAAGATCCGTCTTATCAAAATTTGGTTCACCGCTCGTAGGAATACTGTCTCCTTCGCCGAAATCATGCGTACCCGGTTCACCATCAGCACCAAAATCGCACTGTTCTGCAGTCCAATCTAAATCTTCATCACCTGTCCACCATACACCGGTTTTATATGCCGGACGTTCGGCAATTTTACCGATGACATTTTCAAATTTTATTGCATCATAATGTGATTGAATGTATGAAAGAATATTTTGCTGCCCTTCAATTTTTTGTCCCGGACCACTGTCTCTTGACTCATTTGTTATTCCATCACCGTCATTATCAATAGCATCATATGGTTTTCCCGGCGTCTCCAGATATGCATATCCAAGATATCCAGTTTTACCACAATTGCTCGCAAAATCGGTCCCCCGTCCAAAAGCATCCCACGTGTAGACCAAGTTTAAACCGGAAGATTTATCATACTGTGCAGCGTCATCAATATTTTCATCGCCGTCACAACTGATATTGCCTTGGCCTTTACCTACACCGGTATCCATGTACAATCCGAAAAAAATATTTTCTTCATCGCCATTGTTCGGATAGTCTGTTGTTCCTTCATTGGCAATATCATAATGCCAGAAAATAACATTTCCCGCTTGAGGGTTTGCCCATTGGAAACCTCGCACTTCTATTCTTAACCCTAATCCTTGCCGCGTAGCATCACGCTGATCGGGCGTAAAAATGAATGAATCATAAAATTGATCATCCATCACGGTATAGCTTTCTTCATCCGGTGCAAACGCTTCAGACGTCCCAAAATATCCATTCCATTTTCCGGTGAATGTGCTGTCCCTGTCCGGCCACGATGCAGGCCATGTTTCAGGCCGTCTTTTCATTGCAACAAATCGGTTAACATTCACCGATGGATTCGGATTAAAATATCCTGGCCGAGGTTCAAAACGCATCGTTCTATTACTTTTTGTACTGACAGCGTTACCTTCTCGATAACCATTCTCCATAATATAGATGGTTTTACCGGAATCATTTTTTATTCTCGCAAGAACAAATGGTGTTATTCCATCGGAATACACTTTCCCAGTCCCTCTCGGAACTTCAACGGAAGGATGAATTCTCGGATCGTCGCCGGCTAAGGCGCCTACCATACCATAATTCCAAAATTCGGTAGCAATGTTATTAGCATCATGTAATCCCCTTCGCTCTGCATCGGAAGAGCCCCGGCCACTAGGCGGAACGAGACGATAAAGTTGCTGTGATAAAAGGACACTACTATTAACGATGACGAAAATAAATAATGTGTAAAAATATTTTTTCATACTGAGGATTCTCCCTGATTTACTGTGCTGACGCTAATGGAGATAACGAAATACCGATTTCAACTCTTCTTGGCTGAAAGTATCGCAACGGGTTTAACAAACGATATTTGTCAACAACCGGATTTATCGAATAATCCGGACTTCCGGTCGTAGAAAATACATCGCCATTAAAATACGTTGTGTTAAATAAATTTAAGACACGCACAAATCCATTCATTTGTAAACCGGCAAGTGAAAATGCTTTCTCCGCTCGTAAATCGACTGTAAATCCCATCGGTTTCCTCCCCGAGTTTGGCTCTATTTGGGAACCAAATGTGGAGCTAAGAGCCGGCGTAAATGGTAATCCGCTTCCATATTTTAAAATCGTACTTATTGAATAGTCGCTTGGCTCGGATAATTGAATGCTTGCATTTAACGTATGCCGCTGATCCCAATTTAAAGGGACCTGCCTCGGACGAGCATCCTGTTTCGCCTCTGCAAGTTGTGCTGTCTCTTTAGGATCACTTGAATTTCCTTGAGCTGTTTGCCATGTATAATCAACAGATGTGCTGACAATTCCTATTCTCCTTTGTGTCAATGAAATAGTAAATCCTGTAACATTTCCAAAGTCAACATTCGTTAAGCGAGTATATTGAGCATCATTGTACGTCGAAATAAATTCTACTCCGAGCAAATCCCGAATATCTTTGTAAAAAATATTTATCGAAAGTCCAAGCGCATCGGAGAGCGCATCCTTGTACCCAAATTCGTATTGCACGGTTCGCTCCGGCCTTACATCAGGATTTCCCAAAACTCCGTAATCTGATGTTGCCGCCTGAATGCGGGCGAGTTTATCATAATTGGAATTATTAAACATATCACGCAGAGGAGGAAGTTGATAAAAATGCCCGTACGAGAAAAATATTCCTGCCGTTGCAGTAATCGGATACGATACGCCAAGCCTTGGAGCAACCGAAGTCTTAACGGTTGTTGCCCTTTGACGAGAAACCGGTGCACCGGAAATTGCGTTTGCCGGATTGGCAAGATCGCTTGGCAAAGTTGAACGCGCATCAAAATATTCATACCGTACGCCCGCTCGGATTGTCAAATCATTCCACTCGATTAAATCTTGAACATATCCTGCGCCTGAAATTGGTTTGTAATATTGTATTCCGGGATAATCCGGAGGAAGATCAACATACCGAAATAATTTTGTCACTCCGCCTTCGGTCAGGTATACCAGCGTTCCAGCTGTTCCAAATTCCAAATCAGAATATTGAAACTCACCGCCTATTTTTATTTGATGTTCTCGAGAAACTTGGCTCATCAACGAAAATTTGCCGATGTAGGTATTGGTCTTTTGCCGAAAGCGTCCAAAGTCCACGCCTAGCAAATAAATATCAGATTGAGGTAAGGTTACAGGAGTACCGGCCTGATCATATCTTTTGTCATAAAAACTTTCATACACCCAGTCCTTATAATCAAAATAGTTTTGATGAACACTGAGCGTATAATACGTCGATTGAGAAAGCAAATGAGTTATATCGATACCATGAACGTATGAAAGAGTTGTTTGCTTTTTTCTTCCGTCAGGATTTAATACCCATTTATACGTATAGTCTTTATCTGTTCGTGACTCCTCTGCGTAGTCAAGCAATACTTGATAGCTTAATTCAATTCCTTCCAACGATTTATTGGTAATTTTTCCTAACCCAGACCATTCTCTACGGTAGCCAAGGGGCACTTCTTTTCCGTCGCCAAGAGAATCAAAACCCACAATATTTCCTATCGTATCTCTTTTGGGAGTCCAAATTGCATTATATTTTCTTGTTCCATGCAGATAGTCCTCAAAGACATATCGTCTTCCATTAAAAAGAAAATATGTCTGAGGAATGCCTGTTGGACCGCTAATAGTCGCTTGAAAATTTTGCGTCGAGAACGGATGTGATTTATACTCTAATCCTCGTTTGCCGCCGCTTCCATAAAGGAAATCTCCTCCGTATGCTTCGGCATTCCATTCAAATCGATCACTTCCGGATTTCAAGACTGTATTGACTACCCCGCTCATCGCCTGCCCGTATTCGGCGTCGAATGTTCCGGTAATTACCTGCACTTCTTGAATGATTGAACGGTCAATTTTTATGCTTTGCGAGTTGTCATACGCATTGTTGATTGAAACACCGTTAACTTGATATTGCACTTCGCCTTCGCGACCTCCGCGAAAATGTCCATCAACGACACCTGCTTGAAGATTTACGATATCTTGAAGTTCCTGAACGGGCAACGTTTTAATTTCTTGATCACTGACTGTCGCTACGGTGCTTGTCAGGTTCACTTGCACCACCGGCTTCTCTGCCGTTACAACAACTTCTTGTGCGGTCACGACATCTTCCTGCATCGAAACATCAAGTTTCGTCGTGTTATCAGACATTATTTGGACTTGCTTAACAATGTGCGTACGATATCCAATGAAACGGAATTGGATTTCATAATTACCCGGAGGGACATTGAGAATCGTATAATAACCGTCAACATCGGCAATACTGCCAAGATTTGTTCCGGTTAATATTACGTTTGCACTTATTAACGGCTCCCCGTTTTTTGCATCGGTTATCTTTCCGGATATTTTCCCGGTTGTTCCCGCTGTCAGCACGAGTGATGCAAGAACAGTTGCTGCGATAATTGCAAACGATCGCTGTTTGCAAGAGAGTTGTAAATGTTTGCTCATGACATTTCCATGAAAGTGGAATGATAAACAATAATGTTGCAGAATTAATTATAACAAATCATAGATACTGCCGAAGAGAGCAACTCTTTGGCAGTATGAACAACAAGATTATTTCATCAGAAGCATTTTACTGCTCTTGATATCACGGACATTGTTGTTTGAAACATCCAATAATTGCACTTGATAGAAATATACACCCGACGCTAAAGTTTTAGCATCAAAGTTATACACATGGCGACCTTGCGTTACAGCCTCCATGACCTCGCTTGCTACTACTCTACCAAGTAAATCATACACAACTAATCGGACATTCGATTGAATTGGTACTGCAAAATCAATCTTTGTGCTCGGATTAAATGGATTTGGATAGTTTCCATATAACTCAAAACTGCCTGGGACTGTGCTTGCAATATTTTCTACACCCGTGACAAATGAAGTTGGATTCATGTAGCCCCATGCTGGTGCAGTTCCAATATGGTTTGCAGCCTGTGGACTTTCAGACCCTTCGCTGAAGAACCATACACGGTCGGCGTAACTTGTTCCATCAACAGCACGGAGACTGTCACCATCGTGAACCGTTACTCCAAAGAAGAGAACACCATCTCCACGCCCTGCCGGATATCCAAGTTTTTTAAGATCAACGCCAAGTTCAACCGTATAACCGGTATCAGCTTTTGTAAAGTCGGTGAAAGATCCTTTTTTCGTAACACCAACCCAAGCTCCGTTTAAAGAATCTTTAAGATTGCGCAAGTAACCTCCGACTGCATACCCAGCACCGGTGTCAACAACCGTTACATCGAGGTCAACAGCTTTCAGCACATGATCTGGATTAACACTATCCCTCTTTGTAATCGTAAGCCGCACCCAATCTTTCAAGTTCTCTTGAAATCCTCGCGTCAGAATCTGATCCTTTACATCAAATCCAAAGTATAAAGTATCTCCACGGAAGAAATATTTTACCGTTGCATCGGCTGGATCCAAGACGTTTGGCGTGACAGACGATGTATCGCCTTTCATTTGTCTATAGCCGCTGCGATACGGACCGATGCCAGGATATGTTGCCCTAAGTGCGTCATCTCCAAAAGCAACTCGCAAAGATTTGGCACCTTTCCAAACGTTTTCATCCAATTTTCCATCGATGACCGGTTTGGGGAAGTTAGCTCCATTTTGAATTGTGACATCCGGATCAATAGCTGGGACTGCTCCTGAATTTGTTGTCACAGCCGGATTTGCATGAATCCTGAAAATATTATAGAACGGATCACCACCCCAACGACCTTGGAACCATGTCCACGCTCCTGATTCTAATTCAGGTTTTCCTGCCCAGAACCAATCCGCATCAAAAATTGTAATTGTCATTTCAACAATGTCGCCATTCGCCCCGCTGACGTTATATCCGCGTTGTTTCAAATTGAATTTATACTCAGTCGTCCACATTGTATCGGCGACTTTTTGACCAGCAGCGTTTGTATCAATGTTGCTCGTTCCTTTTACGAATGTTTTCGCATCCCAAATTCTCCAGTTAGGAACACCGCCGGTGGAATCAGTGCGCTTTCCTCCTGCATGTCCAAAAAATCCTGGGGAAGCACCTGCATCCCGGGTGGTTGTATCCCAAGCACCAATCCATCCATAAAAATATTCAAATGACGGCGACGGTCGATCGGGAAGTTCATGTTTCCGAATACTCATTAAGAACGAGTCGAATTTTTCCCAATCACTTCCGCCAATTGAACTATCGGGAACAATGGCAGCCATATAAAGTGAATCACCCACAACAAGAAATTTAAGCGTGACCCGAGTCGAGTCCCACATATTCCCTTTTACATAGGAATATCCACTTCCTGGCATGGCACCTGGTTTGCCATAGACAACGACAATCGATTCTGCCTTTGCCCAATCAGCTTCGTTTAACTTGCCGTCTAATGTAATTGGGGTAGAACTTGTCCGAGCCCAGATAGCATCAGTACGTTTTGTTTGGGCAAACATGGAAATCGCAAAGACAAGAAGCATCAATGTCAATGCAAAAAAACGTGTTTGTTGTTTCATACTATATCTCCTTTGGTTAGTAAAAATTCTTAACACATTGAGTGAGCATGCGATTGTCACTCAATCACAACGAAAAACAATTTGTGGTGTTTAGGCAACATTACCCTCCTTTGTTGGTTGATTAGAATGGTGAATTGGTGTACAACTATCTCGAATACACAATTTGGTTTGAACAAAAATATGAGCAGCCGCACCATCGGTTTTCTTTTCAATACGATCGAACACTCTCGTAATTGCCATCGCACCTAAATCATGAATGGGAACATGCACTGAAGTAAGCGACGGACTTAAATATTTTGCAATCGGGATATCATCAAACCCGCACACAGAAATATCTTTTGGAATTTGCAATCCCGCTTCACGAATCGCTCCAATCGCACCGATCGCCATACTGTCGTTGAATGCAAAAATTGCCGTCGGCCTATTTCGCAATGCGATTGCTTTCATTGCTGCGTTGAACCCGGATTCCTCAGTAAAATCTCCTTCAATAATCAATTCCGGATCTAATGCCATTTCACGCTCTTGAAATGCGGCATAGCATCCATTGAGTCGTTCACGAGACTCAATATTTTCATCTCCTCCTTTTATAATTGCTATTCTTTTATGGCCTTCGCGAAGTAAAAACGAAACCATTTCCTTTGCACCGCCAAACCCATCGGTCATAATCGTGTCGTACATCGGATTACTTGTATGACAATTCAAGAGAACAACCGGTAAACTTTTTGGAAGATTTGCCAGCAAAACTTCCGAATGCACCATCGGTGACATCACGACCAGTGCATCAACCCGGCCTCTCATAAATCGAAGAGCTGCTTCGATTTCCTTGATGTCATTATGAGAACTTGAGACAATAAGGTGATAGTTTTTTGATTGCACAGCTTCATCGGCGCCGCGAATAATTTCAGAGAAAAATTCCCCATGCAAATCCGGAAGCAACAAACCGATGGCTTCCGTTCGTTTCATGATAAGGCCGCGAGCAGCAGGATTCGGTGCATACTTCAAATGCTGAACAACTTCGAGAACTCGATCCCGTGTTTCTGATTTTACCTTGTCGCTTCCATTAATCACTCTTGATACTGTGGCTATCGAGACACCAGCTTCTTTTGCTACATCAATAATGCTTGGTTGCATAATTTTGTCTTTTCTGAAAATGTAAACCTTTACATTTTATCTGATGACTAATCGCCAGCAGACAAATAGTGATAAAGGATTGGTTAGGATTAACAGGAAATGTAAAGGTTTACATTGTGGGGTTCATTGTAGAACTTTTAAATTTTATAGTCAAGTATTTTTTAAGTTAGCGATAACTTAAAATGAAAAAAGAGTACTGAAAGTCGGATAAGTGATGTTGAGAAGATCAAATGCGGGCGAGGTCATTCCTTTTCAGAAAAATTTCGTTCGCCATTTTTTCTATGGCGCGATCGTCCATGGTACACTAACACGGTAGGTTGATGGTTAAAATTATTTCCGCTGCTTCTCATACTTTTTAACGCAGGTATCTCCCAACACAAGTTTCGTTGCTAATTTGAGATGCTTAGTCTGGAATGCTTCTTGGTTATGAATATTTTCGAGCACTAGATCGACCGCCATCTTCCCTAATGTACTTGCAGAGAGTTCAACGATCGTCATCTTAGGAGAAAGAAATTGATTCAGTCCGGTATTCCCAAAACAAATAATATCAAAATCTTTTGGAATCTTTAAATTGAGTTCTTGCGCCGCTTTATATATTCCAAGTGCAACCGGAAAATTTACGGCAAAAATAAATTCCGGTAAATTTCCGGAACTGTACATTTTCATAAACCCTTTATATCCGTCTTCTTCGCCAAAGCCACCGAGAATTACTTTCTCAGGATAGATTGTCAATTGATGTTTTTTCAGCGTGTCTTTAAAACCCCGCAGACGGTCTCTGCCGATATTGGTATGTTGATACCCGCCAATGTGCCCAAGTTTTTTATATCCAACTTTAATGGCTTGTTCGGTTGCCAAAACGGCCCCGGCATAATCATCTGAAACAACCGAATTAAATTCTTCCAACGGAATAACTCTGTCCACAAATGTTATCGGCAAACCCATCTTTCGAATGGTTTCAAAAATTGAGTAATCAATGGTTTGTTCTGAAACAGAAATAATCAAGCCGTCAACACGCATTGACAATAGTGTTTGAATATGGAGTATTTCACGCTCAGCACTTTCCTGCGATATCATAAGAATGATTTCGTAGCCGTTTTCAAATGCGACATCATAAATGGATTCGATAATTGCGGAAAAAAAGAAGTTTGATATTTTCGGAACGATGACACCAATCATTCTGGAATTTTTCGATGAGAGGTTCCGAGCCATAAAGTTTGGAACATATCCCAATTCTTTGGCAACTGCCTTTATTTTTTTTACGGTATTGCTCGAAATATCCGGATGGCCACGCAATGCTTTTGAAACCGTCACGCTTGAAACATCAAGTCTCCGTGCGATATCCGATAATTTTACTTGAACTCCTTTTTTAATCATATATTCTCGTCACAAAATTATTTCCTGTCTTGAGTATGGTAATGACGTCTTTTTTCGTTTCAACAAAACTTCATGCTTGCACGTTACCATGGAAAATTAAAGCCATTCGATGCAAAAATAAATTATACTTTTTCATGCCCTGTCCTTAACAAGCGCACCTGATTTTCTGCTCTAATATACCCTTTTTAAGTATTAATGAGAAAAATTCTTTACCACGAAAAATGGAATAAAGACATAGAAAAGGCGGATTTTTGTCCGCCTTTTCTCATAACGTATTTGGGTTTCAAATTATTTTAATAATATCATTTTTTCCAATTGTATTTTCTCACCACTCTGTAATCGTACAAAGTAGATTCCGCTGGAAAGTTTTGCTCCATCAAACCGTGAGGAATAACTTCCCGCTTCTTTCACTTCATTTACCAGCGTTGCTACTTCTCGCCCGATCGCATCATACACTTTCAAAGTAACATGGCTGTTCGCTGGCAACTGATAACTGATTACTGTCGAAGGGTTAAATGGATTGGGATAATTCTGTGCAAGTGCGAATTCTTTTGGTGTGCTGCCAATCGTTACTTCAACTTCCTGTGAATATTTGAATTTTCCATCTCGATCGATTTGCATTAATCGGTATGAATATTTCCCACTCGAAACATTTTTATCGGAATAAGAATATTCTTTCGGAGAATTTGTTGTTCCGCTTCCTTCGACAAATCCAATTTTTTCCCATTTCATACTTCCTAATTCATCCTTTATTCTTTTCTTCTCTATCTCGAATCCGTAATTATTCACTTCTGTCGCCGTCTTCCATTTCAATTCAACGATATGTTGATTGCTCAATGCTGCGAATGAAACTAATTCAACGGGAAGTGGTCCCGCACCTAAACTTCCATTCGCATTTATTTGTGATGCGTAGATATCGGAATTAGAGCCGGCGCGATAATCATACCATGTTATGATAGCACCTCCGGCTCCATCAGTGGTAACGGTGGGATACCCTTGCATGTTTCCGCTTGTACAGACAGCAGCACCGTCAGTTGTCCATTGAACAACTCCAGATCCGTTAATCCTCTGTGCATAAATATCATACGCCCCAGTTCCAGCACGGTTATCATGCCACGTAATGATTGCTCCTCCTGCTCCATCGCTAACAATGGTAGGCCAATATTGCTCGTCTGTGGCCGCACAGATGATTGCGCCATTGGCTACCCACAAAGTATCGCCACTTGCATTTACTCTCTGCGCATAGATGTCTCCAAATCCACTTCGAGCGTCTCTCCAGGTAACGATTGCACCGCCTGATCCATCACTAATGATAGTACTGTATTGTTGTATATTTGCTGCCGCACAAATGGCTACTCCATTTGTTGCCCACAGTTTTGTACCGGAAGAGTTAATTCTTTGCGCATACAAATCTCCGCCGTTGATATCATTGTCTGTCCATTCGATGATTGCACCGCCCGATCCATCACTTACGATAAGCGGTCTACCCTGGTTTGTCCCAAACGTACAAACAGGAGCACCGTTTGCAGTCCAGAGCGTATCACCGGCACCAGTGATCCTCTGTGCGTAGATGTCATAGTTACTTAAGTTACGATAATCAGACCATGTGATTATTGCACCTCCTGAACCATCTCCAAGAATGGAGGGCAAATTCACGCTGCCAGACAAGTTGGAACGGATGGCAACTCCATCTGCTGTCCATCCGCTATGGATCGATCCATTCGAATCAATTCTCTGCGCATATATTTTATAGCCTGCGCCGCTCCCGCTGCGTTGGTCTTCCCACGTAATAATTGCTCCCCCCGATCCATCACTTACGATCTTTTGATCTTCCTGAACACCTGCTACTGTACAAATAGCTACTCCATCCGTCGTCCACTTCACTGTTCCCGATGAATCAATTCTTTGTGCATAGATGTCAAATAAATTGAATCCGGTGCGAGAATCTTTCCACGTAATGATTGCTCCTCCTGCTCCATCGCTCACAATGGCAGGAGCCCTTTTGTCTTGCGGTCCGGTTGAGATGGCAACACCATCGGCAGTCCATAAAACAACTCCCGAAGCATTGATCCTCTGCGCATAAATGTCGAAATTTGAACCATCATTTCGGCTGTCTTCCCATGTAATAATCGCACCACCCGCTCCATCAGATACAATGACGGGAACAAATTTGTTATAAAAATTAAATGTCGAAATTGCATTATTCACTAATGGATTTGTTGACCATTGCGCAGACGACGAATGGAACAGTATCCCGGATAACAGCATGCCGAATAGCAGCGTGGTTTGGAACCTGTTTTCTTTTTCCATACTTCCCTCCTGTATTTAAATGTGTGATAAGTGGTTTTGTGTTTTCAATATCAAATCAGGAATTTGAAAAAGAGATTCTTTCCGAACGAACGCGGTCGCTCCTGCATTAAACGATGCAGTGCTGATCTCCTCTTCAACGGCATTGGTCACCATAATTATTTTTGCTTCGGGGTGATTTTTCATAATTTGAGCAAGCGCCGTAATACCGTTCATCGGCTTCATCATCACATCCATCAGCACCCAATCCGGTAACGTACGATCGTATCCTTCGACAGCATCTTTACCGTTTGAATATTCAATGATAGAACATGGAACCATAGAGAGCGCATCTATGATGACTTCCCGCATGTGCTTGTTGTCATCGACGATCATAATTTTTATAATGTTGTCGTGTTCCATTGTGTGAATGTGGGTAAAAGGACGCGGAAGTGGAATAGCGATGGATACTCAATTCATATGAGTAGGGATACTTAGAATGAAATGTGTTGTGCCAGCGGCCGCCGGGTCAGGATTCTTAAACGAGAAGATGTTTATTTTCGAGTGCAAACGGGAGGAGAGCATTGGCTCCGTGGAGATTCAGCTTGGTGCAGATATTATTTCTGTGGTTCTCGACAGTTCGGACACTGATATACAGGATCTTTCCAATTTCTCGGCTGGATTTTTTTTCTGCGATTAATTTCAGGATCGTGATTTCGGTAGAGGTGAGTTTTTGAATCCCGTGCTTTTCGTTTCCCGCTTTCAACTTATTGTTCAACGTGAATAAGTAATTGGAAATGGAGCCCGAAACATAAAATTTCCCCTCTATAACGTTGTTTAAACACCGAACGATATCGTCCGTAACGGACTCTTTAAGAAGATATGCTTTCGCACCAAGTTCCATTGCCTTTTCAACGATGTTTTCTTCGGCATGCATTGTCAAAAAAACGACGTTTGTCGAAAGCTTCAATTCGTTCATCTTTTTCAATACTTCAAAGCCGTTCATCTTCGGCATCTGAATATCAAGCAGGGCGATATCCGGTTTCTTTTCAGCAATAAAATTCAGTGCCGTGATCCCATCGCCGCATTCTCCGGCAATTTCAAAATCGGCTTCAGACGATATGATCTCTATGAGTCCTTTCCGAAAGATGGGATGATCATCGGCAATAAATATTTTTTTTATCATGATTTCTTCCTCCCCTCACCAATCGGAAGAATGATTTTGATGACTGTTCCCGCACCAATTGAGGAAACAATGGCCAAATCTCCGCCCAGAATTTTAATTCGCTCATTTAATCCACGGAGCCCGTACCCGTCTTTCTTTGTGTCACGGTTAAAACCCTTGCCGTCATCCTTAATAATGGCTCGAATAGACTGCTCTTCTTTTGAAACAATCACTTCGATGTTTTTTGCTGATGAATGTTTGATAGCGTTGTTTAATGTTTCTTGAATGATGCGATAAAAGTGGATTCGTTTCTCTTCAACGAGAAGGCCGTCGATATTTTCTATCGTAAAAGTCAACGTGCTGTCGATCAGCGAGGCAATCCGTTTTAGCATCGATTCAATCGCCGTGGTAATTCCCACTTCGTCGATCTGCAGCGGATGAAGATTATATGTTATCTTCCGCACGTCATTGATCGATTCCAATGCGCTGGCAGAGATATTCTCAAATTCTTTCTGCATCAAGGAAGCATCCTCTTTTTTCAATCCCATCTTTGCCCGGTTTGCGATGATCAACAGATTTTGTCCAAGCCCGTCATGCAATTCAGCCGCAATCCTTTTCCGTTCTGAGTCATACACTTCCATCAACTGTTTTGAAAATACTTCCTGCGATTCCTTTTCTTTTTTCAGCCGGTGCATCCGTTGTCGCACGAACGAATATACAATCCCGAACAACAGGGAGATCGATGCCGAAGTAAACCACCACGTTTTCCAAAATGGAGGAGAAATAATTATTGCGATCGCTAACTCTTTTTCATTCCATTCGCCGTCGTTGTTCGAAGCTCGTACGTGAAACGAATATGTTCCCGGCTCTAAATGAGTATAACCAACATACCGACGATTCCCTGAATAAATCCAATCCTTATCAAGTCCTTCCAATTTATAGGCATACCGATTTTTCGTTGGTTCTGTCAGCTGCAATCCGGCAAATTCAAACGAAAAATAATTATCGGCGTACGATAGATATATTTCTTCACCGCCATAGTATGTCTTATCTTTTTGTAATTCTTTATCAAATACTTTAAACCGTGTAACTATGACTGTCGGAACATATTTATTTTCTTTCCCGGTTTCCGGATTAAAATGAACTATACCTTCTATGCCGCCAAAATACATTTCGTTGCCGCGGGTCATCAGCCTCGCGCCTGAATTAAATTCATAACTCGGCAATCCGTCGGTTAAATCATAATTTCTGAATTTTTCACTCTTTGTATCAAATCGGGTCAATCCCCTGTTTGTGGAAAGCCAAAGACCGTTCTTTGAATCCGGAACAATGGCATACACAACATTATTTGGAAGCCCATCGTTTTCCGTATAATTTTTCACGTGCTGATATGTACTATCGAATTGTATCAATCCGTCCCCAAGACTTCCTAACCATAATATTCCTTGTTCATCTTCATAAATCGAAAATATCGTTTTTGATTCTTGGGTACGAGTGGAAAATTTCAATTGCGTATAGCGGACAAATTTTCCCGTCTTCGGGTCAAATGAATTCAACCCTGTCGGCGTACAGAGCCATAACAGGTTTGATCTTCCTTTATACACTTCGAATACAATGTTATCGCTGATGCTGTTGGGATTGTCCTCACGGTGAACATATTGGATGAATTTATTTTTATGGGGATCAAATCGTATCAGGCCGCCGCCGGACGAGCCAAGCCATAGCATATTTGCACTGTCAATGTAGATGCTGACAATAAGATTGAACGGGAGGCTGTTGGGATTCTTCGGATCAAAAAGGTACCGTGTAAAAACATTCTTTACCGGATCAAATTTGTTCAATCCCGATTGTGTCCCGATCCACAGAAACCCATGATGATCTTCAGTGATTGTCCATACCTTGTTGTCGCTCAACGTGTTCGGATTTGACGCAACAGAAAAATACCGAAGGATATTCTTTGACCCATTTTCAATTTTATTCAAACCAAAATCTGTCCCAATCCAGATATTGCCCCGGCTGTCTTCGAACAACGAACTGATCATATTGCTGCTGATTGAGTTCTTATCTTTCTTCTCATGCTTGATGGTTGAAAACATCTTAGGGCCCAACCTGCCTTTATTTAACCCACTCGTTGTCGAACCAACCCACAGTATGTTATTTCTATCAACTAGTATTGCCGGAATACTGTTCGCACTGAGACTGTGATTATCATTTTCATTTTTTTGATAATGGATAAATGTTCCGGTGTTGTGATCGAAGAGATTCAAACCAGCATCGTATGTCCCAATCCAAATCTTTCCTTCGGTATCCTTATATATTTTCTGAATGGGATTGCTGCTTATGCTTTGAGCATTTTTCGGATCATTCGTATAAAGAGTGGAATTATTCGTTTTAGGATTGAAAACATTGAAGCCGTTATTTGTACCGACAAGGATACTGTTTTCTCCATTATAGACAGCCGTCATAACAATATTTGAGCTGAGAGAAGTGCGCCGTTGAGGATCATTGACATAATGTTCAAATGTACCGGCTGCCATGGAAAATTTATTTAATCCGCCTCCGAACGTTCCAATCCATAAATTCCCATCATCATCTTTTGAAATGTCTGTTACAATATTATTGCTGATACTGGTAGAGTCATTCGGATCGTTGACATATGTTTTGAACGAGTTTGTCTTTTTATTAAACTTACTCATGCCGCCGAGATATGTTGCCGCCCAAATATTTCCATCGTTATCTTCACACAATGCAATCACCGATTCACCCTGCAACGCCGAACTATTTTTTTTATCAGGAAAATACCGGGTAAAAGTATTGTCGATGGGATCGTACCGGGTCAATCCTCCGAGCGTTCCGATCCACAACAATCCGTCGCGATCTTCCAGAAGACAAGAAATATAATTACCGGTCAAAGAGTTGGAATCGGCAGCATCATATCTGAACACTTTGAACTCATACCCATCATACCGATTTAACCCATCTTGCGTGCCGATCCATAAAAAACCGTGACGATCCTGAAGCAAGCAGCGTGCACTGGATTGTGAAAGGCCGGATTCTATCGAGATATGATCAAACGGTATTGAAGACTTTTGTGCATAGACAATGGCGGTATTCATAGGGCATAACCATATTACCATCATCAAAAGAAACCGCTTCGCGATTGAATGATCGCTCTGATAATCATGATGGCACTGCTTCCGGTATAAGAACAATTCGGCCATGAAGAATTTTGCCCTGCGAAATAACGTCGGTATATAATTTTGGCTTAACCTACGAATTTATCGTTCAAATAAAAAGGGGCGATCTCACGATCACCCCTTTGAACACGTATAACGTTTCTTAATGAAGTCTGTATCGTTGCGCTTGTTTTATTTCACCAGCATCATCTTCTTCAACTGGACTTTATCGCCACTCTGCAGCCGTGTAAAATAAATTCCGCTGGCAAGTTTCGAGCCGTCAAATTGTGCAGAATAACTTCCTGCATCTTTCACTTCATTCACCAGCGTTGCTACTTCTCTTCCAATCGCATCATACACTTTCAACGATATGTGACCATTCACCGGTAACTGATAGCTGATCGTTGTCGAAGGATTGAATGGATTGGGATAGTTTTGCAGCAGCGCAAATGTTTTGGGCATCACATCATTTGCATCACCGACTTCTGTCACCAGTACTTGAAGTTCGCTGCTCGCTATTCCTGCATTTCCATGCATGTCAACCGTTGCCACTCGATAATAATATTTTTGATTATTGAGTTTTGCCGTATCCACAAACGACGTATCCGTCGCCAGCGCCAAGATCGTTGTACCATTCGGTGAAAATCCGGGCGTCGCAGAGCGATACACATAATATCCCATCACATCGGGATCGACACGATTTTTATTCCATTGCAACAACACCCGGCTGTTTTGTCCGCCGCTGATGGCGGCAACCGGTACTCCGACAGGCGGAATATTATCAACCGAATAGCCGCTGTCAATGTTCGACTTCCAAAAAACGTTTGAATCTGAATTGGCAAGCACCTGGAAATAATACATTGGGATACCTTGCAAACCGGAATCCGCATATGTTGGGACAACCATACTGTACCCTGTCGACCAATCTGCTTGTCGTGATCCAATTGTTTCCCAGAAAATGAAATCTGCGACAGCAGGACCTGTCGAAGTTGTCTTACCCATTATTTTGGTATTCTTCACTCCCATTTTTATTGTATACGAGTGAATAATATTTTTCGATGGCACATCGAGCAATGAGTGAGTCCATAACACTCTCATTTTCCCTCCTTGGTCATTCGCAACATCTTTCACTGCACTTAATTTCGGTTCTGTTTGCCCTAAGATTCCATGTTCGTCAAACTTTTGCACATAGATGTCCAAATCATTAGTATTGCGCAAATCCTGCCAAACCACAATTCCTCCTCCGGAACCGTCCCCGATCATTGCGGGAAATTGTTGATAGTCAACAGCAGTTGAGATTGCAACACCATTGGCAGTCCATTGCACTTTTCCTGACACATCAATTTTTTGAGCATACACATCATAGTTCGTTCCGTTATAAGCCTGCCATGATACAATAATTCCACCGAGCATGTCATTTATTATCGTTGGGACTGATTGAGCGCTTACCGAAGGGCTGAGTGCAACACCATCGCTGTTCCATTGAACGGTACCTGACGTGCTGATTTGCTGCGCATAAATATTGAGCACTCCACTTCGAAGGTCTTGCCATGCCACAAAAGCGCCTCCTGAACCATCATCGTGAATTGTCGGATTTTGTTGATTGTTGGCAGCTATGCAAAGTGCAACACCCTGTGACGGCCATTGAATATAACCTAACGCATTTACTTTCTGTGCATAAACATCGTAGTTTGTTCCACTGCGGTAATCTGCCCACGTAACAATTGCGCCTCCGACACCATCGCTGACAATTACCGGTAATTGTTGCACATTGGCAGCAGTGCAAAGGTCAACTCCATCTACAGGCCATTGAACTACACCGGATGCATTGATCCTCTGTGCATAAATGTCGCTATTTCCATTCCGAACATCTTCCCACGTCACAATAGCACCTCTGAAACCGTCGCTGATAATTTTTGGATACGATTGATTAAATATAGCGGTACAAAGCGCAACACCAGTGGGTATCCACTGAACAACACCCGAGACATTGATTCTTTGTGCGTAAATATCATTGTCTGTTCCGTTCCGGTTTTCATACCACGTAACAATTGCACCTCCGGAATCATCACTGGCTATTGCAGGAGCACTTTGATTGGTCGCTGCGGTACAGAGAATAACACCATCGGTTGTCCATTGTACTGCGCCTGACGCATTGATCTTCTGGGTATACAGTTTAAAATTCGCTCCATCGCGAGAATCGCTCCACGTCACAATTGCTCCTCCTAAACCATCGCTGACAATTGCAGGAGCAAATTGATCGTTGACCGCAGTGCAAAGCGGAACACCATTGGGAGTCCACTGCACGACTCCCGATGCATTGACCTTTTGTGCATAAATGTCGAAGTTTCCGTTACGGAAATCACGCCACGTAATAATCGCACCTCCGATACCATCGCTAATCAATTTGGGATTTGATTGATCACCACCAGCATTACAAACAATGTTATTTATTGCGGGATTAGTTGACCACTGCGCAGAAAGATTGGAATAGGCAAGAACAAAAATTAAAATGGACTTTGAGAACAAACTGATAAAAAATTTCATGAAGCTCCTTACATGATGGTATTGGAAATTTTTTTTGTTTTTAAGATGTGATCAACTTAGAGAAATCGTTTACAATTGTCAATTTTCAAATGTACCACAGAACACATAATTCCATAAAAAGAAAAGTCCGACTCATTGAAAAAATTAAATCGGACTTTTTATTGCCGGAATTCTTTTACATCGATTATTTCATCAGAACCATCTTCTTCATCTGCACTTTCTCTTTACTTTGCAATCGGGCAAAATAAATTCCGCTGGCAAGTTTCGAGCCGTCAAATTGTGCAGAATACGTTCCTGCATCCTTCACTTCGTTTACCAGAGTTGCTACTTCTCTGCCAATTGCATCATACACTTTCAAAGTGACATGACTGTTCGCTGGCAACTGATAACTAATCACCGTCGAAGGATTGAACGGATTGGGATAGTTTTGCAGCAGCGCAAATGTTTTTGGCATCACGTCATTTGCATCACCGACTTCTGTCACCAGTACTTGAAGTTCACTGCTCGCTATTCCTGCATTTCCATGCATGTCAACCGTTGCCACTCGATAATAATATTTTTGATTATTGAGTTTTGCCGTATCAGCATATGTAGTGTCTGTAACAAGAGCCAAGAGCGTTGTACCATTCGGCGAAAATCCGGGCGTCGCAGAGCGATACACATAATATCCCATCACATCGGGATCGACACGATTTTTATTCCAATGCAAAAACACCTGACTGTTTTGTCCGCCGCTGATGGCGGCAACCGGTACTCCGACAGGCGGAATGTTATCAACTGAATAGCCGCTGTCAATATTGGAATACCATATTTTTGTAGAGTCATTGTTCCTTGCAATGACTTGAAAATAATATTTCGGAACCCCCTGCAAACCGGAATCCGCATACGTCGGAATAACTGTACTGTATCCTTCCAATTGATTTGCTTTGACGACATTTACCTCTTCCCAATAGATTCCACTTCCGTTGACCTTTGATATTTTTCCAAGAACGCCGGTTGTTCTTTCTCCTCGCAGCAACGCATACGATTTTACTATCCGCGAAGTATCAAGATCAAGATAGGATGGATCCCAGAAGAGACGCAATTTTCCCCCTTGGTCGTTGGCAATATCTTTAGCAGCAACAAGTTTTGGTGCGGCTATGCCTAAGACTCCGTACGTGTCTATTTTCTGTGCATAGATGTCATAATTCGTTCTGCTGCGAAGATCAGACCACATCACAATTGCTCCTCTTAAACCGTCGCTGGCAGTTATGGGTTGGGTTCGATTTCCAGCTGCAGTGCAGAGTGCAACACCATCGGCAGTCCATTGAACAACACCGGATGCATTGATCTTCTGTGCAAAGATGTTATAGTTAAAGTTGCGAAAATCCTCCCACATCATAATTGCTCCTCCCGATCCGTCGCTGACAATAGTGGGACCAAGTTGGTCCCCCGCTGCGATGCAGAGGGCAACGCCATCGGCAGTCCATTGAACAGCACCCGATACATTGATTCTCTGCGCATAGATGTCACTATTCGTCCCGCTACGAACATCTTGCCACGTTACAATTGCTCCTCCT
>JBBINR010000030.1:0-40989 GCA_037443785.1 Ignavibacteriales bacterium | reverse complement strand
GAGATTGAGAATCCTCTCGTCAATATCCAGCAGCGACATGTGGCGTCCGAAGCATCCCGCTAATGATGTTGTGGCAATAACAGGTTTTTGATTTTCCATATCCGCTCCTATACATGATGTGATTCAACATCAGAACCGATCGGCATCGTGTCATATTTTCGCTTGCCGATGGGAACGCGGAATGCTTGTTCCTTTTTGACAAGCGCACCGACAGGGCAAATGTCCATCGCTTTCTGTGCTATCTCATCGGTAATATATTTCCCGAGTTCAAGATCAACGCCCACTTCCACTTTATGGCCTCGCTTGCGGAAAGCGAAATAGCTTCGCCCCTGGTCGTCTTTAATCGCACGGATACAACGCTTGCACAAAATACAGCGGTTGTAATTCTTGACCAGCTTCGGATTTCGGGCATCGATTTTTCGTTTCGGAAATGTGTACGGAAACCGTGAGACCACCATCTGGAATCTGTAGGCGAGCGCCTGCAGTTCGCAATTGCCGCTTTTTTCGCACGCCGGGCAAAAATGATTTCCTTCGACGTACATCAATTCCACAATTGCTTTGCGCAAATCCTGCAGTTCCATAGTGTTGGTTTTAATCTCCATTCCTTCCGCCACGGGAGTCGTGCACGCCGTCATCATCCTTCCATTGATCATGACCGTACAAATTCGGCACGCACCGCGCGGATGAATACCGACCACATTGCAGAGTGTCGGGATATACACTCCATTTTCCCGCGCAACGTCGTTGATGTATTTTCCTGCTTTCGCAAGATATTCTTTGCCGTCAATACTGCACCGAATAACTGAACCGTTGGTTGACATAGTCATACCTCATAAATTTGAGGATTGTCATTGCGAGACGTTTTTTGTCGAAGCAATCGAGTTTTTTAATTTGTGTGAAAAGATTGGACTCCCTCGCAATGACTATTCTGTTGAGACGTCTTTCAATCTACTTCAATGAACATGCGGAACACGGCTGACCACATCGCACGATTCCTGCACCGCCCGCAGCATGTCGAAACTGCTGTCGAAATCTTTTCCGTGCTGAATTTTTTGATCGTACAATGGTCGAAAATTTTTGATGCTGGAAACAATCGGATTTGCCGCTGTCTGCCCGAGTCCGCACCGGCTCGCTTTCAAAATTTTTGCCCACTCCAGCATATCCTGCACATCTTTATCGACGCCGCGTGCATTCAAAATCTTTTCGAGTTTTGTGCGCAGGTGGATCGGAATATTCCGGCAGGTTGAGCACGACCCGCACGATTCATCGATAAAGAAATTGGTGAAATTGAGCACGACATCCTTCAGCAGATCACGATGTTTTCCAAAAATGATGATCGAACCGCCGGTCGATAGATCGGTGTAGCTGAGCGTGCGATTGAATTCGTTTGGTGCGATCAATGTTCCCGATGGTCCGCCGACCTGCACGGCTTGCACATCCGATGCACCGATCATTTCCAACACATCGTTGACCGAAAATCCCCATTCGATCTCATACACACCGGGATACTTGCAATCGCCGGAGATGCTCACAACTTTTGTTCCGCTCGATTCTTTCGTTCCCATTGACCGGTACAATTGCGCACCATGCACAATCACTTTCACTATTGAACAAAGCGTTTCAACATTATTGACAATCGTGGGCTTGTCCAGGTATCCGCTTTCAACCGGAAACGGCGGGCGATCGCGCGGCTCGCCCCGTTTTCCTTCGGCGGATTCAATCAACGCCGACTCTTCGCCGCACACGTACGCACCGGCGCCAAATTGAATGCGTATGTCAAAATCAAAACCATCTTTGCCGCAAATTCTTTTCCCAAGCAAATTTTTCTTCCGCCCGCTTTCGATGATTTTTTCCAGATGCTTTTGCAAATATCCGTATTCATGCCGTACGTATAGAATTCCTTCCTTCGCACCGACGGCATAACCGGCAAGCGCCATTCCTTCCATCAGCATTTTCGGATATTCGGTGAGAATAACGCGGTCTTTGAATGTGCCCGGTTCTCCTTCATCTGCATTGCAAAAAATATACTTTTCATCCCCCGGCGTGTGGCGGCAAATTTCCCACTTCATCCCCGTCGGGAATCCTGCACCGCCGCGTCCGCGGATGTTGGATGCTTTTACTTCCGCAATGACCTCTTCCGGCTTCATCCGCACAATTTTCTTTATGGCTTCCCCCGCTTTGTAATCATCGGCAAGGACGGGACCTTTTTTCCGAATATTGTTTTGCACCATTGAATGCACTTCGGGAAGCGCATTCGCTCCGTCGCCAAGCCCTTCCACAACGACTTCATCAACTTGTTTTAAGGCTTTTAAATCACGGACAATTTCTTTCACGCGGAACGGCGTCAATCGTGTAAAAATTTTTCCGTTGATCAACGCCGCGGGCTCCTGATCGCTCATGCCGATACATGACGTCGAAAACAATCCAATCATCCCGTCGGCAGAAACTTCGCCGAACTTGCATCCCACTTCCCGCTCAAATGTCTGCGCAACTTCTTCTCGCCCCATCATGTTGGCAACGACGCTGTTATTGAGATACACGCTGTATTTTCCGGTTGATGTCGTGGAAAAGAAATGATAAAACGAGATGGTCTGCTCGATATCGATGTTGGAGATATTCAGTTCGCGGGCAATTTCCGGAAGCATCGGCGGGGGAATATATCGGAATTCCGACTGGATGTCGATCAGGATATCCATCAATCGTGTCGGATTATTGTCGTATTTTTTGATGATACCGCGAATGGTATCGATCATGGTGTCCTGATAGACGCGTTCACCAATTTCAAGTTCGCTGGTGATTTCCGGGAGTTGAAATTTCATACCATCCATCCTTCCTGAACATGAATGCATCGTACAATCGACGAATCATAAGTGCGTGCGATGAAAAAATACTCACGCGATGTTATCGCACATATTCATTCACTAAAAAACCGGCGGCATCGAATACGTGAACATGCATCGGCATTTGCCCCATCGCGTGTGTCGAACAGCTCAAGCACGGATCGTAACACCGAATACCGGCTTCAATGCGATTGAAAATTCCTTCGGGAATTTTCTTTCCGCTCAAAACATCTTTTGCATCGATAAACTGCGATGCGATCTGACGCACGGTTCTGTTCATTGCCATATTGTTCTGCGCGGTGGCAATCAATAAATTGACTTTTTTCAGCACGCCGTTTTCGTCAACGGCATAATGATGGAATAATGTTCCGCGGGGCGCTTCACAGGCGCCAACTCCTTCAGACTGATTGATCTCCGCTTTCGACCGAACATGGGTCCCAAGAATCGCGTCGTCGTGAAGAAGTTCTTCGACTTTTTCAACGGCAAACATCATTTCGATAAGCCGGGCATAATGATAATAGAACGAATTGTTCACCGGTTCCGATGACGGCGAAAGCGCTTTGAAGAGTTTCCGTTCTTTTTCGGCAATCGGCGTTTCGATAAACTCGCAAATATTTACTCTGGCGAGCGGGCCGACGCGGTAAATTCCTTTCGGATACCCGTGCGGTTTGTAGTACGGAAATTTCAAATATGTCCATGACTCGCTCGCTTCACCGAAATAATTATAGAACTCTTTCGGTTCAAGCCGATCCGCAAGAATATTTCCGGCGTTGTCCATGACGCGAAGATTTCCGCCGTAATATTCCATCTCCCCTTCTTTACCGACCAAGCCGACATACAGTGAATGGAAATTTCCGAAGCTTGGCATCTCTTTTTCAAACCGCTTGTGAATTTTTTTGATTGTCTCGAGCGCAAGATGCGCCGTCTCTTTTACTTCAGGATACCATTTCAGCAGACGGTCACGCTCTTCTTTGGTGAACGGTTCCCGCACACCGCCGGCAACTGCCCACGGCGTATGAATTTTTCTTCCGCCGAGGAACTCGATAATTTCCTGGCCGAATTTCCGCAGGCGAATTCCCTTCCGCGCAAATTCTTTATCGTGCGCAAGCAAACCGAAAACATTTCGCTCAATAGGATTTGAGTCGAAGCCAAGCAGAAAATCAGGCGATGAAAGATGGAAAAAGCTCAGTGCGTGCGATTGAATCCACTGCGCGAGAGTCAGCATACGGCGAAGTTTCTCGGCGGTTTCCGGAATACCGATGGAAAGAATATCATCACCCGCTTTTGCGGATGTCACAAGATGGCTTGCCGGACAAATACCGCAGATACGCGAAGTAATGCCGGGCATTTCCCACACCAAACGGCCTTCGCAAAATTTTTCGAAGCCGCGAAATTCGTTCACGTGAAATCGTGCATCCTCCACTTCGCCCTTATTGTTGAGATGAATCATGATTTTTGCGTGGCCTTCTATACGTGTTACCGGTGAAATCGTAATAATATTTGACATGGTATTTTTCTTCATTGATAAATTGTCACTTTACCCGCTGGCATGACACCGTTCTGATTTTATCCGTACCGTAAAAATTGCGTCTTGAACTTGGGAATTCTTCCTTCCAATAATTCACTCACGGCAAACCAAATTTCATCCGGTGTCGGCGGGCAACCATGCAAAAATGCATCAACGTGGATAACGTGATGAAGCGGAACTGCCTGCTCACGCAGCGTAGCAATCACCGTATGATCGTTCGGGAGTGAATTTGAAATATCCGCTAATTCTTTATACGCGCGATTCAACAGTTCATCGTTAGAATAACGGTTTCTCATCGCGGTAACATTTCCCGTCGTTGCACAATCGCCAAACGACACAACATACCGCGAATGCCGCCGGATAAAATGAGCTGCTTCTTCATTCTCATCATTGGTGATTGCTCCTTCAACAAATGTTACATCAACATTATTGGGGAATGTCTTCACATCGGCAATCGGCGAGTGGACTAAATCAATTTTTTCTGCCAGTTCGATCAGCCGTTCATCCAGATCGAGAAATGACATGTGGCATCCCGAACATCCGCCAAGCCAGACTGTAGCAACTTTAGGTTTATTCATAGTGTTCATTCTTCAATTCGTATGGAATACTGGTATTCATCGTCAGATGTTTTCTTCACAATCAATTGATCTCCCTTTGCCAATCCCTGCCACTTCACAAAGTAATGTTCGTGCGGCTCAGCCGGCCCCTGGCATTCGCAGCGGTAGGATTCAACAATGGCTTTCTTTTTCTTTGCTCCAATCTTTATCGAAAACGGCGACCCGATCGGCGGGAAGAATGAGAGTTTATTTTTCAGCACGAGAAAATATCCTTCCCGCGCCTCTTCTGATGAAATTTTTCGTTCGTATGTTGTATGCATAATTAAAAACCTATCTCTCAATTACACTGTCATGCTGAGCGCAGCGAAGCATCCATTTTTCTGGATTCTTCGGTCGTCCGCCTTTGGCGGATTCCCTCAGAATGACTTTACGTGTTTTTTTGTGAATATCTTCAATCACACTTTAATAACACTCAGTGTGACTATTCCTTTCTTGAAGATTCCGTTTCACCACACCCATTCTTTTTTCTGGCGCGCGGTGAGAATGTATTGCAAGAAATTTTTCTCTTTTTCCATCTCCGCAACGGTAGCCCCTTTTTCAAATAACGCACCGGTCGGACAAACCATCACACATTTTCCGCACGACGTGCATGTATCGATTTTTCCCCACGCATCGTTCAAGCCTGTAACGATTTCGCAATTGATTCCGCGTCCGGCAACATCCCACACATGCGCACCTTCCACTTCATCGCAGACACGAATGCATCGTGTGCACAAAACACAGCGATTCCGATCCATGATGTATTCTTTGTGTGTCGCATCGAGCGTTTTCTTGGGAAATAAATATGGATAACGAACGCGAACCAAGCCGACATTATATGCAAGGTCTTGAAGCTCGCAATGATTGTTTGCCACGCAAACTGCGCAAACGTGATTTCCCTCCGATGCAAGAAGGGCAATAATCATCCGCCGGTATTTATCGAGTCGTTCGTTATGCGTGTGCACAACCATTCCTTCTTCAACTTTTGTTGTGCAGGCAGGAAGCAATTTTGGAATTCCTTCGATCTGCACTAAACACAACCGGCACGCGCCGACTGTTGATAATCCTTCAAGATGACAGAGTGTGGGGAGAGGAATTTTTTGCTGACGCGTCACATCGAGAATCGTTTCCCCCTCCTGCGCGCTGTATTGTTCTCCGTCGATCGTTAATGTTTTGACTGCCATAATTTTTCTCTTATTGATACGTCATGCTGACGAATGTCAGCATCTTATTCTTTTAGATGCCGAACAAAAACTTTTCGGTATGACGAAAATTTAATAGCTCATTTTTCAAAATTCACTTCTAACGCTTCACCGTTCCCCATATATGTTTCCACCGGATTCAACAGTTGTTCATATTCATGCCTAAAAAATCGCAATGTAGAAAGGACAGGATTCGGGGCCGATTGTCCGAGTCCGCACAAGCTGGTTTCTTTCACCATCGTGCATAATTCTTCAAGCAGAATCATATCTTCCTGCGTCGCTTTCTTTTTGGAAATCTTATCGAGCAACCCGTAGATATGCCTCGTTCCTACTCTGCACGGAATACATTTTCCGCACGATTCATCCATACAGAATTGCATGAAGAACTTTGCCACTTCCACCATCTTGGATGTCGAATCCATTACGATCATTCCGCCGCTTCCCATAATCGATCCGACCTTTGCAAGCGATTCGTAATCGACAGGAAGATCGAGATGTTCTTTCGGAATGCAGCCGCCGGAAGGCCCGCCGGTTTGCGCCGCTTTGAATTCTGTCCCTTCGGTCGTTCCACCGCCGATATCGAAAATAATTTTTCGCAGCGGAATTCCCATTGGCACTTCGATGAGTCCCGTATTTTTAATGTTCCCGGCGAGTGCAAAGACTTTTGTTCCTTTACTTTTTTCCGTGCCGATCTGCGCAAACCAATCACTGCCGCGGCGAAGAATCGGCGCGACGTTGGCAAATGTTTCAACATTATTAATCACCGTCGGCATTCCCCATAAACCTTTTTCCGATGGAAACGGCGGGCGTGGACGAGGGCTTCCTCTTCGACCTTCGATCGACGCAAGCAACGCAGTTTCTTCGCCGCAGACAAACGCGCCGGCACCGATGCGAATATCGATGCGGAAATTAAATTGCGATTCGAAAATTCTATTGCCGAGCAATCCCATTTTTTCCGCTTGCTTGATGGCAAGCTTCAACCGCTCAATGGCGAGCGGATATTCAGCGCGGCAATAAATATATCCCTGCGACGCACCGACGGCATAACCGGCAATTGCCATTCCTTCCAGCACTCTGTGCGGATCACCTTCGAGCACGCTTCGATCCATGAATGCGCCGGGATCTCCTTCATCCGCATTGCAGACAACATATTTTTGCTCGCCGTACGCTTTGCGGACAATTCCCCATTTCAATCCGGTGGAATATCCTGCGCCGCCGCGGCCGCGCAATCCGCTTTTGCGAATTTCTTCGATCACATCATTCGGCTGCATTTCGGTAACGGCTTTGGCAAGCCCGGCATAGCCTTCTGCCGCAACATATTCATCGATGCTTTCGGAATTGATCTTACCGCAATTCTCCAAAACGATTTTTGTCTGCGATGCAAAGAACGGTGCCGTTGTATCGCACACATTCGCTTCCACTTTTTTATTGTTCACGATATGTTGTTCGATAATTTGTTCCGCCGCACGCACATCAACATTTTGATAGAGTGTGTTATCGCTTTGCACTTTCACGAGCGGACCCTCGCCGCATAATCCCATGCATCCCGTGCCGATCACTTCGCACTCTTTGTCAAGAGCAAGCTCTTTCACTTTTGATTTTAACACACCGCTCACTTTATCGCCGCCGCATGAAACGCATCCGGCCGCCGAGCAAAAAAGAATTCGGTGCTTCTTTTCGGATTGCCGTTGTTGTTCTTGTCCGGATAATTCTTGAAGATCTTCTAACGTCATGATACCACCTCCGCGGCAGTCTGTTCAACAACCGGTTGAGCATTTCTCCACTCTGCCACACGTTTGATCGATTCATCGGCATTTAATTTTCCAACTACAACATCATCCATCACCGCAACGGGCGCCAATCCGCACGAGCCGACACATCGCGCTGTGATGAACGAAACTTTGTTATCGCTCGTCGTATTGCCGAACTTGCATTGATGATGCTCTTCGAGCGCCTGCTGAATGCGTTCCGCTCCCTTCACGTAACACGCGGTCCCCATACAAAGAACAAATGTGTGTTCGCCTTTTGGCTTCAGATTAAAAAAATGATAAAACGTTGCAACACCGTACACTCTGCTCAACGGCAGCTTGAGTGCGTGCGCAACATAGATCAAGAGATCGTTTTCGAGATAACCGAAAATTCCCTGAGCAACATGTAATATTTCAATAAGCGAATCGCCTTTTGATTGATGTTTGGTTATTGCGCGATCCAATAATTTAAAACGATTATCACCACTTGGATGGACGGATTTGTCCCCCAATTGAGTATTCGACATAGTAATCCTCTGTTGAGTAGAGAGAAGATTTAGGTAAGATGTGTGACGTTTGAAGCATGAATTGCCTTGACACTCATTCCGTCACAACATGAGTGTGCGTAAGAAAACGGTTTACATCGCTACATCAATTTCGGTCATGCGTTCGTCCGGCACAACAACGCGGCTCTCGCACGAGTACAGAAATTCCTGCATCTGCTTCAATTGCATTTGGAGATCGGAGATCTGCTGTTTCATCGCCGCAAGAGTTTGCTCATGTTCTTTGGCAACATGCAAACCGTAAATTTCTCGGGAAAGCTGGATTGACACATCTTGCACTTTGACTACATCAAGAACAATGTGTTCGATCGAATTGTGCATACGTTCTTTTGCGTTAACCATATCAACCCTTTCGTGAGCTGCGGATGAGACAGGATGTATTGCCTACAACGATGCAAACGATGTACCACAGTAAGGAGGGCAAAGATCGCTAAAAATTCGTCTTTTCCCACAGAAGTTTTGCAGTCTTAGGAAGCGGGCTAATTCTATTCGCAGGAATGGTGGTGAAACAAAAAGTAAAATTGCGTTATATCCGAGTGATAAATCCGATTTCATCAACTTCAATGTGTATCTTTGTATGCAGTCAAGAGAAAATTCTTAATGATTTCATTTGCGAGAGATGGATGCGTTAGAAGAAATCCGTGACCTGCGCCGGGCATAATGCACAGCTCAGCGTGAGGAAGCGCATGAAATAATTTCAGCGTATGCGTATCGATAATAATGTCGTGGTCTCCCGCCATGACCAGCGTTGGAACGTTGATAGAATGCAGCTGCTCAATGGTAAAATGAGGATGATAGAGATCCAATCTATTTAACTTGTCAAAAATGAGTCCGGCCCGTTCAGGAAAATGCGAATGTGCGATGATGTCGCGCTGCGTCGCTGAATCAAGTTTGGCAAACGAAAAAGTTTTCATCTCTTCAATCATCGCGGCTGGAAGTGCGGTGGAATCAGGAACGAAATTAGCACCCACGGTCACCAGCTTTGCAATTTTTTTTGGATACCTGAGTCCAAGTTCAAGTCCAACGATGCCTCCATCGCTCCATCCAAGAACATAGGCGCTGTCAATCTTTAAAGAATCAAGCAGTTGGGCTACGTCTGAAGCCATGAGCGAAAACGATAATTCCTTATCAGAGTCCGTGGAAAATCCTTGTGCTCTGCTGTCGACCGCAATCACTTTGAAATACTTTGCGAATTCCGGAATTTGATTGCGAAGATCGTTGATCCACCCTCCGTTGCCGTGCATGAGAACAAGCGGATGGCCGTTCCCATAAACTTCATAATGTAAACGAATATCGTTGACATGAACAACGTGTCCGGCTTGAGGATTTGATCCATACACGATTGTTTTTTGTCCGAGAGCGGAGAAAGCAACTAAGACCGTCACGCCGAAACTCAATAATAATCTGCGCATAGAATATTTCTTCATTTGTTATGATTGTGGTTTAGATTATTCGGCAATCGGAAATCCGGATTCCAACCTAATTCAACAATTGCTTTCTGACTTGAAATCGTTCCGTCGTTTTCGGCTATATTATAGACCCCTGCCATTCCTCGAGTAACTGCTCGACGCGCAGCATCGGCGGCGGCATCGACATGCAGCGGTCCGTCACTTGGCGGATTATCGAATCCCGTTCCCGGGCCGTAGAATTTTCCATAGCGCAGAATAATTCCAAGGAATGGAGCGTTAAGCACTTGCCGTTCGAACTGTGCGATAGAATCGATGCTGATCGGTGAGTCTTCATGATACGGCGTCGCTCCCGGCGCATAGGCAAAGGCAATACTTTGAACCACCATCCGCTCCACCCCATTGGCGACCGCGGACGCAATTACGTTGCGTGTGCCGATGTCACGAATGCGGGCATTACGAATTCTCGCTTCCGGCATCTTCGCCGGATCAAGCGCCGGAGGAAGATCGGTAAGTTGATGGATGATAATCTTTGCCTGCGCGCTAGCAACAACAGTGTTCAATGCTTTTTCATCATACACATCAACAATTGCGGGCTCGACTCCGATAGCACGAAGATCTTTTGCTTTTTCAATTGAGCGGGTTGTCCCAATGACGTGCCAGCCATCTGCAATTAATAAGGGACAAAGTCTTCGACCAACAGCACCACCGGCACCGGCAACAAGAATTCTTTTCTTCACGATGTTCGACATAGATAATTTTTTTGATTTTATGAAAGATGTTTGTCTGCTTCACAGTTCATTATAGGTGGAGGATTTTTAGAAACTCTCTCCACGGTCCAACCTCAACTTTATATTGCTTAGCGAGGACACGGGAAATCTGTGAGAGGTGATCAAGGTCGTGCACCGTCCAGGCGGCAAGAAGCTGAGAAAGGGTAACTTCTCCAAAGGTTGGGTGAATTCCTTTTTGAGACAATTTCTTTTTGGTAAGCTTCATTGAGCGTAAGAGGAGTATGTTTTTCTTCCGCAGTGTTCGAAATTCCTTCAGAAGCTCTTCTAACGACTTACCCCGGCTATTGCGAAATTGTGCGTTGCGATCAAATGGCTGGAAATTTTTATCGGAATTCTTTGAAAGAATAATCTTCATTCTTGGAACCCAGTCAGTTTTTTCTCCGTGGATAAGATGGCCGACAATATCATAGGCACTCCACGTCCCTTTCCCCTCATTTCTTAATGCCCATTCGGAAGAAACGTTGGTAAGCATTGCATCGAGCGTGCCGGGGGTACGTTGAAGGATTTCGATCGATTTTTCTACTGAAAATTTCATTTGTTGTCTCACACTACTTGCATGATGTAGGAACGCCGAAGGCGGGCGGACTAACGGACTGGAACTAAGCCGCGTGCGAACGTTCCCGTGCGTTGGCTATGGTAGATTTTGATGCTTGAAGAAAGAATTTTGGCTGTTGTTTCATATTCGCTGTCCGACCCCACCCTGACCCTCCCCTTACAGGGGAGGGAATGCGCATTCTCCCCCTATTAGGGGGAGAACTAAAGAGGGGGTTATCACTCCCCCTGCAAGGGGGAGATTAACTTGTCCGCCACGCTTTTTGGCGGAGAGGGGGTTGCCGCTCTCGTTGCGCCATGTTTGCAATTGCGCCGAGACTGCAAAGAGCATTTTACCATCGATAAGAACGTAGCGGCCGCACATAAATTTATCCCTTACATCGATGGTATGCGAGCGCGTTAACATTGAGTACCTCTGACTTTTGCGAACAAAGGTTTCTTATTTTTGTCCGACGCTATTTACTTCAATCCAATATCCATTCGGGTCTTGGAAAAAGACTTGCTTAATTCCGTCAGCCCTAATGTTTACTTTGTTCACTGTTCCTGGCCAGTCAGAATAAACTATGTTATTCGCACTAAGAACTTTTAATAAATTGTCAAAGTTTGTCGTTGTTAACGCTAAATGTACAGCCTTGTTTATAATAACAGTATCTTTTACAATGGAGATCAAGTGTAATTCTTTTCCTTCTCCTAAAGAAAACCATCTGATGCCTTCCATCTTTGCTCTATTTGTTATTTCCTGCAGTCCTAAGATATTTTTATAAAAATCTGCTGAACGATTAACATCTCTTACCGACAATGCCATATGGTTGAATGTCAACGGCGGCGGCGCATCCGATTGAGCATATAATTCTGACAATGAGATGAAGCAGAGAAGCGTCAGTACAACTGCAGTTTGGAATTTCATAGCAAGACCCCTTGTGATGTTGATGGATGATTGATGATTGAGATTACTGTTTGCCGTGTTGTGTGCCGTTTTTTACTTTCCCGATATTATTCTATTGTCATCTTTACAGAGCATTTGACAGTTTTCAGTAATTGTTTTGCCACCTTTGTGCCATGGTTTTTTATGGTCTGCTTCCATTTCTTCTATCTTCCATCTCGTTCCCAATGTTCCGTTGGGAACGGTAAATTATACAATAAAACGATGTTTCTCGAACAAATGTTCCCAAACCGAGTTTGGGAACGAGATAAATAGTGTGTGCTTGAGTGTTTGGATTATTGGCAGGCTGGGTATGCACTCGCCACTGTTTCTTCAACTGCCTAAACTTATGAAATATCTTTGTAGAATTCTACTTTGTCTTCTGGATTAATTTGTTCTATCTGTGCCGTTATGCTTCCGGCGGGACCTAAAATTCTTTTGTTGTGTTTGGGAATGCTTAACCTTTCAGTATTAATCTTTGTTTGGTATAAAGAACTCTTCGTCTCTCCACTAAAAAGTCTTTGGTGAACTAAAGACTCTTTTTTCAAGAAAAAAAATCATTCGTACGGACTCAACAGTCGTTCAGATGGGATGAACTATGTCTCGGATGAACTGACCAATGAGTTTTTAGAAGAAAAAATCGTTCGTACGGGGTGAACAATGACTCGTTTGAACAAAAAAATGATTCGTTTGGACTGAACTGTCTCTTGTTTGAACTAGACAATGATTTTTTAAGCAAAAAAATGCTTCGATTGAGCTAAACTCTCTTCGGTTTGGGCTAAAGAATGATTCGTTTGAGGTAAAGAATGAGTTTTTAGAGAAAAAAATGATCCGTTTGGACTAAAAAATGACTTGTTTGGCAAAAAAAATGATTTTTTAGAAGAAAGTTTTGTTTTTAGCGAAAATTTGATGGTATAACATCCCCCGTCACAAAAAACGTGACACCCCCTTCAAAGGGGGATTTCCCCGTTCCATTAAAACTGGGACACTCTCCGCCAAAAAACGTGGCGGATAAACCTTCAAAGGGGGATTTCCCCGTTCCGCCAAAGGCGGATAGACATTCGTTTATGCACAAAACCCCTCTGTCTCGACAAACTTCGTCGAGACATCTCCCCTTATAGGGGAGAAAATATACAAGGGGGGTGACATCCCCCCGTCATGTTAAAACATGACTGCCCCCTTTCAAAGGAGGGATATATTTTATCCCACACTAAGCGGCGAGTGCGAAAGAGGAACCTGCGCCGCTAGCGACAACACAGCCGAAGTAACCCCACCCTTAATCCCTCCCCTTACAGGGGAGGGAGGGGAAACCCCCTCTGTATCTCCCCCTTAAAAAAGGGGGAGAATATAGAAAAAGGTGCGGAATGTTCCGCACCTTTTGGTTTTAAAAATTGAGTTTTGAGAAGTGAGTGTTCACAAACGGGAGTTTGGGGACACGATTAAATTTTACCCTTTTCCCTCTGCAATTTTTATTTCTCCTTTGCATCGGCTCCAAATGACCGTCATAACACCATCCAGATTGGTTTTTATTTCACGATTGCGAAAACGAAGTACCGTTATACCATGCGAACGTAAATAGTCATCACGAGCGTGATCGTATTCTTGTGCTTCTTTTTCGTAGTGCTGGTCGCCGTCAAGTTCTATGGCAAGTTTCAGTGAGAGGGAAAAGAAATCCAGAATATAAGGGCCGAACGGCACCTGTTTTCTGAATTGCACTCCAAATGATTTACCACGCAAGCGAGACCATAACATTCTTTCTTCAGGTGTCATTTGTTTGCGAAGCACCCGTGCTTTGGCTATGGTAGATTTTGATGTCTGAAGAAAATATTTCGGCTGTTGTTTCATATTCAAGTATTCGACCCCACCCTAACCCTCCCCTTACAGGGGAGGGAATGAGCATTCTCCCCCTATTAGGGGGAGAACTAAAGAGGGGGTTGCCGCTCTCGTTGCGCCATGTTTGCAATTGCGCTGTGACTGCAAAGAGTATTTTACCATCGATGAGAACATAGCGGCCGCACATAAATATTATTTCATTAAAGTTCGTAACTGTTCTTCTTTACCTTTGGAATTTCTAAACTTCCAGAACCTCCAGCCATTGGTTGCTTTGCCACCGCGTATAAATTTTCCCACAGCAGAGGGTGAGTTAAACACCTTCCCATCATATAAAATCTTTCCTTCTTCCGTTACGGTTGCACTGTATGTTGTCCCTTTATACGGAGCAAAAATTTCTGTCCCTGCAGAAAGAATTCCTTTCAAACCGGGCTTGGTGGGCTTTGAGCGATACTTCGCAAACAGTTTTGATGTATCTTTTTTCTTTTCCGTTTTTGCAATGCCGAAGATTGATGCCTCTTTCGCTTTGTTCTTTGCACGGACTAATTGCTTTAACTCGCGCTGCAGCGATTTTGATTTTGAGAACCTGCCGAGCTGGTTGTTCCCTTTGGGATGCGAGATATGGATAAGAAGCGATTCTAATTCTCTCAGATGCTCTACGTCGTTGATAAGGTATAAGCTAAACCTGTCCCACTTTGCGGCATGCTTGTCTTTAAGATGATGCTTTACTCTCTTGTGCAGGTCTATTGCCAGACCGACATAATACAAACTATTCTTTTTATACAGCGCATACACGCCGTGATGTTTCCCTGCAAGCTGTGTTATCTCCTGATGGTAGTCATCAAAAACTTTGCTGGAGATTTTTTCGAGGTGTCCGGTAATGAGGGATTTCATATGAGAATTTTATAATTTATGTTCCGCTGTTCCCTAAAAGTTTTTTTGTTTCGTACTCATGTTTCATCTCGTTGTATTCTGATTCAGTGATAATATCATTCTCTTTCATCCAAACAATGCGCCCAAAAAACAAATCCTGCGGAACAACAGGATCAACTGTTCCATATTTTGCTTTTATAAATACTTTTGACGAAGCAATAACTTCGTGTATAAAAGAAAGCACTTCTTGTTCGGATGGTATTGATCTAAAAAACACCAAACTCTTTTGACCGCCGGCAAGAAAAATATCATCTTGATTCGTTTTCAAATATCCAAGTAATGCAATTCCCGGCCATATTATAAGGTTTAGCCATAATGTTGCCGAATCCATTCCAGAGCCTAAAAAATATGCAGTTAGAACTATCAAAGGTATAAAAAGACAAACACCAAACACTATTTTCCCCGGTATCGTCGATTCTGATTGATAGACGATTTCCTTACCAAGAACATCAAGCGGTATTTCATATTTAGTGTTTTTTGACAACGAGGTCGTTTCAATCAATACGCGATTTTCAAATAGTGTGTGTTTCCTTGTTATAAATCTTCTTTTTTGTGAGATTGTTTTGTTCATAATTATTTACTTCACTTTGCCGGAGATTTTTTTCAAAGTGTCCGGTGATGAGTGATTTCATAATTTAAATTAATATATGCTATCAGTTGGAATCTGTAAAATATACTTTGGCTCTTCTCCGTTAAAATAAATACTTATTTCTTTACGGTACGCATTAAAATCATGAATATATTTCCGAAACAACTCTATTCGACTATTCAATTCAGTCTTTTCAGATTCTGACATCAATGCAATTTTTTCTGTTTCCTTAAGCGTACGTATAAATGCACTAACATATATTCTTCCGTAAGCATCAAGATAATCGTGCAGATCATGATTGACTTCTTCAAAATCGGAAAATGTCTTGTAGCCGTTTTTGATTCGTGATTGTAATCGACGAGACAAAGTTGAAAACAAACTTTCGATATTTTCAGACGGTTTTAGATGTCTTAATTCTGGATTTCCTAAATAACTGCGTAAATAATATGGAATAGAATGAGTCTGCGTTGATTGCATTAATTCAGATGCGTTTGAAACAAGAAGATTAAATTTTGAAGAAAAATGTTTTATAGTATTTTTTTCTTTCAACAAAAGTTTATAGGTAAAATATTTTTTCTTGACCCAATTGCGAAGAAGCAATATTGCCACAAGAACAATCAGTATGTAGGCAAATGTTGTTGCATAATTTTTTTCTGAAATAATAGCCACTACTGTAACAATTGAAGTAAATGCTACAACTATATCTGTCCATCGGGGTGAAGATTTTCTTTCATCCATATTTTTTGTTCCCCAATAATTCTTTATTCCTTCATTGTTAAATTTATTAAACATCATTCCCCCTCCACCACTCTTATTTCTTCCTCTGTCAACCCATAAATCTCATATACCATTTCATCAATCTTTTTTTCCATACTGCTAATATCTGCATTTTCATTTCTTAAAAAGGCGCTTTCAATCTTCTCAACCTGCTCCACAAATTTTTTCTGCTCTTTTTGAGATACTAATGGAATTGGAATATCTTTTAGTATTGTAGGTTTGATTTGTGCCAAGACTCGTCCTTCTTCGAAAGAATATAACCTATATAAATAGGTTGCCAATTTTGAGTTAAGAACAGCTACCAAAAATTTATTGTATGTATTCTTATTTGCGTTAAAAACATAAAGCCCATCTGTTACATATAGCTGATTATTATCAATCGCCGTGATTACACTATCTCCAGTAATTACGCCTAAGATTTTTTCTTCTTTATCAAAAATCTTTGCATCCCTTTCCCTATGCAATGCAAAGAATGGATGTTTACCTTCGATTACTTCTTTGCACGTAATTTCTTTTTCGTATTGTTTTATGTACTTACAGATATTTGGAATATTTTTGGGATTATCTTTACTTGAAGTATAAATTAGTCTCTTATTTTTGTCCACGATATGGTATCTCTTTATATCGTTTCCACCAGTAGCAGTTTTTTTAATTTTGACTTTCTCAAGAGAATATTGTTTAACAATCGAATCGTCTATTACAAAGGCATCTTTTAAATCCGGACTAACTCCCCGTTGAATATCATCTTCATCTATATAATCTGATAATTTATGTTTTCCTATTCTTGTTAAAAGGTCATATCCTTCAATATTTTCAGTAGGAAATATAAAATATGGTAGATTTAAGTACAAACTGGTTTGGATTTTGTCTAATTTGATTTCATAAATTGTTGACGATGACTTTGTTCTATAATTTCCTACGAAAGTATGATTACTTTTAGATGAGGTTAAAATAATTATTGTTGATGCTCTTGCCACATCTATAAAAACATTATCCCCAAGATTAATAACTTGCGCCAAATGAACTGTATCTAATATCTTCTTTCTCAATTTTGAATTATCAACTTGATACAAAATCACATCCGGAACAATCATCGAGATCAAACCGTTCTTTGATTTCAGTGCAAACGACTTATTAACAAAAAACATGAAGGAGTCTATCATTCTGGCGATAATACTCTGATTTTCATTTTTAATAAAGTGTAATTTCTTTTTATCAATTTCTGCACCCCAAGGCGGATTCCCAATTACTAAATCAAATCCAGTAAATTTCCCATCAATATTTAGCACCTCGGGAAATTCAAACCGCCATTCAAAAGCGTTTTCATATAATTTATTATTTTTTGCTTCTTCAATTTCCTGTTCTATTCTTTCAATCTGCGTCTTAAGTTTTTTAACATCTGTTTCAATGTCTTTCTCGGTAAGTTTTTCAAAAAGGTTTCCCATCGCCACTTTGTTCTCAACCAGAATAAGTTGCCCTTTGAGTTTACTTAATTTTGCATTTAACGGGTCGTGTTGAGAGAAAAACGAGTTAATTTTTTCTTTCACACTTGTAATAAATTTTTGTAAATCGCTTTTTTTCTCTTTTGAAGTACTATTTTTATACGATGACACGGCAATACTGTATTGACCGAGTAAATTGGTATCCTTCTTAAAGACTTCACTCAAATCTGCGTTCACATCGTACCGGCTTATCAAAGAATTTCCGCACTTAATATTAATGTCAATATTAGGCAGTGTTTCAAGATGTTTGTATTTACTCTTTTCAGTATAATAGGCGTTCTTCAGCAATTCAATCCACAAACGTAGACGACATATCATTACCGATTTAGGATTGATATCCACACCAAACAGACAATTCTCAATCAGCGTTTGCTTTTCGTGAAAGAGCGCTTCCTGCAATTTCTGCAATTCGTCAATCGGTTTGTCGTTTGCATTCAGGCGATATTCAAAAAGTGAATCATCTTCTTCATTGGTGATAATCAATTCGTCATTTTCGATAACAACTTTCCATCCTTTTATACGCGAGTCGTCGTAGTATGAAAGAATTTGCAGTTCGCTTTTTACAGCAAGAATTTCATTCAACGCGGAAACAAGAAAATGCCCTGAACCGACGGCGGGGTCGCAAATTTTTAGAGAATTAATAACCTCGTTTGCTTTTTGGCGCTGCACTTTGTCGGTGTAATCAATCTTGTCTTTTAAATCCTCAAAATTTGATATGTCTTTAAGACTTGATAAGTTTGTTTCTCTAAATTTCTGCAACACTGCTTTGCGTATCGTTTCACGGCACATATACATCGTAATAAAACCAGGAGTAAAATATGAACCGTCTTTGTAGCCATTGATCTTTTCAAAAATCAATCCAAGGACAGAAGCGTTGATAATGGATTTATTTTCTTCCTGTATTCCTTCGCTGCTATCGCTGGCAAAATCGTACGCGTCGAGAAACTCAAATAAATATTTCAGTGTTTTCTCCGCACCACCTATGCGTTTACCTTTTGAATCTTTCAGCACCGTATGAGTATAAAGAGGAATTTCTTCCCTCCCCTTTAAGGCAGAAATCAGGATTGCGTCGGATTCAAGTTTGGTTTCTTCAAATAAGGAGCTGTTAAGATATGGCAGTTCTCCAAATTTATCTTTTGCGGACTTTGTTCTTTCGCTGATTGGAACAGCAAGCACTTCAAAAAAAAGCTCATTCAGTTCGTCAAAATCAGCAATGCGTTTAACATTAAGGAATGCATGAGATGTGTCGCCCCGATGATATTTTACTAACTGTCCTTCGAGCAGTTTTAAGAAAAGAATTCTATTCAGCCAAGTAATGCACAATTCGAGCGCAACACTAAATAATTGTTCGGCTTCAGTCTCCTCGTATTGCCCGATAGTTTCAATCTTCTTGAGTCGTTCTCTCACTTTAAGGATGTTGATTGTATTTTCAAGCAAAGAACCTTCATTACGCTCGCTCTCACTTTTGCGTTCAATCGTTTTCTTACTACCGGATTTTGTTTCAGTTAAACCGATAATGTGAAGCAGTTCGCTATAAAATTCTTTGTTGAGAGAATTGCTATCGTTAGCAAAAGGTTTTTTCAGCAGATGTTCGGGTGAAAGAATCTTGTAAAGATTGATAAGGGAAGAATCATCCTCTTTCTTTTCGTTGAGAATAGTATCTTCAAATTCTTTAAGATTGAAGTACGCGCAGGGAATTTTTTCTTCAATCTTTTCTATATTTTTCGCTGCTATATGCTCGTAAAAATATTTGGTGTCGTGCTTGCTGACTTTCCAACTCTCATAATCTTTAATGAGTTTTGAATTGCGAAAAATATTCTTTTCAAACCAAACGGCATCAAAAATGAACCACTCCCAAATATTAGTCGCAATCAGATGTTTTATTTCGTGGTTCTGTTCATCAACTGTTTCTTTCAGATAATACAATACAAGTTCATGGAACGCTTTTACATTCCCTTCGTTTTTTGAAATCATTTCGGCTTTGTTAACCGGACGCTTTGCTTCAATAATAACTCCAACTGTATCGCTTGATGCTTTGCCGTTATGAATAACGAGGTCTTCATTATTTTTGGTGTTGATCTCGTTTGTTTCTTTGTAGAACGTATCTTTTAGGAAATCAGAAACGATATTCTTTAAGTGTTCTTCACTTTCGTCTTCGTTAATGCGGTCAAATAATCTTCCAAGATTAGTCTTGAATGACTCAATTTGATTTCTATGCAAAGATTGTTTGAGATATGCTTTGTTTAAGGATTTAGCAGGAGATATTAGAGAGAGTTTCATTGAATATTCAATTTTTTCTAACAAAAAAATCCGCAGACACTTTCGCCGTTTGTACCCTGCGGACCAACAACCGCGTAGAATTTAACTCTTTAGTTTAGATATTGCAACTTGCTTGTTTGTATGCTGCTGGCAAATGGTCGGGTGGAAAGAACTTGGCTCTTTTGTCCCGCTGCAGCGGGATGCGGCTTGCGAAAGCGTCAATAGTTCAAAAACAGGATTGCAGTGCAATTTAAAACAGTAAAGCCACGACGATGTGTCATGGCTTTACGTGCGTACTTATCGTGTAAGATTTACTACAGCTTATTTTTTCTTCTTTGCTGTTTTCAAATCTTTCAATGCTGCACGAGCCGCCGCAAGGCGTGCGATCGGAACGCGGAACGGCGAACAGCTTACATAGTTGTTGCCGATCTGATGGCAGAATTCAACCGATGAGGGTTCTCCGCCATGCTCGCCGCAAATACCAACCTTCAATGTCGGTCGGGTTTTGCGTCCTTTTTCGATTGCGATCTTCATCAATGCACCGACGCCGTCGCGGTCAAGAACTTCGAACGGATCTTTTGCATAGATCTCGCGCGCAACGTACGGAACCAAGAAGCTTGCCGAATCGTCGCGGCTCATGCCCATTGTGGTCTGCGTTAAGTCGTTTGTTCCGAATGAGAAGAACTCTGCAACTTTCGCAACTTCATCCGCTGTCACGGCGCCGCGCGGAACTTCGATCATTGTTCCGACGAGATACGGGAATTTCACTTTCTTCTCCGCCATCACTTCGTTTGCAACACGGCGGACGATCTTTTCCTGATCTTCCAATTCTTTCACATTGCCGACAAGCGGAATCATCACTTCAGGATACACTTTGATTCCTTTTGCTTGAATGTTTGCGGCCGCTTCAAAAATTGCCCGTGATTGCATTTCGGTGATTTCGGGATAGATAATTCCCAAACGGCATCCGCGGAAGCCAAGCATCGGGTTGAATTCATGCAGGCTTGCAACACGCTGTTTCACTTTTTCGTAGCTTACGCCCATGACCTGCGCCAATTCGCGCTGTTCTTTTTCTTCGTGGGGAACGAATTCATGCAGCGGCGGATCGATCGTGCGGATGGTGACCGGACGGCCGTTCATTGCGGCAAAAATTCCTTCGAAGTCTTCGCGCTGTAACGGCAGTAATTTTGCCAATGCTTTCTTACGGTTTTCCACTGTCTCTGCAAGAATCATTTCGCGCATCGGACCGATCTTTCCTTCGCCGAAGAACATGTGTTCTGTGCGGCAGAGACCGATACCTTCAGCACCGAATGCCACTGCGTTGCTTGCTTGATCCGGCTGATCGGCGTTTGTGCGGATATTCAACTTGCGATATTTATCTGCCCACGCCATTACTTTCGCATAGGTTTGATACACAGGAGCGTGTTTCGCATCGAGTGTTTTATCGACAAGCACCTGGAGAACTTCGGACGGTTTCGTTGCAACTTTTCCTTCGATCACTTCACCGGTGGTTCCATCGAGAGAAATCCAATCGCCTTCTTTAATTGTCTTTCCTTTCACAACCATGGAATGTTTGGAATAGTCGATGTTCAACTCTGAGCACCCTGCAACGCACACTTTTCCCATTTGTCGTGCAACGAGCGCAGCGTGCGATGTCATACCGCCGCGTGCGGTAAGAATACCTTCGGATGCATCCATTCCTTTGATATCTTCGGGAGAGGTTTCGATGCGAACGAGAATAACTTTTTCTCCGCGTTTCTTCCACTCTTCAGCATCGGGAGCGTTGAACACAACTTTTCCTGTTGCAGCACCAGGACCGGCATTCAAACCTTTGGTAAGCAAACGTCCGCCGTCGATTGCCGTTTTCTTTTCTTTCAAATCGAAAATCGGCCGGAGCAATTGGTTGAGTTGATCGGGTTCAATTCTCTCGAGCGCTTCCTTATCACTGATCAATTTTTCGCCGACCATATCGACAGCAATTTTGATTGCAGCGAACGCCGTACGTTTTCCAACGCGGCATTGCAGCATGTACAATTTGCCCTGCTGAATGGTGAACTCGATATCGTTCATGTCGCGGTAATGCTTTTCAAGTTTCAAACGAATCTTATCGAGCTCTTTGTAAATTTTCGGATTTTGTTTTTCAAGTTCGGAGATATGAAGCGGAGTGCGTGTTCCGGCAACAACATCTTCGCCTTGTGCGTTCATCAAATATTCGCCGTAGAACACATTCTCTCCGGTTGCGGCATCGCGTGTAAAGGCAACACCTGTTCCGGAATCTTCGCCCATGTTTCCAAAGACCATCGATTGAATGTTGACGGCTGTTCCCCATGCTGCAGGAATGTCGTACATTTTTCTGTAGGCAATCGCGCGGTCATTATTCCACGAACCGAACACTGCACCAGCCGCACCCCACAATTGTTTCATCGGGTCCTGCGGAAAATCGTGTCCCGTTTTTTCTTTGATCGCCTGTTTGAATTCCGCAACGAGTGCTTTCATATCGTCGGCGGTTAAATCTGTGTCAAGATGAACGCCTTTTTGTTCTTTCTTTCTTTCGATGATGACTTCGAACGGATCGATCTCATCTTTATGAACAGGTTTCAATCCCAGCACAACGTCGCCGTACATCTGCACGAAGCGGCGGTATGAATCGTACACGAAGCGCGGGTTGCCGGTTTTCTTTACCAGACCTTCAGCAACGGCGTCGTTGATTCCCAAATTCAAAATTGTATCCATCATGCCGGGCATGGAAGCGCGTGCGCCGGAACGAACGGACATCAGCAATGGATTTTTCACATCGCCGAATTTTGCCCCCATTGCGCTTTCAACTTTTTTCAGCGCGGCAAGAACTTCTTTCTGAAGTGTCTTCGGATATGTTTTTTTATTCTCATAATAATATGTACAAACTTCTGTCGAAATGGTGAATCCTGCCGGAACCGGTAAACCGATGTTGACCATCTCTGCTAAGTTTGCACCTTTTCCGCCGAGAAGGTTTTTCATTTCAGCCTTACCTTCGGCTTTCCCCTTCCCAAAAAAGTACACATACTTTGGCATAGCGTAAAAATTCCTTTCTAAAACAACATAATAGTTAAGAGTTGACGATAATAAATGATATTTCTTCTTTCGAGGACCACTGGTAAACCGCGGAGGTCAGTGCAATTTCGTTGCCATGTAACGGTCAGGAGTATCGCACAAATCGGATGGTTTGTCCTTATTCCAGAAATTCCATTTTCATAGGTAAGAATATATTCTATTTTCTTTGCAAAACAAAGAGGTGAAAACGATAAAAATTGATAAAAAAATCGATTCACGACACTTTTCGATGGCATATAAGTTGCTAATTATAAATGTAGCTATGGCACAACATAATTCGGACACTCCTATCTACTCAATCGGAACTGCGGCACGGATGCTCGGCGTTTCCGTACAAACACTTCGGATGTATGAAAGCGAAGGACTCATCGCCCCTTTTAAAACTGCGGGGAACCAGCGATTGTATTCCGACGCAGATATCGAACGGATCGAATGCATCCGCAAAGCGATCAATGAAGAAAAAATCAGCATTGCAGGAATTAAAAGTATCTACGCGTTGATTCCGTGCTGGGAGATTGTGAGATGTTCGGATGCTGAACGTTCCGTTTGCCCCGCGTTCAAAAATCATTCGGGGGGATGCTGGACGTACGAGCACAAACATTCCATCTGCGCAGAAAAAGAGTGCCGGTTATGCGAAGTCTATAAGCTGTCAAGCAACTGCAAAAATATTAAAGAACAAATCTATCGAACGAATCACATATCAACAGAACCATCTGCATCAGTACCATAGGATACGACCATGAAACGATTTATCATCCCGTTGATTGCCTTGGGATTGATCGTGATCTTCTTTCTGACAACCATCATTAAAAAAGATACCGAACAAAATCCCGTTGCAAGTCTTAAAGAGCAGTATTCAGTAAAACAAAAACCATCTGTCGATCATACAAAATTCACCCAGCTTCAAAAAAAATTCAAACAGCCGCAGGAAGTGACCGAAGCATGCATTGCCTGTCATAACGAACGGCATCTCGAAGTGATGAAATCGTCACACTGGAATTGGGAACGCGAAGAATTTATCGAAGGACGCGGTGTCCGCTACATCGGCAAGAAAAATATTTTGAATAATTTTTGCATCGGCATTGCGGGAAGCGAGCAAAGCTGCAATAAATGCCATGTCGGTTACGGTTGGGGATCAAAAAATTTTGATTTCACCGATGCGAAAAATATCGACTGCCTCGCGTGTCACGACAACAGCAATACGTACGTGAAGAAAGCAAGCGGAGCCGGAATGCCCGATCCTTCCGTGGATCTTTCGTATGTTGCGCAGCGCGTTGGCAAACCGACGAAAGCAAATTGCGGAACATGCCATTTCTTCGGCGGCGGCGGCAACAATGTAAAGCACGGCGATCTTGAAAAAGCCTTGTTCGATGCGTCGCGCGATGTTGACGTGCACATGGCAAGCGACGGAGTTAATATGGAATGCGTCGACTGCCACAAAACGGAAAAGCACCAGATCCTTGGAAAATTGTATTCCCTCTCATCGATGAATCGCAACAGATCGACATGCGAACAATGCCACACAGAAACTCCTCACGCAAACAGTGTATTAAATGAACACACCGTGAAAGTTGCCTGCCAGACGTGCCACATTCCGGAATACGCAAAAGTGAATTCGACAAAGATGCGCTGGGACTGGTCGACGGCGGGAAATCTTCGCAATGGCGAACCGTACGAAGTAAAGGATTCGCTCGGCGACGATACCTATCTCTCTATTAAAGGAACGTTTGAGTGGAAACGAAATGTCCAGCCGGAGTACGTGTGGTTTAATGGAACGGCAAATCATTATCTCATCGGCGACACGATTTCAGCCGATTCGCCGATCAAAATTAATTCGTTGAACGGAAGCTACGACGATCCCGACGCGAAAATCATTCCGGTAAAGATTCAGCACACAAAACAAATCTATGATCCGATTACCAAAATGATTATCCAGCCGAAATTATTTTCTACCAAAAAAGGAGACGGCGGATTCTGGGGAAATTTTGATTGGGACGCATCGGCACGAGAAGGAATGAAACTTGTCAATCTTCCCTACAGCGGTAAATATACTTTTGCGGAAACGGAAATGTATTGGCCTGTCAATCATATGATTTCGCCAAAAGCAAAAGCGCTTGAATGCAAGAATTGCCATTCGCGTGAAAACAGCCGGATAAAAAATCTTAGAGATTTTTATATGCCGGGAAGAGATTACAATGCATCGGTCGAAGTTCTCGGAATCGGTGCAATCATCGCGACACTGCTTGGTGTCATCGGGCATGCATCGGTGAGAATTTTCTTCCATAAAAAAAGACACGATAAAATGTGAATAAGGAATTACGACAATGAGAAAAGAATTAATTTACAAACGGTTCGAACGATTTTGGCATTGGACTCAAGCAGCGCTGATCTTCTTTCTTGCGCTGACCGGATTTGAAATCCACGGATCGATTTCGTTCTTCGGATTTGCACAAGCGGTAAGCCTGCATAACATCGCCGCGCAGCTATTTATCGGCTTAATTATCTTTGCCATCTTCTGGCATTTCACCACCGGCGAATGGAAACAATACACACCAACACGAAAACACCTTCGCGCACAAGCGCGGTATTATATTGTCGGCATGTTTCGCAATGCACCTCATCCCACAAAGAAATCGGTGCTAAGCAAACTTAATCCGCTGCAAAAGCTGGTGTATCTTTCATTAAAAATGCTGGTGATTCCCGTAATGGTGCTTTCGGGATTGCTCTATATGTACTACCGTTACCCGCAAAAACAAGGAATCGAATCGCTGAACATCGAAGGCTTGGGAAAAATTGCTCTGCTTCATACTGCCGGAGCATTTTTCCTTATCGCATTTATCATCGCACATTTGTATTTGATCACCACCGGAACAACGATTACATCGAACTTAAAGGCGATGATCACCGGTTACGAGAATTTAGAAATTGAACATCCTACAACGCAGCCTTTCGAAGGTTCCAAACCTTCGAAAGGTTTAGTGGAGAACCAATTATGAAAACACATTACATGAATCCATATCTTGCCGGATTTCTTCTCGGCATGACATTACTTGCAACAATCGTTATTACCGGGCGCGGCTTAGGTGCAAGCGGTGCAATAAAAAGCGCAGTGGTTGCAAGTGTTACCACAATCGCGCCGGAACACTCTGCAAATTCAAAATTCTATGAAGAAAACATGAAAGCACTTCATGAAAATCCGTTAAAGACATGGCTGGTCTTTGAAGTGCTTGGTGTTATCATCGGCGGATTTTTATCCGGCGTCGTTTCCGACCGATTAACATTCATCACAGAGCGAGGAGCGCGAATTTCCAACAAAGCGCGCCTTGGATTTGCGTTGATCGGCGGAGCGTTGTTCGGCATGGGCGCGCAATTTGCGCGCGGATGCACGAGCGGCGCGGCGCTGAGCGGCATGGCGGTTCTTTCCACAGGCGGAATTATTACCATGGCGGCAATTTTCGGGACAGGATACGCCGTTGCGTATTTCTTTCGAAAGCTGTGGATATAAGTAATATAAAAATTTACGGTCATTGCGAGTCCCGATGTTTAATATCGGGACGAAGCAATCCTCTCTTTAAAATATTTATTCAGAAGATTGCTTCGTCATCCCGCTTCGCGGGATTCCTCGCAATGACGATAATTCAAAGTTTTTAATTTTTGACTTTTAACTTGAGGCTTATATGTTCCCCTTAGTACCAGATCTTATCAGCGACGAATTGAATCTGATCGTCGCACTCCTTATCGGCATTGCTTTCGGATTCATTCTTGAACAAGCAGGATTCTCTTCATCAAAAAAACTTGCCGGGGTTTTTTACGGCTACGATTTTACCGTTCTTCGCGTTTTCTTCACTGCGGGCGTAACAGCGATGAGCGGCGTCATCATTCTCGGATATCTCGGCTGGCTCGATACGGATTTTATCTATATTAATCCCACCTATCTCGAAGCGGCGATTCTTGGCGGAGTAATCATGGGATTCGGATTCATCATCGGCGGATATTGCCCGGGCACAAGTATATGCGGCGCGGCAATCGGCAAGATCGATGCCATGTTCTTTGTCGGCGGCGGATTGATCGGCGTATTTCTCTACGCAGAATTATATCCATGGTTCGAAGGAATTACCAACGCCAGTTTTCTCGGGAACATTCGCATCTTCAATTCGCTGGGAATGTCGCAAGGAATCTTTGCGCTGCTGTTAATCATTGTTGCCGTTGCCGCGTTTATCATGACGACAAAGATCGAACGAAAAGTAGATACGAATGGACCGGCAAAAGATTTCAACGCGCAATCTCATCGCATCGCCGGAGGTGGAATCATCGCACTGGGAATTGTTCTTGTCTTTCTTCCCGACCAAAAAGAACGCTTGTTGAATAAAGTAAGTGACAATAATTATCTGCAACAGCATTCTGTAAAGGAAATGACTTCCGACGAATTAGCGTTTCGCCTTCTGGATAACGATCATCAAATGCAGATTGTTGACGTGCGAAGCGGAATTGAATTTACCAACAATCCTTTTCCCAAAGCAGTGAATGTTCAGCCCGAAGAAATTTTGAAAAAAGAATTCACGAATATCTTTGCCTTAAAACATAAGAAAAAAGTTTTTATTGCCGCAGACGAACCATCGGAAAAACGAGCGGCATTGCTGGCACAAGAGACGGGATATGAAAACTTGTACATAGTGAAGGGTGGATTGAATGAATTTACGGCAACAATCCTTCGCTACAGCACACCAACGGTAATGACAACGCAAGACGAAATTGATACCGATCGATTTAGAACAAGGGCGAGTATTGAGATTGCGGCATTACTAAAGGAAGCGAAGGAAAAGCCTTCTAAACCGGTTAAATTAGTCAAGAAAATATCCGGAGGCTGCTAAAAGCAGCCAAGCGGTTACCTTTAGTCATTTTCAAAGAAATATTTTCGTTTCATACGCGCTAATTTTTTTTAAGGTCGCGCATAGAAAGGTCACACTCTTTTGAAAATTTTCCGAATAAAATGAAGAAGAATACAAAAAGAATATATGCAAAGATTCCCGCGATAATTTCCATACCTTGTCCCTCCTTGCATTATAGAGAACAAGAGATATGCCAAGAGAATTTCCAGAAAGAGCGGGGAATTTTGTGTGGGATTTGTCGACAAGTGTGTAACTTCTTCTCTTTTGTAGAAACGAGTGAGTAATTTCCTCCCTTTTGTTCCTTAAACAAGACATGATACGATTGAATTTACTTTCTGATTGATCTATATTCAACCATGATACGTTGTTGGAAAAAACCACTCTACGTTCTCCTGATTGCCTGCTACGGTCTTGGTATCACACTTGGCAACATTCTTGTCTTACGAGAATTACTCAATTCCGGCGACCAGCAATACCAATTAACTTCCGAAAAAAAGTCAAACCAAATTCCGGGAACAACGACCTGGACTATAAAATCATTTATTCCTTCGACACACCAGATAGACCTTTCAATTCATATTGCTTCGGTTAGCGTCTATTCGGATAAAAATACATTCTATCGTTATTATTTTTGTCCGCCTTTTCAGTCAAAATATACATATCTAGAATCCCTTCCTTCAAAGCCAAGAGATCCTCCGGTTCTATAGTTCTAACATTACATACTTTATTGACTGTCGATACGATAACAGTATTGGTACCATGTTTGCCGATACCGTACCGCGTTATTAGTACATATTTATGGAGAACTATTATGAAAAACGAAAATACAACCCACGATAATCAAGGGGATAAAAAACCAGGCTTTCCAATTCAAGCAACTCTTTTGTTAGCAGTTTTAATTTTGTCTGTATTTGTTCTTATTTTAAAGTTCGCGGGTGTTATTTAAAATATTTCCAGATCTCTGACAAAAAAAAGCCTCGGTTCACCACCGGGGCTTTTTACTATCGTTATGGATCAATAAACTTTTCGCTGCATGAGCAATTTTCAGCACCGATTCGGATTCCTATACTCGATCAATATCCGGAACATATCACACGGATGATTATATCATAAAAGAGAGTACATTGTTCTTGGATTGATTTTGAGGGAATAAAATTTTATGTTAGTTGTACAGGATGAAAATACAACGGACGTTTAGCTCAGTTGGTTCAGAGCGTTCGCCTCACACGCGAAAGGTCGTAGGTTCAAGTCCTACAACGTCCACAAGTCAAGCAGGAAAGATTTCAGGTGCTTCACTGAACAACATCCGCCTTTGACGGAAATTCCCCCAGCACCCGCTTCCTCAGTCTTGCAACAATCGATATACCTTCCCCCCATTAAGCCATTAACGATTATGAAATTCTTCATACATGTTTGCACTTCCCTCTTGCTGCCAATCGTATTACTTGCACAAGGTTCCGTCTATCTCGTTCTCGGTTCCGATACCGCCATTTGGGACGGATTAAGTGTCAATAAACCTCACCCAATATTAGCGTTGGAATTATATACCGACCCTTCGTTGAATACTTACAAAGTCATGGATCCTGCGTTTCGGGATCAATTTAAGGATTCGTACGGTCGCACCATGAAAATGACATGGTGGATGATGGCCGGAAACATGTACCGATTTTCCACCAATACCAATGTCCCTCTTCCGAATGTCATGACGATGTATCTCATGAAAAAATATCACGGCAATAACATCAAAAGATTCGGTGATGAGTTATCTCTACATTACCACACATTTGCATGGACTGATTACAACAACGACGGGCAGTATTTTTGGAATCAGGCAAAGAATTTCAATGAATGCAAAGAAGATTTCAACGTAACGATGGCTCAATATCTTCTTGAAGAGAATATCTTTCCGGCATCGTTCCGCACCGGTTGGCATTATATGGATAACGACTGGCAAAATTACATCGACAACATTATTCCGTATTCGATGCATAACGATTATCCCGCCGTGCGAGCAACGACCGTTGAACCAATCGATAATGTTTTTGATTGGTCGAAGGCATCGAAAGAGTTTGTTCCATTCCATCCCTCGCTGACCAATTATCAATTGCCGGGAGACGGAAAAAGCTGGAATACACGTTCCAAGTATATGGCCAACTTCAAGCAAGCCGATATGGATTCACTTTTTTCCAAAGCAAAGAACGGCGTCGATCAACTGGCGTGCTTGTGGGCGCATCTGCCGGAAAAAGATTTTCCGCAAAACATGAAACGGATAGACAGCCTTGCTCACATCTCCGCGGCAAAATATCCCGCGGTGAAATTTTTGTATTGCAGCGCCGTTGAAGCGATGCAGCGATGGCGAAAAGGGAACGACACTATTGCACCGGTGATAACGATGGATGAAGTCGTGTTGGGAGATAATGTGACGTTTACGATTCACACCAATGAAGAGATCTTTCAGTCTGAACCGTTCGTTGCGATGAAAACTGTGAACGAAGATTATTCAATCATCCATTGCACGAAAAGCGGGCAAGATCAATGGACAACTGCCTCGTCGATCCTGCGCTCCGACATTGCGAAGATCGGTGTTGCGGTGACTGATACGTTGGGAAATGTTGCAACACTATTCAAGAATTTTATTCCAGACGATGTGTATTTGGATAATCTTGATTCTTCCTACAACGAACTACGAGGTTCGTGGACAACCAATTCAATCAGGGCGTGGGGAACTGATTCCCGTCAATGCACTGTCACTGCAAATGATACTGCATCCGTTCAGTGGAACTACACCTCGCATGATTCGGGAATGGTGAATCTTTTTGTCCAATTCCCCGCAATTCAAAACCAAGTAACGGCTCTGCATTTCAGAATCCTTTCGAATGGCGTGATCATTGACTCCGTTGACATGAGCGGACCATTGAAATCAAATGAATGGAGATATATTACAACTGCACATGTTCAGCAAGAGAGCACCTACGCAGTGCAAATGCTCGCGTACGGCGCCGATCAAGCCGGTAAAATCATTTCGGCAGATGTCATAAAATTATCCAGATTGGTGAAAGAACGAAAAATTTATACAAGCCAAACAGATGTATACACTGATCCTGTCAGTGAAGACGACAGCACAGTGGTCATGCTCACTGTCGAAAATCGAGGCATTCATGATCTGACGATTTCTTCGATCTATGCACTCAACGGAGAAGTCGGCATAACAACTCCTGCGCCGCTTGTGATTCAGGGAATGAAAAAATATTCCATTCCTCTTACTCTCTATTTTAATACAATCGGTGACCGAATCGATACCATTGTTTTCGTGAGCAACGATCCTCAAAATCCAAAGTATAACGTTGCGATGCATTTTTCGATTCTGCCGTATTTCAGAATTGTCGATAATGATGACAGCGTCGGTTATTCTGAATTTGGACCGTTGGCAAAAAGTGTTGCGCAAGTGTGGGGTGCCTCAAGCCGATATGCACTATCAGGAAAGGGTGCAAGCGCGCGGTTTACAACCACCGTAAAAAGAAACGGGTTGTATCAAATCTCTGAAATCGTTCCCACCACGGTGAATGCTGTCACCAATGCTCTGTACATTGTGCGGCACGGTGCTGATACGCTCGGCAGGGTGACCATCGATCAAAATAAAGGGAGTGGAAACTGGGTATCCATCGGACAATACAACCTGACGACAGCAGCTCCGGTTGAAGTAAAAGTAATAGACAACGGTCCCTCATCCAATCTAGTGTTACGAGCCGATGCCGTCAGAGTTCAACTCCTTACTCCGTCTCTTGTGCAGTCCTCTCTTCAACACGGCATCAACACATTCGCGTTGGAACAAAATTATCCGAATCCTTTTAATCCTTCAACGACGATCCGATACACTCTTCCGAACGAAATGTTTGTGAGTATTAGCGTCTATGATATGCTTGGCAGGAATATTCGATCCATTGTCAACGAAGAACAACGTTCCGGCTCCCATACAGTTCAATTCGATGGAACGGGGCTTTCAAGCGGAATGTACATCTATAGAATAAGAGCAGGAACGTTTTCACAATCGAAAGTAATGATGCTGCTGAAATAGTGTGGAATTTTTTCATTGAGAAAGATTTTCTCCTTGAATTCAATTCTTTCATGCCGTAGATTGACATACGTAAAATGACGTTGTTGTTCAGAATAACCTTCCGTGATGTTATTTGACCGCTGAAGTATTTGTTCCGCTGTCAATCCAGAACATAAGAACGGTATCATTCCTACAACACACACAACTAATTATTCACCATTGAATGTGACAACCACGATGAAAACTCTTTTCTTCGCCACATTGTGTCTTACACTGTTGGCATGCAACAAACAAGGCTCCGGTAAAACAGAATTGAAAACAACGCAGGACAGCGTCAGCTACAGCATCGGCCTGGATATCGGCACGACGCTTCACCGACAAGAAGTAGAAATTGAACCCGATGCATTTTTGCAGGGAATAAAAGATGCGTCCGATTCATCGTCCAAACACTTACTCACTGATGACAAGGTCGGTGAAGTGATGATGGCCTATCAGCAAAAGATGGTTGCCAAACGATCCGCCAAAGCAAAACAAGAAGGCGATGCATTTCTTGCCGCCAACAAAATACGACCGGGTGTTGTTACCACCGCAAGCGGATTGCAGTATTCAATAATTGAAGAAGGGAAAGGAAGAAAACCGAAACCGACCGATAATGTTGTCATTAACTATCGCGGCACGTTAGTGAACGGAACGGAGTTTGACAATTCGTACAAACGCGGCGAACCGATCACGCTGCCAGTCAGCGGCGTTATTCCCGGTTGGACCGAAGCATTGCAATTGATGAAAGTCGGCGCCAAATGGCAGGTTTTTATTCCCGCAAATCTCGGGTACGGCGATCGCTCGGTAGGGCCGATTCCTCCCGGCTCAACATTGATCTTCGAAGTTGAATTGCTGGCGATAAAATAACTTTTCTCATTTCGATGCCGTGAAATAAAAATCCCGCTTAAAAGCGGGATTTTTATTTTTTACTTCTGTAAACGATGTGAAATTGAGAAATAGAATTTTACCAAGAATTCTGCTTTTTTAATACAGGCTTTGTATATTAACCACGTATATAAAAACCTTTTTCGGAGTATTCATGAAATTTGCACTCATCGTGTGTTTGATCGCTGCAACAACATTTACCTTAGCCCAGAAAAAAAATATGGAACATGATGTCCATTCCTTTGCCAATTCCAGCGAGATCATTGTTACGCATTTGAATCTTGATCTTACTGTACACTTTGACACCAAAAGTATTTCAGGGTCAGCAATGCTGACGCTCGACAATAAGACAAAAACCAAGACGCTCATTCTCGACACGCGCGATCTGACGATCGACAAAGTCATGTTGGATGGAAAAACCTCCGCGAAATTTTCTCTCGGCGATGAAGTCAAATATCTCGGCAAACCGCTGACGATTTCCATTACTCCGAAAACGAAATCTGTTACTGTCTTTTATTCGACGTCACCCAACGCATCAGCACTTCAATGGCTTGAACCATCGCAAACGGCAGGCAAAGCAAAGCCCTATCTCTTCACGCAGTCAGAAGCCATTCTTGCCCGCACGTGGGTTCCATGTCAGGATGGTCCCGGTGTTCGCATGACGTATTCTGCCACGATCCATACGCCGACGGATTTGATGGCCGTGATGAGCGCTGCGGGTAATGTTGTAAAGAAAAATTCTGACGGCGTTTATCATTTTGAAATGAAGCAGGCAATTCCTTCATATCTTCTTGCGCTTGCCGTGGGCGATCTTGATTTTCGTCCGATTGGAAATCGATGCGGAGTATATGCGGAACCTTCAGTCGTAGAAAAAGCAGCGTATGAATTCGCCGATATGGAAAATATGGTTGCCGCAGCCGAAAGCCTGTATGGGGCGTATCGATGGGAACGGTATGACGTGATTGTTCTTCCTCCGAGTTTTCCATTCGGCGGAATGGAAAATCCACGATTGACATTTGCGACACCGACCATTCTTGCGGGAGATCGTTCCCTTGTCGCACTCGTTGCTCATGAACTCGCTCATTCTTGGTCCGGTAATCTTGTTACCAACGCAACATGGGATGATTTCTGGCTGAACGAAGGCTTTACGGTGTATTTCGAGCAGCGCATCATGGAAAAATTATATGGCCGCGATTATTCCGAAATGCTTGCAACGTTAACACTAAAAGATTTACAGCAAATTGTTGCCGAACTCGGTGCAACGAGCGACGATACAAAATTGAAATTGAATCTTGTCAATCGCGATCCGGATGACGGCATGACTGATATTGCGTACAACAAAGGATATTTTTTCCTTCGCTTATGTGAGGAAACTGTCGGGCGAGAACAATGGGATACTTTCTTAAATGGATATTTTTCGTCGCATGCATTTCAATCAATGACAACGGAACAATTTGTTGATTACCTTCAAAAGAATTTGATCAAGAATAATTCCGAATTGAAACAAAAGATTAACATCAATGACTGGATTTATTCCGTTGGACTGCCCGCCAATTGCCCGATGCCGCAGTCGAAAGAATTTGAAAAAGTGAAAGCACAGGTCGATTCATTCCTGCATGGAACACAGGCATCAAAGCTCAATACACAAAACTGGACAACACATCACTGGCTGTATTTCCTCAAAAATTTACCCGATACGCTCCAGCTTGAAAAATTGATCGAGCTCGATTACGCATTCAATTTTACACGAACAGGAAATTCGGAAATTGCCTGCGAATGGTTCCTGCACACCATCAAAGCAAATTATGAGACGGCATTCGGTCCGTTGCGCGGATTTTTGATGAACGTCGGCCGTCGAAAATTCCTGAAACCGCTCTACACCGAATTGGCAAAAACTCCGGAACACAAACAGTGGGCAAAAGACGTGTACGAAAAAGCGCGTGCGGGATATCATTCGGTAAGTTACAATACCATCGATGGAATTTTGAAATAACTCATTGAAAAGGAGTCCATCTCCGCGATGGACTCCTTCTTGTAAATTACAGAATGCCACTTTATTAAATGCCTAAATACTTCTTCCTCCTTATTTTCGTTTTCACCTCCTGCACGCAGCAGTCCAAAAATTCCAACGCGAGCCCTCCATCAACCCAAGTTCAATCTCAAAACAAAAATATTTGGATTGAACGTTCGTACTTGATTGAAAAGCAATTTTATTCCGTGTACAACGCCGGATGGGAAGGTGCAAATGGAGCCATTGGCGATGCATATCTGTTTCGCGCGACGCATGATTCTTCCCTGCTTCGCCGATATACATCGCAATTCGATTTGAAACAAATGGATAATGGAACGTGGGTTGACGACCGCGCATGGATATGTCTTGCAGAATTATATTGGTGGAAATTTTCTGGGAAGAAAAATCAAGCGTGGGTTGACGATGCAAAACAACGCTATCTGTCAGGCCGCAATGAAGGACGGCTCTCGCATCATGAAGGATTTTGGAGCTGGTACAATTATCCGCCGAACTGGAATGTGAATGAGCAGATCATCACGAACAGCAACATGAATCAACTCGTGAGTGTCGCCTGCAAACTATTCGAAGCAACCGGCGACAAGCGATTTCTTGATGATGCGCTGCTTGTGTGGGAAGGCGATCGCAATTTTCCCGGCATAGAAAAAACATTTTATCGCGGCAATGGGATATGGGAAGGAAAAGGAGGACGCGCCGCATTCGGGAAACAGCTTCCATGGGAATCGGCAAGCTATCTTGCAGTCCTTGCCGCGTTATATCAATCGACAAAAAGCGAAAAATATAAAACGATCGCTATTGCATCGACAAGACATATTCTCGACCCCAAAACCAAATGGATCGACTCTGTTGATTGTTACCAAATCCATATGGACGGTAACGGTGCATTTGTGCATTTCCTTTTAGATGCCTACGACATTGCACCGAAAGAATTGAGCGATGTGCCGGCAAAAATTGAAAAAATGCTCAAGCACGTTTGGACAAATAATCACGGACATGCGTTGATCACATTGCATCGGGAATACAATCATGCGATACGTAACGGCTGGAATCCGAATGGTGGCGAGGATGGATACAATGTTGATGAAATCGGGACCGTGCATGCACAGTCGCAGGCGTTGAGAGCATTTGGAGTGTTCGCGTACTACAATAATCTCTCGCAAAGCAGCAACGAAACGAAATAGTAAAGCCTCTGTCGAATTCCGTTGCAGAGGCTTTTGAATTCTACTTCATCAGAACCATTTTTTTAACGAACGTTTTTTCTCCTGTTATCAGCTGATAAAAATATATGCCGTTCCCAAATGATGCAGCATTCCACTGAACCGAATACGTCCCTGCATCTTTCATTTCATTTACCAATGTTGTGACTTCTTTTCCGAGTGGATCGAATACTTTTAAGATGACGCGGCTGCTTATAGGTATTTGATAGTTGATGACTGTTGTTGGATTAAACGGATTGGGATAATTTTGTGATAATGAAAATTCTTTCGGCGCGGCAATGAGAATTTCTACTTCATTTGAATAGATAAATTTTCCGTCGCGATCAATTTGTTTGAGTCGGTAGAGATATTTTCCTGCAAGAACATTTTTATCGACGAAAGAATATTGTTTTGGGGCCTGTGTTGTTCCACTCCCTTCAACAAAACCAATTTGTTCCCATTTCACACTTCCTAATTCATCCTTTATACTTTTCTTTTCAATCTCAAACCCATAATTGTTCACCTCTGTTGTTGTAGTCCATTTCAATTCGACAACATTATTTTTTGGCGAGGCAATGAATGAAATTAATTCAACAGGTAAAGCAGTTTCCTGGTTAGATTTTAATCTAGGATAATTTGTTCCAACCATCTCCCACACATCCGTAAAATCCCACCCGGCATTTGTAAAAGTACTTACTGTTTGCATTTCACTTGTTGTTTTACCGGTACCACCCGCACTGCTGCTTCGACCTGATGTTTGTGTATCCCACAAGCAACTATCCACAGACCCACTAACAGCTTCTCCTATTAATCCTCCTACATAAGAGTACCCCGACATAGTACCGGTACTATAGCAATTAGTAATTATAGCGCCATTGTTGGATCCAATAAGTCCACCGCAGTAAGCATTAGCGAAAACAGTACCTCTGCTGTAACAATTATTTACAATTGTGCCGCCTTCAGCTCGCCCCAATAGTCCTCCATTACGAAGAACAGATGAGCCCGCACCGGTTACAGTACAAGTACTGTAACAACGTTCGATTGTTGATTTATAGCTAATACCTATTATTCCACCGGAATACGAACTTTTGGCGTACACTATTCCCGTACTATTGCAATCTGTTATTGTGCCTCCATTGGAAGCAGTGCTAATTCCACTTCGTCCTATCACTGCGCCGACATAACTATATCCGGTAATATCCGCATTTGTCATGCAAACGTTCTTGATAGTTGAATTATATGTATAACCGAAAAGTCCTTGATAGTAATCACTATTACTTGAGCGGGAAATGAACAAACTATCGATGATATACTTTTGTCCGTTGTAGGTTCCCGTGAATGGAGGTGAATTATTTCCAATAGGAGTCCAGCCGCCGCCGGACCAATTTCTTGTTTCCGAAGCATTGATGTTTGCTGTTTGTATGTAGTATTTATTCCATCGTGTACTATTTGCAGCAATCCAATAAAGATTTCCCAAACTAGCGATGTGATATGGGTTGCCGCTTGAACCATCCCCCGAATCAGGTGCCACTGCTGTTTGAGAAAAAATTATTGTCGATACTGAGATGATTAGTGTTGTAATAGCTCTTAGAGTTTTCATAAGATAATCTTCCTAAAGAATGGACGGTATGAAAATTCTGCTACCTGAAATAGAGAAGAGGAGATGTACTATTTTTGTTAAGAATCTAAACTTACAGGATCCTATTCAAGTCAGGAAACAACAGATGAAATATGATTGCCCTATTTTATCAATACCATTTTTTTGACGATCGTTTTTTCTCCTGTTACTAATTGATAAAAATATATACCAGAGGCGTATCCGCCTTTGGAGGATATTCCATTCCCAAATAATGTAGCATCCAATTGAACAGAATGTTTTCCCGCTTCTTTCATTTCATTTACCAATGTTGTCATTTCTCTTCCGAGCGGATCGAATACTTTCAGCGTGACATGTCCGGATATTGGTAGTTGATAGTTGATCACCGTTGTCGGATTAAATGGATTGGGATAGTTTTGCAACAATGAAAATTCCTTCGGGGCAGCAATTGTAACTTCTGCTTCATGTGAATAAATAAATTTCCCGTCGCGATCAATTTGTTTGAGTCGGTAGAGATATTTTCCTGTGTTAACATTTTTGTCGACAAAGGAGTACTGTTTTGGTGAAGGTGTTGTTCCACTTCCTTCAACAAAGCCGACCTGTTCCCATTTCATACTTCTTAATTCATCCTTCATACTTTTCTTTTCAATCTCAAACCCATAATTGTTCACCTCTGTTGCCGTTTGCCATGTCAGCACAACATTTTTTTTGTTCATTGAAGCAGTAAACGAAACGAGTTCGATTGGAAGGGCACCGCCGCACTGCGTTCCACCTCCCGAGTAACTGCCATTGATTGTTATAGTATCAGCACAAATATCTGCTCCCGTTGTTACTTCAATAGTTGTTCCTGATTGAAATTCCATGGAACTTTGAGCGCAGATACAAACAGGGAATAGGCACACTGTTGCTATGTTCATGAGTGAACGCCATTTTGTTTTCATGTGTCGTTCTCCTTTTACTTTTGTGTCTCATTCATACTGACATTACTTTTTCCGTCGTTGTTTTGAATGACTTCTGCTTTCATCTGAGCAATTGCCGCACGCAATTGTTGCATATCAGATTTCAAGGCATCATTCTCCGTCTTCAATTCTTGTATTGCTTTTACCATAATTGGCAGCAGGTTTCCCGACGTTGCTTCGAGTTTCTCAGGATTTGACTTCAATACAAGATTCAACCACTCTGCGCGCGCTTTTGTCTGTGCTTCATCCAATTCCTGAGCGATAAATCCCGCTGTTGGCGTTGTTCGCATCTTCGAGCCGTCAGATTTTCCATTATCGTACCACTCTCGCCTGTCCCAATTAAAGAGACGCGGTTTCACATTCATTAAAAACTCCAGACCTAGCGGAAGATCTCTGATGTTTTTCTTATCGCGGGCATCCGAAAGTGAAGATATTGTTCCTGTATTGCAGCGAAGTGTTGAAACAGATGAATTGCCAAGGGTAAACTCGTTATTAGCTAGTCCTGTGCTTGCTTGAGCCATATAGCCTATGCACGTAACGTTTGAACCGGTAGTTACATTCCAGCCCGCGGAATCTCCCAACGCGGTATTATTTGTGCCTGTCGTTTTATAAAGTGCATAGGCTCCGAATGCGGAATTTGATCCGCCAGTTTGACTCCAGTTTAGTGAATATGCTCCAAACGATGAATTGTGACTACCCTCTGTGTTGCTCAAAAGCGAATTGTATCCAAACGCTGAGGTATATTGGCCTGTGGTGGTACTTGTGAGCGAACTATGCCCGAACGCTGAATTTGAGTATCCTGATGAATTAGCGGCAAGTGAATTGCACCCGAACGCCGAATTGTAGGAGCCGCTTCCATTGCTGGTGAGCGAACGAGATCCGAATGCAGAATTATTTCCGCCTACTCCGTTGGAGCTAAGCGAGTAATACCCAAACGCTGAATTAGAGTCGGATGAATTGCTGGAGAGCGAACTTTTCCCGAATGCAGAATTGCACTTTCCTGTAGTGTTGCCAAAGAGTGCACCCTGCCCGAACGCCGAATTATATGAACCCGTCGAGTTGGACCAGAGGGAAATATTTCCGAATGCTGAATTATTAATGCCCGATTGGTTGGAATAGAGTGCACCACATCCAAAAGCAGAATTTTCATAACCGGTAGTCAGCGACGATAACACACTGTAGCCAACACCTGTATTACGACTGGCATACGCTGAATTGCCAGACATCGTAAAATTACCCGCATTCATTCCTACAAAAACGTTGTATCCGTCAGCACTCGATGCTTTGTAGTCGTGAATAAATCTATTATTGTCTTTAAAAATAACGCCGACCGTTGAACTTGTGGTGATAGGCAGTGAGATGCTTTTGACGAGGCTCAAATACCCATTTGACTGGTTGATCATTAAAAATGTTGTTGAGCCGTCTTTAATACTGAATATACCGCCCGTGCCGAGTGTGTTATTAATGCTTCCGCTTTGGCTGTAGAGAAAAGTGGTAAGCATGCCTAAGACGATAAATGCAATTAATGGAGTTCTCATAATTTTTTCCTTTTCAGAAGGTTGAAGGGTCCTCAACGAGTTCCGTTATTTTGTGTTGTAATCTGTTCAAGCTGGGAAACTCTTTCCCGCAGTGCATCATTTTCCGTTTTCAATTCCTGTATCGCTTTTACCATTGGAGCAAGCAGATCGTTGTATCGAAGCTCGTACTTTCCTTTGTCATCAACAGTTAACATCCCCGCATTTGCGACACCTGCTTCCTTCAAGACTTCCTCAACATCCTGGGCGATGAATCCGTATTCAGATCCGTGTCTTTCGTCGTTCTTGCGTGTGTAAGACACAGGTTTGAGCTTTGAAACAAAATTCAAACCGAGGTCCGACGGCGCGATATTCGATTTCCATCTCTTATCACTTGTCACTGTCCAGGCAACCTCAATTCCCGCATAGGTGATTGTCGCATCGCCAATTCTTACCTGATTATCTGAGGTAGCATTTGGAACTTGTGCGTTGTACCCTATGCATGTATTGTTTGAACCTGAGGTAATGGAGCGACCTGCGGAATCGCCAAATGCAGAATTATGGTTACCTGTGGTAGAATAGAGCGCACAATAACCGAATGCAGAATTACTGACACCTGTTGTGTTGGAGAAAAGTGTAGTAGCCCCAAATGCGGAATTATTAGCGCCTGTGTTGTGGAAGAGTGCAGCACTACCGAAT
>JBBINR010000029.1:0-45509 GCA_037443785.1 Ignavibacteriales bacterium | reverse complement strand
GTTGATCAAAAACTTATAGGCATTAATCCAAGCGGAGGGTGGTACACAAAGAAATGGAAGTTGGAATCGTTTGCACAACTCGCTGATCAAATCAGTGATTGGAAAGGATGGAAGATTCTTTTTTTTTGGGGACCGGGTGAATTGGATGATATTCAAAAAATTCAATCCATGATGAAATCCTCAAGTATCGCAGTTCCCCAGACTTCATTGAAACAAATGGGTGCTTTGATACAAAGAACTTCATATTTTGTCAGTAATGATGCAGGGCCTATGCACATCGCAGCATCATTAGGAATTCCGACACTTGGTCTTTATGGTCCTACAAATCCATTATTGCAAGGTCCTTACGGCAGGAAAAATATGTGGGTGAGAAACGAATATCTTGATTGTTTAGAGTGCGATTTAACAAAGTGTCCAATTGGAAATATCTGCATGACTGAACTTGATGTCGAAACAGTGTTTCAATCATTTCAAAAATTAATAAGAGTGAATCAATAGCGAATGACTGCAAAAAAAGTAAAAAAATCAGTAAAGAAAAAATCAGTAAAGAAAATACATATTCCCGATTGCAAAAATTTTTCAGGATATAAGCCCTGTTTCCCTGACACGACGTGCTATAAGGAATGTGTCGATCATAAGCCGATTGGAAAGAGAATTCTCATCGTAAATCTTGATGCGATGGGCGCTGTGCTGCAAACAACCGCTATGCTTCCTGCAATAAAACGGAAGTATCCCGATAGCCATATTTCGTGGATTACTTTAAAAAATGCTTATCGGTTGTTGGATAACAATCCCTACATTGATTCGGCCTTGGTTTGGGAACCCGAAAATTGGTTAATCTTGCAGCAAATTCAATTTGACATTGTCTACAGTATTGATAAAACAAAACGTTCGTGTGCATTTGTCAATACTCTGCAGGCAAAAGAAAAAATCGGATTTGGATTAAACACACGAGGTCAGATTATCCCGCTCAATAAGGAGTCGGAATATTTTTATCTTTTGGGATTGGATGATGAGCTGAAATTTAAAAAGAATACACAGTACGGAACACAGATTGTTCAAGAAGCAATGAAGTTGAAATATCGTCGCGATGATTATGTCCTTCATTTATCGGAAGGGGAAAAAAAATATTGCGAGACGTATAAGAACGACAATGGCTTAAATAACGGCGATCTTGTTGTGGGATTCAACACCGGATGCTCATATCTTTACCCGAACAAAAAGATGAGCATTGACCAACATGTTCAGTTGATTATTGAATTAAGTGATGTGCCCGGGATTAAGCTTGTTCTTGTCGGCGGTCCGGAGGATACCGAACGAAATGCCGAGATCAGTCGGCGCGTTGGCAATAAAGTTCACAATACTCCAAGTACGGAAGGCGTTCGAAAAGGAATTTGCTACGAAAATATTTGTGATGTCATGATCACCGGCGACTCTTTTGGAATGCATGTAGCGATAGGACTAAAAAAATATATTATTGCATGGTTTGGATTAAGCTGCTGGAGTGAGATAGATCTTTATGAAGGCGGGATAAAATTAATCCCGGAAGGTTTAAAATGTGCGCCGTGTTGGAAAAAAGAATGCCCGTATAATTTGGAATGTATTCAAATGATTGATCTGAAAAAAATTGTTGCCGAAGTAAAAAGGCTGGCTGCAATTCGAACAGATGTGTTTATTCATGCGATCCGATAAGTAATTACGGATCGCATGAAAATACTGCTATTGCTTTATTCCTTTTTCTGTAAGATAATCGCTGAATTTCTTCTTTTGGTATTGCTCTTCTTTAATAAAACTTAAAACGTGAATAAACATATCCGCTTCTGAATAACCGGGCAAAATTGTTATGGGCTTGCCGTTGCTTTGTAAGAACAACGTGGATGGGTACGATTCGATACCCATCCCTTGGGAGAATTCTGCTGCGGGGTATTTCTTTCCGTCATAAGTTACAGTGCCGTCAGTTTCTGGGTTTAATTTTACGAGCACAAAATTCTTTCGTAAATATTCCTGAATGCGTTTATCGGAATATGTTTTTTTATCCATTTCTTTACACCATTTGCACCATTCAGTCCAGATATCAACTAAAACCTTTTTGTTGCTTTTTTTTGCCTCTGCAAGTCCTTTATCAAAACTATTCCAGGTAATATTTTTCGACTCTGTTTTAGTTTGTGCAGAAAGAATTGTTAAAAATACTATTGCCATAAGCAGAATGCCAAGTCTTTTCATATAACTTCCTTTGATTTTATTTCACATGACAACAACAATAAAAGTGGATTCGTTCCTTCACCTATTGTTTTTTATTGCGTTGTCTATATGATGCACGATATGGTCAATTAGAACCTCATCCAGCGAACATTTTTTTGGATCGCCTGGGCATCGGAATTGGCAGTATCCTTCAGGAGGCAATACAACGGTTGAGGCATTGCCTAAAGGTCCCCATAAGGTTGGGGAACAGGCAGTAAGGGGGCAAAAAAGGGATAGCGTTGGCACTTTGAGGGCTGCGGCAATATGCATTGTTCCCGTGCTTGAAGAAATCAAAAGATGCAACTGTTTACACATAGCAATTAATTCCCGAAGATTATCGGAATCAAACAAAAGGGCGCTGTGGAATTTTTCAAAGTGCGTCTTTAACTCGGAATTTTTTGGGCCGACATTCAAAAAAATTTGATAGCGAGGAATAAGTTCTTCAATAAGTTGAATATATTTTTTGATTTCCCAATTTGGGCTTGATCTATTTGAACCGGGATTAATTCCGATAATTGGTTTTGATAAATCAAACCCATGACATCGTAAAAGATTCTTTGCAAATCCCTCTTCCTGAGGAGAGACAAAAAGCTCAGGCGAAATATCTTTTGCCGTAACGCCAATTTTTCTTCCAAGATCCATTACATAATCTGCTTCATGACGCAGAGGAATATATTTATTACGACTTACCGATTTCATCCCGGTAAGCACTTGGTAGAGCTTTGTTCCGACGCCGATACGTTTTCCGATTCCTGCAAAGAACATCATCCACGCATGGCGTTCACGCGGCAATGGCATTAGACCGACAGTGAACTTTTGTGATCGCAAAAATTGAACTTGCTTCCAAAATCCGGATCGTCCGGAATCTTTTCCGTTGGGATCATCTGTTATGATGATGTCGATATTGGGATTATTATGAAGGAGTGGTTCGGTGAGAGAATTTACCAATACGCCAATAAACGAATTTGGGAAAGTCTTTTTTATCTCGCGAATGAGCGGCGTTGTTAACACAACATCGCCAATTCTATCAGGCCGTATAATGAGAATGCGTTGCGATTTCATGGAAGAGCGTTCTTGTATACGTGAAGCGTTTTTTCGGCAACGCGGTTCCATAAAAATTCACGTTCGATATGATCTTGTAGTTGAGAATTCTTTTGAGCATTTAATGCATCAACAATTCCACTGCGAATTGATTCTACGGAATATGGATCAACATATTTTGCCATATCTACAAAATAATCTTTCGTGCCTCCGACCGGAGTTATTACAATTTTTGCACCGGCTAGGCCTGCTTCCAATGCTGCAATTCCCGGAGTCTCAAATTGCGAGGGAAGGGCAAAAACATCACAGGCAGCGTATGCCGAAGCAAGCATCTCAGAATCATTGTCTAACCCAGGAATTAAGGTAATGTTTTTCGACTTCTTCGCCTCTTCTACACATTGTCGGGAATAAGGGCTGTCCGTAATTTTCGCAATAATAACAGAAGGGTGATTAATGTGATGCAATGCGTGAATTAATCGAAGAACATTTTTTCTCTCAGGGCCGATATGTCCGACAGTGAGAATAAAGTTTTCAAGGCCGTATTTTTTTTTAAATAATGAAGGATTGCCATTCTTGAATCGTGCTTCTACACCATTGGGAACTACCGTTACTTTATCCGCATCGATTTTTAATCCTTCAATGACCAATCTTTTTTCTTCGGTAGTATTTGGAAGTACAGCCTTTGATAATGAGCAGACTTGCCGCGAGAATTCGTAATTCGTCCATATTCCTGCTTTGAATTTTTTTAAAATCTTATTGGCTGCAAGAGTTGCCCTGATAGCTGCGGGCGGCTGTCGCGAATAAAAAATTGATGACGTGACAAATGGAATATCGTATTGTCGAAATGTCATCGCAAGATGAAATGTCGCGAGGTTTGCTGAAAACAAATGTGCCGCAGAAATTTTATTTTTGTCGAAATACTCCCACGGATTCAAGAGAGAAACTTCCACGCCTAATTTTTCCAACTCCGCTTTTGTTTGCAGAATTTGGACGCGTGGCCCTCCGTGAATAATTGAAAGCGATTCGTAACACGCAAAAGTAATTTTCATTCGGTCGTTTTAATCCACCAATCTAATATGTCTTGAATAAGACGATGAGCACTGTGCTTCCGTGTGTGCATAATATTTTTTGGAATATCAACAGGTGGAATTGAATCATTTAATTGAATATTCATGAGGTCAATTTTTTTAGTCGGTGCAATAATTGTTTCTTTATGATTCTTTAAAGAAATTCTTAGCCAGGTATCACTTGCGGCAGAAGATTCACATGAAAAAGTTCCATCATTCCATTCAACGTTAAAATCAACATTCGATCTTCGTTTCCACCACTCTGCGTACGAAGAGTAACTCGACTTTAAAATATTTTTGGAATTAATGTAGCGAAAAATTTCATCAAACACTTCGTTGTGTTTGTGGGTCGGATGGTGGTACAGGCAAATTGGTTCGTGAAGCAACAGATTTCTATCAATAACATTTGTAAAATACTTGATCATGTCATCCGATGTCATCCGAGCTCTCAACATTGTTCCAACGCACGTTGGATGGATTGGAAGCTGCACAACAGGAGAGAAGGATACGTTCAAATATGGAAATGACGGAAGATTATTATAGTCATATCCAAATTCCGACGAATAAGGAAAATTCAATTTGTTAAAAGCAGTCCCGACACTTTTAGTCCATTCGCCTGTTGGAGCGGCGATTCCTTTGGGGGATATTCCATGTTTTGCCAAAAGGGAAGAAGCTCTTTCAAAATTTTCTTCGTTGAGAATTTCGCTGTTGTAGATAATATGGTGATAACAGTGAACTCCAATTTCCTGCTCTGTAAACTTCGTAAAATAATCCAGCCATGCCTCGTGACTTTTTACGTCAAGAAACCATGTCGTAGGAATTTTATGCATCTGGCTTATGTGATAAATTTCTTCAATTTGTTCTTTTGTACCTTTGTCCGAATCAACACGAAAAGTAAAAATTGATTTTTTATCGGTAGGATAAAACCATTTATGAACGAACGGCAAATTTCGCCGATGATGAAGATATTCAAAATGAGATTGAAGTAATTGTCGGAGTGCATTTTTGGAAGTTCTGGCAACTCGTTCGTTTGGGAATCGTTTGCTCTCCGTAAAAAAACTTTTGCGCTTAGATTTCGAATTCAAAACGATCGGATCTATCGATAGTCCAAGATACGAAAGTAACCCGCCTCGGATGTGTTCAACCTCCAGTAATGAATTATCCTTAAATAAAAATGCCCGGTTGTATATATCAAAAATTTCAAAAAAACTATATTCTTCCTTCTGTTGCGGAACGAGAGAAGAAATATATTTCTTGCGTACCGAACGTCTTTCAACCTGCTGTTTCTCTTCGGGAGTGTAAAGAAGAGCCCCTCCGGAATTTGAATAATTAGATAAAACTGATTGTTCGTTTGAAGAAATAGATTTGTTTACAATAACAAGGCTGTGCGAAGTTGGAGTAAGCGTGTGAATTTCCTGAATCAATGACCATGAAACACCAATTTGGTCAAGAACTAATTCCCATGCCGGGGTATATTGCAATAATCCAATTTTGATGCAAATTGATTCAGGCATAGGATAATGATTTTATGATTTCAAGTATTTTTCTTTCTCTTTGTTCCAAAGAGAAATGAGTGATGATGCGATCTCTTGCATCTTTATTTCGTAAATCTGAGAATCCTTTTTGAATCGCGGCTTTAGTTACTTCAACATTTCCGTAAGGAATGATACTTCCGGTTTTCCCAATAACCGTTGGTATTCCACCGACATTTGTCCCGACCGGATAACATTCACACAGCATTGCTTCACAAAGCGCACTTCCTAGAGCTTCTCTTCGTGATGGTTGAAAATATACCTTTGCTCGCTGATATAAGTCCAAAAGTTTTGCAGAAGATTGATATTCGTGGACAGTTATATTTTCCGGAATGGCGATTTGATTTTGGAATTTCTTGGGGATTCCAACGACTACAAAGTGAGTATCGGGAAGAGAGCCGGCAACTTCACTCAAAAAATCGATTCCTTTAATTTTTAACCGCGCGGCATCGAAACAATTGGCGACCGTGAGGACAAAATTTTCCTTACTTTTTCCCGGTTGCCAATACTTAAAATCGTGTCCTGTCGGCAGAACGGAAATGTTTTTTCCATCATACCGTGCAAGTTCAACGGCGTCACGTTTGATGGATTCATCTACCGCCAAGACAACATCAGCATTTTTGATCCCATAGCGTACTATTTTTGATTTCCACCAGCTATTCCAAATTCCGTAATTAAGTTCCGGAATTTTCGCTACGTCAACACCGCCGAGGATGAGTATGGATTTTTTGTTGTAGAGTTTTGTCAGCCATATTAACGTCGATGAGTACACGGATGCAAACCATGAAAAGGTAATTTCATGAGAGGAAATATTTTGAATGAATTGAAGAAGTGCTGAAAAACCAGAATTCATGATGACTGACGTTTGAAAATTGTTTTGTAATAATTCGACGTCAGATTGAATAAACGAAGTTGAGAATGTAGCAGTAAATAATATTTTTGGACTGCCGTTCACACTATTCCGTAAAATTATATCAGAAAGGAAACTGAAAATGTATGGGTTGAATTAAATCCGCCGGTAAATGGAACAAAAGCATAATCGAATCGAACGATTCCATAAGATACTCCAAGTCCTGTTGAAAAAGACCGTGTTTCGTATCCCGTTTGATAGCCGACGCGGAGGGCAATCAATTGATTGTATGTAATCTCACCGCCGAAATTGAAGTGACTGTTCGAATCTTTGAACGTTTTATTTCCATCCAATGAAGCGAGGAATGAAAATTCTTCATTTATCGCATCACCATATGAAGCGCCTAGCCGCCACGATGTCGGTAAGACCGAAGATTCATTTCGCAGGTGACTCATTGACCCGATCTGCAGAATGCTTGTTCCGATAAAAAAATTATCGGTAGCTTTATATAATGCGCCAACGTCAATTCCATATCCTGAAGCCTCATCAGTAAAAATTTTTTCATAGAGAAATTTGCCGGTTACGCCAAGAGAAAAGTTATCGGCAGGAGATAGACTCATAGTTCCGCCGAGAGCAAAATTTTTAGCTGAAAATGTCCCTTCGGAAGGCCCCGGCATATTTCTAATTTCGATGTCGCTAACGGAAGTTTTCAAAACTGAAATCGCATAGGTAAATTTGTCTCCCAAAATTGTCGTTCCAAGATATTCGGACGTTGTTCCTTCAATCCATTCTTTATGCATTAAAGCAATTTCATTGTGTGATGCAGAACGCAGTGTCGCAGGATTGTATGAAGTCGATCCATTATCATCTGTTACAGCCGTAAATGCTTCACCCATGGCGATTGACCGTGCGCCGATTCCCAGTTTAAGAAATGTTAATCCCGTGCCGATATTTTGCGCGAAACTGTTTATGGTAAAAATCAAAGCGAGCAACATTATTTTCTTTATCATAACTTTACCGATAATGAAATTACATGCATAGAAAATACGCCGTATGGTTCAATAACAAATGCGTAATTGAGGGCTGGCTGGTATTCACTGTACCCCGTATAAATTGTACAGCCGAAAGAAGGATGTGCTTGTTTTGAATCTTTTAAATTCAAACCATCAAGACCGCCGCGAAGGATAAAATATTCATTGACCACAGCTTCTGCACCGAGGCGGACAATTTTTGTACCGTTTGTTGATTCAAATTCACCGGAAACCAATCCAATACCATCAATAGTATAAGAAGCGCCAATAATTTTTCGAACCCAAAAATCATCCGTCGTAGAATTTCCCAATTGATCATAGAGAACAGAAGAATCCCACTTATATTTGGCTTTAAAATCTTTTAAGACAAAAGTGAACGTCAAATTTCGAGATGCAGGGTACAAGAATCCAAAATCAAAACCAAATGCCGTTGCAGAAAACTTCTTGAACAGATAATTGTAGTAGAGTTTTGGCGTTATACCGATAACGATTTTTTTAATTTTTAATCCAAAAGAGAGGAGGAAAAGATTTTCAGATGTTGAATATGTTTCCGTGTGAAAACCGTCGTTATCTCGTCCGTCAATATCGATAACACGCGAATTTAAAACACCAAGGGAAATCCCGGCATTTGTATCAATTGGCTGAGAATAAAACAACGTATTTAAATTTCGATCCAATGAAAGCACTCCGTACGACATGGAAACATTTCTTGCCGTTGAAAATGGGAGAACGGCTGGATTATAAAATCCCGAAAGTTCTCCCGTTCGCACGGCAGTTAATGCATTTCCCATTCCCATCGCTCGTGCGCCAAACCCTAATCGGGTAAATACACCGGGTATAGCCGTTTGCTGGGAGACGGCTATAGTGAACCCGAACACAGAAAGCAGAATAATATTTTTAATGTTATCGTATGACAAGAATTTTTCCCCAGCGTGATTCATCGTTATCCACGATAACTTGAAAAAAATAAATATTGTTTGGAACGAAGTTATTTGTTTCATCCTTGCCGTTCCATATCTCATCATGTTCTCTCGATCCTTCACGATGAACATTTTGAACGACCGTTTTAATAAGATTCATTGCAAAATCGAAAATGCGAACGGTAACAGCAGCATCTTTTCCGTCGGTTGAATAATGCAAGCGCACAACTTCATCATCCGGGGCAAATGGATTTGGATATGAGTAGACCGTAGAAACGGTTTGCAATGGCCGTGATGCGTGGAGGATTGTCCAGTTGCTTCCGAAGGGATGAGTCGCATTATCAATGGTTTTTACAATTCCGTCTGAACCGCCAAACCAAACAATATCTCCCTGCGATGCGGCAGAATAAAATGTTGATTGAGTGTATCGTTGGTGCGATTGTTCATCGTAGATAGTTCCTGTTTGAATCCACGAAGTCCCAAAATCCGATGATCGAAAGATTCCATTATCGGTTGGAACGTAAACAATGCTGTCGTTGAATCCGAAATTATGCGGAAATTCTCCAAGCAATGCTTTATTCCACGAGAGGCCACCGTTATCAGAAAAACTTACGCCTCGTTTTTCTGTTTCATCATTGGCATTAATAGTTGCGGCCCAAATTAATTCTTTCGTACTCGTCTTTTGCTTTCCCAGTCCTACGATAAAATTTCCTGAAATTGAATTGCTTTGGTTCTGATGATTGAATTTTACCCACGACCTTCCGCCGTCGTTTGTTTTGTTAATTCCACCTGCGGTTCCAATCCAAATTGTAGAATCATTTTCTGCCATCACAGAAAATGCCCGGTGATTAAGATTTTCTTGAAGATGCAATGCGCCGCCGGAAGGAGAGAGATCGAACACAAGAGAATCATTCGGCGAAATAGCATTGAGTTTGTCGGGAGGAATAATCACACGATTCCAGGTAACGCCATTATCGGTAGATTTTCTCGCCATTCCTGCAAATGAACAAATCCATACTGCAGTATTCGTAACCGCAATATCGTAAGTGATATTGTTAATAGCCGTTGTTACTCCGAGTGCTCGAATAAGACTTTTGTTGTTATAATACAACGTATCAACATTATGCTGGTCAACTGGTTGCGGGATGACAGTCCATGTCTCACCGCCGTCAGAAGAATGGCGCAAACCGCTTCCTTCAGGCAAATGAGCGTCATTTACCACAACACTATGCGCTGTTGCGACCCACACATTCTTTCCACGAACTGCAATCGCAGAAATATCTTCTTCGCCAAATTCAGGAGTTTGAAAATAATTTTTCCATGTGGCACCTGCATCGGTTGATCGGCTTAATCCTTTTCCGGTTCCAAGCCAAATCGTATCGCCTTGAATCGCAATATCTGTTGTGCTGTTGCTGAGTTGAATATTTTGTAACGATGACGCCGCGATCTTCGTCGATTTGAAATTTGACGGTACATTGATTTGTGCAAAGAGATTTGCAGACATCAACGTTGCAATAAAAAGTATGAATTTTTTATTTAATGATGATATCATGGATTATTAAATTACTTCGGGAATTGCTGGCATCAACAGCTTCGAAGACAAATCGTCTTTTCTGTGCGGAAATATTTGCCGGGAAAATGATTGTGACAGTATAAATTCCATCTCCGGCAACTGCATCAGTATTTCCGTTTGAACCATTATTCGATGCGCCGCCGTCATCAAACATTGTTACAATTCCTTTGGAAGTAAGACTATCCGGCATGAGATACGAATTAAAGAAAACGCTATTGATGTCTGATGCGCCGTCAGCATCGTGCGCTCTCATCGTTATTTGAATTGTTTGAGCACTACTGCTTGAGATAAGTGTATCGGGTGCGTTCAGCTGATCAATAACGGGTGCGTTGTTCTCTTTCCGAGTAATTGAAATTGAAGTAAAAAAGATCGTGCTTGCCGATGTCTCGGAACTTCCTGAAATCGAGACCGAAATATTTCCGACGAAACTTCGAAGGATACTATACTCCACTTTGCCAGCATAAATACTATCCCCTGCAACGATATCAGGCGAAATGCCGTCGTCATGTAAAAGTTCTTCTCCAATAAAATTTTGACTGCCTTGTTTCATTAAGTGGGCACTGACAGACATGGTGCTTCGAGATCTATTGCCTTTTACCGTAACTGTTGCTGAAAGAGGAATGTCATCGGTAGATAATTTTTTGCCATTAATGAATATAGTGTCTGTATTGACGATGGCTGGTGAAACCGTTCCGTTGACTAAGAGAAGTGTTTCAAACGTAGGCTCAATGATTTCGGATGACTTCATAGAACAACTACTGTTCAATAATGAGAAGACGAACAATAGAAGAATCAAAAAGGAATAAAAAAATGTCTTCATAAAAAAAAACCGAGGCTTTATCCTCGGTTGATAAAGCAATCTGCAATAAAAAAGTAATGTTTAACGACAATCAATGAAAATTAAACTGTATCAAACTTTTCTATGGGAGACTGCTTATTGTTATTGATTGATTAATAGTAGCAAAAATTCGTTCGATAGTCAAACCGAAATTATTCATACATCCCCGATGGGGTAAAACTTAATATGAGGATGATGAATGAAATCCAGCCGATGATTTTTCTTGCGGGGTCGAGCTCAGATTCATCGTCAATTTTTGGATGAGACGGCTTAATCAAGAAAAGGAGGATAAGCGCCCAGATGAGCCATCCTGCCCAGCCAAAAGGAGTATTGATTCCATAGATAGGCAGCAATCCCATTCCTCCAAGAATAAGGAGTAGAGCGATTGAAACATTCGAAACAATGTGATGACGATTTCCAAACATCGAGTATGAAATATGGCCGCCGTCCAATTGTCCGACAGGTATCATGTTCATCGATGTAATAAATAATCCAAACCAACCGGAACACAAAAATGGATAATGATACATTTCCGACATGGGAGGAACAAATTGACGCGATGGGTCTGTGAAAAGGAAAGAAAAAAAATTGTAAAGAATGGAGTTTCCAAAGGTCAACGCCGGTCCATCGTTTGATTTTCCAAAATAGTCAGGATGGATTTTTAAAATAAAATCAGTTCCAGGCAAATGAGTAAAACCATAAATAAGAACGATAAGCGTTGCAATAAAGCCGGCAATTGGTCCTGATACGCCGATGTCGAACATAGCTTTTTTTGATGGGATGGCAGACTTTGTTTTAATGACTGCTCCCATCGTGCCAAAAGGGTTATAAATGTATGGAATGACAAAATTCGGGAAGGGAATAAAATACGGTAATGTTGTTTCAACATTATGATACCGTGCGGCAAAGTAATGTCCAAATTCATGGGTTGATACGATAAAAAGTATTGAAAGTGCATACGGCATTCCGGCCGCAAAATTAATCAATTCACGCGGATCGATATTTAACCAAGCAACGCCTGCTATTGTCGTGGTAAAAAAAGTAATGATGAATAAACTTGAGTGGAAAATAATTTTTCGTATTGGCATTGTCAGAAATCTATATTGAAGGAAAATCCCGAATACTCGTCATTTAGTTCATGATATTCGCCGTGAATATTATTCCCGGCATAGTGAATGTAGGAGAGAAGGACACCTCTGCCATACCAATTTCCTATTTTAATCCCAGCCTGGATTTCATGCCGAGGTCGTTTTCCGGTTGCGGTCAACTGATAGGCACCATATCCGGAAACGGAGTGAAATATTTCTTTATGATACTCTGTCCCTGCATATCCAAGAAATTTTGGAAGATTTCTTGGATCAATATGATAGACATAGATCATTCCCGTGTATCCGCAAATTCATCGGACGGTTCGAATGCAACAGTAAGATCGAAAAACTCTCTGCTGTAAACTCGTGGATTTCTTCCATCTTTCCAAGCCGCTGCGGTGTTATCAAAATGTCCGTCAACAAAATGTGCGCTGATATGACTTAAGCGCACACGTGAAGAAAGAACTCCGCATTCCAAAGTATCTTTGAAATTAGCATTGAAACCAAAAAGATAATCGACAGCAATAACTGGAAAATGAAAATCTCTTTCTCCAACCAACATTGTGTATGTAAAAAAATCGGAACCGATAGTAAGCAGTTGCTTTTGATTTTCATATCGATATTGTACCAAATCGACAGAGTTGCCAATGTCGAGCCGTAAGCGATTTGTGCTGATATTTCGAATTAAGCCAACACGCGGTTCAAATGTATTTGCGATCAATGGTTTGAATAGCAATGGACCGGAATAAAATGAAAAACCTTTCTCTTGTGAAACTAAAAAATTGAACATGCAAAGAATGCTAACAATAAATTTTTTCATGCGGGTTGAATCCAGATCGGGTTTGTAAAACAGAATCCATTCTCATCAATTCCTTCGCCATCTTTTGTTGTCGCTTCCGCTCTAATATAGGAAAAGTTTGTAACGGATTCCCATTCCGTAATAAAGTGTGCGTGAAAGTGATTATGAAACTTCCTTAATTCTAAAAATTCCTTTTCCTTTTTCCCGATTGTCCCGTGAAAAAGTTTTATTGTTTTCAATCGCCCGAATTCCTGAGTCGATTTTGCCTGGACTTTTATCAAAAATTTTTTTCCGGAAACAGTCTCTCCGATTTTTCCAATGCTTCGAGTATCAGTCTCAATTTCAATGATCACCACTGGTCCGTTGGTAATTACCGATCGGCCATTTTGCAATGCTGAGATGATGCTTTGTTCGGAAAGTGATGCAAAGAGAGCCGTCTTCATTTTTCCGAAGAGCTGTGATTCCTTTTCGCGAATGGCAAAGAACGGAATTCCTATTTGAACAAATCTATTGTAATTGCCATGGGCATCATTTCCTGCGGCAATAAATTTTTTATCTCCCCGTAAAAGCAGCCATTTCCAAACATCCATTCCGTTGATGAAATGTTCTGAAAATTCTCCGTTGAGAATTTGTATGCCGTGAAGATCCTGATGTCCCATATCCCTTTTTGTCCATTCGCCGCGATTGATGAGCAGCCGCTGCAAAAAAGGGACTTCTTCGGTTGGATGTCCCGCGTAAGCGGCAACGGACGGTTCTCGCTGAACCAAAACGTCATTAACGCTGTGCTCGCATTGTGTCCGAAACCATTTTTCGGCGGAATCCCCGGAGCCATGGAAAAATTTCTGTGTGCCGATCAACAGCAAATGAACATTGTGATTATCGGAATTTGTACAGGAAACTTCTTCTCCGCGAATGACAACGAACTCTTTTTGTAAATTATTTATTTCGGAGATTTCCTTGTGCATCTGGTGCCATTTCGGAATTGCGGGATCATTAATAAGATAATTATCCGTTCTGTCGTCAAGATCGTAGGAATGGTCCGTCACACAAAAGAATCGTAAGCCCATTGCTCGACAGAGTTTTGGTCCGGCAGAAATTGGGGCGCCGAATTCGACTTGGTCTTCCGTATATGTCGAATGCGTATGCGTGTCTCCAAAAAACCAGCCGGGAATTGTGGGGAGGTGTGTTTTTGACCGATAGGTGAGCAGTGAAGTTTTTGATGATGTCCTGTGATTATTATTTTTTATTTTTTTTATTTTGCCATTCTGAAGAATCGTAAAATCAATATTGGTTCGGATGACACCGGATGTATCTTCCAGGTCGTCGATAAATTTCACTTCAATAATTTTCCACCAATAATGCGTTTCGATGAGAATTGGTTTTTCAGGCTGAAACATCTGTCGATGGATTTTTTTCCCATTGTGCGATAGAGAAATTTCCACGTTCAATAATGAAATCGGGTATTGATCGGCATCTTTCACAAGAAGCAAAATAGGCAAGTGAACATCAGGATCAATTCGATGCGGCGCATCGGCCAAAATTTCAGGCTCTCTTTTCTTTAAGAAACTGAAAAAATATTTGAAGCGATAATGAGTTTCTGCGTAGAGAAAAATTGGAGGAACAATCATTGGTATTTGGTATCCAATCCAGTTAAAAGGTGCTCAATTCGTTGTTTCAGTGCCGACATATCATGTGCCTGAATATGAAATCCAGAATATTTTTTTGATTCATCCATTGCCCGTTCCAGTTGAAAATCGGCTTGGGTTTCGGAATAGCATATCATTTTTTCTTTCAATGATTTCGCCAAATATTCTTGTTCCGTTTGCTGCGGAGTCGGCACAAAAATAGCTTTTGCACCGACAAAAGACAAGTCCATGATTGTGCTGTATCCTGAACGAGCGATAATTATTTGGGAAGCGGCAATAAGTCTCGACAATTCATCGGATTGCACCGATGAAATGGCCGTAATGGTATCGCTTAATTTTATTCGTATCGATTTCTCAGGAATACCTCTGACAATGAAGGAGTGGTACGAAGTCTTCTTCAGTTGTTCAATAAGGATATCTTCGAATAGTGCTCGTTGAGGTTCGGGTCCTGATAAAATAACCAGAATGTCTAACTCTTTTTTTATTTCGGGAATATTTTTAATTCTAGAAAGCGCACCGATGTAATGGCAATTTTTTGGCAAAGGGGTATTGTGAGAAAGCCTTCCTGACAAATTTTGTTTATTATCATAATCGGGAATCCAGCATTCGGAAAATTTGTTAATTCGGCGTCTATTAAGCAGTGCAATAATCGGTTCGCACCATGACAAACCCCGGGGGAGTAAAATTCGTAATTGGTGAATAAGAAAAACAGACGGAACTGATTTTGAAAAAACTCCATATCGTGAATCGGAAATTACGGCATCGATCTGAAGCTCCTTAATGATCTGCTCAAGAAATTTATGTTCGGTTACAAAACTATTCAAGAATGAGGGAAGCTGTTTAAGAATTTTCCAAAGTAAATTTTCTTTACCGCTGTATTGGATGGAATAGCCGGGAAATCGGATAACATGGAGTTGTGGAAATTCTTTTCGCAAAAGATCGTACGGTCTGCCGTCTGCCGCCATAATAACGTCGGCATTCTGCCGTACCAATTCGTTAATGACGGGAATACATCGAGCTGCGTGTCCGAGTCCCCAATCTAATAGTGCAATAAGTATTCTTTTCTTTTCCACTAGCGTATAGCTCCAAATTCAAATCCACGACGCCGGATTTCATGAATAACTATATCAAGGAGCCCTTCGATTTTATTTTCGGTAAGATCATTATCATGAAAAACAAGAATCGATCCTCGTTGCAGTTTATGCAATGCAGTCTGCGTAATTTTTTCATCGCTCCAATTTCGAAAGTCACCGGTTAAACAACTCCACATTGTTAGAATAAAATTTAATTCCTTTGCAGCTGCGATCGTCTTCCATGAAAAAAAACCGAAAGGGGGACGGAATAGTCGTATCTTTTGATTTGTAAATTTAGATAACAGGTGTTGCGTCGAAAGAATTTCATTTCGTGTTTTTTCTTTTGAAAAAGCAATTGTCCTTGTGTGATTGAATGCGTGAATTCCAATGGAATGGTTTTCCGCAACAATTCTTTCAATAATTTTTTCTCTTCCTTCGATATTCCTTCCGGAAATAAAAAATGTTCCCCGCACATTATGTCTCTTTAGGGTATCGAGAACAATGGGAGTAGCAACCGAATGCGGCCCATCGTCGAATGTTAGAAAGATTTTTTTACCCGGCATCTTCCAAAGCAGCGAAGGGAAAAGGAGCGTATGAATGAAACCAGTGTGAGTTGTCATTGTGCTGCCCGACTGATTGTTCTTTCTTTCCATGTAAATTGCCCGAAAAAACCTCCAAAGACAGAGAACAAAATAACGGGGATATGGATTATTGCCGTTGGGATAAAATATCGCAAAGCATATTCGGTGTGTGTTATCCTGCAAAATTTTTTCATAATGAAATAATCCATACTGAATTTAACACCAAGCGTCAACCATGGGATGATCGACCAAGAAACGATCGTCATTGGAATGGTAACGAATAAAATCATATACATGATGAATGTAGGAATCATAAAGAAAAGAGTGGCACCAGGGTATTCCGTTGTTTGTCCTGCCCAGCGCATACGCTGATGGAAAAAATCTTTCCACGTGTCGACGGCCGATGTTGAAACGTACGAAAAGGGATCGATGGCAAATTTTATTTTCCAGTTTTTCGTTTGAACAATTTTTTGCGCGAGTAAAGAATCGTCGCCGGTATTGAGATGGGCGAGAGAAGAAAATCCATGAATCTCGTCAAATGCTTTACGGTAAAACGCCATATTGCTCCCGTTGCATGTGTTTACTTTTCCCATACCGATTGTTCCTGCGCCAACAGAAGTGTAGGAAATAAAATCGAGGAATTGAATTCCGTGAAACATTTTTGAAATATTTTTTGACGACTCATAGGTTGTCAATCCGGTAACAATTCCAACACCTTGTTCAAAATGAGCGACCATTGAGGAAATCCAATTTATTGATGCAATACAATCTGCGTCGGTTGTCACAATGATTTCACTTGACGAAGCAGCAATTCCACGATTTAAAGCATTGATCTTAGGCGATATAGAAGGATCGCGCTGGCTGACTTCAATGAATGAAACCTTTCCGGGATGATTGCGTGAATATTTTTCAACGATTGTTCGAGTAGAATCTGTTGAACAATCATCCACGACAATGACAGAATATTTATTTTGCGGATAATCTTGTGCAAGAAGTGAATCCAGACATCGGCTGATATTTTGTTCTTCATTCCTTGCTGGAACAATGATGGTAACGAAATAGTGTTCCATGTTTTTACCACCGGATAATTTTGAAAGTCCGCGTGAATAATAAAAAATATATATGACATACACTGTCATCAGAGGAAGAAGTGACCAAACCATTACCTGAAATAGTGTTACCATTGTTTCGTTTTTAATTTTATGATAAATAGAGCGCCGACAATACTTGGCAAAATTAAGTTGGCTGCAAACATACACAGTGAAGCATTAAACGCCGATGCTGCAGGATACCCTGTCTGCGCAAAGAAAAAAACCGATGCGCTTTCTCTTACCCCAAGATCCCCGATTGAAATAGGAAGTACGACCGCCTTGATAAAATAGACCGATGAAGAACAAATGAAAGAATCAAAAAAGTTGATCTGGCTAAACGAAAGAGCAAAAACAAAAAATTGAAAAAATATTTCACCATAGAGTAGAGCGGTGAGCCCAAAAAGAATCCTTCCTTGTCGGTTATGGAATGAACTTTCAATGATTTGGATAATAGAAAATAATTTATTTTCCCGTATTTTTGCCGGAATAAAGGAAAATATTTTTTTAGAAAATTCAGGAAAAAGAAAAATCAAAACGATAAGAGCAATTGCCAGCGGTGCCGCAAATTCGTAAAGGTTTTTCCAGTATTTCGGAGAATAGTAAAATATAAAGAATGAAATAGAGGCAATTCCGGTTATGAGAGTCAATGAAAGCAAGTATAATTTATCGATCAACGTAACTCCCACAACGTGCGATTTTTTCAAATCAGGATGCGCTGCAATTCTTCCGGCAAATTCCCCAATTTGACCTGGAGTGAAAAAACCGGCAGTCAAACCCACCAGCAGAGAAGCGAAAACGGTTTGGTCTGAAATGACAGGAGAAACTAGGCGGAGCAAATATCTCCATCGAAGAAAGTGAATTCCAATGTTTGCAAACACCAAGGAAAAGCCAAAGAGCAGGAGTACCGTATTTGCTTTTTGAAACGAAAGTAGTAGGGCATTGAAATCGATATAAAAGACAAGACCAAGAAGTAAAGAAAGCGAGACAGCAATTTTTAATCCGAGAACAACCGCAGGATGTGTTATAAATTTCTTCACGCTGAAGCAGTTCCTTTCCATTGAAATTTTTTAATAAAGGCAATTGGTCCGATAAGGAGTGTATAAAGAATGATCACTATTTCACCAACAAAAAATTCAGAAATAGAGATTTCTTCATGGAAGATTTCTTTTCCTTTTGCAACTAGAATTCCTTCGGCATTAATTTTAATCATGCCAACAACTAATGCGGAGAGAGGAATCCAAAAAAAGGAAAAAATAATTACAACACTGAAAATATGATTGAGTGCATATAGCTGCTTTATAGTTCGCGGGTAAAATTTACTTGCTGAAATATGCCGTGTCCGTTGATTGATAAATTGGGACAATGACCTTGGGGGAGTTGTTGTGACGAAACTTTCAGGTGTGACCATATAACGAATTTTCCATCGTGTTTCGCGCTGAATTAGCTGGATGAAAAGATCATCGTCGCCGCTTATCGAATGTTTTATTTTATCGAACCCGCCGACTTCATAAAAAACTTTTTTTCGATACGCAAAATTTCTGCCGGTACACATAAACGCATGATGCAGTCCAACTCCTGCTGCAGCATAAATCGAATTGATTAATTCTTCAAAATGAAGAAAAAATTTTGCTCCCAAAGATACCTTTTCGAGGTTATTTGGAGAATATCCGGCAACGGCGCCGACTGTTTCTTCAAATTGCTTTGAAAGTTCAGAGAGCCAGTCTTTTGGAACAACACAGTCTGCATCGGTGAACGCAAGAATATCGTTCCGTGAGGCGTTGATGCCGATTGTTAGCGCATTTTTTTTATGCGGCATCGATGTGTTGTTTTCATTGACGGTGAGGAGATGGAGATTCTTATGTTGATCAAGGAGTGATTCGATGAGCGCCGCTGTTGAATCACTTGATCTGTCGTTTACTATAATGATTTCAAATTTCTGTGGGTCGTAATCTTGACGTAGGATTGATTCCACGCACTGCCGTATATTTTTTTCTTCATTTCTTGCTGCAACAATCACTGAGAAGGAATGTTGTTCGGTTGAATGGGGATGCGAAAGGGTTCTTACTCCATTGAATAATTGCCAATGGAGAATACCGTAAGAAACACACAGGAAAAATAAGATCAAGAATAATGTTATTTCAAACATGATGCAAAATACATAAACATTCAATCTCATTCAATTCTTGCTTCTGCATTGTTCATCCTCTATATTCAAAAGCAAAACTGATAGGGGAATAGTATGCGTCAATTAGTTATCGGAATCGCCGGCGGAACCGGATCGGGAAAAACGTCGGTTACACAAAAAATTCTTGAACGACTTCAAGCTCAACACAGAGTTGTCGTAATCCAGCATGATTCTTATTATAAAGATATTTCCACTCATGAAAGATTGTCGCCTTCGCAGATCAATTTTGATCATCCAGACTCGCTTGATACGCCGTTGCTCGTGGAGCATATCAAAGAATTAAAAAAATGGAAGCCTGTCGAGCAGCCAATTTATAATTTTTCGACTCATTCACGAATGAAAGACACAAAACATCTTGAGTCGAAAGATATTATCATAATAGAGGGAATATTAATTTTTGCTTCAAAAGATTTGCGCGATTTAATGGACATAAAAATATTTATCGACACCGACGCTGACGAACGGCTTCTTCGCCGACTAAAACGAGATATTATCGAAAGGGGGCGGTCGATTGACTCGGTTATGGAACAGTATATTTCGACCGTTAAACCGATGCATTTGGAATTTGTTGAACCGAGTAAACGATATGCAGATATCATTATTCCGCGCGGAAGTGAAAATACCGTTGGTATCGATATGGTCGTTGTAAAAATAGAAGCTTTATTAAAATAATTTCATATTCTTTTAGGAAAAATGAGGGTTGGTGAGTGATATTTTCCTTTGTCCTTTAAGAAAAATCATCTATCTTCATTTCGCATAAACTATTTGAAATAACAGCAGAGAATGGCGTACCGAGAGACATCATTTAATTCTAATTCCGCAATTTCGTCGTCTTACCAAAAGACCACGCTTCACAATGGTATTCGAGTTATCAGCGAAGAAATCCCAACCGTAAAATCAGTTTCAATTGGAATTTGGATTGATACAGGTTCTCGCAATGAAACGCTGGAAAGCAACGGAATCTCCCATTTTATTGAACACATGATGTTTAAAGGAACAGAAAAACGTTCCTATAAACAGATTGCCAACAGTATTGAATCAATCGGCGGATTCATGAATGCATTCACAACCAAGGAGCACACGTGTTATTATGCCCGCGTGCTGGATGAATTCGTTGAACGAGCAGTGGATGTATTGAGTGATATGGTTCAGCATTCTACGTTTCCTGAAAAAGAAATAGAAAAAGAAAAAACTGTTGTGCTCGAAGAGATTAAACAAGCTGAAGATGATCCGGACGATCAGGTTCATGAATATTTTGAAAAACATCTTTTCAGAGAGCATCCGCTTGGGATGCAGATTATTGGGACCGCAAAAAATGTTTCGGAGTTTTCGAAAAACGATCTAAACAATTATGTCCGAAGCCATTATCATAACGGCAACATTATTGTTACAGCGGCAGGAAATATCGCGCATGCAGAAATTGTTCGGTTGGCTGAAAAATATTTTAATAAAAAAAATAAAGAGCACCATCCGGAAAAAACGACGTCTGCGCCAAAAGGAATAAAATTCTTTCAAGAATTTCCAAAGCCAATTCAACAATCCCACGTATGTACTGGCACCATTGCCTTTAGTGTGCACGACAAGCTACGGTACCCGGCGTTATTGTTGAATACGGTTCTTGGTGATGGGATGAGTTCACGCTTGTTTCAACAGATTCGTGAGAAACATGGATTGGCGTACAGCGTTTATTCATTTATGACGTTAATGGAAGATACAGGGGTGTTTGGAATTTACCTTGGAACAGATAAAAATTCTGTGAACAAAGCGCTTCAACTTTCGTATTCGGAATTGGAAAAACTAAAAATGAAAGTATTGCCGCAATCCGTGTTGCATCAAGTGAAAGCGCAGTTGAAGGGAAACATGATGCTTTCGTTGGAAAGTACTTCAAACAGAATGATGCGGTTGGGCAGCAGCGAATTATATTTTGGCGAGTATACGCCGCTCGATGAGAGTGTGAAAAGTATTGACTCGGTTTCTACTGAAGAAATTCAGCACGTTGCTCAAAAATTGTTTAAGATTTCAAACTTTACCACCGTGGTTCTTTCTCCTAATGAAAAAGAAGTTATAACTAATTAAATCAATAAAAAGTGAGATGATATTATGATTATTGGAGTTCCAAAAGAAATTAAAACAAATGAAAACAGAGTCGGCTTAGTTCCGGTAGGCGTAGAGACACTTCGTCAATACGGTCATACCGTCATCGTCGAAAGCAAAGCAGGGTTGGGCAGCGGCTTTGACGACGCAGCGTACGCGGAAGCAGGGGCAAAGATTGCAAAGAATGCAAAGGAAGTCTATCACAAAGCGGATATGATCATCAAAGTGAAAGAGCCAATCAAACAGGAATATAATTTAATCCGACGAGATCAAGTTCTCTTTACATACTTCCATTTTGCAGCGAGCAAAGAATTGACTGTTGCGATGATGAAAGCACAAGCAGTTTGTATCGCATACGAAACCGTTCAAAAAGATGATGGATCGCTTCCGCTTCTCATTCCAATGAGCGAAGTTGCAGGACGTATGGCTCCGCAAGAAGGTGCAAAATATCTTGAACGAACAATGGGCGGAAGAGGAATCCTCCTTGGCGGCGTACCCGGTGTTGAACCTGCGCATGTTGTCGTCATCGGTGGCGGAATTGTTGGAACCAATGCTGCGAAAATTGCTGCCGGCTTCGGAGCGAAAGTGACAATCATGGACAACAATCTTTATCGGCTACGTCAGCTTGATGATATTATGCCGAAAAATGTGACGACATTGGTGAGCAATCCGTATAATATTCGGAAATGTATTCAAACCGCAGATCTTGTAATTGGCGCAGTGTTAATTCCGGGAGCAAAAGCTCCAAAGTTAGTTAGAAAAGAAATGTTAAAGACAATGAAACCTGGATCAGTCATCGTTGACGTTGCTGTTGATCAAGGTGGTTGCATTGAAACATGTAAGCCGACCACGCATGAAAATCCTACGTTTATTGTGGACAATGTTATTCATTATTGCGTTGCGAACATGCCCGGTGCAGTGCCATTCACATCGACAATTGCGTTGACAAATGCGACGTTGCCGTATGCTGTTGAGATTGCAAACAAAGGTTGGGAGCGAGCAGTGCAGCTTAACAGTGACATCAAACATGGTTTGAACATGGTTGATGGTCTAATTACGTATAAAGGTGTCGCCGATGCGTTTCATATGAAATATACACCGGTCGAGACAATTATTCGATAAGCCAGAAAAGAAAAACAAAAAAAGCCGTCCTGCGGGATGGCTTTTTTTGTTTTAAAGACAAGAAAATTTTGAAGAACAAAATCAATTTCCTCTTTTAATCTTGGACTTTTTTTAATACATTATTCCAATGTTTACACCGAAACCGCATGAAGTGTTAATTGAAGTGCAACCTTAAAGTCTTTATTTAAAATGCCTAATGTAAAAATTACTCTCGACGGAATTCAATACGAAGTTGATAATAAAAAAACGATCATTGAAGCTGCTAAAGAAAACAATGTGATCGTTCCGCATTTTTGTTGGCACGAAAAACTTTCGCCTTCAGGAAATTGCAGAATGTGTTTGGTTGAAGTTGAAAAAATGCCGAAGCTCGCCATTGCCTGCATGACGCAGGTTGCCGAAGGAATGATTATTCACACGCAGAATGAACGTGTGATCAATGCACGTGAAGCGGTCATGGAATTCATTCTGATTAACCATCCGCTTGATTGTCCAATTTGTGATGAAGCAGGGGAATGTAAACTGCAAGATTATTCCTACAAATATTCCACCGGATTTAGCCGTTTTGTCGAAAACAAAAATCATAAACCGAAGAGAGTTGAAATTGGTCCTCGCGTAATGTTGGATACGGAACGCTGCATCATGTGCTCGCGCTGTATTCGTTTCTGCGACGAAATTGCCGGTGTGCATCAATTAGAATTTACGCAGCGCGGTGACCGTGTTGAATTGACAACATTCCCCGGTGAATCACTCGATAATCCGTATTCAATGAATGTGGTTGATATTTGTCCCGTTGGTGCATTAACGAATAAGGATTTTCGCTTCAAATCTCGTGTCTGGGAAATGTCATTCACTGATAGCATTTGCACGGGATGTTCACGCGGGTGCAATATTGAAATCGGTGTGCGAAATAATGAAATCTTACGATTAACTCCGCGTAAAAATGATGACGTCAATAGTGTGTGGATGTGTGACCAAGGAAGAATGGATACATGGAAAAATGTTAATGCAGAGAATCGTATTAAGTCCCCCAAAATCAGAAAAGATGGAAAACTTGTTGAAGTTGGCTGGGATGAAGCAATTGCGAAGATCGCTTCTGAATTAAAATCGTTTAACAAATCAGAAATTGCGTTACTTGGCTCTGCCTATGCAATGAACGAAGATAATTATCTCTTTGCAAAATTTGCTAAAGAAGTAGTAGGGACAAGAAATATTGATTTCTTTCGTCATACCCAGGGGACAGATGATAACGTTTTGATTCGTGCAGATAAAACCCCGAATGCCGCAGGTGCAGAACTCGTTGGTGTCGTCCCGCAAGAGGGAGGAATGGATTTTGAAAAAATTATTTCGGCAATTAAAGATGGCAAAATAAAAGCCTTATATATGCTCGAAGATAATATTGCAGAATTACCTGGTGTCGAAGAAGCCTTATCTAACTTAGAATTTTTTGCTGTTCATGCGACCAATCATACGAAAACAACCGAGATGGCTCATGTCGTTCTCGCTGCATCAACGTATGCAGAAAAGAACGGTACATGGACAAACTTCCAGCATCGGGTTCAACGCATTCGTCCTGCCGTAACCACGCTTGAACAGGATCGGGCACTTGATAATTTTGAAATGAGCCGCTGGGACAAATTTGCTTCCCACAATGATAAATGGGGAAAAGGTCCGCGAAGAGATTCACGTCCATCGTGGAAAATTGTTGCCAGTGTAGCCGGTGCAATGGGAACGAAAATGAAATACAATAATTGCGACGATGTGTTCAACGAACTCTGTCAAAAAGTTCATGCATTTAAAGGTTTGTCGTACCTTAAAGTTGGGAAAAAAGGTGCACTTATAAAACGAGAATCAGTCGCTGTTTAATCAAACTATAGTTAATATTTATGGATGCATTTTCAATTGCTCTTGAAGCACTTATAAAAATCGGATTAGTGGTCTTTGTGATGCTCACCGTTGTTGCCTACTTGGTGTTGGCAGAACGAAAGATCAGCGCGTTTATTCAAAACCGGTATGGACCAAACCGTGTCGGGCCATGGGGGTTGTTACAACCAATTCCTGATATTGTAAAATTATTTTTCAAAGAAGATGTTGTTCCGGCAAGTGCCAATAAATTTGTTCATACGTTAGCGCCGTTGATATCGCTGGGGGTTGCACTTTCAACTTTTGCGGTTGTACCGTTTGGCGATACCATTTCAATTATGGTCAATGGAGTTCAATATACCTATAAGCTGATGATCGCTGATGTAAATATTGGAATTTTATATGTTCTTGCGTTAACATCGCTTGGTGTCTATGGAATTACCCTCAGCGGATGGTCGTCCAATAATAAATATTCACTTCTTGGCGGGCTCCGTGCATCGGCTCAGATGATCAGCTATGAATTATCGATGGGCTTGTCGATCATCGGTGTAGTTCTTGTTGCTGGAAGTTTGCGATTGGACCAAATTGTGCTCAATCAAGGCGGTTACTATGTTGGATTTATTCCTAAATGGAATTTGATTCCGCAATTTTTCGGATTCGTTACGTTTGTCGTTGCATCGTTTGCAGAAACAAATCGTCTCCCATTTGATTTGCCTGAAGCCGAACCGGAATTAGTTGCAGGGTATCACACCGAATATTCCGGAATGAAATTCGGTTTATTTTTTCTTGCAGAATATGCTAATATGATTACTTCTTCGGCGGTCATCACCACATTGTATCTCGGTGGTTGGCGTGTACCATTTATTGAGCTTGCAGGATTATCCCCCCTGACAGTGAGCTTAATTCAAGTGGGTGCATTTTGTGCGAAGGTCGCGCTCATGATAGGTGTTTACATGGTGGTCCGCTGGACAATTCCACGATTTCGTTATGATCAGTTGATGAATATTGGCTGGAAGGTTATGTTACCGCTTTCACTTGCGAACATTGTTGTTACTGGACTTGTTATACTATTAACCCAATAAGATTACGATTTATGACTACAAAAAAATATCTCGAGCCCAGCAAAGAAATTCGAACGAAAGATCTTACATTTTTGCAGCGGTTGTATGTACCGGAAATTCTTAAAGGTATGGCTGTTACAATTGGCCAAATGTTCCAGCCGCGCTTTACCAGACAATATCCCGAAGAAAGATTTGAACCAGCGTCATCATTTCGCGGACGACCTGTGCTTGTGCACGAAAATGGAGTGGAGCGATGTGTGGCATGCGGATTGTGCAGCCGCGTATGTCCAGCATTAGCAATTCAAGTTCAGGCAGCGGAAACTGAATTAAACAAAGAGCGGTATCCGGAATTATTTGAAATCAATATGACTCGCTGTATCTTTTGTGGATTTTGTGAAGAAGTGTGTCCCGAAGAAGCAATCATTATGAGTAACGAATACGAATTGGCGTTTTCCAGTCAGCAGGAATCAATTTTTGGAAAAGACAAGTTGTTAAAGTCTATTGAAGAAATGAAACCCCGGTTGGATTTTCTTCGCAAGATGAGGTAACATGTTTTTAGGTGTAGATAAAATGCGTTGGTGAAAATGTTTCATCAGCGCATTTTTTGTTTTACCAGGTCACGAACATTTTATTCATCAAAAAAAGAGAACGAAGATGAAAGTAGGTATTGTTGGGACAGGATTTGTCGGTTCGACTGCGGGATACGCAATGGTGCTTCGTAACTCGTGCAGAGAATTGGTGCTTGTGGACATGAACAAGGCAAAGGCAGAATCTGAGGCGAGTGATATTCAACATGCGACGCCGGTTTCGCATTCTGTTCTTGTTAAGGCAGGCGATTATAAGGATCTGCAAGATTCAAAGGTTATTCTTGTTACTGCGGGTGTAAATCAGCGTCCAGGAGAAACAAGATTGAATCTTATTTCTAGAAATGTTGACGTTTTCAAAAGTGTAATTCCCAACATAGTTTCTGCGGCACCGAATGCGGTTATTCTTGTTGCGACAAATCCTGTCGATATTTTAACAACAGTTACAGAGAGAATATCAAAACTTCGGAAAGGGCAAGTGATGGGTTCCGGAACAACACTTGATACCGCGCGTTTTCGCGCCTTAGTTGCCAATCACGTTGGTGTTGATGCACAGCATGTTCATGGGTATGTTGTTGGCGAACATGGAGACAGCGAATTGATTGTGTGGAGCAGTGCGACGGTAGCCGGAATGTCCATTGCGGAATTCTGTGCGGCGCGGAATATTCCATGGTCTGATGCAATTAAGAATAAAATCTCAGAAGATGTACGCAAAGCGGCATATCACATCATTCAAGGCAAAGGTGCGACCTATTACGGAATCGGTGCAGTGTTAGCAAATATTACCGAACGCATTATTCGAGATCATCGCGCGATTATGACAGTAACAGAAACACTCGATGATTATGGCGTAGCTCTCTCGCTGCCACGCTTGATTGGTGGGGAAGGAACAATTGGCGATGTTGGATTTTCGATGAATAGCGATGAAAAAGAATTGTTCGCTACGAGTGCAGATATTTTAAAACAGGCATTGTTCAATGTTGTAATTTAGCTGTGAGGTGCCTAATCAATTTTTCGTTGCACTACAGCAAGAATTGGGTTACTTTTCAAGAGCTAAATTGAGATTCGAAGAATGGATGTGAAGACGATAAAAGTTGTTGATGCCCTAACGAATTCTTGCCTCTTAGCTTCTGAGTTAGGGGAATTGCTTTACCAATTGCTCCAAAGGGAACTGCAAACCAATTCTGAGATTGAGCTTGATTTTGAGAATTACAAGTATATGTCGAAATCATTCTTGCAGTTCAGCATCGGTCGGTTGTGCTTCGAGAATCGATGGAGGAACAGCGAGTTTGAGAAAAGAATTCATATCCTTAACATGGATGAGGATGATCTAGAGGAGGTTGAGCTTGTTTTAACAGATGCGCAAATGCAATTCACATTACAACATAGTAAATAAAATTACAGCGATGTAAAGACATTCTATAGTTGGAGATCTAAAATGCTCACAACGGTTCTTTCTGCGGCGACATACGGAATCAATGCATATCTCATCGAAATAGAAACAAACATCGAAAATACCGTTCCAAATTTTTTCATGGTCGGACTTCCTGATAATGCCGTGAAGGAATCACGTGAACGCGTTGCGACCGCAATAAAAAATTCTTCATTTACCTATCCGAACAAACGAATCACCATTAATCTTGCTCCTGCTGATATAAAAAAGGAAGGATCGTCGTATGATCTTCCGATTGCTGTTGGAATGCTTGCATCGAGCGGTCAAGTCGACGAAAATCGTTTGAAGGATTTTGCTATTCTTGGTGAACTTGCACTTGATGGAACGTTACGCCCTATCCATGGCTCATTGCCGATTGCGGTTGAGTTGAAGAAGAAAAAAATCCGCGGTATTATTCTTCCTGCTGCCAATGCGAAAGAAGCGGCAATGGTCGAAGGCATTGACGTATACGGTGTCGAAAATCTAACGGACACAATAGCTTTGCTTGATGGACATTCATCAATGAAACCTGTCTGTTTAAATTTACGGGAAGTATTTTCCGTCGAACAAAAATATTTTTCGGATTTTTCTGACGTGAAGGGACAGGAGAATGTAAAGCGCGCACTGGAAGTTGCCGCTGCGGGCGGGCACAACATAATTATGATAGGACCTCCAGGTTCGGGAAAAACAATGCTTGCACGACGATTACCAAGCATTCTTCCTCCTTTGACGTTCGATGAAAGCATTGAGACAACAAAAATTCATTCGGTGGCGGGAATACTTCCACCGGGTTCAGCGCTTGTTGCACAACGTCCGTTTCGTTCTCCGCATCATACCATATCCGATTCTGCTCTTGTTGGCGGGGGGACAATTCCGCGTCCGGGAGAAATTTCACTTTCGCATCATGGTGTTTTATTTCTGGATGAACTTCCAGAATTTGCACGGAATGTTTTAGAAGTTATGCGTCAGCCGCTTGAAGATGGCAAAGTGACAATCAGCAGATCAAAAATGTCTCTTGAATTTCCTGCAAACTTCATGCTCGTTTGCGCTATGAATCCATGTCCGTGCGGAAATTATGGCAATCCGAACGCTGAATGTACGTGCACACCGATTCAGATTCAAAAATATATGGCAAAAATTTCAGGCCCCTTGTTGGACAGAATAGATATTCATATTGAAGTTCCGGCAGTGAAAGTTGCTGAGCTTTCGCAAAAGAAACCAGGGGAACAATCTTCGCTAATTCGGCAACGAGTAATTCGCGCGCGCGAAATTCAATTAAAAAGATTTTCTTCGCACCATAAACACTTGTATGCAAACGCAGGAATGCAGTCAAAGGAAATTCGAGAATTTTGTCGAATTGATTCTGCGGGAGAAGAACTTCTCAAAATGGCAATGACGAAACTTGGATTATCGGCACGTGCCTATGACCGTATTTTAAAAGTTTCTCGCACTATTGCGGATTTATCAGTAAGTCAAGAAATCTGTACCGAACATTTGAGCGAAGCAATTCAATATCGAAGTCTCGACAGAAATTTGTGGATGTGATAAAGGAAGTCTCAAAATTTCCCACCTATAATAAGACATGGTTGTCTTGATTGCCTTCGGCTTACTTTTATCTTATCGAAAATAATCCTATCATAAATACAGTTGGATGCTAAAAGAAACATTCACGCAAGATTTTTTATTTAATTTCCGATCAATGTTTGCTTGTGTGAACAAGAGGGAAATGAAATGACTAATCATCCATCACGTCCACATCTTCCTATACGACAATACCTTCGACGACAGCAATCATTCTTATTCTCGTTAATGAATTTCCATTCTCTAGTATATTTTTCTTGCTCCACAGTAAATTTTCAAACAAATCAATATTATATAATTCTAAATTTACAAAACGTCCAATTTCAATTTTTCGTGGTCAGTACTTGAAGCCATATTGAAAAGAAAAGAATCACATCGTAGATGAAATCGATCGACAGCATACGAATAAAATTTTCAACTTGGTGGAATCAACTGATTACTGTTACTGTGGTCGATGCCGAAGAAGCCCGTTTAGGACGCCTCTTCAATACTTTAATGGTCATCAGTTTTGGAATTGTTGTTTATCTTACGACGGTTTTTTGGGTCATGGGGCAACTGGGATTGACAGAGAAGTCAATAAGTCTAACTGCCGCAGCGTTTCCATTTGCTTTTATTCCACTCTCTGTATTTTGTCTTATTTATGCCAAGCACGGACATGTGCGCGCGAGTATTCTTTTTTATGTCTGGATAAATTTTGCTGCTCTTTGTGCGGCGGCATGGATTTTTGATGGAGTTAAATCTCCGGCGTGGCCGTTGTTTATTTGGACAATTACTATTGCCGGAACACTTCTTGTGCCGCACTACGCATTATGGATGACGGGTGGGGCTGTCCTTTATTACGTTGGATTATTCCTTTTTGGACAAATTGGTTTCTATACTCCTTTGCTTTCACTGAGCATTGAAGGTCGAGAATTTGCAACTTTCGCTTTTTTGCTTATCATGCTCGTTTCCACAGTAGGGTTTTTGACATTTTTTAATATGAGAAGTTTGCGAAAAACAATGTTACGTCTTAGGAATGAAATTATCGAACGGAAACGAACAGAAATAAATTTAATAGAAAGTGAAGATCGATATCGGAGCGTGTTTGATAATGCGAGAGATATTATTTATACACTGGATAAAGACGGCTATGTCCGATCAGTGAATTCGGCGTTCGAAGAGATCGCTGGCTGGAAACCGGAAGAGTGGATTGGTAAGCAATTTCCTCCAATTATTGAACCGAGTGATCTTCCTTTTGCGATGAATATTTTCCAAAAAATTATCGCGGGAGAAGCTATCAAATCATTCGAACTGAGGATTTTAAAAAAAAGAGGCGATTATTTGACGGGTGAATTTTCCGTGAAATTAATCAGTTTAAGGGGTGAGCCGTTTATACTGGGCCATATTCGAGATATTACTGAACGAAAAAAAATGGAAGAAACATTAAAATGGAGTGAAGATAAATACAGAAAAATTTTTGAGAATGTTCAGGATATTTTTTATCAGACGGGTATCAATGGAGACATTATCGAAATCAGTCCTTCGATTGAACGCTATTCAGGATTTAGTCGTGAAGAATTAATTGGCTCACCGGTTGAAAATGTTTATGTGAATCCTAATGACCGTACCATCATGATGAGGACCATTAAAGAGCAAGGCGAAATTGTCGATTATGAAATTCAACTAAAATCAAAGGATGATCGCGTCATATTTACCTCCGTCAATGCACATATTCTTTTTGATTCGAACGGGAAACCGATTGGAATCGAAGGATCATTACGTGATATTACAGAACGCAAAAAAATGGAAAAGGAGCGTGAAAAATTGATTGCTACACTTCAGGAGAGCCTCGACAATGTTAAAATACTCAGTGGTTTAGTGCCTATTTGTTCTTCATGTAAAAAAATTCGTGATGATAAAGGTTTCTGGAATCAGCTAGAGGCATACCTTGCAAAACATTCTGAAGTGAAGTTCACCCATGGTATGTGTCCCGATTGTATGGCAAAATATTATCCAGGATATGTTGATAAGGCAAAAAACAAAGATGATAACAAATGAATCGAAGAGGTCACTTTTTGAAATAAAAATGCATTTAAACAAAGGACAGCTAGGTAAATATTTTGGAGATGATTCATGAAAATAAACTCAAAAACACACCCATCCCCAAAATCTGGTGAACAAAACGAAGTAAAAGATAATTACCACAAGCAAGTCAAAGCACTGTCAAGTAAAGATGAACTATGGTATCACACATTGTTCGATAATATGTTGGAAGCTTTTGTTTATGCTAAAATTGAATTTCAAAATGACAGCCCAATAGATTTTACAATCGTGAGTGTCAATGGAGCATTCGAAAAAATAACAGGGTTAAAAAATGTTGTTGGGAAAAAACTCTCCGAAATATTTGATGACTTTGCAGAATTGCAATCCTATTTTCTTTCTTTCTCGGAAAAATTTGAAACCACAGTTGAGCCGGAACGATTTGAAACATTTTTTGCCCCTCTTAAAAAATGGTTTTCGGTGACCATTTACGCCTCAGAAGGCGACCACTTCATGGCAATCTTTGAAGATATCACACAAGTCAAACAGGCGGAACTTCAGATTCAAAAACTCGATCGCATTAATCGTGTCCGGACCAATATCAACGAACTGATCGTGCGGACTAGAGATATTCACGTGATATTTCACGAAGCGTGTTCAATTGCATTAAGCGAAGGTAAGTTTGTTATGGCTTGGATCGGCATAAAAAATGAAATCACACAGGTGCTTGATGTTGTTGGGCATGCGGGGATTGCTGATGATTATTTGCAGAAGATTAATATTAATTTTAATGATCGCGTACAATATAGCGGACCGACTGGTCTTACAGTGATAAATGGAATGCATCATTTTACCACTGACATCGAAACTGATCCTTCGATGATGCCATGGAGGGAGGATGCTTTGAGGATTGGCTACCGAAGTTCAGCAGCATTCCCTTTGAAAATAAGGGGGAAAGCTGTTGGTGCCATGACCCTGTACGCAAAGGAAAAAAATTTCTTTTGTAATGAAGAACTTGCCTTGTTAGATGAATTAGCGGTGGATATTTCGTTTGCCATTGAATTTATCCAGAATGAGAAAGAACATCAACGAGCTTCCGAAGAATTGAGGCGTAGTGAAGAAAAATTTTCACGACTGTTTGATCTTTCACCCGACGCAATGATTTTGTGCACCATGCCAGATGGAAAATATGTTTCTGTCAATCAAAGTTTTGTTGAATTGACTGGCTATTCCGCGGCGGAAGCCATTGGGAAGACATCGATTGAATTAAACTTTTGGGTCGATTTAGACCAACGGACAGAATTGATCAATACGCTGGCAGGTGTCGATGGTTATATGAGCATTGAAGCGCCTTTACGAATGAAAGACGGAAGAATTGTAGAGGCACAGATATCCGAAAAGATTATTGATATCGGTGGAAAGTCATATCTTTTGATTATTTCCCGTGATATTACTCAACGTAAGCAGGAAGAGAAAGAAATATCAATGCTCGCGCAAACCATTAAAGGGATAACCGAGTGTGTGAGCATCACCGATGTAAACGATATTGTCCTTTTTGTGAATAAAGCTTTTGAAGATACCTATGGATATACCGCAAGCGAATTACTTGGCAGCTCAATTGCTATTGTTCGCTCACCAAAAACTCCAGCACAAATCGGACGAGAAATTCATCCTGCAACATTGGCCGGAGGTTGGAAAGGTGAAATTTGGAATATAAAAAAGGACGGAACAGAATTTCCTATTTTTCTTTCTACATCGATCGTAAAAGACCAGAATGGAAAAATCAGCGCACTTGTTGGTATTGCTGAAGACATTACAAAACGCAAACAAGCTGAACAACAATTGAATCTTCTTACGAAAGCAGTTCAATCCACTGCGAACGCAATTGTTATCACTGACCGAAACGGAGTAATTGATGCCGTAAACCCTGCTTTTAGTCGTTTGACTGGTTATTCTGCTGACGAGGTGATCGGAAAAAAACCAAGCGTGCTCAAATCTGGCGTACAATCACAGGAATTTTATAAAAAATTGTGGGATACAATTCTTTCAGGTGAAGTATGGAAGGGAGAAATTGAAAACAAACGTAAAGATGGAATTCATTACTTGGAAGAAATGACTATTACCCCGCTGCGTCAAAGTACGGGTGAAATTTCTCATTTCATTGCCGTTAAACAAGACATTACAGAGCAAAAAAATTTACAGGGGCAGTTGCTCCAGGCACAGAAAATCCAAAGTATTGGTACCCTTGCCGGCGGAATCGCACATGATTTCAACAATATCCTTGGCATCATTCGGGCGTACGCCTTTCTATTAGGCAGAGGACAAACTGATAAAGAAAAATTTAATGAAAGTATTACGGCAATTGATAATGCCGTGAATCGCGGCGCTGCACTCGTCAGACAAATTCTTACATTCGCACGGAAAACAGAAACCTCATTTACAATGCTAAAGATCCCTGATCTTATTCGCGAGCTTAGTTCAATGCTTCGAGAAACCTTTCCGAAGACGATTACGATTAACGAGGCAATCTTCGAAGATATTCCAAAGGTGAATGCTGATCACACACAAATGCACCAAGCAATTTTAAATCTTTGCGTTAATGCTCGTGATGCGATGCCAAACGGAGGCGAGATCACAATTGCTGCCGACAGAGTTATGAAAAAAAATATTCTTCAGCAATTTCCAGCAGCGGACGCTGATTTGTATGTCCGTATTGCAGTGTCCGATACCGGAACAGGAATGGACCAAGCTACCAAGAGCAGGATTTTTGATCCATTCTTTACGACAAAAGAAATTGGAAAAGGAACTGGAATGGGGTTGGCCGTTGTAACAGGAATCATTCAAAATCATCACGGTTTTATTCAGGTAGAAAGCATCATTGATGCAGGAACGACATTCTATCTTTACATTCCGGTGCCGCCCGTACTGGAGCAAGCTGCTATTGTCAACGCCGAAGAATCGAAGATAGTGTCAGGCGGAATTGAGACAATTTTACTCGTCGAGGATGAAGATTTATTGAGAAATCTGGTAGAGTCATTGTTGATTGCCAAAGGGTATAAAGTACTCATCGCAAAAGATGGGCCGGAAGCAGTTAAAATTTACAAAGAACAATACAAAGAAATTGCCCTTGTTCTTACGGATATGGGGCTGCCAAAATTATCGGGCATTGATGAATTCAAACTCTTGAAAAAAATTAATCCAACTGTGAAGGTTGTACTCGCAAGCGGTTTTTTGGATCCGGATATTAAATCTGATTTGTTTTTAGCAGGAGCGAAAGGTTTTATTCAAAAACCGTACAACATCGATGAAGTATTTCAAAAAATAAGAGAAGCGATCGATACGTAAAAAATATTTTTTACGGAAATAATTTATTTAATTTTTTAACACGACACTTGACAAATAAAATTTATGTTGTATATTATATGAAGTTCTTTTACTAAAAAAAACCATCACGAGTGAACGAGGGACTGACCCGATGACTTCACAGCAACCGGCAGCGCAAACAGCGTCGCGTCAGGTGCTAAATTCAGAATCCGCTTCACGCGGAGAAGATGAACTAAAACTTGGAACCTTTTATGGCCTCTTTTAGTTTATCCCTAAAAGAGGTTTTTCGTTTTAAATACTCTTAAAATTTCGCTGATGTTGAATTCTAGGCATCAAAAATAACTCATGCATAATATTTCAAATTTACATCTTTTCTACGCTTGCCGACCCGTTATGGAGCACCTCTCTCCATATTTCGACGGGAATTTCCTCTGTTGTTGCTAACCATATTTCCATTTACCTACATCGATTACGACGTGCTTTTTTCGTACGTGTAAACACTTTTGAAAATCGTTATCGCGTTGTATTATTACATTCAAATTCTATACAAAGGAAAGTTATGAAACATTTTTATAGCAGCGTTAAATTTTTATTAATTTTATTTGTTCTAGCCGCATCATTTTTATATTCGCAGTCAACGGGGGTTTTAAACGGAAAAGTAACAGACAAAAAGGCTGGGGAGGCATTACCAGGAGCAAACATCGTGATCGCTGGGACCAAAATTGGAACCGTCTCAAAACAAGACGGCGCATTTGAACTAAAAGTTCCTGCTGGAACTTACCAAATTCGAGTAAGCTTACTGGGGTATCGAACTGTCAACGCCGAAGTCGTAATTCCTGAGAATAATTCGGTAAGCGCAAACTTATCATTGACCGAAGACATTATCGGCAGCAATGAAGTCGTTGTCATCGGAAACCGAAATTCAGAACGCACAATTATCGATTCACCCGTACCAATTGACATCATTGGAGCAAAAGAAATTAAAGCTAATGGATATACACAAACAACGCAGATTCTTCGCGCACTTGTTCCGTCATTCAATTCTCCACAGCCTTCTTTGGTCGATGGAACAGATCATGTCCGTCCTGCAACGTTGCGCGGACTTGGTCCTGACCAGGTGTTAGTTTTGGTCAATGGAAAACGACGACATACCAGCGCACTTGTACACACGAACGGAACTGTCGGACGTGGGGCGACCGGAGTTGATTTAAACGCAATTCCAATTTCAGCGATCGACCGCGTTGAAGTTCTTCGCGATGGAGCTTCTGCACAGTATGGGTCAGATGCTATTTCCGGTGTCATCAATATCATTCTAAAAGAAAAAACAGGGATTGATGCTTCGGCAAGTTATGGACAATATCTCAGTTCAACAGAACGAGGATATTCAATAAACGAAGGGAATAGGCCCACTGAAACTACTAATTTTGCCGGTGGAACGTACGATGGATTACGTTGGGACGCGGATGGAAAAAAACAATCGGTAAACTATTTTGACGGCAAAACAATCAACGCTCATCTTGGTTATGGGGCAGAAATTGGGGAGGGGAAAATTTATCTCAGCGGTGAATATGCAATTAAAGGCGGAACCAAACGCGGTGGACTTGATCCGCGAATTCAGTATGCGGCTGGCGACCCTCGCGAATTAACCTTTAATCGTGACAACCACAAATTCGGTGATGGCGAAATAAACGATGGAGGCATTTTCATTAATGGCTCTTATCCGATACAAGAAAATATTTCAGTCTATGCGTTTGGAGGATACAGCAATCGTGCAGGAAAGGCTGCAGGCTTTTATCGTCGACCCAATGATCCAACGGGCAACGTTCCCGCAATTTATCCAAATGGATTTTTACCATATATCGAAACCGGGATCAATGATCTTTCGTTTACCGGAGGGGCAAAGGGATCCTTTGACGACTGGACTTATGATCTTAGCGAAACCTATGGATCAAATGATTTGAAATATCGAGTAACCAATTCAATTAATGCTTCATATTGGACAAAATCACCGACTGAGTTTGAGGCTGGAACTTTGGCATCAAAGCAAGCAACGACCAACCTTGATCTGTTTCGTGCATGGAATATTGGAAGAGAGTTTCCATTAAACACTTCCGTCGGAGTCGAATTCCGAAATGAAAATTATCAAATTAAGGCAGGTCAACCGGAGTCATATTTAAGAGGAGATTCAACGTCAAAAGCAATTGGTTCACAAGTATTTCCTGGTTTTCTTCCGTCCAATACTGTAAACAAGTCTCGCAACAATATTGGCGTGTATGTGGATGTTGATCATAATATTGTTCAGCGATGGTTAGTGAGTGTGGCGGCACGTTTTGAAAATTACAGCGATTTTGGTTCTACCACTACTGCAAAAATTTCTTCTCGGTACGATATTGCTTACGGATTTTCCATCCGCGGTGCAGCAAGTACAGGATTCCGCGCACCATCACTAGCGCAAGAATATTTTTCAACGACTGCGACAACATTTATTAACGGAGTGCCAAATGAGATCGGAACGTTCCCGGTTAGTTCGGCCGTGGCAAAAGCTTTTGGAGCAAAAGATTTGAAGGCAGAGAAATCCGTGAATTACAGCGCCGGTATTGCATACAATTTTAATGATGTAGCATTGACTGTTGACGCATATCAAATTACGATAACCGACCGAATTGTTTTAACAGAAAATTTTACTGGAACGGCGGTAAGTACCTATTTGCATAATTTGGGAGTGAATGCAACGGGTGGACGTTTCTTTACGAATGCAATCAATACGAAAACAAAAGGTGTTGATGTTACCGGTCGCTATGGTATTGATCTTAATGAATTAGGGAAATTGCGTTTGACGGCGGCAATCAATTTTACTAAAACTGAAATTACGAACAAATCATCAATCGTAACCCCTCAAGCATTGCAATCAATTACTACGACTCCATTGTTTGGAAGAATTGAGCAGGGACGAATTGAACACGGTCAGCCAAAAAATACATATTCTCTTCTTGCAAATTACTTGAACCAAGATTTTGATGTGTTTATTCGCGGCGTACGGTATGGCGAAATTACTTCGTATGGAAGTATCACCGATCTTACTCTGGATCAAACATATTCCGCCAAGTGGTTGTTTGATGCAGAGCTTGGATACCACGTTGAATCAAATATTCTTGTTGCCGTCGGAGTAAATAATATTTTCGACGTCTATCCGGACAAAGTTTTGAAGGTGAATAGCTCAAATGGCCGTCTTCCTTATAATGCTTTTTCACCTTTTGGATTTAATGGAAGATTTGTCTATACGCGTGCTTCAGTCTCGATTTAAACTAGATTCATTTTTCCCATCGAGTGTTTTTGTGGAAAAAGCACTCGATGGAGTTGAAGCCAAATAATGTTCTTTTAATAAGCTGTCCTTTACTTATCAAGAACGGTCCAGGGATCAGGCCCGATGACCACCGTAGCAACCGGTTTCGTAACCTCACGAAATGTCAGGTGCTAATTCCTGCTCCGTGTATTGCGGAGAAAGATGAGAAGAAGGAGGATACAATAACCCTGTAACCTCTTCCGATCATCGTGAAGAGGTTTTCTTTTCATTTACTATTATGGGAGTTATTGTATGCGATTACAAACAACAGCAATTCATGCTGGCGTCGATAAAGATTCTGCTTACAACAGTGTCATAACGCCAATTTTTCAAACATCAACATTTCGTTTTGAAGATATCGGAAAAACGAAAGGCTATGATTATTCTCGGACGGCAAATCCAACCAGGACGGCATTAGAAGAAAATATTGCGGCACTTGAAGGTGGGCTTTCCGCAAAAGCCGTGGCAACAGGAATGGCGGCAATCAATGTCGCATTGCATTTTTTTAGAACGGGTGATCATATCCTTTGTACAAATGATTGTTACGGAGGGACGGAGAGAATTCTAAGAACGTATTCGGAATTGTTTGGATTGGAAATTTCATACGTTGATATGACTGATCTTGAGGCGGTTGCCAGGGCATTTCAAAAAAATACCAAAGCATTATGGATTGAAACCCCGAGTAATCCGCTGTTGAATGTGGTTGATATACAATTGCTTTGTCAACTTGCACACAATCACAACGCCGTTGCAATTGTAGATAATACGTTCCTTTCTCCGTATCTCCAGAAACCGCTTGAACTTGGTGCAGATATTATTATTCATTCGACGACAAAGTATCTCAACGGTCATAGCGATGTTGTTGGCGGCGCAATAGTTGTTAATCGTCCCGAATTTGTAGAGAGGCTTCAACTTCTTGTAAATGCATTAGGGCAAGGAGCATCGCCGTTTGATTGCTGGCTTGTTCTTCGTGGAATTAAAACTCTTGTCCCACGAATGAGAATGCATGAAGAAAATGCGTCTGCCGTTGCACAATTTTTAGAACAACAAACAAATGTACGAAAAGTAAATTACCCTGGATTACAATCGCACCCGCATCATGCGCTTGCAAAACGGCAGCAGCGTGGATTTGGCGGAATGGTGTCGTTTGAATTGAACGGCGGAATCGAAGATGTGAACAGTGTACTTCGATCCACAAAAATATTTGCCGTTGCCGAATCATTAGGCGGCGTTGAATCACTGATTTGCCATCCTGCGACAATGACCCATGCATCAATGAATCCTGAGTTGAGAAAAAAAGCAGGAATCACCGAACGTGTCATTCGCCTTTCTGTAGGCATTGAAGACGTGAACGATTTACTGGATGACCTAGAGCAAGCATTGAATTCTAAAAAAATCTACGCATCTGCGGCTGTAGTAATTTGAATTTTTTTCTATTTTTGGGAAATGTATGAATCAATTTATAAAAACAATCACCGTTTACGAGCTGAAAAAACTCATTGATGACAAAAGAGATTTCCAATTAATTGATGTCCGTGAACCTGATGAACACGCATTTTGTAATATCGGCGGCGAACTTATTCCGCTAAATACCGTGTTACATGAAAAGGATAGAATTACAAAGAAAAAGGTGGTTGTTGTATATTGCCGAAGCGGGAAAAGAAGCGGTGACATTATTGCCGAGCTTCAAAATAACTACGGATTTACTAATCTCTATAATCTTGCAGGCGGTATTCTTGCATGGTCAGATGAGATAGATCCGAGCATTCCCAAATATTAGAGATATTTTTTAAAAGGAATAGGTATGAAAAAAAACTATTGGGTACCACTGCTGACGAAGGGTATAGCCATTGTTGTTTTCTTCATCAGCACAATTGGATTAACTGGCAACGATGAACTCGGAAATTCATTTGATTCATATCAAAAAGAAATCGATGAATGGCATCAAAAACGAATTGATGGATTGAAAAGGGAACATGGCTGGCTTAGTCTTGTTGCTCTTGAATGGCTTCACGAAGGTGAAAATCAAATTGAATCACTTGCAACTATTCGTTTGAAGAAAGGCGTGGTGACAATTTCAATTGATAAAAATTTGAATGCAGAAGTAAGGAAAAATAAATTTATCTCTGGCATTGTTAAACCCGACGAAGATAAAATTGTCATTGATTCACGAGCATTAATGATCATCAAGCGCGGTTCGCAGTATGCAGCTCGAATTTGGGATTCTAAATCTGCAAAACGAACTTCATTCACTGCTATCGAACGATATCCTGTTTTGAAGGATTGGAAAATTGAAGCGCACTGGAAGCAATATGATACGCCGAAAAAAATTACGGTTGAAACAGTTGTTCCCGGTATAACAGAAGATGCGATTGTTCCCGGTGTTGCGATTTTTACTATCCATGGAAAAGAATTTCAATTAGAGCCAACGCTTGAAGATTCTGCATCATACTTTTTTGTTTTCGGCGATAAAACAAATGGAAGAGAGACATATGGAGGAGGACGATTTCTTTATGCCGGACAACCGAAAGATGGAAAAATGATTTTGGATTTTAACAAATCCTATAATCCACCGTGCGCATTTACTGAATTTGCTACGTGTCCTATGCCGGAAGCGAACAACAGGCTTTCAATTCGGATTGAAGCAGGCGAAAAGAAATACGGCAATCATAAATAGATCTCTGCGGTGCCGTGCCCGAGTGGTCAAGGGGAGAGTCTGCAAAATTCTTTTGCATCAGTTCGAATCTGATCGGCACCTCACCAATACGCAACAAAATTTTTGTAAAAATGAAATGACATCTATTGACAATGTAAATATTAATTGTATATTACATATAGTTCTTTACTATAAAATTCATCAAGAGTGGACGAGGGACTGACCCGAAGACTCCACAGCAACCGGTTTCGTTTACAACAAAATGTCAGGTGCTAAATTCAGTTCCGAATATTCGGAAGAGATGATTAACAACTAAGAATTTTTTTTAAACCTCTTTTTGTTATCATCAAAAGAGGTTTTTTCGTTTTAAACAGACTTTTACATCGCGCAGATTTGAAATCGTGACGCGATAAATGAAAACATGCAGAACAATTCAAACTTACACCTTTTTTACGCTTGCCGGCCCGTTATGGAGCACCTCTCTCCATATTTCGACGGGAATTTCCTCTGTTGTTGCTGAGACATACACTATTGTTCCATTGATTCACACACAATACGTTACAGTTCATCCAATGTGGGTGAGGTGTCTTATTATCAAATTATAGTTCAACAGAAAAGGAAATTTTATCATGTCCACCAACGGAAAACAACGTCACTATCGTTTTGAAACATTGCAATTGCATGCCGGTCAGCAGCCTGATCCGACAACGAAATCGCGTGCCGTACCACTGTACCAAACAACATCGTACACTTTCAATAATGCAGATCATGCAGCAAATCTTTTTGGATTGAAGGAATTTGGCAATATCTATACTCGTCTTATGAATCCGACGACCGATGTTTTTGAACAACGAATCGCGGCCCTCGAAGGTGGAGTCGCCGCACTTGCGACTTCATCGGGGCAATCAGCACAGTTTTTGGCAATTACTAATATTGTTCAAGCCGGTGAAAATATTATTTCTACAAGCAATCTCTATGGCGGTACGTACAATCAATTTAAGGTGACATTTCCACGCCTTGGCATTAATGTGAAATTTGTCAGCGGAGATAAGCCGGAAGAGTTCAAAAAATTAATTGATGATAAAACAAAAGCGATTTATATTGAAACAATCGGTAATCCTCGTCTGAATATTCCCGATTTTGAGGCGATTGCAAAAGTTGCCCACGACAACGGGATTCCGCTCATTGTTGATAATACGTTTGGTGCTGCAGGATATGTGGCGCGGCCTTTTGAACACGGTGCTGATATTATTACGCATTCTGCTACAAAATGGATTGGCGGACATGGAACATCGATCGGTGGAGTGATTGTTGATTCGGGAAAATTTAATTGGGGAAATGGAAAATTTCCAATCTTCACCGAACCGAGCCCGGGGTATCATGGATTAAAATTTTGGGATGTCTTTGGAACTCCTGGTCCTTTTGGCAATATTGCATTCATCATTCGTGCGCGCGTTGAAGGGTTACGCGATCTTGGCCCTGCAATTTCTCCATTCAATTCGTTTTTATTATTGCAGGGACTCGAAACACTTTCGTTGCGCGTAGAACGTCATAATGAAAACGCTCTTAAGCTTGCACAGTGGTTGGAAAAACACCCGCAAGTAGAATGGGTATCCTATCCGGGATTAGCCAGCCATCCATCTCACGCTCTTGCAAAAAAATATTTGCGGCAAGGATTGTTTGGATCAGTTTTAACGTTTGGCATTAAAGGAGGAGTAGAAGCCGGGAAAGCATTTGTCAACAATGTAAAGCTTGCAAGCTTGCTGGCAAATGTTGGCGACGCAAAAACGTTGGTGATTCATCCGGCGTCAACAACGCATCAACAACTTTCGGATGCCGATCAATTGCAGTCGGGAGTTACACCAGATTTGATCCGCGTGTCGGTTGGTATTGAACACATCGAAGACATCATTGAAGATTTTGATGAGTCGCTTCGAACTGTTAAAGGTTCTGTAAAAGTTGCGGTGTAAATAAAATATTGACCGGCGTCGTCAAGGCGCCGGTCAATAATAATCTAGTATGTCAATTTTAACACAAAATATCGTTGAAACAAAATTTGCCTCGTTATTCGATGAAACGAATCCTTTAAAAATGGATATCGGTGTCGACCTTGCAAACGTGACTGTTGCGTACGAAACGTATGGAGAATTAAACGCAAGAGGAGACAATGCAATTTTAGTTTGCCATGCGTTAACCGGCAATGCGCATGCCGCCGGATATTCTTCTGAAGATCCTAAATCAGCGGGGTGGTGGGATTCGTTGGTTGGCAATGGAAAACCGATTGATACGTCAAAATATTTTGTGATTTGTTCTAATTTTTTAGGAAGCTGTTACGGAACTACGGGGTCAAGCTCACTTAATCCAGATACCGGCAATCCGTATGGTTTGTCCTTTCCGCAAATGACGGTACGTGATATGGTGAGGGTTCAAAAATCCTTTGTTGTTTACCTTGGAGTTAAAAAATTAGTTACGGTAATTGGCGGTTCGCTTGGCGGAATGCAAGTTCTTGAATGGGCGTTGATGTATCCTGAGCTTGTTCAATCAATTATTCCTATTGCGACTGCGGCGCGGCATTCTCCATGGGCAATTGGATTGAATGATGTTGCACGCCAGGCAATCATGAATGATCCGGAGTGGCGTAATGGAAATTATTACGATTATGATCAGCCGCATAAAGGTTTAGCACTGGCACGGCAAATTGCAATGCTTTCGTACAGAAGTGATATAGAATTTGCACAACGTTTCAGCCGCGAACGTCAAAAGAAAAATGGAAAACCGTCCACATATCGATTCGAGCCTGAAAATCTATTTCAAGTTGAAAGCTATCTGCGGTATCAAGGTGAAAAACTGGTGAACAGATTTGATGCAAATACGTACATCTATATTTCTCGAGCGATGGACCTTCACGATGTAACAATTGATCGCGCAGCGTTGACAGAAACTCTTGGCTCAATAAAGATTCCGACATTATCCATTGGAATTGATTCTGACGTCCTCTATCCGGTTCATGAACAAAAAGCTATTGCTGAAAAAATACCGAATGCCCAGTATCATGAAATATCTTCAATCTATGGGCATGACGCATTTTTGATTGAGTTTGAACAAACTGGCTCATTTGTCCGCAGCTTCTTGATCGAATTACCTCAATAATTCTTCCTCTCAGTTGATTTTCTTTCATCCCGACCTTTGATCGGGATTTTTTTTGTCGGTTTAATTTTATATTTTGAATACAACTCAGCGTTTACTGTATTGAAAGTATATTATGGCTATCCCCTTAGTTGCAATCGTTGGCCGTCCCAATGTAGGAAAATCAACCTTTTTTAATCGTATCATCGGTGCACAAGATGCTATCGTTCATGACGAACCCGGTGTTACTCGAGATCGTCATTACGGCAATGCCGAATGGTGCGGCAAACAATTTACGCTGATCGACACCGGCGGATTTGTTCCAAACTCAGACGAAGTTTTCGAGAAAGCCATTCGTGAGCAATCACAAATTGCGATTGAAGAAGCAGATAAATTAATTTTTGTTGTTGATGCAAAAGAAGGAGTTACGCCAATGGATAAAGAAATTGGTGCCATCCTTCGTAAATCAAACAAAAATGTTCTGTTGGTTGCGAACAAAATTGATACACCGTCCGATGAAATTTCTGCTGCTCAATTTCATGAACTTGGTCTGGGCGAACCGTATTCTCTTGCCGCACTTGGTGGACGCAAGATTGGCGATTTTTTAGACGATCTGACGGAAGATATTCCGGTAAAGCTTGAAGATGAAGAGAAAGACAAACAACTCAAAATTGCGATCATCGGAAAACCGAATGTCGGTAAATCATCACTCGTTAATTCAATTTTGGGGCAAGATCGATCGATCGTCACACCAATTGCAGGAACAACACGCGATCCGATTGACTCATTGATCAAGTACCAGGGCGAAGAATTATTACTCGTTGATACTGCAGGATTGATGAGGAAGAGCAGAATTAAACATAGCATTGATTTTTATTCAACCTTGCGAACTTTAAAAGCAATTGATCGGTGTAACCTTGCTGTTGTTCTTTTTGATGCAACGATCCCATTAGAAAAACAAGATCTGCGTATTGTTCAAACTGCAGTAGAAAAAAATATCGGTGTTGTTATTGGAATTAATAAGTGGGACGCGGTTGAAAAAGACACGTATACGGCAAAAGGATATGAAGAACTGCTTCGCACAAAACTTCGAACATACGATTACATTCCTGTGATTTTTATTTCTGCATTGACGAAACAACGAATTTTCAAATTGCTCGATCGTACCAAAGAAGTTCACAAGAATCGTGCAATGCGAATCCCGACTTCATCTCTTAATGAGACAATCCTCGAAGAAATTAAACGGTATCCGCCGTCATCAAAAACAGGCAAAGATATCAAATTGAATTACGTCACGCAGGTAAAGTCAATGCCGCCGGTTTTTGCATTCTTTGCCAATGAACCGAAATTTATTGTCGATACATACAAACGATTTCTAGAAAATAAAATTCGGAAGCATTTTGGATTTGCCGGAGTTCCGCTTACACTGGTCTTTAAACACAAAAGAAAATGAAACGGCGCATTGTCGTTATAGGTGGAGTTGCCGCGGGACCAAGTGCGGCGTCGAAAGCGAAACGGATAAACCCGGACGCAGAAGTAGTTTTGTATGAAGCCGGCGAGCATATTTCGTTCGGCGTTTGCGAAATACCGTATTTTATCGACGGTGAAATTTCTGATCCTGAGAAATTACAGATCTATACTCCTGAAAAACTGCAGAGCGAAAAAGGAGTTGCTGCATTTACCAACCATTATGTTGATCAAATTGTAATGTCAAAAAAAGAGATCAATGTAAGAGGTCTTCATACCGGGGC
>JBBINR010000028.1:0-46084 GCA_037443785.1 Ignavibacteriales bacterium | reverse complement strand
TTATATGTGCCCGCTTCTTTGCGTTCATCAACAAGTGTTTCCGCAATTTGTCCGAGCACGTTATAAATTTGCAGTGTTACATGAGCACTGCGCGGCAGCTGATAACAAATTGTTGTGCTCGGATTGAACGGATTGGGATAATTCTGAAAAAGTTTATATTCACTCGGCAGAATTGAACCTGCTTCTACAATCGCAGAAGAAGTAGAAGTAACGCGAATATCATCTAACCAAAGTTCTTTGTCGATAAGATTGCTTTCCTCGGCAACAATATCGAAACGATCGACAGCGTGCCAATCAAATTTTCCTTCCGGATTATACCAGGTGCTGTCCCACGAACCATGCTCAATAAATTCCGACAAGGGAATATGTACATGGTGCCATGCGCCATCCCATGCCGCAATTGAGGAACTGATAATCTTACGCATTCGCCATGGGTGATCGGCCGGTCCTGTTTTCGTATCGACAAAACGCATATCAAATTGCAATGCGGGACTGCTGCTGCGAACACTAAAATCCAATGCAAATCCATTTTTCACAAGCACACCGAGATCTTTTGTCGGTTTAAAATCGAAACCGATATATCCATATTGCTGTGCAGCCGTCCAACGGATGCAGTATTTTCCTTCGGATGGCGCATTGATAGAATAGAAATCCAGACTGTCGCCGCTTGAATACATCATTTGACTGATACGAGGGCCAACGTAATCTTTGTAAAGGTGGAATCCGGCAGAATCAGGAACGATGGTGAATTCTTTTTGCGGTGGAATGTTCAACCCTAATGAGGTGATCAGGGGAACATTGATATCGTAATCGAACAGTTCGTCGGTCCCCGATTTAAACAATCCAAATCCATTTTGATAATCCCACGACGTCCATGCAATTCCATTTGATTCCAAATATGATCGTACAAGTTCATACCATCGCACTCGGTCCTCATTGTTGCTGTTAGGAATGTACACGCCGAATTCGCCGCAGAAGAGACGAACATTGCGGCTGTTCTTGAAATTTGCAGCAACATCAATAAGGCTTTTTATGTGATTGACAGTGCCATTAACCGGATAATTATTGAATTCATTTTGAATCCATGTTCCAATGAACGCGGGCGGAAGAGCGGGCATTCGTAAAGCATCGTATGGAAAAGGAATTCCGCTTATTGGAACAAACGAAGGATCTGTCCAGCTTGCCCCTTGATGTGTAAAGAGAAACGGATCGTAAAAATGGAATGTATAAATAAGGTTTGTGTCGGCATATTCGGGCATGAAGGAAAGATTACTGTAAGCATTCCATCCTGCAGGCCCGACAATGATCGTGTGAAACTTATCAATCGACCGGATTGAATCGATAACGATTGCTTGAATCGTGTTCCATGTGTTGTCATCGATGCCGTGTGGTTCGTTCAATATTTCATAGTACACCAGCGACGAACGATGTTTCATGTGCTCCGCAATTTGTTTCCATACCGGAATAAGAATATTTCCAATGGATGCTGATGTATTAACCGCAGGATCGAAACTATGATTGTCGAGAATAATATGAATGCCGGTTTCTTCAGCCCAGTTGACCGCTTGATCGAGAAAATCAAAAAGGAGAGGTTCGATAGTATAATCAGGTTCTCCTTTTGTCATCGCATGCATATTGATCGGCAGGCGGATAACATCGCAGCCGAGAGACTTGATGTTTTCGAAATCAGCTTTCGTGTATTTTGAAAATTGAATGCGTTTAACACTGGATTCTTGAAACCATGTCGAAAGGTTCACTCCTCGTGAGAACGGCATTTCACTGCTTTGAGCAAGGCTGCACGCCGCGAATAAAATCAGGAAAATATGTCGATACATTTTCATTCTTCAGTTGCAATTTGCGACACGCTTTTTCTATACTCCGACGGTGTCTTTCCGATCTGTGCTTTGAAAAGTGTATTGAAGGTTGCCTTGGAATTAAAACCCGCATCGAATGCAATGGAAAGGATTTTCAAGTTTTGTTTTGAGGGATTTGCAAGATCCTTTTTAATTTGTTCGATGCGATATGTGTTCACAAAATCGTAGAAATTCTTTTTTAACTGCGTGTTGATTACTTCGGAAAGATTGTGCGGTGTGATGAAAAGTTTTTCGGCAAGCTGTCCCAGTGTGAGTGACGGATTGGTGTACGGTTTTTCTTTTTCCATCAACGCAAGCAGTTGAGCAACATACTCCTGCGCTGTTTCTGCCGAAAGCCCGGACTTTTCATATTTTGTATTGAACGATTCATCAACTTTTTCGTTTTCAATTTCGGAAATCTGATGCATCGTTTCTTCAACATCGGGCGAAGCAAAGATTTCCGATTTCGTCAATCCGATAAATCCCATTGCGTACACATAAATTGCAAAGACGGAAGAGGAAAGAATAAAATTAGAGAGATTGATTCCCTGCATCAACAGCACATCTTCAATAAAAAACAGTGTCCACGCAGAAATTCCTGCAAAGGTAATATTCCGGAGCCAGTTCATCTGCACGTGCTCAACGGAAGAAACAACATCTTTTACATGCCGGTTGTAATGAACAATCAATCTGTACCCGGTTGTCATATAGATTGTTCCCTGCGCAATCAATATCCAATCGAAAACTCTAAAGAAAATCGGAGTGGTTGTCGGATCGGCATTTATCGATTCGGAAAAATCTACCGCACCGGAAAGCATAGCAATGATAATTCCGATTTCAAAAACTGCAAACGGCAGCATGTGAAGCCAGTCGCGGTGCCAAAATTCTTTTGCTCTGTTTAACAAATATTTTGTGTAAAGGTATTGCAGTTGCGCGGCAACAAGCGGCGTTCCGACGATGATAAAAAGAAACGTAAATCGCCGGTAGATGCCGGTATCCTGAAACAACAAATGGAGCAGGATGATTGTGTAGCACATCATCAACAATGCAAGAAACCGATTGGCAAATACCGCTCGATGTTTTTGAAAGATAAGGAGAGAAAGTAAGAATGCTTGTGAAGCGGCAACAATAAGCGCAATATTAGCGAATGTCAGTTCCATGCGGTAAAGATACGCTGAAATTGATTGGAACTCCAGAAAACAAAAAAGCCTGACAAGTATTAAAACCTGTCAGGCTTGTAAGCGAAAATGAAACCTCATTTATTCTTCTACTGATGCTTTTTTCTTCGACATCCTGTTTCGCTCGTTGTGGTCGAGATATTTTTTCCGAAGACGAATGCTGTTCGGCGTGACTTCAACATACTCGTCGTCGCCGATCCATTCAATTGCCTGTTCAAGTGTCATCAACCGCGGCGGTTCAAGGCGAACAGCTTCATCAGATCCGGATGCGCGCATGTTGGTAAGCTGTTTTGCTTTGCACACGTTCACCGTCATATCGCCCTCACGTGAATTTTCACCGACGATCATGCCGGCATACACTTTTGTTCCGGGCTCAACAAAAAATTCGGAGCGTTCCTGCAGCTTGAACATTCCATACGCGACCGCTTCGCCTGTTTCCATTGCAACCAAAGCGCCGCGTGTCCGATGTGATAATTCTCCTTTAAACGGTTCATAGCCCTGAAAATTATGATGCAGAATGCCCGTTCCTTTTGTCTGTGTCATAAATTCGTTTCGGAATCCGATCAAGCCGCGGGCCGGAACAAAAAATTCCAATCGTGTATTGCCATTGGACGAGATCATGTTTTTCATCTCGCCTTTTCGTTTGCCAAGATTCTCAATAACCGTTCCCGTGAATTCATCCGGCACATCGATAATGACATGCTCGATCGGTTCACACAAAACGTCGTCGATCCGTTTGTAAATTACTTCAGGACGCGATACTTGAAGTTCATATCCTTCACGGCGCATATTTTCGATCAAAACACCAAGATGAAGTTCGCCGCGGCCGCTCACTCTGAAAATATCGGGCGAGTCGGTTAATTCAACTTGCAGACTGACATTCGAGCGAAGTTCTCTCATTAATCGCTCTTGAAGATTTCGCGTTGTTACATATTTTCCGTCGAGGCCGGCAAACGGAGAATTGTTCACGACAAAATTCATCGACAACGTTGGTTCTTCAATTGCAACGAAGGGAAGAGGAGTTGGATCAGCGGCATCGACGATCGTTTCGCCGATGTCAACATCTTCCATGCCGCTGATGGCGATAATATCTCCAACCGATGCTTCGTCGACTTCAATCCGTTTCAACCCCTCAAACGTATAAATTTTTGTGACTCGCGCATCTTCTTTTGAACCGTCGCGGTGAATCACTTCCATTTGTCCGCCCATGCGGATGATTCCGCGGTGAACTTTTCCTATCCCAAGACGACCAAGATAATCGTTATAATCGATCGTTGTTACGAGCATTTGGAAGGGCTCATCAGATTTACCTGATGGTGCCGGAACTTTTGCGACGATGGATTCAAACAACGGTTCGAGAGATGTTCCTTCTTCTTCTAATTCACGCTTTGCAATTCCTTGTTTGGAGATTGCATAGATCGTTGGGAAATCCAATTGCTGATCATTTGCTCCGAGTGAAAGAAATAATTCGAACACTTCATCCAACACTTCATGCGGCCGCGCATCTTTACGATCGATCTTATTAATGACAACGATCGGCTGAAGATTCAAATCAAGAGATTTTTTAAGAACGAATTTTGTTCCGGGCAGCGGACCTTCGGACGCATCGACGAGCAACAACACGCCGTCAACCATCTTTAATGTGCGTTCTACTTCACCGGCAAAATCAGAGTGGCCGGGGGTATCGACAATATTGATCTTATATTTTTCTTTTGTCTTTTTGTCGGTGTAAAAAACGGCAGTGTTCTTTGCGAGAATAGTAATACCGCGTTCTTTTTCCTGCGCGTTCGAATCCATCACGCGTGTTTCTACTTGCTGGTTTTCGCGGAATGTTCCGGTTTGACGTAACAGTTGATCAACCAACGTTGTCTTGCCGTGGTCAACGTGCGCGATAATTGCGATGTTGCGGATATTGCTTTGCTGAATCATAAAATCCTTTGAAATATCTTCACGCAAAAGCGCGAAAATGCTAAGAAATATTGAAAATAGTTTGTTGTGCGTCCCGGAAGGAGAACAAATCTATAATAAAAAACGTCCCGAATTGCGGCTCGGGACGTTCAAATGACTAAACCAATATACAAAAAATTTAATGAAATTCCACCATCATCTTTGGTGGGAGAATTGAAATGAAAATTATTTAATAATCAGCATCTTCTTTACCGAAGCATAATTAGTCGTTTGCATTGTATAAAAATACATCCCACTAGAAAGCTTTGATCCGTCAAATTGCACAGAATGTATCCCCGCCGATTGTTCTCCGTTCACCAATATTGCAATTTTTTTGCCAAGGACATCATAGATAGATACCGTCACGTTTCCAGTTGCAGAAAGCTGATAATTAATTGTTGTCACTGGATTGAACGGGTTAGGATAATTTTGCATCAATTGTGTTGATGATGGAATCTGCCTCAAAGCGATCGATGCGTTAGTAATGATGCTTTGTTTCAATCGCTGAATGCGGCTGTACGCAGAATCAATAATTTTTTCTGCAATAATTCCGTCGCGCACTTTTTGCGAAATTGAATTAACAATATACGCTGTCAACGATTGGTTGTTATAAATACTCGTACTGAAAAGAAGTATATCTGTTCCCGATTTCACGCAAAGCTCCAGCGCCTCGTCGAATTGATAATTTTGAGAAATGGCATTCATGAATAACGCATCGCTGATGACGACGCCGGAAAAATGAAGCGAATCACGCAGCAATTTTTGCACAGCGTTATACGACAGCGACGCAGGATATTGCGAATCAATGGTGGCATTATACAAATGTCCGATCATGATGAGGTCTGCGAGTCCGCGATCGATGGCAGATTGAAACGGAATCAATTCGGCCTTAGACCATGTTGACGTGATATTGGTAAAGCCGAGATGCGAATCGACTGTTGCGCTTCCGTGTCCGGGAAAATGTTTTAACGTCGTAACAATTTTTTTCTTATGGAACTCTTCAATGAACCATCCGATATGACGGCTCACTGAATCCGGATCTTTTGAAAAGCTTCGTTCTTTTTTTCCAATCGCAGGACTTTCAGGATTTACGTTCACATCAGCGACCGGCGCTAAATCGATGTTGATTCCGGATTGTTGAAGCCATCCCGCCATCATCGCCGCTGCTGTGCGAGTCGAATCTTCACGATTGATGGTTGTTCCTAAATGATATGCGGTCGGAGTGGATGCAAATCCATTTGCCGCACTGAATCGCGCAACTTTTCCTCCTTCTTGATCGACGGCAATAAGCAAATGTGACGCTGCATTGCTCTGCAAGCTTGTTGTTAACGATTTCACTTGCTGGGGATCGGTAATGTTTGCGGCAAACAAAATTACTCCGCCGAGTCCGCGCTGTGAAAGATCAACCTTCAACGATTCGGGGATGGTCGTTCCGGTAAAACCAACCATCACCATCTGTGCAATTTTTTGTTCAAGGGTTGTTTGTGAAATGAGATTTAAAGAGAAGCCGAGAAGATAGAAACAAAAAATGAAAATGCGATACCAGGAGGTTTCAATGTTCATGTTGCATGCTAAGTATTTTAGTTAATTGTGCGCTGACTTTTTCCCGGAAATATCCATTCTCGATATACTGGTATAAATTTTTTCCGGGACAGACAGTTTTGGAAGAATAATCTTTGTGCGCGCGAATGGAGTCAACAGGGACTGAATATTTTTTTGCAAGCCATGTCATGACGTTGACGACGGCGCTAAGTTGTTTTTCATTCGGTTCAACCTCCTCGAAATTCCCAACAACTTCAATCAGTGCATGGCCCGTCGGATCGTATTCAGTATTGGTATCACCGGCATAATTGATATTTCGTCCTTCATACACTTTTCCATCAAGATCGATGATGAAATGATAGGGAATATCAATCCAATGTTTTTCTCTTCGCGACCAATGTTGCAATGTGCGCAAATATTGAATCGGATCTTTCCCTTCGGGAAACGGTTCGCCTTGATGATGCAGTGTAATGTGCGTGATGGTATGTTTTTTAGCGAGAGAATCAATGGCGGGTGTGCCTCCCCATTGAGCGGCAGAGATTATCGATTCTTCAAACGATTGAATGGAAAATTCTTTTGATGATGAACAACTCATCAATAAAGACGCAAGAAACAAAGTGAAAGAGATAATAATTTTTTTCATGCGTTAGGCAGTCACCAATTGTTCAAAAAATCCTCCGAATTGTCGCTCTTTGTCGATAAAATGAATTTCTAAAATCCAATCGCGAGGATTGCCATGATCATCTGGATCACTCACAAGGAAATGATTATCAGGATGAAAATAATTTTTCTTTTCATCGCCTTGAATAATTTCGTGCGGAAAATTTCCGATCAAATGCCCGCAGTGGATATTACCAAACCCCCATCCGTATTTTAGTGCAAGCGATGAGATATATTGATAGAACTTTGCACCGGTTAACTCCGAAATATTCGCATCAAAATATTTCTTTCCTTCATACCATGCAGATTCGATATCAGCCTTTAATTTATGCTTTCGTTCATCGGTGCCAAGAACGTAAGTTCTTCCAACATCCGCTTCCCATTCTTCGAAAACTGGGCCAAAATCGAAAAACAAAATATCGTTTGATTGAATTATTAAATCGGGAGGATTTTCTTTATACGGAAGAAGAGTATTTTTTCCAGCGCGGACAATTCGTTTGTGCCAGTATTTGCGGATGCCGAACATCTCAAACGCGAGTTCGTACATCTCGTTGTTCAATGTCTTTTCATTTTTCCCCGGAATAATTAAACCGCGCTGTTCGGCTTCGCTGAAAAGTTTTTCCGCATTTTGTTGCGCTTCGAGAAGAAGCTTTTTACGTTCGGTAATGAACATGGCAACAATATAGTGAAATCTTCCGCGAGAGGAGAGGAATGTTATGCGGTTTGAAAAAATTTCTTTTTAAACCATAAAGAAACATTTACTAAGCTGATCAATACCGGCACTTCTACCAGCGGACCGATGACCGTTGCAAAAGCAACCTGAGAATTGATCCCGAAAACCGCCACCGCTACGGCAATAGCAAGTTCAAAATCATTGCTGCCGGCAGTAAATGCCGTTGTTGCAGATTTTTCGTAACTATAGTTCATCTTTTTAGCGATAAAAAATGTTACGAAGAACATTCCGCCGAAATAAAATAAGTATGGAATGGCGACACGAACGACATCCAACGGAAGCTCAACAATCTTTTCACCTTTCAGCGAAAACATTACAAAGATGGTAAAGAGCAGCGCAATGGGAGTGAGGATGGAAATTTTGGGAATGAATTTTTGATGATACCATTCCTTGTTTCGAATTTTTACAAGGCTCGTGCGTGTCATCATCCCGCCAAAGAAAGGAATTCCAAGATAAATTAGTACGGTAACAGCAATTTCTTTAATAGAAATATTTACCAATGCGCCGCTGAGTCCGAAAAATGGAAGAAGAATGGTGATAAAAATATACGCGTACACCGAATAGAAAAATACTTGAAAGACTGCGTTGAAAGCAACCAATCCAGCGGCAAGCTCGGAATCTCCCTTTGCAAGATCGTTCCACACCAGCACCATGGCAATACAGCGCGCTAATCCTACGAGAATTACCCCGATCATCATTTCAGGTTTATCAGGCAAGAAAATTAGTGCGAGAAAAAACATTACCAGCGGGCCGACAATCCAATTTTGCGTCAACGATAAAGAAAGCAACTTTACATTTTTGAAAACGACCGGAAGCTCTTCGTATTTTACTTTTGCCAACGGAGGATACATCATCAAAATAAGTCCGACAGCAATGGGAATATTTGTTGTTCCGCTGCTGAGCGAGTCCCAAAAATTTGCGATGCCGGGAAAGAATGATCCGACAGCGACTCCTGCAAACATGGTACTGAAAATCCACAATGTTAAATAACGGTCAAAGAAAGAAAGTTTACCGGATACGGTGCTCATCGTTTTTCCTTTGCAATATGTTCCGTATAGAAATGATGAAAATCTTTTTTTATTTCATCGCGCACGCGACGGAACGCTGCAAGAATTTCTTCTTCCGTTCCGGTTGCCTCCGCGGGATCGTCGAAACCAATATGCAGACGGTGTTTAACAGTGCCGATAAAAACAGGACATGTCTCTTTTGCATTATCACACACCGTAACAACATAATCAAATGATTGCGAAAGGAATTGATTGACAGTTTTTGGATAATGGCCGCTGATATCAATTCCAATCTCTTTCATTACGCGAATTGCTTTGGAAGATACTTTCGGCGCCGCTTTCGTCCCGGCTGAAACGACTTCAAGTGCCGAATCAAATGATTTGAGAAATCCTTCCGCCATTTGAGAGCGGCAGGAGTTTCCGGTACAGAGAATAAGAATGCGTTTTGGCATTGTAGATAGTGTTAATTATGGCTTATCGGCATACACGGTGATGCTAAAAATCCCGATGTTGTTTTTCTTTAGATCACGTAATTGATCGAGTGAAACAAATTGAAGCATAATTTCATTTGGAATGGTGATCACGCGTTCTTTTTGAATTGTAATATTTGTAAAACCAGCCGCTTTGATTGTATTCAAATATTCATCCATTTGTTGTGCCCCCGAAATGCAGCCGGCATACAATTCAGCACTTTTCCTGATAGCTTCTGGAAGTTCGCCTCTCAACACTATATCAGAGATAGAAAAATGCCCGCCTGATTTGAGAATGCGGAATGTTTCGGCAAATGCCTTTTGCTTGTTCGGCACAAGATTCATGACGCAATTGCTGACGACAACATCGACAGAACTGCTTTCAACCGGCATTTGCTCAATATCGCCGAATCGAAATTCGACATTGTTAAAATTCAACTTTAAAGCATTGGCTCGCGCTTTGTTAATCATTTCCTCGGTCATATCAACACCGATAATTTTTCCGGTACTTCCGACGATAGAACGTGCAACAAAAGCATCGTTGCCGGCTCCCGAACCGAGATCGACAACAGTGTCGCCCTGTTTTATCTGAGCAAATTCTGTAGGAAGCCCGCAGCCGAGCCCGAGATCCGCATCCGCAACATATCCTGAAAGTTTTGAATAGTCTTCCGCCATGACAGCAAAGTCGACTGTCGAACATCCGCAGCTGCTTCCACAACACGACGTTTCATTCTGTTCTTTTGATTGACGGGCGATCTCGCCGTATTTTTCTTTTACGAGTTCTTTTAATTCTTGATTGGTTGACATACTGTGCCCCTAATAATAACTATCGTAAAATTACGATTGAATTGAGAAAATTTTTTTAACAACACTTTTTGATATCGATTAAAAATTGGGATAACAAACTTTTTGCCTCACTCCATGCTTTTTCGTTAATACAATAACAGACTTTTGCCCCTTCAATTTCGCCTTGAATCAATCCAGCTTTTTTCAATTCCCGTAAATGCTGTGATACCGTGGATTGAGATAAAGGGAGCTTTTCAACGATATCGCCGCACATGCATGCCGTGCTGTTTGCCAGAAATTCCAAAATTGCAATTCTTGCAGGGTGAGCCAATGCCTTAGCAAGATCGGCGAGGCGGTTGTGCCTAATGCTGAATTCGTCTTTTTTTGAAATGCCCATACGTATTTTTATTTATCGTAATATTACGATAAAATTTTCAAGAAGGCAAGAAAAAAATTGGACGGAGATCGCTTCACTGTTTATTTTTAAAAACATTACAATGATCAATAAACTGCGATAGTTAAATAAAGATTGAAACAGGGCATACAAGTTTCACGTAATGTACGCGAATTCACTTTATCTACTTAGAGGAGCTTTATAATGTTTACTAAATTAATAGCGCTATATTTTTTGTTTGGTATTTCTCTTTTTGCACAAGAACGCGAGGTTGTTTCGTCGCTCAAAACCTACAGCATTAAACGTTACCTTAAGGAAGGGACCCGTGAGTATTTTGTTCTTGCTAAAAAAGAAGGAAGCAGTGAATCCAAAATGTCCCTTTGGTCAAGAACTGTTCAATTTCAAAAAATAAATTCTAAAGACATGATTGTCGTGCAGCAACGATGGCTGTCTTCAGATTCAACGGCAAACCGAACGGTGTTTTCTCTTTGCGATGCACAAAATTTTTTACCCATCTATCACTATTCGTTTTCGCCAAAAACTGGAATAGAAGCATATGATTTTTTAGGGACAAAAATTATCGGTTCGGATACAGTGCAAGGAAATGTCAAACAAGGGTTTACTGTTGACCAAACGAGTCCCACCTTGAATTGGGAATTAGATTTGGAAACTTTTCCATTACTTGATCTTCGCGTAGGGAAAACCTTCTCAATTAACTTTTATCATCCCGGCGGAAAAACTCCTCCGCAGGAATATGTCTATCGAGTCATTAATGAAGAAAGAATTCCCGCCGTTGACAATTCAACGATCGAATGTTGGATTCTAAAAATTAATTATGATGAAAAAAATTACTCCCTCTTTTGGATAAGCAAAAACAGCAGAGAAGTGATTAAAATGATCGAAAAATATAATGCGATGACTCGTTATAAAGTTTTACTTTCTACCGATACAATTCGATAATTCGATGAGGGCGGATGACGTCACATGCCAAAGAAAAAAATCAGCATTTCCGGCATCCGTTCTCTCCAATTTGCCCATTCATGACCGTCGTTAACTTCTTTGTAGTAGTGGGGAACGTGCAGAGAGGAAAGAAGATTGCTGTATGCCCGATTCAATTCCAAGAAATCTTCGCCTGACGCATAACTTTTTTGTGTGATGTCGTAGCGGCCACAATCCAGATAAATTTTCACGGCCGGAGTTAAAGCATTTTCGTTTGCCCGTTTTTTGCTCAAAGCGATCAATCCGGGTGTAATGGCTGCCGATTGTGCGCCAACGTTATGAAAAATATCCAGTCTGCTTAACACGGTATATAACGAAAAATATGCACCGGCAGAAATTCCCATCATCGCGCGCTGTTTAGGTTCTTTTGCCGTTTTATATTTTTTATCAATGAATGGGACTATTTCATCACATAACGCTTTGGCAAATTTATCACGCCGATCAGTCATGTATTCTCCCAAGCGTTCAACGGGCGGAATAAATACAGCGACCACGGGCGGGATTTTTTTTTGTGCGATAAGATTATCAAGAATCACCGGCAGATGTGCAAATTCAATGGCTTGAAATCCATCGTGCACATACACCGAGGAGAGATGTGAAAGCGTGTCATATCCCGGAGGAAGATAAATTTTCACAATCCGTCCTGCAATGGTGTAATGATTCAGCGGAGGCGGAATGTGGTTATCGACAAGAGCAGAATCGATGGAACCATGAGGAATCGAATCGGCATACATCAAATACGGGCTGGAAATGAATTTTGACATTCGTGCTTCTGAATGCGGGCCAAATCCACTGGGCGTCATCCTTGGATTTATTGGATCAAGCTGTTCCTTACCATCGACTACAAATTTATAATCTAATCGCGCATCGGAAGGAACGATAAATGATTTATAAAAGAATGCGGAATCTTCGCACTCAATTTTGTTAAGCGTGTCAGGCACAAGCCAATGCTGAAGGTTACCATTGACAAGTACCATCGAAGCTTTTCCGAACCAAATAAAATGCAAGAGAATGTCTTCTTCAATGATCGGAATAGATTTTTGCGACGCAAGGAATGTGTGGACTGCTTGTGTTCGCTGAGAGAGCGGAAGGTGTTCAAGTCGTTCAACGAACGATGTGAATGTCTGAGCTGGAAGTAACATCGGCCACACGAAAAAAAATAAAAACAGTTTCATGCTTAAAATCCCTTCCCCGGAATATCATTTTGGAATTTTTCCATTCCTTTGCGGTCTTGCAACGTAATAAAAACCGTACGTCCATCAGAGCCACCGAAAACGAGATTGCTGCAATTTTTCCCTTTTAATCGAACTTCTCGCAATAATGTTCCTGCAGGAGAAACAACGGCGATTGTTCCTTTTCCATATCGCGTAATGTAAAGATTACCATCGCGGTCGCATTTCATGCCGTCCATTCCGAAATCTTCAAAACGAAGAAAAAGTTGTTTGTGCAAAATATTTCCGTAGGCATCAACATCATATTTCCATACGCATCGTTGAATGCTTTCATTAACATAAAGTATTCGTTCATCAGGGCTCAAACAAATTCCATTTGTTGTTCCCATCGAGTCTTCAAGAAGTGTTGCCTTGCCGTTTGGATCGATACGCCAGAGCTGACCGGTACTTGTTTTCCAGTGGGGATCGGATGCGAAAAGTTGATCATTCTTATTGATGCAAATATCGTTTGGCTGGTTGAAATGTTCGTTGTGGCAAAAAATTGCAACCGTTTTTGTGACAGGATTTATCTTCAAAATATTGTGCCTGGGGAAATCGGCAGCCAGGATTTCATTGTGCGAATTCATTTGAAGCGCATTAGCGATGCTGCTGTCAGGCAGTTCGACAAACACTTCACAGGTGCCATCCATTTTCACCTTACCAATAGTGCCGTTCTTTTGGAAATTGACAACATAGAGATTCCCTTCTTTATCAAAAGTAGGTCCCTCAATATTTTTTGAAAAAAGGTTTTCGGCAGTAAAATCTATCGATTGGATCTCAGCGAGATAGTTCCCTGATGAACAAGAAGAGATACAGAAAATGACTATGACTGCCGTTATGTTTTTCATAGAATTTTTTATCCATGGAATAATGCGAATGCTACTGCCGTTGACCACGACAACACTTTAAATTCTCCATTCACCAATGCTTGCAATAATTCATTTCGGGTGAGAATGACGACTTCTTGTTCTTCAAGATCATCGGCAATCACATCACCGACTTTTTGTGCGCCACGCGCGAGAAATAAATTTGCAAAACCGTTGCCGTGATTTCCGTCGCATGGAAATCTGCCGAGTGAAATCCATTCCGCTGCCGCATATCCCATTTCTTCGCGCAGTTCTCTCTTTGCACATTCGAGAGGATCTTCATTGGGTTCAAGATATCCGCCGACGGGTGCAAGAGAGATTCCATTCACGGCATATTTCGTTTGACGAAAGCACACGAAATCACCCTGCACGTTTTCAACAACAACATTGACATAATCCGGAGAGATAATCCAACACCATTTGTCGAGAATTTTTCCGTCGGGAAGTTCGATGGTATGATCTTCCACTTTCAGCCATTTACTGTGATCAAGAATCGTTGTGCGGTTAACTGTTTTCCACGGCTTCATACGGTACAATTTTCCTTGAGAATTGAATAGATCAAAACATCGCCGATGCGCTCATCTTTGATGATAGCATTTTTTAATCGTGCCTCAAAGACATAGTCATTTTTTTCAAGCACGCGAGCCGATGCGGGATTCCATTCGAAGATGTCGGCATAGATGCGAACAATATCAAAATGGTTGAAACCGTACTTAGTAATTGCGCGGACTGCTTCAGAAACAATCCCTTTTCCCCAAAATTCTTCCCCCAGCCAGTAGCCAATTTCCATCGATGTGCGATATACATCTTCTTTCGGAACAAGTCCGATACTTCCCACCGGTTCTCCGTTTACTTCGATGGCAAATACTTTGTCGATCAAAGCGGTTGAAGCGTGAAATGTCCATCGGTGTGCATCGGGGAGCGTGTACGGATACGGAAAATGATCCCGCACATTTTGCCAAATCTTTTTATTATTGGCATAACGAATAAGAGGAAGTTCGTCACCTTGTTTCCACGGCCGGAGTCGCGACTTCTTCAGTTGGAATTCGGTCATACTGCGACTTTGACTACCGCCTTTCGAACATGATCACTCGGCGGAAGTCCGACATGAGCATCTTCAGGAAAAACAACGGCAAACATGTCCTTGGTCAGATTGACCGTAAATTCCGGGGAGTCCGAATAATGTTGAGCATCTTTTTCGAAATGGTAAGAAGAACCGTTTACTGTGCATCGATCGATTGATCGCCAGCCGATGGGAAATGATCCGTCGATCGTCAGCTGAATGTCGATATATTTTTGGTGACTCTCTAATTTTGTCGGTGTATCAAATGATGTACCGGTTGAAATGATTGCGAAGATATCGGTTCCTTCAATCTCGTACGTTCCATCTTTCAAAGAGGCGAGATTATTTTGTTTCAGGTAATCAAATGCATGGCGAAAGCTTGAATGAACGTTGTAATATTTTTCCGAGCGTGAGAGATGATCGAGAATCATGATGTGATCTCCTTGTGTGTGGTGTGAACAATACAAAAAAGTAGAAAAGATTTATTTCTTGGGCAAGGCAACGTACTGCCCATGCGTATTTCTTATGGACGCTGCAACAGTTTAAATGCAATATTCGGACCGATGCCTTGTTGATACGCAAGCGTAATCCATAATTTTGCAAGCGATTCAAGCAATTCAGCATTCCGCAGATTTCCGACATCAATAGGACGCAGGCCAACTTCTTCGGCAAGCTGTGCAACAATTTTTTTTGACTCTGCATCGTCGCCGCAAATGAATCCGTCTGCCTGAATAGAATCAAAGTGGACATCAACAAGATTCCCTGCGCCCATAGTATTGAAAGCTTTTACGACATGAAAACCGTGAAGCCGTTTTGCAATTTCTTCTGCGGCCGATGTTCCTTGAGAAAGAGGCCATTCCGGATTTGGACGTATCGGATTCGTGCAGTCCACAAGAATTTTATTTTTCATATCAACAATCTGGAAAACAATTTCAGGAACGGATTCCCACGGTGTGGCCAGCACGATGACATCCGACCGCAGAGCCGCATCATGTACAAAGAGTACGGTTGCTGAATCACCTATTCCCGCTAATGCTTTTTTTGTCTTTTCAGAATTGGGGTTTCGAACGCCAAAAAATATGGTATGTCCTTTTGACGCCCAAATTTTTCCAAGAGAACCGCCGATGTTTCCGGCACCAATGATCGAAATATTCATAGTAGCTCCATGGGTGTACTGTAAGGTAAAAAAATGTTATGAAGAAATCACTGATGTTTTGTGAAGAAAATTGCAATATATTAACCGATCACAACCATCAATTACAGCAATAAGGGGAAATGTATGGATGATAAACGAGTGACATGGAACGAATATTTTATGAATATTGCGGAACAAGTAGCAACACGAAGCACGTGCGAGAGAAAGCATGTTGGAGCGGTGATTGTTCGGGACAGAACAATACTTTCAACGGGATATAACGGCAGCTTACGCGGTGCTCCGCATTGCGATGAAGTTGGGCATGATATGGAAAACGATCATTGTGTTCGTACTGTCCATGCAGAGGCGAACGCTGTCGCTCAAGCCGCAAAGCATGGTGTACGGATCGATCAAGCGGAAATTTATGTAACGGCTTCGCCATGTTTGACATGTTTTAAATTGATTGCGAACTCCGGTATTGTGAAAATCTATTTTAAAGAATTTTACCGCGATGAACGTATTACACAATACGCGCGGCAAGCCGGAGTGACATTAACATTTATGGGCCAAAAATAGATATCACCATTTTTTATGTTGCACTTTTTACGTCCGTGAAGTATGATGAAGTATATTCTTATAGTGCTTTTTATATGCGGCCGAACTGCGGCTCAGAATAGTATTTCATCCGCCAAAATCCTTCATCACATTGAAGTGTTCGGGAATGATTCTTTGCAGGGCAGAGGGACCGGTACCCACGGATGTACTATTGCCGCACAATACATTGCCCGTCAACTGCACGCATACGGTATTATACCTGCACCACATCAGCCGGATTTTTTTCAAACATTTCCTTTGCATGGAAGTTCTCCGCTTACGGGAACATCATTTACATTATTTACGGCGGTCGATACAATTCCCCTTCAACTTCATCAACAATACGTTTTGTATACGACAGGTGAACAAACTTTTATTCCATCTCCGGTGCCGTTAATATTTGTCGGTTACGGAATTATTGCACCGGAATATGATTACAATGACTATCTGAATGTGAATGTTGAAAATGCGATTGTTGTCTTTCTTTCCGGCGAACCGGTGTCCAGCGATTCCATGTACTTTGACGGCGGACGTCCGACAATTCATTCTTCGATAACTTTAAAACAAAAAATTGCTCTTGCACGCGGCGCACGGGGAAGCATTATCATTCCGAATCCACGTGATGCGGTAATGAACAATTGGGAAGAGCAGAATCGTCAGTTTTTATTTGAAGAATCGCAGCTGCTGTATCATCCGGCATCGAATTTAAATATTCTTCTCAATCCATTGCAGGCACAACTGCTGTTTCGTTCAGCCAAGTATTCGTTTTACGAGATTGAGACAATGGACAAAAAAGGATTGATGCAAAGTTTTCCGTTGGCCACCCAGGCAAGCTTTCAAGGAAAATTTAGCGAACGAGATTTTCTTTCATCCAATGTTATTGGCATGATCGAAGGAAGCGATCCTGGATTGAAGGAGACATTTCTCTTAGTAACAGCACACTACGATCATTTGGGGATCGGTCCTGCATTAAAAGGTGATTCTGTCTACAACGGTGTGTTTGATAATGCCGGAGGTGTTGCGGCATTATTGGAAATTGCCCATTCTCTGCAGCAGCACAGAGTAAAGACGAAACGAAGTATCCTCTTTGCATTTTTAACAGGAGAAGAACGCGGATTTCTCGGCTCACAGTATTACTGTCTCAATCCTGTCGTTCCCCTCTATAAAACAATCGCCAATATTAATATCGATGGAATTGCGATGTTCGATACATTCAATTCCATTACAGGTATCGGACGAGAATTCTCCACACTTGGTGAAGATTTAGATACGGTAGCGAAAAAATTCTTTTTGAATGTGGAAGATCCTCCGGCTGCGTTTCTCGACGTGCAGCCATTCAGTAATTCCGATCAATTCATTTTTGCTCAGGCGGGAATTCCGTCTATTCTTGTGATGGAAGGGCTCAATTACAGAAATACTCCCTACGAACAAGGACTTGATCGATTCATTCATTGGGGAAGGGATATTTATCATTCCCCGTTTGATGATTTGCATCAAACACTCAACATGGAAGCAGCCGTTGAACATGCGGAAATTTTAAAACACTATATTGAATATCTTGCCAACAGTGACCGAGAGCCGCAATGGCATCCGGGGTCAATTTTTATTAACGCACGACTGCAAACGAAAGCAGAAAAACGATGAACGGAAAATTTTTACTGATGCTCATGCTTTTGCTTTTTGTCTCATGCGCCGTTATTACTCCTGAGAAAAAGCATGAGATCATTCGTATCAAAGGATCAGACACCATGGTGCGACTGGCTCAGCGATGGGCAGAAGAATTCATGAAAGTTCAGCCCGATGTCTCAATATACGTTGAGAGCGTCGGCTCGGCATCGGGAATTCGCGCAATGATCAACGGCGCCGCGGATATTGCAACAGCGTCCAGACCGATGCAGCCAGATGAAGTAAAAGAACTTGCAGAGAAAAAAAACTCCCTTGGCATTTCGGTTCTTACAGCAAAAGATGCATTGAGTATTTATCTGCATCCCGCAAACCCTATCCATAATCTTAGTATTGAGCAGATCAAAGCGATCTTTACGGGAAAAATCACCAATTGGAAAAATATTGGCGGTGCTGATCATCCAATCCAGGTCTTCACACGGGAATCGAACTCCGGAACGTTCCTCTTCTTTGAGGAACATATCTTGTTGGGGGAACACTATTCACCTCAATGCATTCCAATTTTGACGACATCACAATTAATTCAGCGCGTTGCTTCGGATACGTTTGGTATCGGGTACGGCGGATTGGCGTATGGTGATAACGTCATTCATGCGTCAATTAACGGAGTTCAACCTACGATCGAAAATGTTGCCAATGGTTCATACCCCATTTCACGCTATCTACATTTATACACTGCAGAAACGCCAAAAGGAAAAATAAAAGAATTCATCGATTGGGTTGTCAGCCCCCAAGGCCAGAAAATTGTCCGAGAAACCGGATATATTCCACTTTTGAATATCCAATAAACGTATCACCTTCAATAAATTCATTCCAAAAATTTCTTCGGTAATTCTCGGATCATTCAACGCCCCGCTTTATTATTAAGCAAACGTTAAGATGACATTACGTGAAAGTAAATTAAGCGTAATACTGACATAATGTAAAATTAACATGAAATCATGATTTTTGTGCCATTACGTTTACAATTATTTAAGGAAAGCAATGAAATCATTTTTCATATTATTTTTTCTTAGCAGTTTCATAACCTATTCTCAGGCGCAAACAATCGAAGGATCGTTAAGCGGAAAAATTCGCGATGAAAAAACAGGCGAAGATATTATCGGTGCATCCGTTTTGATTGTCGGAACAAAATTAGGTGCAGCGACCGACATTGACGGGAGATACGAGATAAAAAAAATTCCGACAGGAATGTATACCCTTCGAGTATCATTTGTAGGATATGAAACAAAGGTCATTTCCGATGTAACAATTGCGGAGAAAAAGAACGCGGTGATCGATATTTCGATACATGAAGATCAAGGAATTCAACAACAGGAAGTCGTCATTAGTGCAGCAGCGATCAAATCAGGAGAAGGAGCAATTCTTGCAGAGCGAAGGAAAGCCGAATCGATCGGAGACGGCATCAGTGCAGAACAGGTAAAGCGCACTCCGGACGCAACCTCAAGCGACGTGCTGAAACGTGTTGTCGGGCTTTCGATTGTTGACAACAAATTTGTTTTTATTCGCGGCGCCTCTGAACGATATAACGGAACGACATTGAACGGCGCAAGTGTCAGCAGTACTGAAATCGGCAAGAAAAGTTTTGCGTTCGACATGATTCCGGCAAATCTCCTCGAAAATACAACCGTCGTAAAAAGTGCAACACCCGATTTACCCGGAGATTTTACCGGCGGGTTGGTACAAATGAATACATTGGATTTTCCCGAAACGCGTACAATAAAAATTGGAATAACTTCAGGCTGGAATAGTATCACGACGTTCAAGAATTTTCAATCGTCGCAGGGCGGAAGCAAAGATTGGCTTGGGATCGATGACGGGACTCGTGCCTTACCGGCTGCTATTCCGGTAAACGAAAATGATCCGAAAGATTTTACGAAGCTTGCAAAAATACTTCCAAACACATGGGCTCCCCGCTTGCGAACGGCTCCAATGAATATGTCTCTTAATCTTTCGTTTGGAAATAAATTCTCCCTGAATGACGACGACCCGGAAAGCGGACAAATTGGATATATTGGAGCGCTCTCGTATAAAAATTCTTTTCAGAGAAATTATAAGGTTATCGATGCCGTTGAGATTTCAAGAAATCTTAAAGGAACTCAAGATAATTTTTCTGTCCTGTGGGGAGGTATGGCAAATTTTAGTTATAAATTTTCCGGTTTACACAAACTGTCGTTCAAAAACAATTACAGCCAAACGGCTGATGATGAAATCCGCAATTTTACTGGAACAACCGATTATAAAGATCTCGACAATGGAAGGGAAAAATTATTTTTAGCGACACTGTGGAGTGAACGTCGGACGTATTCCGGAATTGTTTCCGGCGAGCATAAATTTCCAGAACTCGTCAATTTGAGTTTGGACTGGAAAATTTCGGTTTCGTCTTCAAATCGACAAGATCCGGATAGAAAAGATGTTTCTTATCAACGAAATCTTGGAGTTTCGGATAACACACCGTTCGGCGCTGATATCAATACTCGATCATGGAGCCATCTTAACGGAAGAACAACAGGGTATCAGCTTGATTTTTCTTTGCCCGTTGATGTCGTTAAATTGAAATTTGGATCTTCGTATGAAAAGAAATCAACGAGGTACGAAATCAATTTTTATAATGTATGGTTTGCAGACGGTCATTATTCTGATTCATTGGATAATCTTCCTATCAATACGATCTACGATCCGAATAATTTCGGGGGAACAAAACTTGTGATGAAAGGTGCATCGAAGGCGACAGATAATTATTGGGGAGATCAAGAAATTTTTGCAGGCTATGCAATGGTTGATGTTCCCTTCAGCCTTTTTGAAAATAATTTTAGATTTGCAGGCGGTGCACGTCTGGAAAATTCTTTACAAAACGTGTTTGTTCCGAGCACGCCCGAACCGAACGGTCCAACAGATCATGCACAGTTAAAAAATATAGATATTCTTCCGTCCGCGAATTTAACTTATATCATCAATGATGTCACCAATTTGAGGATTGCGTATAGCCATACCGTTAATCGCCCGGAATTTCGTGAAATAGCGAGGGCGTCATACTATGATTTCATTACGTCGGAAGAAGTCGGCGGTAATCCTGATTTAAAGCGCGCTTACATCCATAACTACGATGCACGTTTTGAAATTTTTCCGGAACCGGGAGAAGTTATCGCTGTCAGCTATTTTTATAAAACCATTTCCAATGCGATTGAGGAACAATTGAATTATGCGTCAACACGATCGCGGACGTGGTTCAATTCGGCACACGCAAAAAACCGGGGTATCGAACTTGAAGCGCGAAAATCCCTTGGTTTTATTGGCGGATATTTCAATAATTTTTCTTTGTCTGGAAACTACACCAGAATATATTCAGAAGTACAATTTCCCATTACAACCGGAAATTCTTCAAATACTTTTGTAACAATGGGAACTCGTCCATTACAAGGGCAATCTCCTTATACGATTAATCTTTCATTGCTCTTTACGGAACCGACATTGCGAACGACAATCAATGTTCTGTTCAATAAATTTGGCAAACGGTTGGACGCCGTCGGATTTTTGACATCTGATATCTATGAGCAGCCGCGGGATTTGGTTGACATGAGCATTATCCAGCCGTTGAATTATGGAATAGAAACAAAACTGACTATCAAAAACATATTTACCAAAGAACGAATCTTAACACAGCAAGACCGCATCTATCAACGCACAAACAGCGGTGCAACATATTCGTTGCAGATAACAGTTGGTTTATAAAAAATTATAATTTCGATAACTCAGAATTTACATTCTCTTAATACGCTAAAGCTATCTTGTAATAACAACAAGATAGCTTTTTCTTTTTTTTAGCAATTCACATCATTATTCATATTACAAGGAGCAATTCATGAAGAAACAATTAACACTTCTTTTGGCGGTAATTGTATTTCTTTCGGTTACGGCGTTTGCCGCACGCCCGACAAAAGTCCTAGGTGCCGGAACCGGCGCGGGAAATTTTCGTGTTGCATATCATCAGACATCAAACGTCACGTTAAGCAAAGACACGACCTATATCTTAACAGGCTGGTATTTTGTTGATTCGACCTTTTCGATCACAATCCAACCCGGAACATTGATTGTCGGCGATAAACCGTCAGGCGGAACGATCATTATCAAACGCGGCGCTAAAATTATTGCTGACGGAAAAGCGAATGCACCCATTGTCTTTACAAGCAATCAATCAATTGGTACTCGCGCACCCGGCGATTGGGGCGGAGTTATTATTTTAGGAAACGCTCCGACAAACCAGCCGCTCACGGCAACGATTGAAGGCGGTTTTGGAACGGTGCCGAACAGTATTGCACAATTGGGTGGTTCGGATCCTAACGATTCGAGCGGTGTGTTGCGGTATGTTCGTATTGAATGGGCTGGAATCGCATTTGCACAAGATAATGAAATCAACGGTTTGACATTAGGCGGTGTTGGAAGCAAAACTGTCGTTGATTATGTTCAGGTTGCTTATGCGAATGATGATGATATCGAATTTTTCGGCGGAACCGTGAATGCAAAACATATCGTTACAAACGGAAATGTTGATGACAATATGGATACCGACTGGGGCTGGTCCGGTAAATTGCAATTCGTTCTTGTTAAACGCGACTCGTTGATTTTTGATGCATCAGCATCAGGTTCTTCAAACGGCTTTGAATCCGATAATATGGGTTCCGAACCATGGAATGTAACTCCCCGAACAAGTGCAAAAATTTCTAACGCGACATATATCGGTCCAATGAGCGACACATCGTCGGTCGTGAATAGTCACTGGGGAAATTTGGCGATGCTTCGTCGCGCAACAGAGTTCAGTATTTATAATTCGATCTTAATGGGATGGCCGAAAGGAATCACCATTCGCGATACGATAACACAAGATGCTGCCATGACCGGACGTTTACAAATTCGTAATACAAGTATCCAAACAAAATCTTCCCCGATTTCGAAGAGCATTTCAGGTTCTGAAGTCAATCTTGCTTCATTTGATCCGGCCGCGTGGTTCACCACAGCAGGCTGGGGAAACCTTGGAAGTACGCCGAGAAACAACGGCGATATCGGTTTGGTTAATCCGGGTGTTCCATTTACTTCAGCCTCGTTCGATGCGCGCCCCAAAGCAGGTTCTGAACCGGCAACCGCTGGAACAGGATATGCGAAATGGGGATTATCTGCTTGGTTTGATTCCGTTTCATATCGCGGTGCTTTTGATCCCTCCAAAGCATTAAATCAACAGTGGACAGCGGGGTGGACAACATTTGATCCGCAAAATGTCGATTACACCGGCGGTGTAACAGGCGTCGTGAATAACGGGATTGTTTACCCGGAACAATTTGAACTTGGCCAAAACTATCCGAATCCATTCAACCCTTCAACGAAGATAACGTATGCTTTGCCGATATCGGGTGCTGTGACGTTGAAAGTGTATGATGTCGTTGGAAGAGAAGTTGCCTCATTGGTGAATGGCTATCAAGCGGCAGGAAGTTATAATGTTCAATTCAATGCCTCGCATCTTTCAACCGGAATTTATTTCTACAGCTTGAAAGCTGGAAATTTTTCGCAAGTAAAAAAGATGATGCTGGTAAAATAGTTTTTATTCAAATCGAACCAAAAAGGAAAGTTCCGAGAGGGGCTTTCCTTTTTTTGTGTTTATCGTGTCTCGCCGTTTTACATAACACAAAAATAATTTTCAAGTTACATGAACATGATGCCTACGATGTATCTTTGTAGCAACTATGAATAAAGAATACCGTCTTGCGCATATTTCCGACCTTCATCTCAGCCCGGATTATTTTCCGGAAAGAACCCAGCATTTTCGTTCCATTCTTCATCAATGCAAGAATTTAAATGTTGATCATATTATCATCACCGGTGATATCACCAATCAGGCTCGGCCGCATGAGTTTGATCACTTCAGAGAAATCCTGCAAGAATTTTCGCTGCTGGATGCACGAAAAACCACGGTTGTAATCGGCAACCACGACATTTTTGGAGGCCCGTATCATGCGGAAGATGTTTTGAATTTTCCTTCCATCTGCAAAGAAACAAACTACGATACGAAGATTGAAGAGTTCTATTCTACCACAATGGAAACATTTGAAGACACGAGATTTTTTTCCTCCGAATCCATTTTTCCTTTTTTGAAAATCATCGATGGTATTGCAATCGTTGGAATTAATTCCATTGCTCGATGGAGCGCTTTGAAAAACCCGATCGGCTCCAACGGAATTGTTGACGACGAACAGCATGAAGCATTGAAGACTTTGTTAAACAGCCCGCTGCTGAAAGGGAAAAAAATCTTCGTTGCCATCCATCATCATTTCAATAAATTGGATGAGGGAAAGGGAAAATCGAAATTAGAACGATTGTGGCTTGCGTTTGAATCCACGACAATGAAACTTCGGCAGAAGAAACGCCTGTTAAAACTTTTTCGGAAAAGCGGAATTGAATATATTCTTCACGGACATGTTCATGCAAGCACCGAATATCTGCAAAACGGAATTCGATGTGCCAATGCCGGCGGGACGATGATTCCATCGAAAGAATCGATCCAAACTTTTCACCTCTTTAATGTGCAGGCGAAGAACGTGACCGTTGAATCAATTCACCTTCAGTTACCGCCTGCGTCGCTCCAGAAAAAACAGGGAAGAATAGTTGTTACGAAACCGGTATTTGTTGAAGTATAATTTGTTTTTGGTTTAAGGCTGAGGCAACCAGTTTTTGCGACATTGCTGCCAGTGTGTGCACGGAGTCTGCTTCGCTGCAGCCGATCGCATCGTGAATCAATACCTGCACACGAATATTTTTACGGCGAAGAACTTCCCAAAAATGGCCGGCGAATTCCATTGATCCGTACCAGCTGACAACATCTCTGTTTTCTTCCGAAATTCTTTTTCCATCTATGGAAGCATACTGAATCGTTACCGGAAGGATTGAAGCGTTTGATTCAAGTGCGGCGAAAAATATCGACGGCTTGAATGGCAAAACTTTTTCGCCGTTGCTGGATGTTCCTTCCGGAAAGACAACAACATTGACACCTTTTTGAAGTGCTGCAGAGATTTTTCCTGCAGTAACAATCCCGCTTCTCAACGCCGTTCGATCGACAAAAATTGTTCCCCCGAGTTTGGCAAGCCATCCAAGAAGAGTCCATCGGGCAACATCACTTTTCGCAACGAAGACGCCGGGAATTTTCGATGCAAGAACAATAATATCAAGATAACTTATATGATTGCTTACAATGAGGGATGATGTATTTGGCAGTATTTTTTTTGCCTCGTTTCCTTCAATTGAGATTTCCAGGATGATAAGCATTGCCTTTCCCCAGAGACGACAAAGGAAAGGCATGACGCGGTGCGGATTGATGCGGGCAAGAGAACAAAAAATCCTCGCTGTGCCGGAAATCATAAGAAAGAGTATTGAGGAAAAGATGAAACAGCACAGCTTTATGATACGTCTCATGCAATCACAGATTTGCAATAATGATCTCGATAGCGTTCCGTAATCTTATTGCTGTCCAGCAGTATGAGATAATCAATTGTCCCGAATTCCTTATCAATTGCCGGAGCACTGCAAATTAAAGCGCCGAGCCGCAGGTAACCTTTTAACAACGGAGGGAATTTTTTAAAAGCGAAATCAATTTCATCATTGCTGAGTATCATTCGTTTCAAATCAATCATGCAATGCGGATGCGGCGATACAAGATATTTTGACGGTGCCAGATATTGCTGGTGGATGAGCGAGTTGACGAGGGAGAGTTCCGTTATGTCTTTTGTATGTAATGACACGCAGCCAAATAGTCGGTCGATGGCATGCTGTTCCATGTAGCGGGCAATTCCGCTCCATAAAAGATTAATAACAGCTATAGAACGAAACTCTTTGGCCACACACGACCTGCCAACTTCCAAAGAAGAACCGCCCAATTGCTTTATTGACTGTACATCGAATTCGCCTTCGGAGTAAAAGCCGATATGTGCTTCTGCTTTATCTTGTTTCAGCAAGCGGTACGTTCCGACGATTCTCCCCGTTTCATTTTCTTTTACGATTAAATGATCGCAGAACGTATCATAGACATCAGAATCAAATCCTGTTTCAAACGACGATGCTAAGCCTTCATGTAATTCCAGATTGAATACTTCAAATCGTAATCGAAGAGCCCCTTCAATTTCTTGCAATGAGTCGGCGATTTTTACTTCAAATGTAGGTGTCTTTACGAGTGTGATCGATTGTATGTGTGTACGCATTTTTTACACAAACATACATTGACGAAATGTCGTTACCGTTACCGGTAGATAAACGTACTATTAGGAAATCCTTTAGCTTGCGTCAAGCGCACTTCATCGCTAATAATTTTGACTGTCGTTAAATTTGTACCCCACGCCTTTGTGCACAACAATGATATTTCGGTCTTCAATTTTGCCGACCTTTTTGCGAATGTTGCTGATATGAACATCAATGGTGCGGGGGAAATCGATATGTTCTTTTCCCCAAACATACATCGAAATATCTTTCCTGGAATGCACTTTGCCTTGCGTGCTCATCATCAGATATAAAATAAAAAATTCTGTTTTTGTTAACATTACCGGTTTTCCATTTTTAAAGACTAAAAATCGTTCCGGGTCGATGGTAATATTTCCGATAGTTATTGTTCTCATAAAGGTGCAAACAAAATACCAGGCTGTTGTAAAGATAAGTGAAAGCAATCATTACCTTACTGTTAAGTATTGTCATTTTTTGCAGAGAGATTGGGGGAAAATTTCATTACTTTTTATGACGATCGAAGCCCCGCTGAACCAATTCACCTATTGCATTCTTCATTATTTCTATTCGCACGACTTCGCTCAACGAGTTTGCAAAAATAAGAATACTGATTTTTCGAATTTTTCAACGCATAACAATTTAGTAACATTCGCATAAAATACAGATAAAGTATAATTGTCATTTTCTTGACGTTATCTAAACATTTCAACAAGGAGTTTATCATGAGAACACGTTTTTTTCTTATCATTTTATTTGCCTTACCCATTCTTGCGCAAGCGCAGGACAAGCCGGCGTACAAATTCAGCGGCTATATGTTTGATGATTATTATTACAATGTCACGCGCGACGCGAATATTGCAACATTTTTGAATGTCGCTAACGGGGGCGCAAAGGATTTGAATGGATTTCAGTTGCGCAGAATTTATTTTACATATGACAATGAGATTTCGCCGGTCTTTTCAACACGCTTTCGTTTGGAAGCAACAACCGGAAATCCTTTTGTCAAGGATGCGTACTTGAAATGGAAAAATGTTTTTCAAGGCTCAGATCTGTATTTTGGCTTGCAGGGAACACCTGCGTTTGAAATTTCAGAAGGGGTGTGGGGATATCGTTCAGTAGAAAAAACAATTTTAGATTTACGAGGAATCGTTTCTTCGCGCGATCTCGCCGTCGGGTTGCGAGGAAAGCTTGATGAATCAGCAATGGTAAAATATTGGGTGATGTTTGGAAATAACAGCAGTACCGGTGCGGAGGCGGATAAGTACAAACGGCTTTATGGTCATATTCAGTTTTCCCCCACAGAAAAAATTACCGCAACGTTGTATGCTGATTATAAAATGCAGGCAGGCGTTAACGATCCGAAAAGCACAACAAATCCCAAAGCAACGCTTGGTCACAATGCGCTGACCGTTGCCGTATTTGCCGGATACACTGAAAAAGACAAATATCGATTTGGCGTGGAAGGATTTGTGCAGACAACCGCACATGAGTATAAAGACGGCTCCGCTGATTCATTGGTTGCTAAAAACACGATAGGAGTAACGCTGTTTGGGACATACAATCTTACTGAAGCGTTAACCGTTCTCGGCCGATTCGATCTCTTTGATCCGAACACCAACAGCAAATCGAAATACGATGCACGCAACTATGTAGTCTTTGGTTTAGACTGGAAGGCCGATAAGAACGTTTCGATCATCCCAAATATTCTTTATGAAACCTATGACAAAGTTCAGTCGGGTGCCGGCACACGCTCGGTTGATGCTTCATTAACGGCACGAATTACGATATATTATATATTCCTTTAGTCCCAGAAGCGTATGTTAACAAATGATTAACAACGACATAACATACGCTTAACGTTGAAAATGTAATTTTGTAATACACAAAATTAAAAAGGTAAAATATGAAAAAAATCTCTTTGATGGTTTTTTTACTAATCAGCATGATTGGTATAAGTTCAGCACAGCTTCAGCTCAACGGGGCTGGCGCAACATTTCCATATGTTATTTATTCGAAATGGTTCGATGAATATCAAAAGAAAACCGGTATACAATTCAATTATCAATCAATCGGCAGCGGCGGTGGAATTAAACAAGTGATCGAAGGGACAGTCGATTTCGGTGCAACCGATGGACCGATGAAAGATGAGCAGCTTGCTGAAGCAAAAGTAAAACAGAATACTGAAGTCCTTCATATCCCGACAGTAATGGGTGCGGTTGTGGCAACGTATAATGTAGCCGAAATTGGTGAAGGCTTAAAACTTACACCGGATGTCTTAGCAGATATTTTTTTAGGTAAGATTACGAAATGGAATGATGGAAGAATAGCAGCTGCGAATAAAGGAATCAATCTTCCCGATAAAGGAATTGTTGTTGTTCACCGTTCTGACGGAAGCGGCACAACGTATATTTTTGTCGATTATCTTTCAAAGGTCAGCGGCGAATGGAAAACGAATGTTGGTGTTGGCACGTCGGTCAATTGGCCTGTTGGTCTTGGTGGAAAAGGAAATGAAGGAGTTGCTGGGCAGGTAAAACAGATCGATGGTTCAATCGGTTATGTTGAGCTCGCCTACGCCGTGAAAAATAAGCTTCCATATGCATCCTTGAAAAATAAGGCAGGAAACTTTATTGTTCCGTCGCTGGAATCGGTTACCGCGGCGGCAATGAGCGAAGCAAAAAAAATGCCGGAAGATCTTCGAGTATCAATTACCGATGCTGCAGGAAAAGATTCCTATCCTATCAGCGGATTTACATGGCTGTTGATCTATAAAGATCAAAAAGATGAAGCAAAAGCCAAAGCGTTGGTGAACTTCTTAAAGTGGGCATTTAAAGAAGGGGAAGCTTTTGCACCTGCACTCTATTATGCACCGCTTCCAAAAGAAGTGATCAAATTGAACGAAAAGAAAATCGCTTCGATTCATTTTCAAGGTAAGCCGATTAAGTAAACTAAATTTGGGGTTAATCCAGCGATAATGGATGTATCATTAAAAAGTAAGAAGACAGGATCGCCAAAAAGTACCTCGTGGAATTTTGGCGATGCTGTTTTTAAATATCTCACCCAATTTTTTGCTCTCCTGGTTCTTCTGCTGATTATCGTTATGGCGTATGAAATGTATATTTCATCATCACCTTCGATTAAAAAATTTGGATGGAGTTTCTTAACAAGCAGCGAGTGGGATCCGGTGATGGATCAGTACGGTGCGCTTCCGTTTATTTACGGAACACTCGTTTCATCGTTGCTTGCCCTCGTTATTGCACTTCCGCTTGGCGTTGGCATCGCCGTGTTTCTTGTTGAACTTGCGCCGACATGGCTCGAACGTCCATTCTCATTCATTGTTGAACTGCTTGCCGGAATTCCGAGTATTGTCTACGGCTTATGGGGTTTTTTTGTCATGGTGCCGTGGATCAGATCAACGGTCGAACCGTTTTTATCTTCGCATCTTGGATTCATCCCATTATTCAAAGGAGCGCCATATGGTGTCGGCATGCTTGCGGCAGGAATAATTCTTTCAATAATGATTTTGCCAATTATTTCGTCGATCTCACGCGATGTGCTAAAAGCTGTTCCGATTTCGCAGAAAGAAGCGGCATTGGCGCTCGGTTCCACCCGATGGGAAGCGACACGCATTGCCTTGAGTTACTCGCGTTCCGGAATTATCGGCGCAACAATTCTGGGGCTTGGACGCGCGCTTGGTGAAACGATGGCGGTGACAATGGTGATTGGGAATCGTCCGATAATGAAGATGTCATTATTTGAACCCGGCTATACCATGGCAAGCGTGCTTGCGAATGAATTTACCGAAGCAACTTCCGAAATGTATATCAGTGCATTGATTGAAATTGCATTAGTGCTTTTTGTTGTAGCACTGCTTGTTAATGCGGCGGCGCGATTACTGGTGTGGAGTTTTACCCGCAACTCCGATGCCGGAGGGAGACTGTAAATGAAAAATGTTTTCTTTTACTATCGGAAATATAAAAATATTGCGATGTATGGTTTGTGTGTGCTCAGCGCGCTTGTGGCATTGATTCCATTGCTTTTAATTTTCTATCACACCATCACGCTCGGTGTTTCAGCACTTAATGTGGATTTTTTTACCAAACTGCCAAAACCGGTTGGAGAATCGGGCGGAGGACTTGCCAATGCAATTGTCGGAACATTGATTCTTGTAGGGATAGGAAGCCTGATCGGTTTGCCGATTGGAGTTTTTTCCGGAGTGTATCTTTCTGAATTTGGGAACAACAAATTGGCATCGATTATCAGATTTATGACCGACGTGCTGAATGGCGTTCCTTCTATTGTTACGGGAGTTGTTGCATACACTATCATTGTGCTGCCGACAAAACATTTTTCGGCATATGCCGGAGGTTTTGCTCTCGGCATATTGATGATTCCAATCGTTACGCGAACCACAGAAGAAATGCTTCGTACGGTTCCGCATTCGTACCGCGAAGCGGCGCTTGCATTAGGAATTCCGCAGTGGAAAACGACGCTGCGCATCATTATTCCGTCAGCACTCGGCGGAATTATCACGGGAATTATGCTTTCGGTCGCACGCGCCGCCGGAGAAACTGCGCCGCTGTTATTCACGGCATTGAATAATCGGTTCTGGCACACAACGCTCGATCAGCCGATTGCTTCATTAACGGTTTTCATTTATAATTATGGAGTTTCGCCATTCGAAGATTGGATTGCTCAGGCGTGGGCAGGAGCATTCGTGCTGATTCTTTTGATTTTAATTTTAAGTATTACCGTCAGAATTGTTACGCGCCAGCGATATTAGAAAAGAAAAATACCAATGACATTTATTCCTGCAACACAATCAGAGACAAACGCACAGAAACCGGTAAAGATAGCCGCCGATGCTGTTAATTGTTATTTTGGAAAAGTTCACGCACTAAAAAATGTTTCACTGACAATTCCCGAACATTCCGTTGTTGCCATCATCGGCCCTTCTGGGTGCGGGAAGTCGACATTTCTCCGTTCGATCAATCGCATGCACGAACTTGTTTCGGACAGCCGTATTACCGGATCACTGACTTTGGACGGCGAAGATATTTATTCGATGGATGCTGTTGTCGTCCGCAAACGAATCGGGATGGTATTTCAAAAACCAAACCCGTTTCCAACAATGTCCATTTTTGACAATGTTGCTGCCGGCTTGCGAATGAACGGAATGCGCGACAAGAAAAAGATTTCTGAAATTGTTGAACAGAGCTTGCAGCATGCCGCATTGTGGAATGAAGTGAAAGATTCATTATCCAAGAGCGGTGTCAGTCTTTCGGGGGGGCAGCAGCAGCGCTTGTGTATTGCGCGGACTCTTGCGGTCAGTCCCGAAGTGATTTTAATGGATGAACCGGCAAGTGCATTGGATCCTATTTCAACGGCAAAAATTGAAGAATTGATTTACGAGTTGAAAAAAGAGTATACTATTGCTATTGTTACACACAATATGCAACAGGCGGCTCGCGTCAGCGACTATACCGCATTTTTTTACATGGGAGAGTTGATTGAGATCAGCGAAACCAAACAATTATTTACCGCGCCTTTGAAAAAACAAACGGAAGATTATATTACAGGAAGATTCGGTTAATATTTGGCTGCGACAGGGCAGTATGGGAAAAATTTTTGAACAAAGGGTTGATGAATGGAACGTCGGTTTGAAAAAGAATTAGAAAAATTAAAAGCGAATGTGTTGAGAATGTTTGACTCGGTCGATCTGTCGCTTCGTGCATCGATCGATGCCGTCTTGTTAAATTCACAAGATCATATTACTCAAGTTTTTGACATTGAAAAAACTATCAATGCGATGGAATTGGAGATCGATAACGGCGTTGTGGATATTCTTGCATTGCAGCAGCCCGTCGCAAGCGATCTTCGTCTTATCCTTGCCATCTTAAAAATCAATAATGATCTTGAACGCATCGGCGATCATGCGGTAAATATCGCTCAATCTGCCGAAAGATTGATTAAAACACCGGAACGTGAACCGCTGCTGGAGATTCCTGAAATGGCGAAGCACGCATTGCAGATGCTGACCGATGCAATTCATTCGTTCAAAGAACTTGATGCACAGCAGGCGCAAAAAGTCTTAGAACACGATGATGCGATCGATACCATGAATCGCAATCTTCTTGCCGAAGTTGCGCAGTTGATTAAGGCCGACCAAACAACAATTGAAGGAAATATGGAAATTGCCCGTATCTCGCGCAATCTGGAACGTGTTGCTGACCTGACAACCAATATCGCGGAAGAAGTGATCTTTTACCTGCAGGCACGTTTTGTAAAGCATCACGCGACTGAGGAAAAGAAATAATTACTTCTCATCAATCGTTTCGCGCACCATTTCAATAATATCTGCAAACGTATACGGTTTTTGAAGAAATCGACGTACACCGATTTTGACCATTTCCGTTTTTATTACAGGGTCAATAAATCCGCTGACTAAAATTATTTTTGTGTCCGGCTCAACAACGGTGATACGTCGGATCACCTCGTCACCTTCACATTTTGGAAGACCTAAATCGGTAAGCACAAGATCAATTTTCTCACGGTTCTGTTTGAATTTCTCCACGCCCTCTTCGCCGTCTCTTGCGATAAGCACAGTGTAACCATATGTTTCCAGCATCACTTGAATCATGGCGATGACCGGTTCTTCATCCTCGATCAGAAGAATGGTTTCATTGCCGCCCTGGAGTTCTTTTTTTGTTTCTTCGACAATTTTTTCTGCTTGACTTATGTTTTGTTCTGCCGGCAAATAGATTTTAAATGTGGTTCCTTTTCCGATGGTGCTTGTTAGGTCGATTATCCCGCGATGGTTTTCGATAATGGATTGAACTAATGCCAGCCCTAATCCTGTTCCTTTTCCCTGCGGTTTTGTCGTAAAAAAAGGATCGAATATGCGCTGTTTTAATTTTTCATCAATACCGGTGCCGGTATCCGTAACGGACACAAGAATATAATCTTGAAGGACCGCATTGGGGAATTGAGATGCAATTTCGCCGCTGTTGACAACGGACGTTGAAATTGAAAGTGTACCTCCCTGCGGCATTGCATCCCGCGCATTAATGAACAGGTTCATAAATACCTGGTGAAGTTGTGTTGAATCGGCAATGAGTTCGGGGATATTCGACTGGAATTGTGTCGTGATAGCAACGCTTTTGGGGAATGTTTCATTCATGAATTTGGCGATTTCGGAAAGAAGTCCATTTATATTAACAGATACAAAAAGTGTTTCCGTCTTTCGTGCAAAAGTGAGCAGCTGTTTAATAAGAGAGGTGCCGCGAATTGCAGCCTTTTCCATGACATCAATATCATGAGAGAGTTTTTCCGGCTGAGCGATGTGGCCTTTTTCCAGTGATGAATATCCCAAAATGATATTGAGGATATTATTAAAATCATGTGCGATACCGCTTGCCAGAGTGCCGAGACTTTCAAGTTTTTGTGACTGGATAAGCTCTAATTCCAATTGATGACGTTTTGCTTCGGTTTGTTTCAGATGTTCCTCAGCAAGTTTCCGCTCGGTAATGTCTTCTTCGATCCCGACATAGTGGGTAATTTTATTTTCTGCGTTGCGAAGCGGTCCGATCGATGCTGCATTCCAAATCAATTGGCCGTTCTTTTTTTTGTTATGAAACTCGCCCCGCCATAATTTTCCCGAAGAAATAGTTTCCCATAAACGCCGGTATTCTTCCTCAGATGTTTTATCTGATTTTAAAATGTTTGGGCTTTTCCCGCGGACTTCTTCAAGGGTATAGCCTGTTTGATTGACAAACTCTGTGTTCACATACTCGATCATGCCGGCGACATTGGTAATAATAACCGAGACGGGGCTTTGTTCAACGACATGCGAAAGTTTTCGGATTTCCGATTCCGTGAATTTGTGTTCAGTAATATCGCGTGCAATAACGCGATAAGATGAGACGTTTCCTTGCTCATCTTTCACTGCTGTTATGGCACAATAGGATACAATCTTTTTTCCGCTCTTTGTCTTCACCACAATCTCAAATTCCCCGGTTCCCAGAGCATTTACCGTTTCCCGGATATTCTGGCGAATTTCCGGATTGGCGTAAATATCAGTTGCAAGATCAAGTCCCACAACTTCTTCTTTGCTGCCGTATCCGAGCAGCGTGATTCCTTTTTTATTCATGTCGATGATTTTTCCGTTAGCAGACGTTACAACCAATGCATCGAATGAATCTTCAAACAGTGTTCTGTATTTTTGCTCGCTTTGCCGAACGGCTTCTTCTGCCTGCTCATGTTTAGCTTCCAGGTTCATCGTTTCAAGAGCAAACGAAATATCTAAAGCAATCTCTTCAAGCAATCGTATTTCCTCAGATTTAAAAAATTCATCTTCGGCAGTGAACAGATTTAAAACCCCTTCAATTTTTTCTTTACTGCCAAACGGAATTGCCGCATACGAATGATAATTGATTCCGTGATATGCCGCATTTTCATCAAGGCCGCTTTCTTTTTGTATAACGACCACTTGACGTGTTCGGCATGATGAGTTCATTGCGTCGATATATTGCGCATCGAGCATTTGATCCACATAACATGAATAGCCCTTTTCATCTCCGGCGTGGGCGACAGGGACAATCTGTCCGCTATGACTCTCATAAACGCCGATCCATGCCATTGAAAACTTTCCTGCATCAATTGAAATGTTGCAAATGTTTTGAAACAAGACATCCTTTTGTTTCACCCGAACGAGTGTTTGGTTCACATCGCTCAAGAGTGCATACAGCCGGGTGAGATAGCGAATTCGTTCTTCGGAACGTTTGCGTTGTGTAATGTCTAAGAGTAAAGAGAGGCGATGTTTTTCACCGTGAAGATAAATAACCGATAGTGCCGTTAAGCCAATAATCATTTCGCCTGACTTTTTGCGTGCTGTAAATTCAAACGGCTCCATTTCATCATGCGCCTGCACATTCTGCATTATTTTTATTCCTTCTTCCGGCTGTGCAAAAAGCTGCAATTCTAGGGCGGTATGTCCGATAAGTTCTTCGCGGGAATAACCAAAAATTCGTATGAACTCATTGTTTACTTCAATAAGTTTTGAATCTGCCGCTCGAGAAATAGAAATTCCCATCGGGCTCATCTGAAAAGCTTTCTCGAACCGTTCATTGCTTTCTTGCAGAGCTTCTTCTGCAAGAGCACGTTTCTTTCGATTCTCTGCTTCACTCAATGCACGTTTAACTGCCGGCGCAAGGCGGCTGAGTTTATTTTTTAAAACGTAATCCGTTGCACCTTCAGTAAGTCCTTCGATGGCGGCATCTTCGCCAAGTTTTCCCGACACAAAAATAAATGGAATTGTGGGACGCACCTTTTGTGTTAACAGCAATGCCGACATTCCATCGTACGATGGTAATTTATAATCGGCAAGAATAACATCAAAGGTGCCGTTATTTAAAGCGTCAACAAACTCCTCTCCGGTTTGAACGCGGGTCACCGTACATTCAATGCGGGCCGATTGCAATGTTGTGAGAATAAGCTCAGAATCGACAGGATCATCCTCCAAATGCAGAATGCGGACCGTTTCATGCGGCGCATCGTTTCCTTTGTGAGACTTGGAATTGTGTCTTGTCTTCATATTTTCACCTTGCTGATGACAGGCGGTTCATTAATCAGTGCCCAAAATATACCAACTTGCTTTACCGATTGTACGAAATCCGGAAATTTTACCGGCTTAACAACGTAGGCATTGACACCAAGTTTATAGCACGTCTCCAAATCTTGAGTCTCGCTGGATGATGTTAAAATGACGATCGGTATCGTTTTGAGAAATTCATTCGATTTAATTTGAGTCAATACTTGGATGCCGTCCATCTTTGGCATTTTGAGATCAAGCAAAATAAGAACAGGATATGGATCGGATGGTTGAGCCAGTGGTCCTCGACGGAGCAGGAAATCCATCGCTTCAACTCCATCCCGCGCAACAACAATATCGTTTGCAAGATTATTTTCATTGAGTGCGTTAATCGTGAGTTCCAAATCTTTTGGATCGTCTTCTACAAGAAGAATACGCCGAAATGTTTTCATGAGTGATCTCCTATGGTTATCGCGGAAGTGAAAAGTAAAATGTCGCGCCTTCATTTAGGTTTCCTTCTGCCCACGTTCTGCCGCCATGCCTGCTGATTACCCGATGGACATTGGCAAGGCCGATTCCTGTCCCTTCAAAATCTTCTGCCCGATGCAACCGTTGAAATACGCCGAAAAGTTTTGCCGCATACTTCATATCAAAACCTACTCCATTATCACGAATAAAAAATACAACCTCATTGTGATTGTCATCCGTATAGCCGATTTCAATAACGGCATGTTCGCGAGGACGAGTAAATTTCAATGCGTTTGAAAGAAGATTGACAAACACAACCCGAAGCATGGCTTTATCTCCTGTAACAGTCGGCAGGGGAGCAATCTGCCATTGAATATCTCTATTGCCGATTTCGGGATGCAGATAGTCGACAACTTCGTTGACTAATAAAGAAGTGTTCAGCGGAACTTTCGACATTTCGGCGCGCCCCATGCGTGAGAAGGAGAGAAGATCGTCGATGAGTGTTCCCATCTGTTTTGCCGCATCTTCAATAATATTCATGTAATGCAGGCTTTGTTCATCGAGTTTTGACTGGGCCTTTTGGCGGAGAATTTCGATGAAGCCGTCGATGTGCCGTAACGGCGCCCGCAGATCGTGCGAAACTGAATAGGCAAATGCTTCAAGTTCTTTATTCGACGCTTGCAATTGCGCAGTGCGGTCAATAACGCGCTGTTCAAGTTCTTCGTTCAGCTTTTGAATACGTTCTTCCGCTTGTTTCCGTTCGGTGATATCTCTTGCATTGACGAGGAATTCCGTACTCTTTCCTTCTCTGATGATCGATGCAGAGTGTACCTCAACAACGACGATCTTGCCGGATTTGGTTATGAACTTTGTTTCGTATTCATATGTCCCAATATCACCTCGATTTCGGGCAATGGCACGATCGTTCATCGCCTGTAATTCTTCGGGTGGCAGGATAGAAGCAATGCTCGAACCAAGCAGTTCGTGTTCGCTATAACCGGTCATTTTTATTCCAAATTTATTGATGTAGCTTATGCGACCAGTTAAGTCATGAGTGAGGATAATATCAGTAGATGTTTCTAACAGAGCTCTGTATTTTTCTTCACTTTCTCTGAGCGCTCTTTCGGCTTTTTTCCGTTCAGTGATGTCACGAGCGGCGGCGAAAACCCCTTGTACTTCTCCTGCTTCATTTTTATAAACCGTTGCATTATACAATACATCTGTTGTTTTGCCGGAGATATGGTGAATGGTGAGCGGATAGCCCCGTACATATCCATCAGCAAGTACCTGTTGGTATCCTGCTCTGGCTTTATCCGGAGCGGTGAAATAATCTGAAAAATCGCTGTTGATCAACTGTTCGCGTGCAACGCCCGTTACCTGTTCTGTTGCATAATTCACATCCATAATTTTTCCCTTGGTGCTGATCGTTACAAGAGGGTCAAGACTTGCCTCAATCAAACTGCGGGAATAGAGTGATGCGGAATGCAGGGCTTCTTCTATTTTTTTACGCTCAGTAATATCGCGTCCAATCGTCGAAGCTCCAATAATTCTGCCGTTCATATCCTTGACGGGAGAAACGGTTAATGACATGAAAATGTCTTGCCCGTCTTTTCGCCGGCGAACAGTTTCAAAATGTTCGAGATGTTCTCCGCGCCGGATTTTTTCAAGAATTACACTATTATCTTCTGTGTGTTCGGGTATGCCCAAGAGTGAAATTGATTTGCCGATGATTTCACTTTCTGTATAGCCGTAAATTTTCTCCGCTCCTTTATTCCAGCTTGTAATAATCCCTTCTAATGTTTTTCCCGTGATGGCATCATCGGAAGATTCCACGATTGCCGCAAGCTGGACAATCTTTTGTTCAGCGCGTTTGCGTTCAGTGATGTCACGTCCTGTCGCGTAGGTAATTCCTTCATTTTTATTGTAATTCGCGCGCCACGAAAGCCAAATGAATGAACCATCCTTGCATTTGTACCGATTTTCAAAGTTGAGTGAAAATCCGATTTGCATTTGTCTGGTCATTTCATCGAGTGTCGATTGCCGGTCATCCGGATGGACAAAATCAATGAATGGTTTTGACAGAAGTTCCGACTCGGAATATCCGAGGGTAAGGATGCATGCAGGATTTATTTTTTTGAAACATCCATTTGGATCAGCAATACACATCAGATCGGTCGTGGTTTGGAAAAATTTGAAATACTGTTCTCGCTCGACTTCTAATTTTTTTCGCTCGGTGATGTCGATAAAGGTGACGATGACTTCAACAATACTCTGCTTCCCATCGAACACCGGATCGGCATTGACCAGAACCCATACATCATTGCTTCGACTGGGGCGATGGACTTCGATAATTAAATTTCGAAGCGGTCGTCGTGTGGCAATAACGTGGTTAATCGGATAATTCTCGAGAGGAAGAGCCGTTCCATCTTCGCGACGGAAATGCCATTCAGGATCAATTGCGGTTTTTCCCAACAATTGTTCTTCAGTCAATCCCAGCAGTTCTTGCGCCATTGAATTGCTTTTTAGAATTGTTGTGTCCGGTCCGTGAACAACAATCGCCGTTTGAACATTTTGAATCAACGTTCGATATTTTTCTTCGCTTTCCCGCAGTAAGTGTTCTGCTTTTTTCTTTTCAGTAATATCGTGTCCGATGGTTGATGCTGCGACGATGTTTCCTTCTGAGTCACGAATAGGGGAGATCGTGAGCGACATAAAAAATTCTTCACCGTTTTTCTTGCGTCGAACCGATTCATAATGCGCTATATGTTTTCCCTGTTTGACCTTTTCAAGCGTATGAGCAATTTCATTTTTATTGTCCGATGGGAGCAGGATCGATACCGGTTTGCCGATGACTTCACTTTCCGTGTACCCGTACATCAGTTCAGCACCTTTGTTCCAACTGATGATTATTCCGTCTAAATTTTTACTGATAATGGCGTCTTCAGATGATTCGACGATTGACGCAAGTTGATTTACCTTTTCTTTTGCACGTTTTTGTTCCGTGATATCGCGAGCGGCAGCAAAGACTCCTTGAATTTTTCCCGTATCATCTCTGTACACCGTGGCATTATACATTACTTCTGTAATTGTACCAGAAGTATGCCGAATGGTAAGGGGATAATCTTTGACAAAACCTTTTTCAAGCACCGCACGGTAGCCGTTTCTTGCCTTTACCGGTTCTGTAAAGTAATCAGAAAAATCGCTTCCGATGAGATTGATTCGCGAAACACCCGTTACCGTTTCAGTTGCAGTGTTTACATCGGTAATTTTGCCGTCAGCATTGATCGTAACAAGAGGATCAAGACTTGCTTCAATTAAGCGGCGATTGTAAGTGCTGGCACGGTGAAAAGCTTCTTCTGCTTGAGTACGTTTGGTAAGCAAGTGGAGCCGGTCAAGCGTTGTTGCCAAATGGCTCGCCATGGCGCGCAGAAAATCTTGTTCAGATTTCGTTGGCACTCGAATGCCTTCATCTCCAAATGTTCCGCTACCAACAGACCCAAGCCGTTTGTCAAAGAAAATGATTGGAATATTGACAATGGTGCGGATTCTCAATTGTGTTACGATCGCTTTATCTGTTGTTGGATCAGTTTGTGCGTCTTCAACCACAACGATATCATTTGCTGCGACAATCGCTTCAAGCATTGGATCACCCTGAATGGGGAGTGTTGCAGTTCCGGTTTCTGACATTACCGTGTCAGACATTGGACCACCGGCAACCAAAGCTTTAAGATATTTTTTGTCGTCGGAAAGCAGATAAATCCATAGGTTTTGATATCCCAAAATATTTTTTACTTCATCGCGTGCGGCGTTTAGCACATCGCCATAGGTTTGTGAATTCTCTAATTTTTTTGAGAGACGGAGGAGCGCCTGGGAGTGTTTTTCTCTTTCGTGAAGGGCATGCTCTGTTTCTTTGAGTTCGGTTATGTCATACACGGTAGAACGGCTCATCACATAGGTGCCAGCATTATCAAAAATTGCTGTTGCACTAATGAGTACTTGCAGCAATGAGCCGTCTTTTCGAATCATCTCATATTCAAGATTCTTTACCCAGCCTCGTTTCTTAAACAATGAAAAATTTTCTTGAAATGTCTGCTGGCCTTTTGACGTTATAAGATCGGAGAATTTTTTCTTGCCGAGTATTTCGTCACGCGAATACCCAAGCCAATGAAGTTCCGTATCGTTGATCTGATTAAAGAAACCATCACCATCCAAAGAATGATAACCGCACGGGGCGCTATTGTAGAGATCGTGAATTTCTTCGGCGGATCGACGCAGTTTTTCCTCTGCGCGTTTTTGGCCGGTGATATCCCGTGCAGCTGCAAAGACTCCCTGGGCTTTCCCTGATTTATCTTTATAAAGTGTTGCATTGTATAACACGTCAGTTGTACTTCCAGTTGAGTGTCGGATGGTGAGGGGGTAATCCCTGACAAATCCTTTTTGCAGTACTTCACGGTAACCGTCTCTGGCTTTTTTTGGCTCAGTGAAATAATTAGAAAAATCGCTTCCGATCAAATCTTTTCGTTTTACGCCTGTTACAACTTCTGTTGCCGTGTTGACATCGGTAATTTTTCCATCGGAATTGATTGTAACCAGTGGATCAAGACTTGCCTCAATTAAACGGCGATTGTAGGTGCTGGCTTGGTGCAATGCTTCTTCGGTTTGTCTTTGTCCGGTGATATCTTGAACAGTTCCAAGTGATCGAATGGGATTGTTGTTTTTATCGTAAAAAGTCTCACATCGTTCATGGACAAATTTAATTCGTCCGTCCGAAAACTTGAGACGATGGATTATTTCATATGGAGTTCGATTTTTTAGAGAATCGGTATAAGCGCGATTAACACTTTCTCGATCATCGGGATGAATATGATCGAGAAATGCTTCGTATGAAGCGCCAAAACGTTTTGGGTCAATTTCAAAGATGCGGTAAATCTCATCTGACCAATCAAGTCTGTTCGTCACTAAATTAAGTTCCCAGGAACCAATATGCGCAATGCTCTGAGCTTTATTGAAATGGCTTTCGCTGATATGCAATTGTTCCTCAGCGCGTTTATGCTGAGTGAGATCTTGTGCGATTACAGCAACACCAATAACAGTTCCTCCTTCTGTGCGAATGGGAGTGTGCAAAACTTGAAAATATAGTTGTGACCGCTTTTCTTCCCCCGAGTATGCTTCTTCCGTAAAATGTTCACCCGCTAACGCACGGTCGAGATTATTTTTTGCTTTTTCACGATCCTCAGCAACAGTCATATACTCCAGCATGGTGTGACCGGCTTCGATCTCAGCTCCGTAAATTGCTTTCATAACATTGGCGTGTGCGGCATTGAAGCTTGTATATTTGTATTGAGGATCGACAGAAAAAATCAGCGCATTCGTACTATCAATAATACTTCGTAGCGTGGAACACCGATCATTGAGCAGTTTTTTCGTGCGTTTTTGTTCTGTGACATCAACAGCGGAAAATAAAATAAATTCGACTTTCCCTTTGTCGTTCAAAAGTGGCTGAAGAATCCAATACCAGTATGTTATTCCACGTTTCGGCTGATGGATAAATGTGAAGGGATGGTTGGAATAGTGAAGTGTTTTTTTCTTTTGCAGAACTTCATCGAAAATTTTCTTTGTTTCAAGAGGAAAGACATCAGTATAGGGAGTTCCTAAAGATGCTGTAATGTGTTGATGGAACGTTTCTGCCCATATTGTATTGATACGGACAAAGGTATAATTTCGATCAAGGATTGCAAAGCATGTCGTTGAGTGATCGAAAAAATTATTAAACAACTGTGCAGTGCGGGGAGGGATTTTCTTGGAGCGATTATGCTCAGTTTTTTTTGCATTCATAACTCTTTCTCCTGGTGAGCGTATTTGGTGCAGGCAGGCCGAAAGTATATTCACAGTAAAACATTTTTACAACGTATTGTCGATGTCATAATCACATCGGGACATTCCTTTTTCAAAGTAATCTGTGTTTGGGTGAATAGCAACGACAATGTAAATCAGGGGAGGAGTTTTTATTTTTTTGATGTCGCATTTCAGACAACATTGTCTTCATGTTCAGTGAAATTTTTTGAAATATCAAAAAAATTAATAAAGATCATCCAAGGCTCTATTTTGTTTATGGAATGAGGTCTAGAAAAATGTATCTCATCTGTTATTTTGTTTAATCATTAGGTCTATAATGTGGAACCTGCCCGCGCGCATGATTATAAAGAGGTGAATCCAGCCGCTGAAAACGAAATAAATATTCATCACTCGAAATCGAATTTTTCCAATGTCCGGTCAGCATACCTAATCCTGTAACGGCAAGAAAAACTCCAATGATTAAACTTCCCATCACCCATGTCGGAACAGATGCTGTCGATTCTTTCGTGCGTAACAATAACGTGTCTTTCACAGGGCATTCTTCAACGCATCTCATGCAACTTGTGCACTCATCATTCCATACCTGCCCAACGGTTTTGTTGGTGTCAGATTGTCCGATCGTATGGATTTGAATATTTGCGGGACACACTTTCGTACACAATTCACAATCGACGCACGTCGCTTTTGTTCGCGTGATACGGAATGGTGACAACATACCGGCAATTCCAAGGAGCGCACCATAGGGGCATAAATATCGACACCAAAAATTTTTAATGAAAAGAGAACATACCATCAATACGATAATTGTCCACAAGGCAAACTGTGAAATCTCGGCAAAAAACAAATACATTTTTATGTCGGCAACTTTATTGTACGGACTGTTGATAAAAATGGTGAGATCATCAACACTCATAGAAACGATCGAATAAACAAAAAAGGAGAGAAGAAAATACTTCAATGAGCGAAGTGCATAATCCAGCCATTTCCACACCTGAAAATTTCTGCCAAAAATTTTTTGTCCTAGCATCCATAATGATTTGCTCAGCGTTCCCACGGGACACATCCACGAGCAAAAAGATTTTTTCATCGCAATGCTGATGGCGATGAATGCTGTAAGAATAATTGTTCCTGCAGGGTGAATACTATTCAAGGAACCGCTCATGATCCAGTGAAGCAAACCCATCAGTGCACTGATCGGAAGAAATCCTTCGGCACCGGGAGGGCGCTGGTAAAAAGGCTCAACGCCTGATGTTGATCCCCACTGCATGAAGAGATAAAATTCAACACCGATCCAAAGGCAAAGTAATACAAACGCCGCCTGAACAGCAGAACGAAAGAATTGCGAATCATTTTTCATTTGCTCAAGCAATCTTTTGCCAATCGGCAATGATGTATCGGCAGAATATTTTTTTTTCCGCAAGTCTCGCGGAATTTTTTTTATCTGCGCAGGTTGAATTTGCACAAATGGTCTTAGGATTTTTTCCCGTTCTTTCCGAGTTGGTGTAATTTCTTCCATAATCAAGAGGATTTACTCTTTATTTTCAATAAAAAAACAGCGGGTTAATTCACCCGCCTCATACTGTTATGCAGCCAGATATCCACCTTTTTTTATATTGCGCGAAACATCAAGAAGTGTTTTCCTCATTAACTCTCCGAAGAAGACATCTTTTGTTGTTTTCCATGTTTCATGCATCGGGCACGGCTCTGTGTTGCTGCATTCCGTATATCCGAGCACACATGAATTGACAACTTCTTTTCCGTCAATCGCCTCAATGATATCGAACAAGAATATTTCATTCGACGGTTTCGCCAGCCAGAATCCTCCGGAGACTCCCTTCATTGAATTGAGAAGGCCCTTATGCGACAACTTCTGGAAAATCTTTCCGAGAAAATGAAACGGAATTCCTAAATGCGACGAGATCTCCTTAATTGTTGTCATCTCACCCTGTTTTTTCTGTGCAAGATAGATCACTGCTTGAAGGGCATATTCGCATTGCCTGCTAAAAAAAACGCTCATAAATCACCTCACTTGTAGATTGTTGTTAAAGCTCACCGTCATCCTCATGATGACGGCTGCCCTGTGTTATTACATATAACTTTGTAATGCTTTCATATAGTTTGCTCGTTCAAACGAAGAAGGATCGGCAACTGATTTGTGTGAAATACTGCCGCGCACTTCGCTGAGCGACGGATATTCATGTTCAACCATCCATTGCTGCACGCCTGTTAATACTTCGCGAATTTTCCGAGGACCGTGACGGAGAAGAGCGGAACACATCATGGTAACATTAGCGCCTGCCATCACCAGTTTCAAAACGTCTTCTTCATTGTGAACGCCTGATGTTGCCGCAAGATCAGCTTTTATTTTTCCATACAGGATGGCAATCCATCGAAGAGGCATGCGCAATGCATCGGATGAACTCAGCGTGACACCCGGTTCGACAGAGAGTGTATCAAGATTGATATCCGGTTGATAGAAACGATTGAATAACACCAATCCATTTATACCGATCTTATCCAAGCGGTTGGCGATATTCGGAATTGCCGTGAAGAATGGTGATAGTTTAACGGCAATTGGGATCTTAATTTGGTTGCGAACGTCTTTCACGATATCTAAATATGTCTGTTCAATATCATCACCGGTAAGATTCTGATCGGTGGGGATATAATAGATGTTCAATTCTAACGCATCGGCTCCGGCTTGTTCAATTTTTTTTGAGTATTCAACCCAACCACCGTCGGTAACGCCGTTAATGCTGCCGATGATCGGAATACTTACTGATTCTTTCAGTTTGCGGATATGTTCAAGATATTCTTCCGGTCCGGAATGATAATCTCCCGGTTCAGGAAAATAGGTTGTTGCTTCTGCATAACTTTCTGCATGATATGTGAGATGGTGATACAGTTCTTTTGTCTCATGACGAATTTGCTCTTCAAAGATTGAATACAAAACAACCGCCGATGCGCCGTAATCTTCCATCAATTTTACATTGCCAACAGTGCGGGACATTGGCGATGCTGAAGGGACGATGGGATTCTTTAATTGTAATCCTAAATATGTTGTTGATAAATCCATGGTATATTCTCCATAAACGTTGAAGGAGCAGATCGGCATGTGCCGCCGACCTGCAATCATTTATATTAATGTCCGTTGGTAACTGCCTGTTGCACTTGCGAACTGTAATTCATCGCTGCAAGCTGTTCGTAAAATCTCCATCGTTTCATTACATCATCCTGTGCCTCTTTCATCAAGCGCTTTGCTTTTTCCGGCGCCATCTTCGTCAGCATCTTGTAACGGATTTCTGTATAAGCATACTCTTCGAGCTTGATCTTCGGAGCTTTTGAATCAAGCTGGAATGGATTCTTTCCTTCGTTTGCCAACGCAGGATTGTAACGGAACAGCGGCCAGTGTCCGGAATCGACCGCAAGCTTCTGTGCATTCAAACCGTTTTCCATGTTAATGCCGTGAGCAATGCAATGACTGTATGCGATGATCAACGACGGTCCATCGTACGCTTCGGCTTCAAGAAATGTTTTTACTGTTTGAAGATCATTTGCGCCCATCGCAACTTTTCCGACGTACACATTGCCGTAACTCATCGCGATCAAGCCGAGATCTTTTTTACCGATCGGTTTTCCACCTGCAGCAAATTTTGCAACAGCGCCGCGCGGTGTTGATTTCGACATTTGCCCGCCGGTGTTGGAATACACTTCGGTATCGAGCACGAGAATATTGACATTCGCACCCGAGGCGAGCACATGATCAAGTCCGCCGAATCCGATATCGTATGCCCAGC
>JBBINR010000027.1:0-46115 GCA_037443785.1 Ignavibacteriales bacterium | reverse complement strand
AAGCATATCCGCCAAGATTTGCTTGGGAGCTGAGTGCATCCATTTTTTGCGCGCGAGTCGACCGCGGTATCATTTCAATGGAAACTGCGGAGACTTTTTGTTTCGAAAATGCGGCAAGCAGCGCTGATTCATTAAACGGATCGAGATATGAAACGTGAATTGCCCCTTTTTTATAGAGCGATATTTCTTTCGGTTCTGGTTTTCGCAGCCGCAAGACAATGTCACCGGATGACAGAAGTTTTTTTCGATTCTTTTCTACAAAAGCACCGACTTTCGTGTACTCCTCATCCGCAATACCAAGTGACATTCCGAGTCCCGATTCAACGGTAATCTTTGCACCTTTCTTTACCAGCTTCTCAACGTTCTGCGGCAGCATCGGCACCCGCAGTTCTGTTTTTTCTTCTTTGGGAATGGCTATGTTCATAAGTGTTCTTTGTTTTAATTAATTATAGGGGAAATAAAATTGTCGCATAATATAGCAATCTTCTCCACAGGCTTCAAGGATAGAATTCTTGATACTCTCTCTTCTTTTTGGTAAGTTGAGAGGAATAAATTAATAAATTTCTGGAACTTGCTTCCAGCCACACCTGTTATTGAGTATAGATTTCCTGGGGTGGCTGTAGCAAGAAGAAAATTCCTAAATGCTCCCTTTCTTTTTAGCCGTCTCAACATCAAATCCTAAACACAAAGAATTCGAAGAGCAGGCTCTTCCGCATATGGAAGTACTGTATAATTACGGACTTAGGATGACAGGCAATCCGGATGATGCTCGTGACCTTCTTCAGGAAACATTTCTGAAAGCGTACCGGTTCTGGGATAAGTTCGAACAAGGAACCAATCTAAGAGCGTGGCTGTTTCGGATAATGAAAAACACCTACATCAACCTTTACCGCAAGGAATCGAAAGAGCCCAGCAAGGTTGATTACGATGAAATCGAAGATTATTATAACGTTGTTCGAGACGAAGCGTCTGACCCGAATGATCTGCAGGAAAAAATTTTCGGGCAGCTCTTAGATGATGATGTTTCAAAAGCCCTTGAGTCTTTACCCGAAGAGTTTAGAACCGTTGTTATTTTATGCGATATCGAAGGGCTTGCGTACGAAGAAATTGCAGAGTTTCTTCAAATTCCTGTTGGAACGGTTCGGTCCCGATTACATAGAGGACGAAAATTATTATATACAAAACTCTATGATTACGCAAAAGAACGTGGGATGATTGGGAAGGATAACAAGAACGACAATTGATATAAAGGTGTACCGTGAATTGCAATGAGTTTAACCAGTGCGTTTGTGAAATTATTGACAAACGCTTAAGTGCGGAACGCACACAAGAATTGCTCGACCACGCAACGATGTGCCCACACTGCAAGTATGAATACGAATCGCTTAAAGCCGCCAAGAATATCGTTCACTCAAAAGTCCATCGTGAGAATGTTCCGACCGATCTCTACTATTCCATCGTCAAGGCAACGATACATTCTCCGGGAAAATTTTGGCTGAAAAGATTTTTTGGATTTTCGTTGAACCCCGTAATTGCATTCGTTGTTCTTATCTTTTTCGCCGTTGGCATCTACTCTCTTTTTCTTCCGACGCATTCACCAATGCCTGATGAAGCAAATATCATTTCTCAATCGTTAAAAAATTATCAAGCTGTTATCGGCGGATCAATCAAGCCATCGATGGTGGATGATGAAGAAAATGTCCGTACGTATCTTGAAAAAGAGGTTAGTTTTACGGTCAATGTTCCCAAAATGCCCGGATGCTCATGGTGCGGCGGGGTGCTTTCAAATTTTAAAGGAACGAAACTCGCCCATGTTGTCTACGGATTAGGCGATAAAAAATTTGTTTATCTCTATCAAGCAGATATGGCGGAAGTGCTGGAAGGAAAAACGATCGGCTTACCTGATGAAGCAAAAGTGGAATTAGAGAAAACAAATTGGTATGTGCAAGAGTTTCCCGATAGCACAACGATTGTGTTGTGGAAATACCAAAACACATTATGCGCAGCGGTAAGTAAAATGGATAAAGAACATCTCATCGCAATGTTTACAGAAAAAAAGGAATGGAAATAAGAATGAATTCAAAAAAAATGCTGGCTCTCGTATTGGTTTTATTAATTGCCGCATGCGGACAAAAAGCAAATAATAGTAATTCGAATAAAGAAACTTCTTCGCCCGATCTTCAAAAAAACTACAAACAAAACGTCTCTCTCCTCGTTTCGTTCGACGAAAACAAAAATGAGCAGACACCGAATTTCAGCTGGACAGATTCATCCGGGAAGAAAGTATCCTTCAGTGAATTTACGAAAGGAAAACCTGTGCTTGTTAATTTTTGGGCAACATGGTGCGGCCCGTGCGTGAAAGAAATTCCGGATCTTGCAGCATTGAATCAAGAGTACACTGCAAAGGGTGCAGTCATCATCGGCATTTCTGCCGACCTTGATGATGATGCTTTAGCCCTGGTTTCAGAATTTGCCGCTGAAAAGAAAGTATCATACCCAATCATTATCGACGGCGGAAAATTGCAAGAACCGTTCGGCGGCATCCGCGGACTTCCAACGACATTTTTCATCGATAAATCGGGTAAGATTGTCAAGAAACTTGTCGGTCTGCAATCCAAAGAGACATTCTCTAAAAATCTTGACGCACTGCTTTAACACTAAGGGATGCAACAGCATCCCTTCTTTGTTTTACTCCCTTCCATTTACACTTTGGTGATGAACCTAATTTTTCGTAGTTTCTACCACCATACACAGACACTCAGGCCATTTCACGAAAGAATCATGAATAAAAAGCTCTTAGCAAAATTATCAAAAATAAAACTTCTTGCAACCGATGTTGACGGCGTTCTGACTGACTCAGGCGCGTATTATTCTGCAAACGGAATTGAATTGAAAAAATTTTCGATTCGTGATGGAATGGGAATAACTTTACTGCGCAAAGCCGGCTATAAAGTAGCGTTTGTTACAACGGAAAAAACAAAAATCGCTGAAATACGGGCGCAACGTTTGCAGGTCGATGATCTTTATCAAGGCATCATAAACAAAGTTGATGCAATGGAAGAGTTAAGAAAAAAATATTCATTGTCGTGGGAAGAAATTGCTTTTATCGGAGACGACATCAATGATGTTCCGGTACTTGAACGAGTCGGATTTGCAGCCGCACCCGCAAATGCAACAGCTCTGAATAAGAAGCATGCAGATTATGTAACAACAAGTGAAGGCGGACATGGGTGCGTGAGGGAAGTGTGTGATCTTTTGCTCTCCTTGGAATGGAAAGATGATTTGGTCACAAAATTGTGGCTGAAAAAATAATTCTGTTAATGAAAAATGTTCTTTTCATAACGTATTTTTGGCCCCCTTCGGGAAAGGCGTCGCTTCATTGGCCGCTGTTTATTATTAAGCATCTTCCAAAATTTGGATGGCAGCCGTTTGTTGTAACAGCTAATGAAGATTCATTTTCACATGATGATGATTCTCTGTTAAAGGAAATTGATCCAAATCTTGTCGTGATAAAGACAGCGGCAAACGAGCCATTCAATTTTTATCGCAAATTTCTTGGTAAACAATCAGATTCTCCACTTATCGCGTCGGAAACAATTTCCCTTGAGAATAAAGGCTGGAAACACCGATTCGCTATTTGGGTTCGGATGAATCTCTTTGTTCCCGATGCAAGAGTTGGATGGAATTTTTCAGCTGTTGGCGGAATACAAAAAATTTTTGCGGAACATAAAATTGACGCCATTATTTCTATCGGGCCGCCGCATAGCTCGCATCTCATCGGTAAAAAAATTAGCACGCGATACAATATTCCTCATGTTCCTGTACTCATCGATCCATGGGTAGATATTGTTTATTATAAAAATTTTCGACGCAATCCTATCACTCTGATGCTCGATAATTACTTTGAACGCTCGACAATGGATAATGCTTCAAAAATAATTTTTGTCACCAAAAGCGCGAGAGAAGATTACGAAAAAAAATATCCGTGGATTAAAAATAAATCAGAAGTTCTTTATTGGGGATACAACGAGGAATATTTTGCGCCATTAACCAAATCGAAGGGCGGCGATGAAGAAATAATTCTTCACGCCGGAAATATTTTCGGATACCAAAAGCCAATTGGGCTGTGGGAATCGATAAAGCATGAGATCGACCAAGGAAGAAAGTTGCGATTACGTTTTGTTGGCACCGTGGCTCCCGAAATAAAATCGTCTATTGAATCAGCAGGATTATCGTTTATCACTGAGTATAAAGGATTTCTTTCGTACAAAGAAGTCGTTCAAGAAATGATGAACGCAACTTACCTTTTAATGTGCGCATCGGAAAAGCGGCATGTACCAGGAAAATTGTTTGAATATCTTAGGACTGGAAATAAAATTATTGCATTCGGCGATGACAACGAAGAAGTTCAATCCATTGTGAGTGAAACGCAAGCGGGAAACTTGTTTAAGTATAATTATTCGGGAAACGATATATTTCAAAAAATCTCGTCTTCAGTGCAAAAACCGGAAGCGACAAAGCAGTTTAGCAGAGAAACAATTGCAGAACAACTTACAAAAATATTAAATACACTTTGATACATCCTCAAAACTGCATTAATTCAATCGTAAACTCTTTCTCAGAATTTATTCATCACTTCAATTACTTTTTCAACTTCTTTTTCGGTTGTTCCAAACGAAATTGGCAAGCTTAAAGTCGTGGAATGAATTTCGGTTGAAATGGGAAAATCACTCTTTTCTAATATTCCATGCATTGCTTTCTGTTTATGCGGCGGCACAGGGTAATGAATATCTGATTTAATATCATTTCTCAAGAGATATTCTTTCAAATCATCCCGCTTTTCATGTCGCACATTATAGATATGAAAAACATCAAAAAAATCGGGATGGACGTTTGGTTTAATAAAGTCTTGTTTCAATCCAGTCTGATAAAGAGATGCAAGTTTGCGTTTATAGGTCGTAATCTCATCCAGATGCTTCAACTTCACCGAAAGAAATCCCGCCTGTACTTCATCCAATCGTGAATTATATCCAACCACTTCGTTGTAATATTTCTTTTCCGATCCATAATTACGAAACATCTTGATTTTCTTTGCGAACTCTTCGTCATCCGTTGTCACTGCTCCACCATCACCAAGGCATCCGAGATTTTTTGTCGGATAAAAACTAAACGCTCCGTAACCGAACGTTCCCGTCATTTTTCCTTTATACTTTGCACCGTGCGATTGTGCACAATCTTCAATCAATGCAAGATTATGTTTTTTGGTAATTGCAGTTATCGCATCCATATTGCACGATTTTCCATAGAGATGAACAACCATAACTGCTTTTGTTTTTAAAGTGATTGCTTCTTCTATTTTTCGGGGATCAATATTGTATGTCCGGATATCGGGTTCAACGAGAACAGGTTTCAATCCGCATTGAAGAATAGAAAGTATCGTTGCAATATATGTATTAGATGGAACAATGACTTCGCTCCCTCGTTCAACATCTAACGCTCTCAAACAAAGAATAAGCGCATCCAAACCGTTGGCAACACCAATACAATATTTTGATGAGTTGAATGCGGCAAATTCTTGTTCAAAATTTTTTACCGCATTGCCGAGAATAAACCAACCGCTCTCTAAGACCGAGGAAAATGATCGTTTATATTCATCAAAGAATGGTTCATTCGCTTTTCGTAAATTTTCGTATTCAATCATTGATATGGCTCGTAAATATAATCCTTGGGATCGAATAGTTCCGATGCAAACACAAGAAACACGGCATCCGACGAAAAGTGATGCATGGTGTGCCAATCACGCGGTTCAAGAATCAAACATTTACTCGGATGATCAAGGACGAAATCTTGTTTGATATTTCCGTCATTGTTGGAAACAGTACAGCTTCCGTGAACGCAAATGCACGCTTGGTAGGTTTTGTGATGTCGATGACCTCCGCGAACGGAATCATCCACCCCGTAGATATAAAATGTTCTTTTCACTTCAAACGGAATTTCTTTTTCAATCACGGTAAGATTTCCACGCTTATCGGAGTGCGTTTTAAGTTGAATCAGATATGCCATAGGTATTTAAGAATTCAAAAACTTCTTTAAAGGAAAAATATTATAAATTCCAAAAAGTTTTCTATACACAAACAGGATCGGCGCTTTCCAATTTACTTCCTGTGCGCTTGCTCCATGCGAATCAAATTGTAAACCATATCCTGCAATAATCTTCTTTGATTTTTCCAACTCTTTGATGTAAGCGGAATACAACAAATTTACAACATCATCAGAAAGTACTCGCCGCCCAAGTTCAATCAATTCATTTTGAAGAAACCGCAAGTAATGAAAGTGATAAAAGATCACAGGAAATTCATTCCCCGATTTTTTTTCGCGCCCCCATAATCTACCATTTTTCATAAAAACATCATACTGTTGAATATTCCATGCCGCCATTCCCCCGCCAAGGTGCTGCAATTCGTGGACACCTTCAAATCGTGTCGTCCAATCATCTAAATACATCTGATCGCCGAACTTTCCATCTTCATAACGCGCATAACACCATTCAAGGCAACGCTCGCGCCACCATCGAATTGCATTTAATCCTCGTTCATCATTGCGAACAGAGACAAACTGCACGCAATATTTTCCGCTCTTCGCTTCTTTGTTGTATTGCGGTGAATACCTGTGCTCGGTAATCATAATCGAAGCATCACCCATTTCATCAAACAATGGTTTTGGTGAATCGAAGAACATCAAATCGGCATCAAGATATGTGCACATATCCACGCCAAAATGTTCTAAAACATACAAGATGGTTGATGACGTTGATGTCCAGCAATATTCTGCACGATTGCGTGTCGGTTTCACATGAAGAAGTGCCTCGTCTTCAAATTCTTTCAAAGAAATAATTGTTGCGTGTTGGAGATTCATTAATCGGAGGACAGAAAGACAATCTTCATCGAAAGCAAAAATAAAAAGATGGAAATCATTTGAACAAGTATTTTCTAATGAACGATATAAAGTCAACCCACGCGAAAGATACTTTGAATCAAAAAGAGTGCAAAAATTATATTTAACCACGAGTAAATACTTTCGTAATTTTTTCGAAAACCGCAGAGAGCAATTTCCCGCTGATGACATTTTTCTTGATAGAATTTCGTGATGACTTTCCCATCTTCACGAACAACGGATCATGGAATAGCTGATTGGCTTTGAGAGCAAGTTCCAATGCAAAACCATGCTGCTGAAGAATTGTTGCAAATACCCAGCCCAAAAGGTATTCCCGTATTCCAAATTCTCCCTGAAACGAATTCATATAGACAAGTTCGATCCAGCCCGGACTATCGTTATGTGAAAAAGCGAATATTTTTTGCAGCCACGCATTGGCAGTTATTCCGGATAGCAAATCTACAGAAAGCCTCTGGGAACCTTTAATCTTCGCATCTGCCATCCAAAACTTTACTCCATCCATATATCGCAATACGTCTGAAAATTTTTCTTCTCCTTTATACGCATCGATAATCCCCGGTTCAAATTCCGCAGCAAGCGCATGACGCTGCATATCAACATTCAGGCTGCGAAACAAACGCAAATCCAATCCTTGTGAATCGCTCTTAAACCAATCTACATACGTGAAATGTAATTCACGCAATGCCGAATCTAATCGCGTAGCTTTCACTCTAACTTTTTTCTCAATTCCAAATTTCTTGGAAAACGCCCACGATTTCAATGCATTTGCATCCGGCTCTAACACGCTGGAACAAAATGGCGAAGTGGTTAGATAAAAATCGGTTTCCGGAACTTGTTCATCTGTAACAATGGAATGAAAAACATACAATTTCTTGAATAGCGTAGATTTTTTTTCAACATAACCAAATTCTCTATCGTCGCCGTCAAAAACAATGCAAACAGAATACGGAGCAATTGCCTTCCAACGCTTATGCAATGCTCCCGAAGCTCCAATATCAATCAGCACCGGAGGCGCTGCGTGAAATTCTTTGCGCATTAATATTTCATGAAACAGATTCATGTTTCTCCAATAGATAAACGAACACCATGTGAAACAATTGTGGAAATAAATTAGCGACTACTCTCTTAAAAAAATTTTTTATTATTGGAGAGCGCCGGTCAATGATACGCAAATTACCGACATCGTTAACCAGTGTACGAAAATCGTCGGGTGAAAGCTGGTGAATATGTCCCGTCGAATACCATGAATATCCAAACAACATTTTACGCGGCATGCGTCCACAAAACAGCAATTCCACTCTGTTGCGCCAAAAAGCAAAATTGGGAAATGAAATAATTTGACAGCGGGAAATCCGTTTCATTTCCTTAAGGAGAATTTCGGGATACATCACCATTTGGATTGTCACATTGCAAATTGCGTAATCAAATGTATTATCATTGAATGGTAATCGCTCATCAATTCTTCCGTACTGGACATTAAGCCCTTTCTGCTTGCATACGGAAACTCCGCTTTCAGAAAGTTCCATTCCAGCTTCAACAACATTCTTTTCTTTTTTCAAACGTGAAAGCAGTGTTCCATTGCCGCAGCCGAGATCAATCACACGCGACCCTTGTTTAACCAAATCAATAATAATGGAATATTCATGGCGATCAAGTTCGGGATGATTGGCATAATCATAACTACGGTTGTCGTTTATTGATGGAGAGTCAATGTGAAATTGAGCTAGCATATGTTAAATGTCAATCTAATGAATTGATTTGTCACAAATGAGATAGGATTACCTCATGAAGCTGCCGCGATCGTATTTCAAAAGTATGATTTTCTAAGACTCTCTTCTGTCCAGCTTCCGCAATCTTAAGACATGTATTCGTATTCTCCAATAACCATCGTAATTTTTCTATGCATTCTTCCCCCGACCTATACGTAACTATTTCGGAATCAATTTCAAAAAGTTCATTGAGGTTTTTCTTCCAATCCGTAAGCAGACAACTCTTAACCCCCGTCACCTCAAAGATACGAACATTTGCAGCGTAATTTCCGGCTACTTCACCATGAACATTCAATCCTATTCTTGAACGCGATAATGCTTTAAACATTTCCAAACCATACAAGGATGATTTCGAGTGCGTTTGCAACAAAGAGACATCACCAAAATTTCTCGGCATTTCTGTTAGGCCATACGCTTTTTGTAAGTAAGGTGTTTGTTTAGCAACATTACCTAAGCCTATACGTTTTAAAATTTGCGAGACAGCATATGCACTTTTACGCAGAAATAAATCTTTAGCACCGATGCTACTGATATGCGCATACAAATCTAAATGTATTCCGGTTTGTAAAATTTTTTCAATTAATATTTGCCGTTCATCATGGAATCCAGATCCGGGAATAAACGAACCTAAAAATATACAATCTGCTTGCGAGAAACTATTCTTAATTGAAATCTTGTCAAGCAATGATTTTTCAAATGCATGTCTCAAGAGATATGCTTTTAGTCCAACTTTTTTAAATGCTTGTATATAATTTTCAGAGCAGACAAACATCCAATCAAAAGCACGAAACTCTTCAATATTTTCTTGAGAATATACGCTACAGCACCAACCAACACACAATTTTACCGATGAAATTTCATTTCGAACCTTATTCACGAAAGAATAATTAAAAGTGAAACTGTCTTGAAAAAAAACAACATCAGGTTTCATCTTTTTTAGTTGTTCAAAAACAATATTCTTTCCGGTCGCAGCAACACCGTTTTCTTTTGCCCAGGTGTTTTGCAATTGCTCTGCATTTGCTACAATCTCATGCGCGTCAACACCAAGCATTCGCAGGTTCTTCGCATAAAAATCCGACCAGCCGTAGGCCTGTTCCATTAAATGTGCAAGTTGCTGCTCATAATTTTGCGATGCCAATTGCGGATTTGCCTGATAATACTGCGACAAGTAATCGCGATAGTACGAAGTTATTTTAACAATTCGATAACTCATGATATTTGCAATAGATGTTTTATTCTTCCCATGACTTTTTTCACAATAAGATTAATATCTTCGGACGCTCCAAGAAGGATTGAACCTCCGATAAATGTGATACCAACAACGATGCTTCGTATAATAACGTTTATAATCGGATGAAGAGATAATGTCAACAGCGGCTGACTAACAGCAATACCACAGCCAAGTGCTATCACCGTCAGTGTTGACCATGCAAATGGTTGTATTTTGTAAATCACCGCAACGAAAACATATCGTGCAGAATTAAACAGCAGCACCGAAATTGCTGAAGCCATGGCTGCACCAGTGATGCCATAAGTGGGAATAAGCAGAAGATTTGCACCAATTCCGATAAAACTCAGGAAAAGATAGAAGACAAGATCATATTTATAAAATTTTGAGGTCCCAATGATTTCCGCATTGATTCCAGTAACCATATCAAATAATTTCGCCATCCCGATATAAAACACCACCCATTTTCCGGCAGCATAAATCGATCCATTCGGAATAAGTTTAAAGATGTCTTCAATATTCACCCATAATCCCAAAAATATAAACCCACCAACGATTAGTTGGTTAATTGAGGATTTTTTATAGAGCAGCTTCAATTTCACCACATCATTATTTTTATTCGCTTCGGAAACCAACGGAATCAAAACGACGGAAAGTGATCGTTTTGGAATTTCTACGACCTGCCCGATGAAAAATGCGATGGCATAAATTCCAGTGCTCTTCAATCCTGAGTACGCACTCAACAGCAATCCATCAATATTAGCGATAATCGCACCGCTTACATTTCCGACAAAAGCAAACCCTCCATATATCACCATTGCTTTAAACTGTTTGCTCTGAAAAAGTGAAAAATCTGGCTTAAGAAAAAGAATTTTTTGATGTTTCAAATAAAGAAGAATTATCAAGAGGGTGCAGAGATAAGCACTTACAATCCATGGAACGAAAACGGTAAACGAAAATATTCCAAAAAAAATTAACGCTAAACCCAACGTTATCATCCCCCGAGTAAAAACTTCACGCAAAAAATTCGGCACGACAGGAAGTTGATGAACAATTGTATATGTTTCAAGAATATTATAGAAAAGAACGGCAAATGTGAATGGAATGATGTAATACAAATAATGTACAATCAGCGGAGCCGTTTCAATGTATGCAGAAGTGATTTGCGATTGAAATGCAATAAAGGCAACTACGAAAAGGGAAAAACCTGTCATTCCAACCGCGATTAAAAAAAATAAAAAACCGTGATGGCGCTTTGCAGGATCTTTAAAAAAAGGGAAAAATAGCGTCGGAATGGTGACTGCACCTAACGCAGAAAATGTCGAAAACAATACGGCAACATTAATTAACGTTCTTGTCAGCCCAACTTGCTCTTGAGTTAATACCAGCGGATATAGTATCAAGGTATTGACAAACCCTAATACGATTCCGGCATATGTCACAATAACAGTTTTTATAGACTGACGAATTATGATGCCCATAAATTACTTCAAACCGACTTTCAACGGTTCGAGATTGTTCCTTTCAGCAATAAGAGAATGAATATATTTTAATTCAGACGAAATTGTTATTTCATTTCCAGCCTTTTTCAAAATATTTTCATGAGCTGTTAGAGACATTTGCAAGAATATTTCCGGCTTATCATACAAGAACAAAATTTTCTTTGCAATTTCATGCGAATTACGGGTTAACAACCCATCAATATTGTCTGAAACAAATTCGGGAATAGCCGTGCTATAGCTGCTAATTGGAACAAGGCCGCTCATCATCGCTTCACACATTGACACCCCCTGGGCATCCATGCGAGTCGGACATAGAAAAACGCCATAATTCTTATGAATAACTGCAATTTCTTTCTGGAGCAAAAACTTGTTTTCAATTTTTACATTGGAAAATTGCCGAAGCGGCTTTGTCAGTTCTTCAAAATGTTTTCCTTGCCCATATATTGCGAATTCAAGATCCGAAAAGCATCGTTCGTGCGAAAGCTGAAGTATCGCCTTAATGGCAATGTCGTTTGCATATTTTTTATTTGCAAATGAGCGAATAAGTAAAATTTTTTTCCGCTGCCCCTCATCTTTGGGTGAATAGGAAAATAATTGCTGGTCAATGGGGTTCGGTATAATTTTAAAATTTGTAAAATGACTTAAAGTATCAAGGGAAGCGACTTTTTTCATCCAGTTGGAAACGAAAACAAAATAAATTTTTCTCGACTCGTGTTTTTTTGAAAGGAAGTGAAATAAAATTAAGTTTCGTGTATTCACAATCCAATCGATAAAATATTCTTTCCCAAATTTCATTTCAAAAATATATCTGAACCAACCAATTGCTCCATAGCCATGAACCCAAAAAATCATCGGAATATTTACTTCCCGTTCTTTCAAGTATCGAAAAACAATAGGATGGGTAAAATGAACCGCTATTGCATCCGGTCGAAATGAATCTACCGTTTTTTGCAAATCATTACTATTACCTATTGTGATTACAACTCCGTCAAATTCATACTGTGAATCTTGAATTGAAGATACATTCGGAGGAATAAAAACCAAACAATCTTCTCCGCGGCGAATATACTCTTTTACCCTTGAATGTACAAAGCCACCGCTGTACGGATTTTTATAACTTGGATATCCACCACCGGAAATAATCAATAATCGCATTATTTAGCTTTCAAAACCATTCCTTGGACTGCAAGAAGATCTTTTACAAAATAATTTCGTGGTTGTTCGGAACGAGCAATACTTTGAACTGATCGTTTCAAATTATAAAGTAATGACTTTATGGAATTTTTGATCAGATAAGGATACGGTGAGTTTTCAGAAGTAAGTACCTCCAAAGGGTGTATAGTCTTTTCGGGTTGAAAAATATCAAATTTTTCCATCAATACTCGAATAAGTTGATCATACCGTTCTTTGGAGATTGCAGCATTCCCTTTTAAGCAAACATCAAAGGTGAGAATGAGATATCCATCTTTTTTTAACAAACGATGCAGTTCGTAAACAGTCTTTTCAAACTCAGGAATATGCTCGATAACACTAACAGAATAAATGATATCATACGATTTACTTTCGAGTGGTATTGTATAATCTTCTGCTAAAACTGCCTTCATTGTCTTTGTTCTGTTAAAATATTTTATAGCCTTATTTATGTCATCAATACAAATTGGATCATTGTCGACACACGTCAGTTGGCAGCCTAATTCGCTAATTAAAAAAGAAAAAAAGGTTACACCGGAACCGAAATCTAAAACGTTGGCTTGATTTAAAGGCAGAGACTCCAACAGAGAACGGATATTGGAAAACATGTAGGGGTATTCCCAAATTCTACTCCACCAATGTAAGGCATCGAGACCCCACTTGTATTCCTTACTTCGAAATGCATTTTGTTGTTGCAAAAATAATCTTTGCTTATCATCCAAAAATTGAATGATTTGATTCATCTGATCAGTGTTTAGGTCTTGACGTGACGCAATTCCGGATTTTAGCAAAGCTTTATCAATGATCATTGGGAAGTTAATATTAAATGAAATAATTTAATTTTATTAGAAGAAAATACCGCAAAAATAACTGCTTTCCAAGAATATTGTATAACCGTCGGTAAACGACAACGCTCTTTCAAGCGAAAGAGCGTTTGTATTCAAAATACTTTTTACAACTTGTGAACGTTTTGAAACTTCGTAGGACATTTGTTGACGCATGAACCGTATTTGGGTCCTATCACGATTCGAGATTTTTATTCTTCGCTTTCACAAAATACATTACTCCAAAATATCCAATTCCCGCAAGCAATAAAATATTAATCCATAGACTTAGTTGTTTGCCAAGATAAAATCCGCGAGGTTCAAATTTCATTGCGATCGTATGTTCTCCGACAGGAACGACTAATCCGCGAAACAAATAATTCAATCGATAAATTGGTGTTTCGTTACCGTCGATAAATGCTTTCCAACCTTCGGGATAATACGCCTCACTTAAGAAGAGCAAATTGTTTCCTGTTGCCTTCGCATGCAATTCAAGATTCATCAGATCAAATTTTGTATATTGAATTTCAGCACCAACTTTCACCGAATCAATTTTTATGTTAGGATTTTCCATACCATAAGCAACATCTCGGGGATTAAATGACATTGCCTTAATCTTCTGCAAAATTTCCAGACCACTCGCCGTTTCATATCTATTGACAAAGAACGCACGAGGTAATTCTGCACGATTGTAATAAATAATATTTTCGTTCCCTTGATAGACGGGCATCATTATTGAATTTGAATCGCGCGTATTTGAAATAATATACTTCACATTCATCAATCCCCACATAAGCGGATTTCCCATCCCGACATTTTCAACGATATCCTGATAGGCTCGCATTTTAACACCTTGATAGCCATACGCACTTTGAATTTTCCAATAGGCAAGTTTGTTGCTATACGGCGGTTGTCCGTTTACGAATTCAAGCGTGCGATATACTGTTGTATCCTGTTGCAGAAACTTCACATACTCCGGCACGACAAAATTTTCCTGCTGAACTTGCTGCGGATTGTGTGTTTCCATCGGCTTAAAATCAATACGCCATAAATCAAACATTACCGCACATACAAGTATGGTAAAAAATGAAGAGAACTTTATTGTACGGCTTAAAAATAAATAGACCGCACCGGCAACAACCGTGAGGACAAAAAACGCAATCGCGATGTCGTTTGTTACCATATCGGTAATGACTTTATAGAATTCTGTTTGCACTGCCGGTTGAAGATTACCGTATGAACGAGAAAGTGCCTTCATCACTTCTTGCTGCGGGAAAAAACTCTCGTAAATGGAAGCGAACATAGATTTGGCAGCGAACGAAAGAATCAACAATGCTCCCAAGCCGGCTGCAGCAAACTTCCATCGGTTAAGCGTCGTAATCGAAAGATTTTTTGTTCCATCGGCAACAATTGATACCAGTCCATATCCCGCAAGAAGCGGAACAAAGATTTGCACAAGCACAAGAATCATCGAAGGAATGCGAAATTTGTTAAACATCGGGAAATAATAAAACATGACATCGTAGATCAGCGAAAATTCTCTTCCAAATGAAATTAATAAAGCAATGATAGTCACGATCCCAAGAAACTGCACAAATGGATCTTTTCTGTTTCGGACAAATCCAAAAATTGCGAACGCAAGGATAACAATGCCCATATATTGTGGTGCATCAGTAAACGTTTGCTGTCCGAAGTATGTGTTAAGCCGAACCTTCTGGTTTTGTGTAAGTGGTCCCTGATAATCAAATTGCCCAAAACCATATAATGACGGAACGATAAAAGTCAGTGCTTCACCGGGTGAAAAAGACCAGTTTGTTGCATATTCATAATCTAGACCGCCATTGGATTCTTCTTTCACCTTGCCTTGGTTTGTTGCATTTGCTTGCTGGTTTTGGATTGGAGACGCTCCACGAATAGAATATTTGGAATATTCGAGCGTCGAAAAATATTGATCGGCATTCATCGCAAATGCAAGGATACTTGCAACAGCAAAAATCGCTGCCGAACGTATTACACCCTGCCAGTTTTCTTTCTTTATGATAGAGCGGATTAAAAAGAAGAGATAGTAAATTCCAAGTGCAAAGTATGTGTAGAAAATCATCTGAACGTGCGACGGCTGAGAAAAGAAATGTACACAAACGGTCAGGAGAACAGCAATTTTTAAATCAAATTTTTCACGCAGCTTTTCGACGCCAAGAAAGATATACGGAAAGAAAGCCATCACTGCTATTTTGGTAACATGTCCAACCATTATCCAGATGATAATAAACATGGAATATAATGTTCCAAGCGCAACAATCAACGCTATGGTTTTACTCTGAAGTTTTGAATACGCAAACCAGTACATTCCGCAGCCAAAAACAAAGTAAAAGAACATCTCATAACCGATTTCTTTGTTCAGCATCATACCGATGGTGGAATATATTTTGCCGTAGACAAATGCCGTAATATCATAGCTTCGCGAGCCACTCATGCTCATACTAGCAACGCCGGGCATCCCGCAAAAAATGTATGGGTTCCATAAAGGTGCTACCCCCTCTTTTTCGGCATCATCCAGAAGTGTCTTAAAGCTTTGCCCTGCAATGGTATCCCCAGAGACAAATACCTTTCCATCGAAAACAACGTCATGAAAGAAAATGATCAGAGAAATAAAGATGGCGAATACTGCAGCAATATGTTGATATTTTAACGGAATCAGATCTTGTTCTTGCTTTGACTTTCTTTCTTTTTTTACCTGCGCCATTTGCGTCCTTGAATTTTACTGAATGATGTTGAAAATACCATAAAAAGCCGAGACTTACAAAAATAAAAGACCGCAAAATCGGGAGCATGATTTATTGACTCTCTCTCTATCACTCACTATATTGCAACCACGAAACAGGAACATTATCATATACTAGGAGCAAAAAACAATGTCAGACTACTCGCTTGATGCACTCGGAATGGTCGAAACAAAAGGCCTCGTCGGAGCAATCGAAGCAGCAGATGCAATGGTGAAAGCTGCAAAAGTTACACTGATCGGAAAAGAACAAATTGGCGGCGGTTATGTAACCGTCATGGTCAGAGGCGATGTCGGAGCAGTAAAAGCAGCAACTGATGCCGGTGCAGCAGCAGCACAACGCGTCGGCGAGTTGGTTTCTGTGCACGTCATTCCGCGTCCACACAGCGACGTTGAATCGATCCTTCCTAAACGATCCGCAGGAAAATAAAAATTAAAAAAGCACAATGGCGGTATACTAACCGTCGTTGTGCTTCCATAACGCTATGTTTACCCTTGCACTCGGTCTTGTAGAAACACGTGGACTCGTTGCCGCTATTGAAGCTGCTGACGCAATGGTAAAAACTGCCAACATTCGCCTTATCGGTAAAGATCGCACCGATCCGGCAATGATTACAATAAAAATTATTGGCGAAACTGCCGCTGTTCGATCTGCGGTGGAAGCAGGTGCCGCCGCTGCTCAAAAAGTTGGACAATTAGTTTCCAAACATGTTATCCCAAGACCAGCCGACGGACTTGAAAAAATTATTTTTGAAAACACAATTCTGACGGATCAAGAGATTAAAGAACTTCTTGGAGAAGAAGAAGTATTAAATCCTGATGAAAAGCCAGTCATTCCAGATTCCCAACCAGTCATAGATTTGTTCGAAGAAGATACTGAGCAGACACCAGCTGAAAGGTACGACACTCCCTCTGGAAGTGATAAGGAAACCTACCGCGAACAATTGCAGCAAATGACGGTTCATCAACTCCGTAATTATGCTCGTAGCGTAGAAGGACTTTCCATCTATGGAAGGCAGATTTCGAAAGCGAATAAAGAAGAGTTGATCTCCGAATTGCTTAAAGCAAAATTTCACTGATGCGTCTGCCGGTTGTTAACCAGATCAATAATCATCCCTGAATAATTCAATATCAGCAATGAAAGAAAAAAAATTACCGATATTCTTTTTTTCCCTTCTTTTTGCCTTTCTTGTTTGGGTTTCGGTGAATCTTGGAAATGAATTTCAGACAACGATCGAAGTTCCTGTCAGAGTTGAGAATTTGCCGCCGACAAAAGCAATTGCCAGTGCACTGCCAAAAAGCGTCTTTGTAAAAATTCAAGGTACAGGATGGAAACTGTTGAACTCGATCATATCGCCAAATCTTCGGTACACAATCGATTTTAGCAGCCTTACGCGAAAAGATACGTTATTCACTTCTAAGAATTTACATGAACGGATTTCATTCCCGGCGGGTATTCATATTTTTTTAATCTCGCCTGAGACTGTAACTGTCGCAATTGATTCTAAAATATCAAAAAAGGTTCCTATTATTCCGGATGTAAACATTTCATACCGACGCGGATTCGATATCATTGGCTGTATGAAAGCCTTTCCTGAAAGCATTACCATTTCCGGCGCACAATCGTTGTTAAATTCAATTAACGAATGGAAAACAAAACCGATCACGCTGAATGACATTAACGAACCAACAAATATCAAAGCAGAACTTGCTGATACTTTCCAATTGGAAGTCACCCGTCCAGCATTCGTACCAACTATTTCATTCGATGTTCAACCAATTGCAGAAAAAACAATTAACGATATTCCGGTTGACGTCAGCGAAGTACCTTCGAATCGAACTATCGTTCTTATTCCTCCGAAAATTTCAATCATTATTCGGTCGGGGGTAAATACGATTGCCTCGTTAACGGAAAAGGATTTTCATGCTTCGATTGAATATACAGCAATTCTTCTTGATACCAGTGGTACAATTCAACCTGTTATTTCGGCTCCACAAAACGTAACCGTCGTTCAAAAGAAACCGGAAAAGATTCAGTACGTTGTTAGAAAATAAAAAAGGTCGGATTGGTTCCGACCTTTTTTATTGAAATTTCCGTGTGGTATTTTAAAAAGCTCTATTCAATCTAAAGAAAACTGCCACTGGGGATTTTTTATCGGTTCTCCATGCAAATCCAAGTCGGGCACCCTCATCATGCCATCCGAGACCAAAGCCGATATCAGATTTTATCGTCGACGCGGTGAATTGATCGAAGCCGTCATATAGTGCCCTTTTAGTTGTAACCTTTGCCACCGCTCCTGCATCACCAAATAGCATCAGATTAATGCTGTTCGGCCAAAAGAAAATCTCATCGATTACCTCACCTTGAAGTTGATATTCAAGATTTGCAAGCATCATTCTGTTCCCAGAAAATTCTTTAAAACCGTACGCCGGCATTGTATTTGCGCCGCCAAGCTCAAACATTTTTTGTTGAATCATTGCACCTTCTAATGACCCGCCTCGTAATCGAAAACTTAATTGATCATCGTCGGAAAGCTGCTGGAACCGTCGAATATCGATAAGAGCTTGGTTGTAATCATATTTCCCTCCAAATTCTTTTCCGCCGTATTCCACTTTTGCATAAACATCCCATCCCTCGGATCGGTTGCGATATCGTTCAACCGTAGAAAGTCCAGCCATCAACGAAACATTTTTAATAATTCCCTCGTTCGTCAACGGATTTGAACGGAAGTTTCTATCACCGCCAAATACCGCCCACTTTGTTTGATTGAACATGGAATTGTATCGGTCATTCGAATATCGAAGATCAATCATTGTCGAAAGATCACCCTCTTTTGAATAGCGTGCTGTATGAACGGAAAATCCCTCGCGCTGATAATAATCCCGGTAATCTTCCCGGAAAAAGATGGCTGCAAGATTATTTTCACTGAGTTTCATCAACCATTCGTCTTTGGTATCGGTGATGCTATGCACTTCTCCACCAGTTTCGTACAAAACATCGTCGCTTGTTGCAAACTGCCGGTCAAGCCCTAATTGCATTCTCCAGCGATGCATCGCAAATCCGTACCCAAATGAACCAAATCCGGAAATGATTCTGCTCCCGTCCCAGTAGAATTTTTTCTCTGAACCGAATCCAAAGAAAAACCCTTCCGCACGATTGTATCTGAAAATAAAATTGTTATCGACATATGGAGTTTCAACCCAATAAAACGGTTTGAAGGAATACGAATATCTTGCGCGTGCAGTCTTTTTCCTTTTGTAATTATTCGATTCAATTGATTCTTCCGTATAACCATCGATAATCGCACCGTCCTCTTTAGTGATCGAGCCATTCATCGAACGAACATTTCCCTTAATGTGCCCAGGGCTTTTCACATAAATGGAACCATTCACAACAAGAACATCGCCGTTAACAACCCCTCGAACGGTTAATGTTCCATATTTAACAACAAGATCACCTTGGATTGTGTCTTGTTCTGCAATTTCCGTATCGCCATTGAATGTTATAGCATCATCCTGTGATACCATTTCCTTTATCTTATCTTGTTCAAACTCTTTGTTGTTTTCTCTGGAGCGCTTTTCAATCAACTTATCAATTCCGGATTCGACGTGCGCGACAACGTCATTCACAAATTGTTCGATATCGCTGTCACGATCATTAGAAATTGTACCACGATCAGAATTCGATGAATCTTGGGCAGAAAGAAATGCAAACGGGAAGAAAAATAAACTAAATAGAATGGTAAAATTTTTTTTCATGCTAACTCCAATGCGATGTGCTTGTATTTTTTACGATTTCATGTATGAAAAGTTACATTACAATTTTGAAGAAAGCACCAAATTTCGTATTATTTTAATGAATGTAGGGATAAACATGAAACTTTCCATCAATATAGATCATATCGCGACTCTTCGAAATGCACGTGGTGGCTTTGAACCTGATCCGGTTGCCGCAGCAAAAATATGTGAAGCCGCGGGCGCCGACGGAATTGTCGTACATTTACGTGAAGACAGACGGCACATTAAAGATCTCGACGTCTATTCATTGAGAAAAACAATAACTACCAAACTTGATTTGGAGATGGGGGCAAACGAAGAGATTATTTCAATTGCTCTACAAGTTGTTCCCGATCTTATCACATTGGTCCCAGAAAAAAGACAAGAATTGACAACGGAAGGCGGTTTGGATGTTGTTAATCAAAAAGAAAAATTACAGAAAGTGATTGAGCGTTTTCACAAAAAGAATATTCCAGTGAGCCTCTTTGTTGATCCCGTGAAGGAACACATTGAAATTTCAAAGGCGATTGCCGCGGATTTCATCGAACTTCACACTGGTGAATATGCGGAAGCAAAGACAGATCAGGATCGCTGCTTTCAGGCATTGAAATTATCTGCTGAGTATGCTCATTCTATTGGGCTTGAAGTCAATGCGGGACATGGATTGAATTACGTAAATGTTCAACGAATTGCAGCACTGCCGCAGATTGGTGAAATGAGCATCGGTCATTCAATTATTTCGCGTGCAGCGTTTGTCGGTTTAGATACAGCAGTAAAAGAAATGCTTACGCTGATAAAATAATTTTATCGAAAAACAGAAAACCCCTCTTACGAGGGGTTTTACATTTAATCCGTAATTCCTAGTTTTTTAATTTCATCGCGAATCTTTGCCGCCTTCTCATAATCCTCTTTTTCAATCGCCTCTTTTAATCCGGATTGCAATTGTTCTAATTTTGTCGTGAATTTTTTTGCCGGAGTTTCTTCTTCAACTTTCGGTGTTTCTTCTTCAGTTTCTTCATCACCGTCTTCCGAAACAATACCCGCTTCCGTGAGAACTGATTCATCAACATAAATTGGAGCACCGTAGCGGACCGCAAGGGCGATAGCATCACTTGGGCGAGAATCAATTTCTTGTGTTTCGCTCAATCCTTCAACAAAAAGTTTTGCATAGAACGTGCCGTCTCGTAATTCATTGATGCACACTTCATTCAGCGAAACTGCAAATGTATCGATGATACTTTTCATCAAATCGTGCGTCAGCGGACGGGGCGGTTTCATTCCTTCCAATTCAAGGGCAATTGATTGCGCTTCAAACGCACCGATAATGATCGGCAATTTACGTTTCCCGTTCGTTTCTTTCAAGATCAGCGCATATGCTCCGGCGCTTGATGGACTTGTTGATAACCCTAAAATATCGACTTGTACTTTCTCCACTACAACTCCTTACGAATAACTTAATGCGAGTATAGATAATTTTAATGAGAGCCGCAATAAACTGCGTCACTTTCCCAGTAATTTTTTAACTTCTGCGGTAATTGCAGGCAAAACTTCAAATGCATCGCCGACAATTCCGTAATCTGCGACAGAAAATATTGGCGCCTCTTTGTCTTTATTGATCGCCACGATGTACTTCGACGACGACATTCCTGCAAGATGCTGTACCGCTCCGGAAATTGCTGTAGCAATATACAACGACGGCGACACTGTCTTCCCGGTTTGACCAACTTGCTCATCGTGCGGTCTCCATCCTGCATCAACGACTGCTCGTGATGCACCAACAGCTGCACCAAGCACATCGGCAAGATCTTCGACCATTTTAAAATTTTCAGGGCCTTTCAATCCACGGCCCCCGGAAACAATAATATCCGCTTCCGCGACGTCTTTCTTTCCGCTCGCTGTTTTGGTTTCTTTTACAACAACAGAAAAATCAGCATCATTCAACTCAATTTTTTTATTCTCTATTTTTGCCGATTCGCCATTTGAAACACCTGCAGTAAATACATTTGGACGCAATGTGAAAATTTTCGTTTCTGTTTTCACCATAACATCAACCAGCCCCTTTCCTGCATAAACAGGACGCGTTGCAACGATAGTTCCTCCATCGATCTTTAACGCTGTGCAATCAGATGCAAGACCGGCTTGGAGTTTTACTGCTATCCGTGGTGATATATCTTTTCCCATTGCACTTGCAGACAATAAAACAATTTCTGCAGATTCCTGCTTTGTTATTTCGGCAATGACTTTTGAGTATGCTGTGGTAGAGAACTTTTCCAGCGACGCATCGTCTACAGTAACAACGCGAGATGCACCGTAACCGCCTAGTTGACCGGCAATGGATGCAACATTATGACCGACAACTACCGCAACAACTTCTGCGTTTAACTGACCGGCAATGGATGTTGCTGCTTTGACTATTTCAAATGCAACTTTCTTAAATTGATTATTTTTTTGTTCGGCAAACGCTAAGATTTTCATGCAGTGGTTTCCCTTGGATAATAAAATCAAATCACAGTAAAATTATTCGCGCTGACGTTTCTTTATAATCTTTAATGGCGTTCAACACTTCATTTAGTTCATATTTCCGGTCAAAATGAACTTTTAATTGTTCTTCCCCAATCCATTGTAGCATTGTTTCCCAGATGGTCTCCAATTCTGATTCCTTCTTATTACTCATCCATGCATCGATTCCAAAACCCTTCACGGTAGCATTCTTATAAATAAGATCGGCATTATGAAATGAGACCTCATCATTGCTTAATCGTCCATAAATGATAATAGTGGCTTTGGGTGCTAAAAGTTTATACAAAATACTTCCTACTTTTCCACCAACCGCATCGACAAAAGCATTGACACCGTTTGGGACTGCAGCACGAATGGATTGTTCTACATTTTCTCGTTCGGAATTGATGGTTATATCAGCACCGAGTCTTTTAAGATGTATTCTTTGATCTTCTTTTCTAACGACAGCAATTACATGCACGCCGTTTGATCGAGCTATTTGAATAAGTTGTTGGCCAACAGAAGAATATGCAGCGGTGATCACCAACCAATCTTCAGGAACTACTTTTGATTGTTCAAAAAGAGCATATGCTGTAAGTGTGTTAAGGCTCAACTGACACGATACCTCAAATGGTATTTCTTTGGGAACAATTCTAAACTGGTATTTCTTTAGATTGATTCGGTCTGCCCATGTCCCTTTTGCCCTAAAACTTATTTGCTTGCCGAGTAAAGAAGGATCAATATCTTTACCGTACGCTTCGATTGTCCCTGATCCTTCCAATCCAGCAATTTGCGGCAACTCTGGTTTATAGCGATAAATTCCTTGAATGAACATTTCATCCGCTGGGTTTATCGGGCGGGCATGAACCCTGACTTGTACCTCATCAGCAGCAGGTTCACTCAAGGCAAGGCGAGATTGTTTCAATACGTGAAGCCAATTTCCAATTTGTTCAAATATTATTGCATTCATTGTTTATATCCCGTCAAAAATATTTCACGCAATTCTAAATGACTTTTGCTTCTTCGTGAAGGAGGCGAACCAACTCTGCCGCCGCATTGGCATCGGTTCCGACAATTTTTCCTGCTGCCTTTGCTGGAGGATTTTTTATTGATAAAATTTCTACACGATTCTCGACCGGGGAAATTGCTTTTTCTTCTATCGGTTTTCGTTTTGCATCCATAATTCCTTTTAAAGACGGATACCGCGGTTCATTCAATCCTTTTTGTGCTGCAATGAGTACCGGGATTTTTGAATAAACAATTTCATGCCCGCCTTCGATTTCACGTTCAGCCACAACATTTCCATCGGTTATATCCAATTTAACGACTACCGAAATTGATGGAATCCCAAGCAACTCGGCCATCAGTCCGCCAACCTGTGCATTATCGTGGTCGATTGATTGCTTTCCTACAAAAATAATTTCTGCGCCGTATTCTTTTGCATAGTCAGCGAGAGCAGAAGCCACGCCGAAAGAATCTCTCTGAGAACTGTCTTTTAAAAGCACCGCCTTATCACAACCCATCGCAAGAGCTTTGCGCAATGTCTCTTTATTTGGATCGCCGCCCAACGAAATAACGGTTACTTCTCCGCCAAATTTCTGTTTTGTTTTTAATGCTTCTTCAACAGCAAATTCATCATACGGACTTAGCATGTAATTGACGCCTGAAGGATCAATCGATTTACCGTCAGGGGCAACTTTTACTTTCATTTCTGTGTCGGGAACATGATTGACACACACCAGAATTTTCATGAGTCACCTAAAAATTATAAATTCTTTTTCAATGCAGAAAGAAATGCTTTATTCTCCTCTTCGGTTCCAGCATTCACGCGGAGCGTGTTGTGCAACATCGGATAGGAACTGACATCGCGGATTAACACATTTTCTGAAAGAAGATTTTCAAACAACACTTTTGCATCACTCTTTGGCTTAAAGATAAGGAAATTTGTATCTGAAGGAAAGACTGAAACTTCACTGATTTGGTTTAGTTTAGCAAATAATTCATTCTTTTGTTTTTTGATATACAAAATTCGTTCGTTCATCAATGTTTTCATTCCTAGTAATTTCACGGCAACACGTTGAGAAAGATTGTTCACCGTAAACGGAATCTTCGGCTTCATAATCTCATTGCATAAGGATGGCTGCGCAATCAAATAGCCGATGCGAAGTCCGGCAAGACTAAATGCCTTTGAAAATGTTCGAAGGATGATCAGTTTATCGAATTGTTGCAGAAACGAAACCGCTGAAGGTTTGTCTGAAAATTCAATGTAGGCTTCATCGACAACGACGATGGAATCGGTTTCCTTCAGAATTTTTTCTATATCGCTAACCGGCATCGATTGTCCGGTTGGACTGTTCGGTGAATTTAAAATAATTAGTGAAGATTTTTCTTTATTGGCCGTTGCAATAATGTTTTCTGCATCGAATGATAAATCACTCTTCATTGGAACGTTTATTACTTCACCTTCAAGCACACGCACAATTTTTTCATATAGGAAAAATGTCGGTGATGGAATGACAACTTTTGTTCCGCGCCCGACAATTGCCATCAGAATCGTATACATCAACTCATTCGACCCGTTCGCAGCAATAATTCCTTCCGCAGGAATGTTCAATGCTCGCGAAAGAGCAAGGATCAATTCATTCGGCAGAACTTCGGGATATCGATTCCAGTGAATTTTAAAAAATTCTTCGATCAACTCTTTCTTCAAATCAGCAGGAAGGTCAAACGGATTTTCATTTTGATTAAGTTTAATCAATTCAGGTGATAAGGGTTTTCCCTTTACTGAATATGCTTCGAGTTGCTGAACCGATGGTTTTATATGTTTTTTAAATGACATGATGAGCTATTTTGAATCGTTCAAATATTTATTTTTTATTTCCACGCAGTCGCAACGACAATGCATGAGCAGTCAATCCTTCGTGTTCCGCAAACAGTGCAACATCTTCTGAAACTTCTTCCATTCGCTTTTGTGAATACCGAATCACACTCGATTTTTTTATAAAATCATCGACGCTTAGAGGAGACGAAAATCGAGCCGTTCGCTCAGTCGGTAAAACATGGTTCGGTCCCGCAAAATAATCTCCGATGGCAACAGGAGAATAATTTCCCAGAAAGATCGAGCCGGCATGTTTTATTTTCCTTAAATCGCTTTCGCTGTTCGTTGTAATGATTTCAAGATGTTCAGGGGCAAGTTCGTTCACAAAATCAACCCCTTGCTGAATTGATTTTACAATGTAGACTTTCCCTTGATTCTCCAATGATCTCTGAAGAATCTCTTTTCGCGGAAGACCGGACAGTAAATTTTTCAATTCGTTGTTTACTTTTTCAGCAAATGATCTGCTCGGCGTAACAAGAATGGACGATGCACGTTCATCATGCTCAGACTGAGCAAGCATATCTGATGCAACGAATAATGAATCGGCAGAATTATCGGCAAGAATAACAACCTCACTTGGTCCGGCAAAGCTGTCAATGCCAACAGTTCCGTACACCATTCTCTTTGCCGTTGCGACAAAAATATTTCCCGGCCCAACAATTTTATCTACCCGCGGAATTGTTTCGGTACCAAATGTTAATGCTGCAATTGCCTGAGCGCCTCCTACGCGATAAATATTCTTCACACCAAGTATCGATGCCGCAAGAAGAACATCAGGATTCACATTTCCATTTTTGTCCGGAGGAGAAACAAGATGAATTTCTTTTACACCAGCCACTTGAGCAGGGATAACATTCATCAAAACGGTGGATGGATAGGCCGCTTTTCCGCCGGGGACGTAAACTCCGGCGCGTTCGATGGATCGAAAGATTTGTCTTAATTCTGAGCCATGCTTTTCTTTAAGCGAAAATTGCTTTCGCATTTGCTGTTGATGGAACCGTCGAATGTTTGCCGAAGCCTGCGTAAGAATGGAAACAAATCTCTTATCGGTTTTTTTTAGAATATCGGCAATTTCATTCTGCTTTACAGCGATCGAAGTTACCGTCGCACCATCAAATTTTCTGGAATAGTAACGAAGCGCACTATCCCCATCTGTTTGCACTTTCTTGAGAATAGAGGTAACAGCTTTTTCGATTGCAGTATTATTTTTTTGTTCGGAAACCGCACGAAATGAGAGCGATTTCTTCTTTCGGAGATCGATTATTTTCAACATAAGTGTTTAAATATAATAAAAAAGGAAACCTTTTTCTTGGTTTCCTTTTGTTTTTTCCTCACCTATCTGCAGTAGATCAGTTGCTCTTAATTAACTCGTCAATCTTTGCAACAATTGCTTTATCATCCGGTTTCATTCCTGTTTTATAACGTGCAACAATATTTCCATTTTTGTTAACCAGAAATTTCGCAAAATTCCAGTCGATGTCTCCTTTAAAATCTGTTTCGGTCGTCAAGTATTTATAGAGGGGATGAATATCATCTCCCTTAACGCTGATCTTCGAAAACATATCGAACGATACACCGTAATTTTTCTCGCAAAAAGTTTTGATATCGGAATCAGCTCCCGGCTCCTGCTTCCCGAAATTGTTTGCAGGAAATCCGACGATGATAAATCCTTTATTTTTGTATTTGTCATAGACCTCTTCCAACTGCTTATACTGTGGCGTGTTTCCGCAAAAAGATGCGGTATTTACAATCATCACGACTTTACCTTTGTAATCGGAAAGTGATTTTTGATTGCCGTTGATTGTTTTCATTGTGAAACTGTAAAAGCGGGACATTGGCTGCTCCTTTGTAGTTTGTGCCGTTACAATCGATATCACAAAAGCAACTGCTATGAACACTGTAGTGATGTGTTTCATAATCCTCCTTATATGTAAAAATATTTTGCATTCCTGTGTATAGAGGAACAACGCGTCGACAGGAAACGTTTCATTTCTCAATATTTTTTTTATATTTATTATACAACAAAACCTAATACTATCGTTAACCACTGCAGTCTTTTCCACACCTACTACGTGCTGTTGGAGAAATTCTGTTTTTGTGAAAGGAGCCGCTATGAGAAGATACTTTTTTATATTCACATTTTTTAGCATATTGTCCACTCTTCATGCACAAACGCCATTAGGCCGTTCGTTTGGATTCGGCGTTATCCTGGGAGATCCGACCGGATTAACCGCAAAATTTGCCATGAGCCACAAAACAGATCTTTCGCTGTCAGCAGGAAGTTCATACTTTGGTTCTCCTCGTTTCGGAATTGATTACACGTGGAGATTTTATTCCTTTCACGATGCACCCATTCATTTGTATGCCGGACCGGGTGTTGCCGTTGGACTGGGAACAGGCAATGGATGGTTTTATTCCAACGCAAGCAGAAAATTCTATTATCGCTCTTCGGGGGAAGCAGGAGTTGGTGTGCGGGGGATTTTTGGTGCGAACATTAATCTTCGAAATGATCCTATTGAATTTTTCTTTGAACTTGGTCCAATAGTTGGATTAACTCCGACATTTGGTTCAACGGTTGAAGTCGGTTTAGGCGTTAGATTCTATCCATAAAAAAATAAAAAGGCAGATCGTCATGATTTGCCTTTTTTCTGGTTTTAATCACCAGCTGTACCGAATCATGTATGTAATCACCTTCTCTTCATCCTTTTTCAGCTTCACCGGAAATTTTATTGTCGACTGATCGACCTTTTCCCACCCGCAATCTGCCTTTATTATGTCCCACTGATCCCACCGCCACGGATGTTCATACACAAGCACTTCAGTGGCTTCCTTTTTATGATTGCGGATTTTAATTTCAAATGTTTCTTCATACACATGGCCTGATACAACAGTTTTGAAATCTTTTTGAACTCGAGACCCAACGATATCAAATGCATTGCCGAGATACAGTTTTACTTCTTCATCTTTTGGCGTATGGTCTATTTCATCTTCACCAATAAATTGTTCTTTTCCGTCATCATCTCGTTTATAGACTCGGACTCTTCCTTTTGGCAGAGGCAATCCAAGCCCTGATCCCTCATCATTTTTAAATGACACAAAAACTCCAACCTTCGCGTTTGATTGCTGGCCAAAACTGCTCTGTTCTCGATATGAATAATTGTTAAACCATTGCCGCCATTCATTTCCGATTCCATCATACACAAATATTTTCTTCGCAGAAATGTTTTTTCCCGATGTCAATTCAATTTGCTTGGTTTCGTTATTTGCAACATCCGTCCGTCGCGTTAGAGAATAGAGTTTATACTCAAATAATTCCTTTTGTTGGAATTGTGGCTTCGCAGCATCTAAGGCGATGGCAGAATATGAAATCATCTTATCGTATCGTTCTTCCTTCTTCACGATATTCAAATCACCGGCAACTAATTTTAATCCAGCATTTTTGAATGCAGTTCCGGAATTATTTGTCAGCGTTACCCATCCGGTAAGATCAAGCTTGGTGTCCGTTGCATCAAGCAAAGCAATATAATCGCAACTCCACGTCAATTGTTCGGCAATGTAACTTACTTCAGTTTTGTGATCTCCGCTTTTTGTATTCGACACAAGCCATTCCAATTGCGGCGAAAGAATAAGCCCTTCGGGCAGACTCGGCAGCACAAGTCTTCCTGAAGGATTGATTTCAATCTTTCCGTTTATTTCGGCAATCATTTGTCCACCGGAATAAAACTGATTTGAAATGTTTTGCGGAGCCCATCCTGTTGAAAGAAGTTTTCCTCGAACCGAATATTCCTTTTTTGTCAACTCATCAAATCGAATAAATTCTACTTCTTTGCCAAGATATTTTTCTAACAGCGTCGCTTGATTGACAAGATCATACTGAAAATTTTGTTCGAGCACGCGTACTGCCGTTGCATCAGTTAAACTGGAAAAATGAAGCGACGCGCCATCAATGGTTGCAGGAATATGCGGTACGACGACAGAATTCAATCCTTTGTTGAGAATGACATTCCGTTCTTCTCGAATAAGAGCAAAATTAGAATTATAAATTGTCAATTCAATCGAGGTCGGTTCACTCATCGAAACCGGCTTTTCTTCCTGAGCGAACGCCATGCAAACGCACACAAGTGAAAATAAAAGTCGAAGAAATCCATTACGATTGGTCATACGAAACTCCTTATCAAATGATGATTGTGGTTACGTATTAATGCAGATTATGCGGGAAAGGTAAACGAAATTTATTTATCGAATGTTTCCTTTAATGATTCTTCTGCCGAGCGAAGTGTTTTGCGTATATCAGCATCCGTGTGTGCAGTAGAAATGAATGCCGCTTCGTACTGCGATGGTGCGAGATAAATGCCGCGTTCAAGCATGGCATTGAAATAGGTGGAGAATTTTTGTGTACCAGATGTTACTGCCGTAGTGTAGTCAACAACATTTTCTTTCGTGAAGAACAGCGTAAACATCGATCCAACGCGATTTTGTGTGAGAGGGAGCTGATATTTTTCGATGATGTCGGCAAAACCTTTTTCTATTTGAGCGGCGCTGTTCTCAAGCTGTGAATAGATTTTTTTTCTTTTCGATTTTAAAATCGAAAGCATTGTTAACCCTGCAGCCATTGCGAGAGGATTCCCTGACAATGTTCCTGCTTGATACACCGGACCGGACGGCGCAATCATTTTCATAATTTCTTTTTTTCCGCCATATGCACCAACCGGTAAACCGCCGCCGATAATTTTTCCCAGCGTCGTCAAATCTGCCTGCACGTTGTAAACTTCCTGCGCACCGCCAAGTGCGACTCGGAATCCCGTCATCACTTCGTCGATAATAAATACGATTCCGTATTTCGTACATAGATCACGCAACTGCTGCAAAAAATTATTTTGCGGCGGAATGCATCCCATGTTACCAACGACTGGTTCAACAATCAGCGCCGCAATTTGATTCGGATATTCATCAACAACTTGCTGCACCGATTTGATGTTATTGATTTGTGCAATCAACGTGTCGTTGCCTACAGAAATTGTAACACCGGGACTATCCGGAATTCCAAACGTCATTGCGCCGGAGCCGGCTTTGATAAGAAACGAATCTGCGTGCCCGTGATAACATCCTTGAAATTTTATGATTTTTTGTTTTCCAGTGAATGCACGAGCTAAACGAATTGCGCTCATCGTCGCTTCAGTTCCTGAATTTACCATTCGCACCATTTCAACTGACGGCATAATACTAGTAATCAGTTCCGCCATTTCAACTTCGCGTTTTGTTGCAGCGCCGAAACTTGTTCCGTTTTTTGCAGCCGATTGTATTGCGCGGAGAACTTCCGGATGTGCGTGACCGAGAATCATCGGTCCCCATGAGCCGACGTAATCAATATATTGATTGCCGTCTTCATCCCACATTTTTGAACCGCGTGCTTTGGTGATGAACACCGGCGGTCTGCCGACAGATTTGAACGCGCGAACGGGTGAGTTGACTCCGCCGGGAATAAATTGTTCTGCTTTGGAAAAAAGTTTTTGCGATTTGGAAGTTTTCATAGTGCCGTTTTAATAATCAAAGCTCTGGATTCCTGCTTTCGCAGGAATTCAGAACAAAAATATTTAAACTATAATTGAATTTTTATTTCTTCAAAAGTTTTGCAGCTTCTTTTGCATGATATGTCAAAATCATATCGGCGCCTGCGCGTTTGATACTTGTCAGAATTTCCATCATCACGCGGTCGTGATCGATCCATCCGTTGCGTGCTGCCGCTTTGACCATTGAATATTCACCGCTCACATTGTACGCAGCCGTGGGCATTGCAAAACGATCTTTCACGCGTCGAATAATATCAAGATATGACAATGCCGGTTTCACCATCACAATATCGGCACCTTCACGAATATCTTCTTCCACTTCGAGCATCGCTTCATTGGAATTCGAAGGATCCATTTGATGCGAACGGCGGTCCCCAAATTTTGGCGTACTCTCAGCCGCATCACGAAACGGACCGTAAAATCCTGACGCGTACTTTGCGGCGTACGACATTACCGGAAGAGACTTAAATCCGTTTTCATCTAACACTTTACGAATTGCAGAAATTCTTCCATCAAACATATCGGATGGAGCGATAATATCAGCACCGGCGTGCGCGTGTGTGAGTGCTTCTTTCATCAGCAACTCGACCGATTCGTCATTAACAATTTCATTGCCGCGAACGATACCGCAATGCCCGTGCGACGTATATTCACAAAGACAAACATCGGTGATAACAATAAGTTCAGGAATTTCTTTTTTCAGAGCGCGCACCGCAGTTTGAATTATGCCGTGCTCATCATACGCGCCACTGCCAACTTCATCCTTTGTTTCTGGAATTCCAAAAAGAATGACGGCAGGAATGCCGAGAGATTTTACTTCGACACATTCTTTCACAAGTTCATCAATAGAAAGCTGAAAAACTCCTTCCATCGATTTCACTTCATTGCGAACTTTTTTTCCGGGAACAACAAAGAGCGGATAAATGAAATCGTTCGGAGCTAATTCTGTTTCACGAACCATTGAACGAAGTGCTTCGTTCATTCGTGTTCTTCGCAAACGCTTGAATGATGGCAATTGTGTCATACTATTTCCTTTCTAAAAATTCTTTTATACGCGCTGCGGTTTTTTCTGATGACGCAACGCAGTCGCCAACGGAAATCCCGCCGCGGAAATTTCCGGAGATGAAAAATCCGGGATGCCGCTGCTCAAATTTTTCCATTCTGTCGACAACGGCAAGATGACCGATGCGATACTGCGGAATCGCTTTCTTCCATCGGAAGATTTTTCGATACGCAGGTTCACCGCTGATATTTAAAATATCTTTTACTTCATTTGACACGATAGAAAATAATTCATCATCACTTTTTTCAGTCATTTCGGGCTGACGGGAGCCGCCAACAAATGTTGTCAACGCGGCAAAGCCTTCCGGCGCACGATTCGGAAAAAGTGTCGACGACCAGATTGTTCCAAGAATTTGTCTCTTCTCCTTTGCGGGAATTAAATATCCAAATCCATCCAAAGCACGCTTAATATCATTAGCTCGATATCCAAGAAAAACTTCGGCAACTGGCGGATAATAAATTTCGTTCAAAATGTCTACGAGCTCTGAATCAATCGGCGCAATTAAACTTGATAAATGAAACGATGGAATTGCCGTAATAACAGCATCCGCTAAAAGAGAAAAATCTTTTTCTTTATTTTTTCCTGAAACGGAATATCCGTTTGCATTACGAACAATTGAATCTACAGACGTCGATGTAAAGATGTGATTACTCATCGCGCGTTTTAGGGCGCAGGGAAGCACCTGCATTCCATCCTTGAATGAAAACATCTTTGCCGAATTTTTTGCCTGCTCACCGCGCTTCTTTCGTTCTCTTGCTCCTTTGACCTGACCTTTCAGTAAACCGCCATACTTTTCTTCAAGCGCGTACAGTTTTGGGAACGCTGCGCGAACGCTTAATTGCTCTGGATTTCCCGCATACACCCCTGCAACAAAGGGATTGATTGCGTAATCAAGAAATTCTTTCCCAAGACGACGCTCGACAAATTCTGCAATGGATTCTTCTTTGTTTGCTCTTCCTACAAACGGTTCTTTCAGGAGTCGAAGTTTTCCGGTTAATGACCACAGTTTTGATTTGAGAAATAACGGCGGGGTCATCGGAAGAGGATGAAGCATTCCATTCCGCAGAATGTATCGCTTCGATGAAACTTCATTTGCATAGACCAGTTGATCGGCAAGGGATAAATCATCGACCAGTGTTTTAAATAATGACGATGTTTCCAGCGCGCTGTTCGGCCCTGTTTCAACAAGCCAGCCGCTGTCGCGGATCGTTTTCATCGTTCCGCCAACTTCGGAATCACGCTCTAATACAACGACATCAACGCCGGATTTGTGCAGCCACCATGCCGTTGCTAATCCCGAAATTCCGCCGCCAATAATCGCAACTGAATATTTTGAATTCATTTTTTATGATTTGTTTTTACTTCTTCAACTCTTTCAACACCAAGTCCGTCAAGCAACCGATAAATTTTTCGCTTGTCAAAAGTGCATCTGTCATCCCAAAATATTTCACACCCAAGGAAACCGCCTGATGCTTTGCTTCAATATTTATTTCCGATAATGTTTCAATATGATCCGAGACAAATGCAATAGGATTCACAACAAGATGGGACACCTTTTTCTGCGCAAGTTCTTCAATCGTTTTTACCAGCGACGGTTCCAGCCATTTCTGCGGACCGACTTTGCTTTGGAAACACAGAAGATGCGGCAACCCGAAATTACCTTTCTTCACAATCAGTTCATACGTCTCTCGAATATGATGCGAATACGGATCCCCATCGCGCACTAATTTCATAGGAGTGCCATGTGCGCTAAAGACAAGCTGAATATTTTTCCGTTCAGATGCATCAACACGTTCGATCGCTTGCTGCACTTTTTCAACCAGTGCATCAATATAAAGAGGATGATTTTGATAACTTTTAATCAGCGTTGTGCGAATATGCGTTGCGTTCAATTTCTTTGCGACACGATTCCATTCATTCACACTTGATCCGGTTGTTGCTTTTGAAAAATGCGGATAGAGCGGAAGCAGAATGACTTTTTCAGTGCCGTTTGCCAATATTTTTTTTATCACCTCTTCCGTGAACGGGTGCCAGTACCGCATCGCAATATGAATATCAATGCCGGACGCTGCGAGAGATTTTTTTAGTGCAGCCGCCTGCATTTCGGTTTGCGGAAGAATCGGCGAACGATTGCCAATATTCTTGTACAACTCTTGAACTTTCGGCGCACGCGTTCGTGAAATGATTCGCGCAAGTTTGTTGCGAAAAAGAAATGCGCCGGGAACATCAATAATATCCGGGTCGCAGAAAAGATTATAAAGGAATGGTTCGACTGCGTCTAATGAGTCCGGACCGCCAAGCTGCAAAAGAACGACTGCGGTTTTTGACATGTTACACCGTTTTTGAGAAGATTGGTTTTTCTTTCAGCATCGAATCGAGATACGCATCGAATGCCATCGCAATATTGCGGATAACGAGACGTCCGAGGCCGTTCACAATTATTTTATCATCGGTAACTGTTACGAGCCCGTCAGCAATAAACGGATCAAGTTTCGGCATCGAACGCTGAAAATATTCAGCGAATGAAATATTGTATTTCTTTTCAACGCTCCGCATATCCAATTCCATATCGCACATTAGCCGCATAATGACATCTTTGCGAAGATGATCGTCCGCTGTCATGCGATAGCCGAGGATCGTTGCAAACTCACCGTTATCAATCGCTTTAAAATACTGAGGAATATTTTTATTATTCTGATGATACGTTTCGTTGAACTGTCCGATTGCCGACATTCCGAACCCATACATATCCGCACCGGCTTTCGTCGAATACCCTTGAAAATTTCTGTACATCGTTTTGTTCTGCTGCGCGAATGTCAGTTCATCGGTTCGTTTTGCAAAATGATCCATCCCGACGTTCCAATATCCGGCGTCAAGAAGTTTTTCGATCGTCATTTTAAAAATTTCAAGTTTCACTTCCGCATTCGGCAGATCGGTTTCATGAATCAATTTTTGATGCGGCTTCAGCCACGGCACATGGGCGTAATTAAATACTGCAAGACGATCCGGTGAAATATCAATGATGCGGTCAACGGTTTCAGCAAACGATTCTACTGTCTGAAACGGCAATCCGTAAATCAAATCCATGTTGATACTTTTGAAACCGAGCTTGCGGCTCCAATTCACAGCATCGCGCGTGATCGCTTCAGGTTGAATCCGATTCACCGCTTCCTGCACTTTTGGATTGAAATCCTGCACACCCATGCTGACGCGATTGAATCCGATATTATGAAACGCCTGCATGTGTTCGAATGTTAAACCGCGCGGGTCGATTTCAACGCTCGCTTCAATCTCATCATCGTAATGAAAATTCTTCTTGATATGCGAACCGACGTCAGAAATTTCTTCGGGATCGAGATACGACGGTGTTCCGCCACCCCAATGCAATTGCGTCACGCGCCGTTTCGGATTGACAAGAGGCGCAACCATATCAATTTCACGTTTCAGATATTGATTGTATTCCGATATGCGAGGACGGTTTTGCGTAACAAGCATCGTGCATCCACAGAAATAGCAAAGTGTATCGCAATACGGCAAGTGGAAATAGAGCGAAATCGGAACATCAACATCTTTTTCGTTTGTCCGAATAATTTCATCACGATATTGTTTCGGCCCGAATTCTTTTGTAAAGACCGGAGCAGTGGGATAACTTGTGTACCGCGGACCCGGTCCGCTGTATTTTTTTAGCAACTGAAGATCAATGTTGGCAAATTGTTTTGAACTCATACCGCCTCTTCCATTCTGTGAAATTTTGTGCTCAATTTTTTTACGGCGTTGATCATTGCCTTAGCATTTTCGACCGGTGTTTCGGGAAGAATTCCATGGCCAAGATTGAAAACGTGCCCGCTTCCTTGACCAAATTTTTCGAGAACAGATTGAACGCCAGCTTCAATTCGCTGCGGAGAAGTGAACAGCATTGTGGGATCAAGATTTCCTTGCAGTCCAACTTTGTTTCCCACAAGCTTTCGTGCTTTTTCAATGTCAATTGTCCAATCAAGGCTGACAACATCTGCACCGACGCTCGCAATTTTTTCGAGAGAGTGTCCGCAGTCTTTGCAAAATACGATGATCGGTTCCTTCGTCCGTTTTACGAGCGAAATAACTTGTTGAATGTAACGAAGCGAAAATTCTTCGAATTCATCCTGCCCGAGAATTCCTCCCCATGAATCAAAAATTTGTATCGCTTGCGCGCCGGATTCAATTTGCGCCGAAAGGTAATCAGCAACGGTTCGTGCGAGAAGATCGAGCAGCGTGTGTGCTTCTTTCGGATTTGTGAAGATCAATTCTTTGATGTGTCGAAAATCTTTCGAGCCTTTCCCTTCAACCATGTACGCGGCAAGAGTACACGGCGAGCCCGCAAAACCGATGAGCGGAACTTTACCGTTCAATTCCTTGCGCGTCAATTTCAACGCATCCATGACATATTTCAAAGATATATGCGGATCGGGAATTCGCAATTGTTGAATTGCAGAAAGCGAACGAAGCGGCGAAGGAAATTGTGGACCGCCTTTTCCTTCTTCAACAACTAATTTCATTCCCATCGCTTCCGGAACAACGAGGATATCGGAAAAAATAATTGCCGCGTCAACGCCGACAATATCAACGGGCTGGATTGTTACTTCGGCTGAAAGCTCCGGCGTTTTGCACATCGTAAGGAAATCAGCTTTTGCACGAACGGCTTTGTATTCAGGCAAATAACGACCGGCTTGACGCATCATCCAGACGGGAGTTCGTTCGACAGCTTCGCGCTTGCACGCGCGGAGAAATAAATCGTTATGTAGTATGTTCGACATTTTTTCCTGTTTTCGTAAAATATTTTTTGAGCGATTCTACCATCCCATCTGATGTGGACGGGTGAGCAACAACATCAACATGCAATCCATTCTTTTCGGCTGTTTCAGCACTTGCCTTCCCGATGACAGCGACAGCAACATTTGATAACAATTTCTGGGAAATGGCTGAAACAAAATTTTCAATGCTCGATGGACTAAAAAATGTTACAGCATCAATTTTTTTCTGCTCAAACATCTTTACCATTTTTTCAGAATCTGCGTTTGAAGAAGCAAGTGTTTGATATACAATCACCTCATCAACCTTCGCACCATTTCCCGTCAACTCATTTTGAATCGTTGTTCTCGTCAAATTTCCGGTCGGATGCAAAAAGTGCTTCCCACGAACTCCATCTCCAACAATTTTTTCTGCAAGATGTTTCCCGTCAAATACGTCAGGCGGAGCAATCGGTGTAACACCGTGTTTTGCTACCTCTATTCCTGTTTTTTCGCCAACGACATACACCGATTTTTTTTTCAGCATTTGAATATGCGGTTCAGTTATTCGCTGGAAGAAATATCCCACCGCATTGGTACTGCTGAAAATTATTGCGTCATAGCGCTCGAGATGTTCAATTGTTTCATCACATTTTTCCCATGATTCTGTCGGCACAATTTCAATCGCCGGGAAAAGAATCGGTTCTGCTCCTTCAGATTGCAACAGCGAGATAAACTCTGCCGCTTGTTCTCGTGGACGCGTGATAACAACCGTTTTTCCTTTTAGCGGGTTCATCACTAAACCGATTGCAAACGAATTTCATCCAAAATTTCTTTGGCACCTTTTGCGAGTAACTCTTTTGCAAGAGCAACACCGAGAATTTCTGCTGAATGAGGAACGCCTTCCGTTTTCCCTGTAACAATTTTCTTTCCGTTAACACTTCCAACGATTGCATCCAATTTCAATGAACCATTTTCAATGCGGCCGAATGTACCGATAGGAATCTGGCAGCCACCCTCAAGTTCACGTAACAATGCGCGCTCTGCTTGCGTTGCATATTGTGTTTCGTCGTGATTCAACGGTTTGATCAGTTCTCTTAAACGAGCATCATCGCTTCGAATTTCAATTGCCAGCGCACCTTGACCAACGGCGGGCAGAATAAATGTCGGCTCCAACACTTCTGTAATAATAGATTCCCAGCCCAAGCGAACCAAACCTGCGCGGGCAAGCAACATTCCGTCCCACAAAGATTCTTCCAATTTCTTTTTACGCGTTGCAAGGTTTCCGCGAATATCCGCAATCTGTAAATCAGGACGGTGTTTCAACAATTGGCATTTGCGGCGAAGACTTCCGGTCGCTACCGTTCCGTTTTGGGGAACATCATTCAGCAAACGATATTTTTTTTGCGGATGCGAGATGAACACATCCCGCACGTCTTCTCGTTTGCTCACCGCTCCAATCATCAATCCATTTGAAAGTTGCGTCGGCACATCTTTTAAACTATGCACGGCAAGATCAATTCTTTTTTCGAGCAACGCGACTTCCAATTCTTTCGTGAACAATCCTTTGTCGCCAATTTTCGAAAGGGGCGCGTCGAGAATTTTATCTCCCGTTGTTTTAATCTTTATGATGTCAACAGTAACGGCAGGATGTAATTTCCGTAATTCTGCTGCAACCCAGTTTGTCTGCCACAGTGCGAGCTCGCTGCTGCGGGTTCCGATAATGATAGTTTGTTTTTGCACCATTAATTGTCTTCTGTTTCGATGAAATCATTCGAAATCGTTGTGGTAGGCTTTAAGCCGAACAATCTTCGAACGATTTGTTGTGTTTTACTTTTCTCTTCGCGGTTTTGTTTGTTCTCTTCTTTTAATCCGATGGTGGGATCATGAAGCAGTCTGTTGACAATGCGTTTCGTAATGGTATCAACCAATTCTTTTTCTTTATCAGAAAAACGATGAACCAGCCGCCCAACTTCTTCCTGCCGCACATTTTCAAAATGCGAACGTAAATCTTTAATTGTGGGGACTACTTCTAACGCTTCCATCCATTCGTAAAATTCTTTCAACTCTTCAAAAATAATTTCGTTAACCTTCGGAATTTCCGTTTTGCGTTTATACATCGTCTGATCGACAATATGTGTCAGCGAATCGAGATCATGAAGAAAAACATTTTCAATTTCATTGACGGCCGGTTCAATATTCCGCGGAACACCAATATCGATCACAAACAATGTTTTTTGTTGTTTTTGTTTCCTCACCTGCTCCAGTTGTTCTTTTGTAAGAATATAATTTGGGCTGGTTACCGACGAGATAACAATATCCATAGTCGGAATTACCGAGACAAATGAATCCCACTCTACAACCGTCCCACCAAGCGCCGTTGTCAACTCTTCCGCCTTCGAGCGTGTTCGATTTGTTACAAAAACATTTTTGATGCCGCGGCTGACCAAGAGTTTTGCCGTCAGTTCGCCCGTTTCTCCTGCACCGATTAACATCACAGACTTCGATTCAATATCGGCAAATATTTTTATCGCAAGTTCAACTGCCGCATAGCTGACAGAAACTGCACCAGCAGTGATGTGTGTTTCATGGCGTGTGCGTTTCCCGACGCGGCTTGCGGTCTGCACTAACCGGTGAAGGATCATCCCGGTCGTTTGCGTTTCGTCCGCAAGAAGAAAATGTTCTCGGAGTTGGTGAAGGATTTGCACATCCCCAAGTACCATCGAATCAATTCCCGCCGCAACTTTCAACAAATGTTTTGCCGCAGGAAGTGTTCCGAAAGTATAGAGATGTTTCCGTTTAATAGTGTTGCCGGCAGACTTAAACTCAATGAGGCTTTGAGCGATTTGTTCGATGGTGTGGTTGACATCGACACCATTGCTTTCGGATGACGGAATGACACCGTACAATTCAGTACGATTACATGTGGAGAGAATAAAACATTCAGAAAGCACGTTGTTGTAATACTGCTTTACGCATGCTTTGATCTCATCATCAGACATCCACAATTTTTCACGCACTTCAAGAGGCGCAGTGCGATGATTAATGCCGACAAGAATTAAATTCATACCTTCACTTTAAAACAAATGCTAGAAAAAATTATGAAACCCGCTCAAATACATATTAATTAATGTCAGCGAAAGAAATGCAGCAGCAAATCCGGATATCGACAGCACCATGATCCGCCTTCCCTTCCACCCAAAACTTTTTTGACCAATCAGTCCCGCACCATACAACAACCAGACGACTAATGTTCCAATTACTTTCGGATCAAACGGAGAATAATTTTCCACTGCTCGAACGAGCCAAACACCACCGACAAGAATAGCGATTGTCAGCAAAACAAAACCGACACTCACGGCAACCATCGCCATCTTTTCAAGTTTTTCAAGATTCGGCAGATTTTGATAGATGATGCCGAATCGATTTTTTTTTATGTTGTGATACAACATCAGATAAAGAATGCCATACACTGCTGAAATTGAAAACGCTGATATTCCGGCAATCGCGCTAATGACATGAAAACCAAGCAAATTACTTCGTAAGATTGCTTTGACTTCAATAAGATCTTGAATAAAGAACGCTGAAATGATTTGAAGTAGTAACGCAACAATAAGGATAAAAAATCCCGTGTTTTTAATTTGTGTTCTGAATTCAATAATTCGATAGGAAGTGGCAAGGGAAAACGCGATGACTGTCATTATTTCGAACACGGTGGTAATCGGCGGATGATTAAATTCAATTGTACGAGCAATGAGATAAAAAAAATGAACGAACAGCGTCACGAGGAGAAATGGAGTTTTGACTTTCTTCGCAGCAACATTATCTTGAAAAAAAGATAGTCCGTAAACTAATGCAGTACCAAAATATAATAGCGGAAGCGCAACCGTAATACCGTCCAACACCGATTTCATCAAATCAACCCAAATAGTCTAAATGATCGAGTAAATATTAATTTTCCTAACAAAGGTATTGATAAATTCCTCTATTAGCAAACCATGAATCAACGGCAGATATTAGACAAAAACAAAAGCCCCGAGTATTTTCTCGGGGCTATGTCAAATAAAAAAATCAACAACTTAATATCGATAATATTCCGGTTTATAAGGACCTTCAACCGGCACACCAATATATTGCGCTTGGTCTTCGGAAAGCACATCCAATTCGACACCGATTTTTTTCAGATGCAACCGGGCAACTTTTTCATCGAGATGTTTCGGAAGCATGTAGACTTTCTTTTCATATCGGTCTGAATGATTCCACAATTCGATTTGCGCCAGTGTTTGATTTGAAAATGAGTTCGACATCACGAATGACGGATGCCCCATTGCGCACCCAAGGTTTACCAAACGGCCTTCGGCAAGAACAATAATATCTTTTCCGTCAATCGTATATTTATCAACCTGCGGTTTAATGGTATCTTTGGTATGTCCGTAGTTTTTATTCAACCACGCCATATCGATTTCAATATCGAAGTGACCGATATTGCAAACGATCGCGTTGTGCTTCAATGTTTTGAAATGACGAGCGGTAACGATATTCTTATTCCCCGTCGTCGTCACGATAATATCGGCTTCCTTCACCGCTTCATCCATACGTTTTACTTCGTAGCCTTCCATGGCCGCTTGCAATGCACAAATAGGATCGATCTCGGTAACAATAACGCGAACTTTGGCATCGCGCAATGATTCTGCAGAACCTTTACCGACATCGCCATATCCTGCAACAACAGCGACTTTACCCGCAAGCATCAAATCGGTTGCCCGGCGGATGGCATCAACAAGCGATTCGCGGCAGCCGTATTTATTATCGAATTTAGATTTCGTAACAGAATCATTTACGTTGATGGCGGGCATCAGCAGCGTTCCGTTTTTCATTCGATCATATAAGCGATGAACACCTGTCGTCGTTTCTTCTGAAAGTCCGCGAATGCCTGCAGCAAGCTCAGGATATTTGTCGAACACCATATTGGTAAGATCGCCGCCATCATCAAGAATCATATTGAGCGGTTTACCGTCTTTGAATGCAAACAATGTTTGCTCAATGCACCAATCGAATTCTTCAGCATTCATTCCCTTCCATGCATACACCGGAATTCCGGCTGCGGCAATTGCTGCGGCTGCGTGATCCTGTGTCGAAAAAATATTGCACGATGACCACGAAACGTCTGCCCCGAGATCTTTTAACGTTTCAATCAACACGGCAGTTTGAATCGTCATGTGCAAACAACCGGCAATGCGCGCACCTTTCAGAGGTTGTTTTCCTTTATATTCATCGCGAATTGCCATCAAGCCAGGCATTTCCGCTTCAGCTAAATTTATTTCCTTGCGTCCCCATTCCGCCAGAGACATATCCTTCACTTTAAACGGAAGTTCCGGTTTTGATATTTTTTTCGCCGAAACTTCATCCATTACTGCACTCATTATTGCTCCTTTATTTATAGTTTAACCTTACAGGGTTATTGTGAATTACAAATTACTTTGCTGCTTTCTTCAACGCAGAAACAAGATCAAGTTGTTCCCACGAAAATTCTTTTTCATTGCGTCCAAAGTGACCATATGCCGCTGATTTTTTATAGATCGGCCGGAGCAAATTCAAACGTTTGATGATTCCACGCGGTGTCATATCGACATTCTTCACAAGAATTTTTGAAATCTCGGAATCAGGCATAATACCGGTGCCGAATGTGTTGACATAGATTGATACAGGATCCGCAACACCAATGGCGTATGCTACCTGAATCTGGCATTCGTCGGCAAGCCCGGCGGCAACAACATTCTTCGCAAGATGACGTGTTGCATATGCCGCGCTGCGATCAACTTTTGACGGATCTTTGCCGGAGAACGCTCCTCCGCCGTGCGGTGCGCGTCCGCCGTACGTATCAACAATAATTTTTCTTCCCGTCAATCCACTGTCTCCGTGCGGCCCGCCGATAACGAAATTACCCGTCGGGTTGACGAAATATTTTGTTTTCTTGTCGAGAAGATGCGCCGGAATAACCTTTTTAATTACATTTGCAATAACGTCTTCTTTAATTTTTTTCTGCGACACAGTGGGATCGTGCTGAGTTGAAATGACAACGGTATCAACACGCACAGGTTTGTGCCCGTCGTATTCAATCGTCACTTGCGATTTCGCATCGGGACGAAGATATGGCATAAGTTTCAAATTCTTTTTACGAATATCAGCAAGTTTCTTTACCAATTGATGCGCATAGAGAATTGGTGCGGGCATGAATTCTGGCGTTTCGTTGTTCGCATAACCGAACATCATCCCTTGATCACCTGCTCCGCCGGTATCAACTCCCATTGCGATATCGGCTGATTGAGAATGGATGGCATTTAAGATTCCGCATGAATCGGCGTCGAATTTATATTCCGCTTTTGTGTAACCAATTTCACGAATTGTTTCGCGAACAACTTCGTGAATATCGATATACGCATTTGTAGTAACTTCGCCGGCGACGATAACCTGGCCGGTTGTTACCATCGTTTCGCACGCTACGCGCGAATATTTATCTTGTGTAAGAAGTGCATCAAGTACTGCATCAGAAATTTGATCAGCAACTTTATCCGGATGTCCTTCGGAAACCGATTCTGAGGTAAAAAGATAACGCATGAAAGAAAATTCTCCTTGCTTTAAAAAGTGATTAATGTTTAATGATATTCAAGTTCTGATGAATCGCCAACGTTGATGCGTTTAAATCCGCCTTTGACAATGGCATTAGTTCCGATGATCGAATCTTCGAGCAATGCCGATTCAACACGCGAGCCTTCGCTGATGATCGAATTTTTTATGATTGAATCATTCACCGAAGCACCTTCGGCAATCGTGGCATACGGACCAATAACAGAATTTTTCACTGTTGAGTTGGGCGAAATAAATACCGGTGGAACAATGACGACACCGGCGTGAATCCCGTTTGTTTTTGTTTCGTGCAATAAATGACGGTTTGTGTCGAGTAATGTTTCAGGTTTTCCGCAGTCGTACCATCCCTCAATCCCAAAGGTAGTAAGTTTCTCCCCGCGTTCAATCATAATCTGCAGACCATCGGTCAATTGATATTCATTTTTTGTCCGGACATCCCGCTTAATCATTTCTTTCAGGCAATCAAGAAGTACATCCGGATGCTTGATATAATACAAACCGACGAGTGCCAAATTGCTTGTTGGATGTTCAGGCTTTTCAATCAATTTTGTAATAAAGCCGTTACTTACTTCGGCAACACCAAATCTGCGTGGATCGTCAACCTGTTTCACGCCAATGGCCGAGTATTGGCTTTTCACCATACCACCAAGATCGACATCGAAAACTGTGTCACCAAGAATAATTAAAATCGGATCTTTAGAAATTGTATGGCGTGATAAGTAAATTGCATGGCCTAAACCAAGACGTTCTTCCTGCTCAACAAAATCAACCGTAATCTTGTAATGGGATGTAATATATTCTTTAATTAAATCGCCAAGATAACCTACAACAATCGTCGCAGCATCAAAACCTTCCGCAATAATCTTATCCATAATGTGCCCGATAATCGGTTTTCCGGCAACATTTAATAAAACTTTGGGAACAGTATATGTATGGGGACGAAGCCGGCTGCCTACTCCAGCAACAGGAATAATCGCTCTCATGTAATTTTCTCGCAAAATGGAATAAAAGATACCCAAACTTCATAAGAGAAGCAACGTGGGGCTATGAGAAAATTGATACTTATTACCGACGCTACACCTTTCACTTTCCATCAGGAGGGACTTTGCACAAAATTCGTGTTATCCTTTTTCCCACTATATCCGCTAATCTATAAGTCAAAACCAATGAATAACGCTTCAACAGGCTACCCATTATCATAATCGTACTTGTAAAAAAACATGAATCTATCACTCGCATCCCTACTTCAATCGAAATGAACTCATTCTAAAGAGTTTTTTTGAACAAGGAGTATAGATTTTTTTTCGAAGAGACTGACATATTGGATGTCTTCCAATATGTTTTGATTTTAAAACAAAAAAATAAATAACCCTAAAATGGCCTTTGACAAGAAAATGAGTTTTACAAAAACCAATCTTCCTAACTTTGAGAATTTCTGAGCAAAAAATCTTTGAAATTAAATTGAAAATGCATTTTTTTTTGTTAGAAAATTTTAATAAAAAAAAAAGTTGGAACGAGTCCGATTTGAAATTTTTTACAGTATAAATATATATAAGGGGTAACCAACAGAGAAAGGGAAATGTAGTGGCTACTATTTCGCTATTCACTCATACGGCAAGGCGATCGTATTCGTCAAAAACTGGGGTGGTCACCATGAACCGCGCATTAAACACCATGATGAATGGTGAACCATTTGATGAAATTACGATTAAAGCGGTATGGGAAAAAGCCCAAAAAGAATTTGGATTTTACTTCTATCGAAAAGATGCATGCGCGACAATTATTTCCCGGCATGACTACGGAAAACGAACGAAGTATGGATGGGAGATAGACCATATCATTCCTGTTGCTAAAGGAGGAACTGACGACCTGGAGAACCTTCAGCCGCTTCACTGGGAAAATAACGTTGCCAAAGGAGATGATTATCCCGAGTGGACATGTAAAAAGAAATCATGAAAGCATTAATCAAAAAATATTACCTCCATCACCGTGATATAGTCGTGCCGACCACAAGGTTGCAGTCGACGACTGCTGTTTGTATATTGGAAAAGTCTGTAATGATCTTCAGTATTTTTTTCACTTCCATAAACAGAATTCATAATCATCAATGCCTGAATTTGTCGACAATCTTGACATTGTGCTCCTCCACAGCAACCCCAATGCCTTCATCCTTCAATGTCAAAATATTGTCAAAATTTTCATTAAGAAATATACCGCCAGCGGGATGTTCAGAAGGGATGACGAAGAGGACCTTATTCAATCGGTTAACGAAGCACTCATCAGAAAACTTCCGTCTATTAAAGCACAATACGATGGGCGTTCATTGCTTCAAACGTACATTGGATCAATTATTCAGAATATTTGCATCGACATTCATAAAGTACACCGACGTCAAATTGAAAGTATCGCCATTCCGGATGATGATCAATTGCTTGTCGACACTCAAACGGTCGGCGTCTTTCTTAAAGATCAATTGGAACGATTTCATATCGTTATGGAGATGTTCGGCAGCGATAAACTTAAGATGTTGTTTTGTTTGAAAATTTTATACCGATTTTTAATCACGGAAGAAGAAATTAATCAGTTATTTCCTGAGATTTACAAAAAATATAAGATAATGCTGATGAAATTTACTGAACCATACGATACGATGAGTGTAGAACGGGC